>NZ_JAIFYA010000001.1:0-600000 GCF_019688735.1 Thermosulfurimonas sp. F29
CTCAGAGTGTTTCGGAAGGAGAAGAAATAATTATGGAAATAGCTGATCTAGTAGAAAAGGAGAAACCCAAAAAAGCCAGAGAAATTCGAGAAAAGACAGCAAACTATACGGCATTTTTGAATTATCCTAAAAAAGTGCGCAAACACATCTATACCACCAATCCGGTGGAGGGTTTGAATCGGGGACTGGAGTTGATGAGGTTAGAACTAGGGGGATATTTTCCTTCCCAGGAATGTTTAGAAGTCAACCTGTTTGTTCAAGCCGTAAATTTAGCCGATAAATGGCAAAGGAGGCCTATTCCAACCGTGGCCTCAATGGAGTATGAATTGCGCCAGCTTTTCGTCTTGCGCTACGAAAGTGAAGAGGTATAATGGTGGATACCAAGGTCGACACAATCTTAAGGGCCGAGTCACACCTCGTGCCCTATCGGCATCCCCTCTCGCGTCATAAGTAAACCCAATATCACCTGCACCCGGTCCGCACGATGATCCTTCGAAAATCCATACTCGCAAAACCCCTCCGCCCCTCTCCCCTCAAAATACGTGCTCGTCGTGTCCCAAAAGACCAAATCAAGCTCCAAGTTGAAAAGATCCTTTATCCTCTCGAAAAGCTCTACCTCAATTTCGTCCTTATGATCCGCCAGAAAATCAAGAGCCCTATAAAAATGATGAAGCTCGAGCCTCTCAAACTCCCGCCGATATACCGTCTCCTTCCACCGGCTAACTCCGAGCTTCGAGGCCGGATCACAGAGCCTATTCAAAACCATGGCAAAAACCGCCTCTTCCACGTCTATGGAAACCTCGGTTTGGGCAAGAAGCTTCTTCAGAATGCTATCAAGCTTAAGATCTTCCCATAGTCTTCTAAAGATCAACGCCGGACCGAGGTCCTTGGCCCGCCTGACCTCGATGGAACGGGCGCAAGCCTCTATCCACTGCCTCCGGGAAAACTTGGCTAACCCTTCTATCAGCTTGTCCAGTTGACCATCCTGGAGTTTTTCCAGCCGTCCCAGGTTAGCTACAATCCTCTGGCGCACTTTTCCGTTAACCCGCTTGCCCTCAACGATATAGAGGTAGGTCCTGGTGGACCCGTCTTTATTTTTGAAGGTTTTGGTACGGATATACATAGCACTAAAATAATAGCATAATTTTCTTATTTGTCAAGATGTAATTTTGGAAGCGTAGCACAACACTTAGAAACGGAGACAGTGAGTCGTAGGTGGAAAGAGGAAATTAGAGGGGCATTTAGGGGTTATTTCGGGCCGGAAATGCTCACTTCAGATTCACCAGCCCTTTCCGACTGTCAAACTTGAGTTAGAAAATGACAGCACTAAGTAGAAACCCTAACATTTCAGGTGGTCCAAATTTTGGGGCATATCAGTTTTTTTTGGAAACAACCAAAATATCCATAGCTTCTCTCTTTTCAATGTTTTCATGACTTCGTTGTGCTCCAACCGATCAGAATCCACAGATCTTCTAGTCTGTTGGTACTGAAGTAGACTTTCCATTCTCCAAGGGGACTCTCTGGTTTTACCTTATCCAGCTCACCAATAAGTAGTTTCCCGAGGGAGGGATCCTTCTCAAGGTTGTCTCCTTCAGTACATGAATCGTTTGGATATATAGTAATTTGATCATTTTCTTCCATTTTGGCTATCATGTATGCCCTTTTTACTGAACCTAATTTTCCTTTACTCCAGAACGGATAGTGCTCTTCTTTTAGATTAAGAGATAATTCATAACATCCGTTGGTTTTGCTTTGAGGGGAGATAAATCTTGCCCATTCAGAGGGGAATTCGTGCCTGATATCAAACAGGCGGGTACAGCCAGGGGCTGTGCCTTCTTGTATTTTATTTTTTAAGTTCTCCATGGCGGCATTCCGTAAAGACTCTCCTCCATCACGGGCTGTATATCTGATGTGCAGAATCACATCGGTGATAGTGCTATAGTCAAACTGGGCAGGTTCATCTGCAGAAGGATTTGCCGGAAGTTCAATCATCCACTCGCTTATAACTCCAGAGTTCTCAAAGGGGAGATAGCGCTGGTCGTGAAGGTTTGTCTCAAAAAGTCCACTGTCATTCTGGGCACTGCTTGCAACAACAGACTCAAGACTGCCCAGGAAATCACTAAAGCGTGGGTCCTCTGGTCCCTGACGGGTATATTCTGGATCAATAGCAGGACTTTTACGGATGCTGCTTTTTAACAAGGTGAGCTTGCAGTTTATGCCTGTGTAAGGACCTGTCACGCACGGTATTGTTACCGCTACGGTTTTTATCCTTCGGAAGTAATGTCCCGGGCCGTCCATATCAAAGAGTTCTTCTGGAAGCTTCACGATGCATCTTCCCGTTTCTCGGAGCTGGATTAGGGCAAGGGGGTCAACCTCACGCAGGCTCACATGTTTTGTAAGTTCATATTCCCTTCGGTTGTTCTCGTGATAGGCCATCTCCATCCGCTTGATGTCAAGGTATAGTTTTTCTCCGGCAAGCAGGCCTTCCTTTCCTGCAAGGTAGTCGTATTTGATAAAGCTCAGGTTTGTATCCCCCAGTTCGTGCTGAAGGGCCCTTTCCGCCTTCTTTGCAACATCAAAGGCCATCTGGAAGGCTCTGGCGTAAAGTCCCTTTGCCTCCCTCTTCATCCATGCATAAAGTGCCTTGTTTGTTTTCTTGCCATACTCCTCAGTGCCTTCTGGATTTAGGAAGCGTTCAATCTCTTCAGCATGCTTCATCTGGAGGCGATGAGTTTTGAGTTCCTGTTCGGCTATGGCTTCCCTTATCTGGGCAGCACGGAGCTGTTTTAAAATCTGATTTATCTCAGCAGCAGCCAGATTACTCTGGAACGCCCATTCCTGTTCACGGCGGGCATAGGAGCCGATTTTAGCAGCCATTGTGGCTTCGAAGGATAGTCTCCCCGCAATACCGCGAAAAGCAGCAGCCACTGCAGAGGCCATCTTAGATAGTTGTTCACCACCCGCAACCTTGGCTTTAGCTCCAGCCCCAAAAGGGGCGGTCAAAATACCGAATGTGGGTAAGAGTGCGAAAACGGAAGAAAGTGTTTCATTTACCGCTGCGAAGTCCTGAAGCCCCTGAGCAGCATCCAAAAGTTCCAGTTCTTTAGCTTCATATGAGCTTATCACTGTTTTTCCTGATCTCCCCGCTATATCCCTGGCAATATCCACCTCAATCTCTCTCGGTTCAATCTCAGGCTCTTCCTGGGAATACTCCATATTCTCAAGTTTCTGCTTGTCCAGTTCACCGAAAGCTTTGATTACATCCTGAAGCTGTTCAATAATTTCGTTTTCCTTTCTCCCAAGCTGGCGCTCGTAGTAGATGTAGCGTGCAAGGGCAAGGGCAAGGGATTTCTCCAGTGCCTCTCTTGATTTTATCGCCTCCTGAAGCTGGTTGTATTTTACCTGCTCAACCATCTCCAGCACAGCACGCTCATGCTTTGCACGAAGAATTGCCATCGCCTCAGCATCCTCCTTCTCCATGGCAGAGAGGAGCTGGCTTCCAAGGGATTTTACCTCCTGGGCTATCTCCAGTGCTTTCTGCACAAGGAAGCTGAACCGCACAAGGGGCAGAGGCTGGTCAAGTCCGCTTATTATTGCTCCCACATTAAGACCGGCAGCAGCTGCCCTTGCAAGCAGTGCAGGATCAATGGGCGGCGAAAACAGGGGCAGCCTGCGGAATCTGCCCATGATGTCAAGGCTGTTTCTTATCTTGAATAACCTGTCGGCAACCGTGTCCCAGTAGCCAAGGAGCTTCTCATTCGGTGGGATGCAGAAATAAAGCGTTTTGGCAATGTTCTTGACGGTGGTGGATGAGGTGGCTGTTGCTTTATCCTGAGGGGAGAAGAACACAAAGGGAATATCTGCCTCAAGTTCAACCAGGGCATTGCTGAACTCATCCATCTCTTTCTGCAAACTTGCATAGGTTTTTGGAGTTACAGTGCCTTTTCTGGGTACAGGCTGAGGCTTTGGGCCGAGTATGTTTGCCGCCATAACATAGATCTGGACTGCCTCATCCACGCTTTCAGGGGTGTCCTGCCTGAAGAGGAAATCGCCCCAGGCAATCAGGTTGTCAAGATAGGCCATGACAGTCTTGTACATGTAGGCCCACTGTCTGAAACGGGCGATCAGATGTGGACGGAAGGGATTTTCCCTCCAGGCTTCAATAGATTTAACTGTGTTTTCAGAATCTCTGCCTTTTGAGAGGTCGGTCAGAACCTTAACAATCCCCTTAGGCTGGTTTCTCTTCTGCCAGAAGGGATAGACCTTCCAGAATCGTTGAGGAGATTCGTCATCACTGTCGTCTGTGGGGTCAAATATGTAATGGAACCATTTCTGTGCCTCTGCAAAGCGCTGGTTTTTGCTTAAATGAACGGCTATAAGGAAGGGAACATGATAGAAGAGCTCCCAGTTATAGACCGAATAAGCACCGCCTGTGGAGAAATCAAGATTCTTTACGGGATAGGGTTTTTTGACGACTTTTTCGTTGGGTCCGTAATCCTCCTTAAAAAACTCCTCATAGAGCTTTGGGCGGGGGTCACCGTTTCGGAGCCAGAGGATCTTTCCATCTTTATCCCTTTCAAAATCTGTATCAGCATCGAGAAGCCCCTTTACCCCACCCCTTATCAGTCTCTGTATCAGCTTCCGAACATAGGGGTGCTGGTGGAGATAGAACTGGCATTTCCAGACTTTTTTAGCTTCTGTGCTTTTTTCCAATTTTGGCGCCCCAAGTATGGGTGCTACAAGCAAATTGTTATGAAAATTTTTGCTGCTCATCTTACCTCCCTCCTGCAATGAATTATGTTATATCCATTCCCGAGATAAAGTTTATAGAGGGACAAGGACTCCATTTTTCGTAGGCTTGGAAGCCTCTATAGGAGTCTGTCCCTCTGTCCCTCAACTCCCAATTGGTTGGTTGGGCGCAAAAGCCCCTGCCAAACGGGAGGATGGAGCTGAGGGACATATACCTTATCCCAGGAGGTAGCCTATGTTCTACATAGGTATCGATGTCGCCAAAAATTCCTTCCAGTTCTGTATCCTTCACCCACAAAAGGGAAAGCTCGTATCCAAAAACCTCCCCATGTCTTCCAAAGGCTTCGAAGACTTCCTCCAAACTCTCTCCGCCTATACCCCAAACCATATCGTCCTTGAATCCTCCGGACGCTTCCACCTCCCTCTCCTCGCCTTCCTCCTGGACCAGGACTTCCGGGTATCCCTCCTCAACCCTAAAATGGTTCATCACTTCGTCCGGTTCGTCTCCGCTAACAACCCCTCTAAGTCCGATAAAAAAGACGCCTTCCTCCTGGCGCTCTTTGCCCTCTCCAATCCCCACCTCCTTAAACCAGCTACCCTCCCCTCCGAAACCAAACTCCTGGCCCGACAAATCCAAAAACTCAAACAGGAAATCGCCGAGGCCAAAACCCAAATCAAACACTCCCTCGCCGCCCTTTTCCCCGAAGCCGAAAAACACTTCAATGTCTTCTCTCGGGCCTTCCTTGAAATCCTCAGCCGCTACCCCTCCGCTAAAAGAATTGCCAAAGCCGGTTGGGGAAAAATAGACTATATCCTCTCCCGACTGCCGGGCCGTAAACCTTCCTTCTCCGCTCAAGACCTCGTGCAGGTGGCCCAAAACTCGGTGGGGATCTCTCATAAAGGCCTGGAAAAAATCCTCCAAATTTACATCCAAAAGATCTTCTTCCTCCAATCCATGATCGAAAAACTGGAAAAAGACCTCCAGACGGAGATCGAAACTACCATGAAAACTCAGCTGGAATGCCTCTCCTCCATAAAAGGCATCTCCCGCGACCTCGCCTCCAGGTTCCTGGCCGAAGTCGAAAACATAAAACGCTTCAGTAACGCCAAAAAACTGATCAAATATGCCGGAACAGATCCCGTGGTCAAACAATCCGGAAAATGGAAGGTCCGTATGAACATCTCCAAACAGGGAAATCCTTACCTTCGAAATATCCTCTTCCAGATGGCCGTAGGAACGGTCAAGTGGGAGAAAACTTTTCAGCATTACTTCCGAAGGAAATACACCCAGTTCAGAAGCTATAAAAAAGCCATGATAGCCGTAGTTAACAAACTGATCCGGGTAATCTATGCCCTCTCTACTCGTAATCAATTCTTCGATCCTTCTAAACTTGCTCCTGCGGGGGTGCCCCATGCCTAGCTATCAATTCCTGATAGTTGACTCCTTAAATGAGTAAAACCAGAACCAATTAATCCTTCATGCCCGATAAGGTTAATTCCTCTTTCCCGGATTCCTGTTCTTCCCAGTTCTGCAAAAACCTTTCCTCTCTCTCCTATGGGTATTCCTCTAAAGTCAAGGACTGTAGCCGGTTTAATCAACCAGTCGCGAGGTTCTTTAATTCTGAATCTACTTCGGGGATCAATCGGAGGTTTATCAATCGGAGGTATAGCTTTTTCCGGTATAGGAATGAAGGAATTGATGGCCGCCTCTTTTTCTAAGTCTCTAAATCTCTCAATCACGGGAGGGACCAATCCTTCAACCCATCTTTCCCAGGCAGGTATCTGAGGCTCTTCATATCCCGGTTCGACAAAGAAGGTGTGCTCGTCATCCTGATAGAAGAAGGGGGTGCTAAATAAAGCTTCTTGTTTTAAATTGTTTAAAAATAAAAGAGTATAGTTTTTATCATTATCCAAATCTAAAATAGGAGTAGAACTATAAACCATATCGACAGAAAGAGGGCCTTTAGATTCAGGATGATCTAAAGTTAGATCTCCACTAGTCATCCACTTAGTTTGAGAAGGAATTTTACGGAATAAATTGTAGTAAGGGAAAACAAGATCCATACCTCTCTTAATAGACGGAGGACTGTTTCGGCTAATCAGATAGAAAGAGTTCTGAAAGTATCCTAAATTCACATACACACCACCTTCCACTTTATTGCCTTCCTCATCCTTCTTTTCCTCTTTGTAAATCCAAACAAAAATGTTTTTTGGATCAAAATCCTGTGGTATTTTGACTGGGTTGTCATTTTCATCCTTCAAAGCCTCAAACCCACTCACCTGCGGTGCACTCCATTTCCCTTTATCATAAATACTCCAGTGGAGCTGGGCGTGGAGTTCTTTCTTTCCGGACATTTCTGAAATCGGTTTATCAGCCAGATTTCTTATTGTTTCAGATTTATTTTCATCCGAATTTCCAGGAGAAACAGGCTTTTCTATAAAAGTTACCCAGAAGAGCCAGAGCCTGTCGTGCCAGACAACGGGTGCAAGGTGGTCTCCCTGAATTTCGATGTTCATAGGCTCCCAGGGAGTCCACTCCCCGTGCTGATACCTGCGGTAGAAGTATTTGTGGGGCTGGTTGTAGGTGCGACCGAACACATGAAGGATGTTGTTATCGGGATCATCTCTGTATTCGATATGTGCCGCCACGATGTCAAGCCTTGCCAGTTCATCAAGCTTTTTCAGGTAGTTAAGGAAGGCGTCCTCAACAAGCTCCTCGGATACATCTCCCTGAAGGAGGGTGCCTTCAAGCTCCTGAAAGAGGTGGGTCTTGTCGTCCCTGAATTCCGGCTCAAGCCAGTTCTCAGGCCAGAGGAAGATCTTTCTGTTTGCCTCCCAAACCCTGTATCGCTTCATCCACTCCCATTCCTTTGTGTTTATGGCTGAAGCCGGAACATCCTTTTCAAGATTCAACAGGCAGCGCTGGATGAATAGTTGCACAGAAGCGATGGCAAGCCTTATCCTTGAGGTCCAGACCACGGGTTCCATGCCCGGGTCTATCAGGAAGTGCTCGTATAGCTGTTCAATCCGTTCATAGCCAAGTTTGTGCATCACATAGGCAGACAGCGCATCCCTCTTCTTTTTCCGCAGGCGGTCAGAAATGGGCTGAATAACTTTCAGCCATGTACTTCTTTCAAAACGGGCTTTTATAGCATTTCTAATCCTTTGGGCAATTTGGGCCCGGTCTTTATCTCTGTCGATTTCTCTCCGCTCTGCAATCTCGTTCTGGTCTTCATCCCTGCTGGCAATCCCTCTCCAGTCTGCAATCTCCTCAGGTGAAACACCGAAGCGGTGGACAATCTGAAGGGCATCCCAGAGCCTATTTAGTCTTTGGAGGTATTTGTCAAATTTCTGGAAGGTGTTTGTCTCATCATCTGAAGATTCAAACAGAATATCTGCAGTTTGCTTCACTACATCAGGGTCACGGCGCGTAAGTTCAGCAATCCTGTTGAGATATGCATCTTTATCCTCTGCCTCAAGCACATCCACAAGGTCCTCCGTATTTCCCGCAAGGTCTTTCTTCAAACTGCTGTACAAGCAAAGGGAAAGGAATTTGGAAAACAGCTTTTGAGCTTTATCAACCGATGCCTCTTCGGCACTTACAGGCATCCTGAAGTTGCCAATATGGGTGAGGAGATAGCGAACTTCCCTTTCTTTAAGCTCAAAGGTCGCAAAAAGCTGAAGGGCTTTGCTCAACAGAACATATGCTTTTTCCGCTTCATCCATCTCCTTTGCAGGATAGAGGGCAAGCCTGCTGATACTACCCTTTGGCAGATTTTCACCGCGAACAAGAAGTCTGGCCTTTTTGCTCTGAATATTTTCAAGTTCAAGGGTAAATCTGTAAGGGATGTTTGCCTTAAATTCGGTGTATGCAGAAGTTTCCCCATCTGAATCCATATTTGAGAGAAGTGGTTTGGATAGATGGTCAAACCTCAGTTCATATTTAACCCCTTCATCCGCCTCAATATAGAATCTGTAAGGTCCGGGCGTTGGGAAAACGATGTAGCACTCAAATCTTGCACTTCCTGCCTGAGTATCTGTCAGGGCAGTATCAGCATCATCCACAAGCTTCGTGGTTGAATCCACGATGGCTGTGATTCCTTTTTCTGCAGAGGAAACGAAGTTATCAAGAAGGCTTTTGCTATCGGAAAGTGAAAGCATATTTTCATCTGTTACAAGCATTTCTACAAGGGAGGAATCAGCTCCTGTTTTTTCCGCCAGGCTCTTTACTACCAGGTCTTTTATCAGCCTTGCCTGAAGATAAGGGAAGAATGTTTCTGCAATGAGTTTTTTCCTGTCAAAAGTAAAGTCAACCTCTTCATCTAACTTACGAATTCTCAGAATTCTGCCATTGTCCTGAATCTGCCAGAGATTATCCTCTACCTTCTCTATTTTTGCTGTATCATTAAGAGAAATATTCCTTTTTTCAAGTAGAGCCTTGATACTTACCGGAACATCTACATGTGAATCGTCTATGCTTTCTAAATCTGACTGGACCTCTGACCAGTTCTTTTTGAATGGCAAGCCGAACAGCCATCCGTAATCCCCCTCTTCAAAGAAACCCGTTGTGGGAATTTCCTCATCCCCTGAGCGTTTAAGCCATGTATCAAAGAAATCCTTTGCCTGATTCTGGATGTCGTTAAGTAATTGGGAAAAGATGTTCTTTTGTATGTCTGTTAGTTTATTTTCAAATTTAGCTATAAGCTCAGCTTTAGAATCCTCAAAAAGCACACCCCTATAGGTAAGTCTCTGCTCTCCCTTTACGCTGTCATAAGAAACATCAATGATGGAAGGCTCATCCTTAAAGGTTTCCGGATCAAGTTTGTTGTCTCCATTCGTCTTTATTATTGCGGTAAACTCTGCCCTTCCCGCAAGCATAGCTAAGAAGCGGTCAACCACATCCGGAGGCAGAATCAGTCCAAGCTTCTGCCTGAGGACATCTTCACTTAAAGTGGACGGGTCATCGGGGGCAGCATGTTCTGCCCTTATGGAACGAATTCCATCTGCAATTGTCTTTAAGAAAAGCCTTGTTCCTGCCTTATCTGGACGGTATTTTCCCGTGGGGTCAAACTGGTGGAGGAAGAGGTAGTTCAGATCCTCCACCTTGAATCCGCTCTCCTTTACCCTCTCAACCATCTCAATGAACCTGATGGTCTGGTAAGGGGCATCTTCTTCAAGAGAGTTAAGCGCATTTTCAGAAATTGACATGAAGGGGTCTATTCCCGAAAGCTTTTTCAGGGAAATGAGTTCGCTTACCGAAATCCTCAAAGCCTTTGCGAGGAGCCCGTAACGGTAAAGGAGGGAAACAGTGCTCAGGGTAAGGAAAGCATTATCAAGGTCGTTATCTTCAAGGATAAGCCCTATCTCCTCTGCGGTAAGCCCTAAGGCTGCCTGAAGAGCGGGCAGATAAGGCCTAAGGGGATGTATAACATCTCCCTGCAGATAATGCCCAAGGGGATGGTCAAATACCGGGTATGTATTTACAATATCGGGTTTCAGGAAGAGCTCTGCATAAAGGGAGTGCTCACCGGCTGTGGGTATGTCCGACCAGAGGGTAAGAATCTTGATGCGTTCATCTTTTCCAAGGTTCAGTTTTTCTTCTAAGGCTTTTAGATGGGCAAGGTAGATTAAGGCGGTTTTTAGCGGCTTTTGAGAAATATGTGCTTCATTAAAGGGCACATTTTTGGGAATAAAGATCTTTAAGGCCTGGTCAAGCTCCTCTATGCTCCAGCCGAGTTTTTTCCACAGCCTGACAAAGAGATTGATTTTTATGAGATCAACTGGCTTGAGGGGGGTGCCGTCTGCATACATTACCTTTGTCTTTCCAAAATCACAGGTTGCCTCTTCATCAGCCAAGACGATGGTCTTTTCAACATCCGGCTTTATTACATCAATGAAACCCGGCAGGTCCAAGTCCGGTATGTGTGGCAAGAAATCCCTGACAAACCTATCCACAGGCTTTATTCTTCTGCGGAGCTTCTCTTCTACATTCGTGAGGGTTCCTGGTTCCCTTTCGATAAGTGATCTGTGTTCTGTCCAGAGATACAGATTTCTTATGCCGATAGGGGGAAAAACCCTGGGTATATCGTAAAAGGGAATGTCGTGGATGCTGACACCAACTCTTGGCAAGACAGGGTTTTCATTGAGCCTGGGATTGACAAACCATGTCTTGAGAATCTCCACAAGCTCTTTGTAGGTTACACCGAGCCTGCGGGCTAAGGTTTTGGCGCAGAGCGGTTTGGGTGAACCGTGGTTCTCATCACCGGAGAGGTCCTTCCAGGCTTCACTTTCATTTTCGTATCCGTAAAGCTCATACCAGGTGTTAAGGAGGTTTTCATCTGTGAAGAGCTCAAATTCTGAAGGGGAAAGGCCAAGCTGTTCCATAAAGATCTTTGAATAGTCGTACGCTTTTGTCTGATCAAAGAGTTCATTAGTTGGTCTGAATACCTCCAGAAGCCTCCACAGGGGAATTTCAAAGTAGTTGCAGAACTCTCTTGCTGTCTCTATCCAGAGGTCAAAGGGGAGATTTAAGGGATAGCGCTGGTCTTGAAGGATCTCGTAAGCCTTCGGTTCTATATACTGGGGTTCGGCAATAAGCTCTTCGGAGGTTGCCTTTCCCGTATCATGAGCAGCACCTTCATCAAGCCTGTTGTGGACAACCCAGTATTCCAGTATCTCGTTTACTATGTCTATGTAGGGCATGGTGGTATAGGTGTTTTCGCAGGTAAGCGGGATGTGGGGAATGTCCGGACGACGTTCGGTAAGAACATCGTAGGGCTTTTTGCCATTCTTAACGGTTTCTCCCCACCGTTCAAGTGAATGAAGAAGATCCACAAGGTAGGCAGCAGGGCTCAGAACAGAATGGCAGTGCTCGCACTCGCAGAAGTCAAGGGAGCCGAAGAGCTTCTCCAAGGTTGGAAGTTCTTTGATAGCCTTATCCCTGGCTTCACCGAAATTCGGAAGAACATGTATGGGTGGAAGGCTTCCAAGCCAGCGAGCGGTGGTGGCAAGGTTCAAGACAGTGCTTTCCACCTGCTCCGCCTTCCTGTAAACAAGCCTTGCCACATTTTTTGGAGGCTTGTCGTTGTGTACTTTCTTGTATTCCGCTTCAAACCTTTTAACAAACTCTTCTTCAGGGATGGCTGTTACCGCTCGGGCAGAGGTCATATCCAGGTTGTAGAGCACAGGCATGGCCTCGTCTGTTGGCGTGATCTGATAGACCCGGTGCAGCTCCTTGATTTGTGGTTTAACTTCTTCAATCTGTTTTCTCAGGTTTCCATCCTGTTTCATGAAGGTTTCAATAGGAGTCTGGCCTATACGGAATCCTTTTTTGGCCAATTGCCTCAGCGTTTCAGGAAGTGAGTCATTCTTCACCCCAAAGTGTTCCGGCTTTACCTCGATCATCCTTGCCACAACCTGGGTGGGATAGCTCCGCCTTATCTTTAAGGCCAGGTCCTTGGCATAGGCCCTGAGTTTCTCTTCGGTTTTTCCTTCATAAATTGGTGGAATTATCTTTTCTATTTCTTCATTGTTCTGGGCTAAATCACGGATTGTTTCTTCCCATTCTCCTGGCTTATAAAAATCCTTTTCAACAAGCTCTTCGGGGTCTTCAACCTCTTTCATGAGATGAGAAACAAGGGGATGGCTGTTTGCCGTAAGAAAGGCAAGCTTTCCCTGAAGTTTTAGCTTCTGAATCTCCTCTTTCCTGAATCCTGCTTTTTCAGCCCTCTTCCAGAGAGATTCTTCATCCCCTTTGTGCTCAAAGATGAGTGAGATAAATATTTTCTGCCTTTCTCTATCCGCTATCACCTCGCTTACGAATTCTCCAAAGGTTGCCCCTGAGCCGGGTATCCGAACCTTAAGTCTCTCTTCTGCTGCAATTTCTGAAAATCTCTTTTTAAATTCTGCAATTTCTCTATCAGAAAGTTTTACGATGTTTGCCTCCTTTGCCTTCTTAAGCGCCTTTTCCACGGTATGCGCACTCAGCTGAACAAGAAGTTCTTTATCCCTGGGAAGACCCGTTCTCAAAAGGGCATAGACCTTTTCCACATCTTCTGAAAGCCTCAGTTCTTCGCTTATCTTCTGCGCATCTGCTGCCAGAGCAATGAGCCTTGCATCCCAGCCTGTTGAATGGCTTAAAAAGCTTAAATCCTGCCTTTCTTCGTCCTCTCTGGCATCTTTCAGATTTTTTAAGTCTATTTCAAGGGCCCTGATTGCCCTGTGCAGACGGGAAAACTCAGGCTCAAGGGGCAGAAGATTTGAAGGGGCAACCAGGTTTATTTCAACCTTTTCTTTTTCAGGGAGGGTGATGGGCTTTGAAAGGGATATTTCTTTATTATCTTTGGCCGTTTTTACTTCAACAATGAGAGCCCTGTTATCCTTTTCAAGCGTTATGCGGTAGTTCCCTTTTTCATTGGTCTTTGTTTCACCAATTTTTACGGATTCCCCAAAGAGGTATCTGTAAAACCTCAAGGGGATGTTACCCGCAGGTCTTCCATCCTCCAAAATTATCTTTCCATATACTTCCACCATCTTTCTCTCCTCCTTGGTCTCCAAAAGACCGAGTTCTTTTAGTGCCCTGTTCAGGGCATTTGCGGTTTTTTCGTCCACCTCACCTGTGGGTTCAAGGTGGTGTCTTTTTTGAAAGGCGGAAACGAGGAGCTTCGTTGTCTTTCCGTAATACTGCCTTGATTTTTCTTTTTTTAGCTCTTCTTTAATCCTTTCCCAGTCCACCGGATGAGGCGGCACGCTAAACCGCGGACGAACCACAGGCGGTGGAATCGGAGGCCTTGCGGGCAGGGCAAATACCTCCCTTTTTACCTCAATCAACTGCAGGAGTGCCTCCTGCAGGTCTGCCACCTTCCTTCCCCTTGTCCGGGGTTTAAGGGGATATGTTATTGGGTTCATGGCGTACCTCCATTATATTTGGATTTATCTACATATATTCATGTTTCTGACTTGGTCAATTGTTCTCCCGACACAATCAACAACCTCTCTCTGAAACTCATTTAATCTCATCTCCCATCTTCCCATAGCATTAATCCAGTTATTCACTTCGCGTTGAAAATCTTGTAGGTTCATCCCGACCCTACCTCTAAATTGAGGAGGTGGATTAGTTCTAATAAACTCAAGAATAGCAAGACCATGGCTACCTTCGTGAAAACCTAAACTTCTTTGACCTCCAGTAACATCTTCTTGTGTTGTTCCTCTTCCATAGGCTGAAGGAGATTGAGCGTTAACATTTCTCCCATAGAAAGTTTGTATTGTTACAGTAATTTGAGGCTGCCACCATGTAATTATTCTTATACCGTTATTTCTAAGATACCTGAAATTGATACGGTAATTGACTTGGAACCTTGTCTCTGCTCTATTTATAAGCCTAAAGTCAACTGCATCCTGTCTGATTATTATCCTTACTCCATTGATTTGTAACTCTGCGTTTCTATTTCTTCTTACCAGTGCACCCTGTGGAATAGGTGTTGAAATACCTTGTATCCGACGATGAGGTATTGGCCACGCCCACATGGGAATAAGAGCGCTATATTGACGATATAGTTCATTCTCATTCATTTTAAAAGTATTTGCCGCTCTTCTAATCAACATACGTATAGCGAGTATATATTTCCTTTGTAATTGACGTTGCAAGTTTTGATCCGCTACAGGAACCCTTTCTATTATTCTGTACCAGTTAGTAATTATCCTTGCAAACCTTTCGTGCGTAAGTCGTACATATGGAGATCTGAAAAAAAGTGTTGCGGAATTAAAGAAATGAATAATCTCTTGAATGAATTCTTGACGCACTTGATTTTGCTGGGCTTGATGTCCTATTTTATCATTAAACGCCATGGGATTATTTCGAACATACCAGTAAACATTCACTCCATCCACCAGCCCCTCTGGATCACAGCTCACCCACCTGCCGAGCCATGTTGCGTAATACCTTGCGGTATGGTAGTTGAGCCCGCTTTCTTCGTCCCTTTCCATGCCCGTGTATCTGTAGCGTTTGGGGGTTTCGGTCTGACTCCTTACCGCCTGATAGGAGGTGGCACCGTAAGGGTAGTATTCTTCGTACGATATAACCCTTGCCTCATCATCAAGCTCAAGGACAGAAGAGCCTAAGTGATTCGCAATCTGGTAGCGGATGAGCCTTTCTGGTGCCTGATCCGTCCCCCTTGTCCTGGTTTCAACAAGGGCTATGCGCTGCCTGTCATCCATCACATGCAGGGTCTCCCGCTCAAGAGTTATGCTGCCATCTCCAGCGTATTCCCTGTAAATCTCGAATCCATTGAGGTAAATTCTTTCCTTCATGCGGGTTGGTGAACTTCCGGGAGAGGCCTGGCGCTCCGTGACCTTCCTTATCCTCTCTCCATCGCTGTTGTAAACGTAATAGGTTGTCTCAGGCGTTCCTCCATCGCTTCTAACCTGCCTTGATGTAGCCTTAAGCCTGTCCTCATAGTCCCATTCCATCAGGCTTAAGTGGGGCATTGAGGTCATGTTTCCGTGCTCATCGTGGGTGTATCTTTCCACCCTTTCCCCAACCTCTGTTCTCGAAAGCCGGTTGCTGAATCTATCAGGCTCAAGCAGGCTTTCTTCTTCATAAAAATATTCCCTGGTCCAGCTTCCGTTGCTGTTCGCCTTATGTATCATGCGCAGAATGTTTCCCACCTCGTCGTATTCATACTGCTCGGTGTATCTTCGCATGGCATTTCCGTCATTGGGATGTGCAAGCTTTACGCGGAACCTGTCGTCCCATGAAGAAGGAGCGGGCACTCCAGCCTGACCTATATGCTCTCTCCCATTTGCCTCCACAAGCCTGTAGAGGGCATCGTAGGTGTATTCTGCATCGGGCCTTACAACGGAGTTTCTGAAGTAAATCCTCTGCTGGGCATCATCCCTTATGTGGGTTATGTTTCCTGCCGGGTCATAGGTATAATAGAGGTCCTGAAATACCTTTCCGCTCCGGGCTGTTTTCAGATGCCTGAGCCTGAAGGTGAGGGAATCGTATTCGTAAAGGGTTACTGCACCGTTTCCGTATTCTATCCGCTCCCTCTGCCCCTTTGCATTGTAGTTGATATTCTTTACAAAAACTTTCTTTTCTTCTTCATCACGAAGCCTTACTTCTACCTTTTCCAGCAGATTCGCCTCGTTGTAGCCCGGATAGGTAATGCTTCCATCAGGGGTTGTGATTCTGATTGCCCGGTTCAGGGCATCGTATTCTGTGAAGGTTTCAAAAGTCTCTTCCTCTAACTGAACCTCTCCATTCCAGTCAACTGTCTCTCTGTATTCAACCGCAAGTTTTCTTTCGCTCTGGATCAGGTTGCCCTTAAAGTCATACGCCCGGTTCGTTACGACCCCTGCCTGGTCATACTGTTTGTAAACCCTTGTGCGGAGGTTGTTTGCCTCCCCCTGCTCTTCGCCATAAACCGTGCGCTCAACGAGATATTCAACTCCATCCTTTGCAACATAAAGATGCGTTTGTCTTCTGAGCTCATCGTAGCAGATTCTGCGGACAAATCCCCTGCTGTCCCAGATGCGGATGGGATTTCCTTCAACATCGGGAAGAATCCAGCGCTCACCTGCTTCCATGCTTGCCTGATGGATGAGATGCGCATCCCTTCGTTCTTCGTCCTCATCCTCCTCAGGTCCTGCCATGTGGTAGCTGTAGCGCATAACGGTTCTTCCCTTTGCATCTATGACCCCAAGCACATTTCCCTCTATGTCAAACTCGGTAAGGGTTCTGTATTTCTTATCCCTTACTGTTCCATCCGGGGCTTTGAACCTGTTGTGAGAAACCGTAAGGAATACCCTGCCGAGAACATCAAAATATGAAACAGCAGGAGTTCCCGCATGAAGCTCTGTTTTCTCCGCCGCCTGAATCTCCCTGATTCTGGCTTCTGCCTCAGGATAGCGTGCCTCAAAGAGGGATGAATACTGCTGATTTTTTCGCAGCTGATACCATGTGGGAAGGAACATCTCCTCGGGAAGCCTTTCAAAAAAGCCCCTTACATCCGGGTCATTCAGGGGATTTGTGAGAACGGTATCGTTTACATCCCAGCTCTCCTGCCTCCAGGGATCAAAGACCACCTTTTCCCAAGTGTGGTCCGGATGGAGTGTTGCCACGACTCTTCCCAGAGGGTCATAGAAAAGGACAGGACTCACACCGATACTTGCATCAAATTCAAAGAGATGGGTGTCGGTGAAGAACGGCTCAAACTTTCGCACAGGCTTTCCCTTGTTGTTGAAAACAACCCATCCTGTTCCTACCCATCTGTGCTCAACGCTATGGTCGGTCATCTCCGGCTGACCGTCAGCTCCGGTAACAATCCTTCCCGCCTCATCCCTTTTCGGAACAGGACCGGGTTCAGCCTGTATCTTCTTCTGAATTATCCTTCCAAAACCGTCAGAATAGGAAAAACTAAGCTGAAGTTTCGTTTTCTCACCCGAAGAAAGCTCGCTTTCATGGGTCTCTCTGGTGATGGTGGCTGAGACCGCTGGCTGAGGCTCATCGTCCTTTGTGCGCAGATATGCAAAAAGGTCGTAAATGAACCGGCTGGTTGCCTTCTTGAGCAGGGCATGGGGATTGCTGAAGGGGTTATTTATATACTCAAGTATGGTTTCTTCATCAAGGTCAGGCTCAAAGCCTTCAAGAGAATCCCCGAGGTCTTCTTCCGGCTTGCCCATAACCGCCTGCCCTACCACCATTCCCAGGGCGTCAAAGGCAACGGCGGTGCGGTTTCTGTTGGCATCACTCACAAGCCAGGGCTGAAGAACCCTGTAATCATTTCCATTACGGATTATGTTCCCTTCCCTGTCCCTTTCCCCTGCAGTGGTTTTATTGCCAAGGGCATCGCAGGTCTCAAGCAAAAGCAGGTCGTAATCATCGTAGGTCACCGTGGTGCTGTTTCCGAAGGGGTCTTCAAACCTGCGGGGGAGGAAAAAGTGGGCAAGAGCTTCGGCAAGCTCCTTTTCTGGCGTATCCTCTGGATTCGGGGAATAAAAGACTTTTCCCGAAGGAATCCACCAGCAACCGTCCATGAAGATATAACCGCCTCTGTCCTCTCCCTTGCCTTCAAGAAGTTCAGAGGGGTTCTGGATAAGCAATTCACCATTCTTCTTAAAGACCTTTTCTATAAGGCCGGGTGTAAAGGCAAGGGTGTAGGTCTCTCCCGGAAGGGCGAGGGATTCAAGCCTTCCCAAGGGCAAAAGACCGGCAAGGTCGTTTCGGCGGTAAAGTGTTTTATGGTACTCTATGAGCCTGCGCTGTCTTCCCCCGGTTGGCGTTTCCTCGTAGGGTATCTCGGAGTCGTATATCAGATGCAAGGCGTTGCCGTCAGAGGCTACAAAGTCTTCTGCCTGAAACCTTTCAGCAGGACCGGAAGGTGTATAACCGATGAGTTCGTAGGTTCTGGTTTCAGCAGGAAGGGGTGCGCGGTAATCGTTTTCCTCATCAACGGCATTGGTGTAGAGATTTTCGGTATAGGTGATGAGGGTCTTTGTCTGCTTTTCTCTTTCTTTTTCTTCCAGTTCCTCTGGTGGCTGCTTCCTACCGTAGGCAATGGCAACTTCTTTTAAAACATTACCAAAATCGTCCACCTCAAGGGTGATGGAGTGCTGAATGCGGGGATCAGACGGGTTTCTTTCATAATGATAGGTGATGGTCTCCTTCGGGTGGACAAAAAAGACCGCATGGCGGTTCTCCCCTCTTCTCTGAAGGACCTTTATGGCAAAATTCTGCTCCACCACGGTGTAGGGGTGCTTTTCCTTCTCCGTTCCATCAAGGGCATAGACCTCCTGTCTTAGCATCCTCCCCTTGAGTGCCCTGCATGCTTCTCTCTCCTCTTCAGGAGTTAGCTCTTTAGGAAGCACCGTATCAGGCAAAAGTAACTCTTTTACTTCTTCTTCACTTAACCCTGGCTCTCTGTAGTATTCATCCTCGTAATAACGGGAAATTCTTTCGTGGTTTATATAAGCTCCTGTGTGAAACCATGTTTTTGTCAGTACAGGCGGTATGTGTGAGGATTCCTCCCAGTTGTTGCCCGAAGGAAACGCTCCTTCAAAGGCTCCAAATTCTTCGGTGTCCCATCTTTCCACCATGCCAAAACCACGAAATTCCCTCTCATGACCGTCAAAGTAGCCGTGGTGATAGGCGTAGCGGGTGACAAAGCGGTTTCTGCTTATGTGGTCGTAGGTTTCCACCCTTTCAACCACATGGACCGGGAAGGGAAGCTTTGTGATCCAGGGTTTTCCGGAAAGCCTGTCCTGAAGATAAAATTTTGTGGAAGGGGCATAGTAGATCCTCGTCTCCGCCCCGAGGTTATTCCTTATTCCCACAAGGAGGTGGGGTTTTTCCGCACCCATAAGAGGGACATATCTCACGATGCGGGAATATCCCGGAAGAGGAGATGACCAGACAATACAGGCGGTGCCGTTTCCAAGTAAGTCTATGACCTGAACATCGGAAAGATTGTCAGATGGTGGAAAAATGTTCAGAACCTTTGGCTTGCTCCAGCCGTTTCCTGACTGGTTGAAGTAAATCCTCACGTCATCCCGGTGAAGATAGATGATATCCGTTGTGCCGGAGCCATCCACATCCGCAAGCCGGATGCGGGAGGGGTCAAACTGATCGGGGTTGTCAAACCAGGGGGAGTTTTCCATGGTAACCTTTGCCCCGAACCTCCCAAAGCCAAGATTGGGCCAGTAGCACACCTCACCGTTTCTGATGCGCACAATGTCCGCAAGCCCATCTCCAGACATGTCTGCAAGGAAAATAGTTTGAGTTTTATCGGCAAAGACTATGCGCGGGCCCTTTTCCTCATCAAGAGCCTTTGATACTCTTTCTGCCGGTGCAAAACCCACCTCACCAAGGGAGCGATACCATACAAAGGCATCCTCTTCGGTTATCAGGAGGTCGGCTCGTCCGTCTCCGTCAAGGTCGATGAAACGCGCGTTTGGGTCATGAATCGCCTGATGAAGCCTTGAACTGAAGGAGTTAAAAGGCTTCCACCCTTCCTTTTCATCGTGTTCGTAAAAACCAGGAAGGGATTCCTCAAACGAGACCAGATCAATCTGGCCATCCCCGGCAAGATCCATGAATTGAGCACTTCTGACAGCTGAGGGCTTTACGGAAACCTGTTCAACCGGCGCAAACTTTGCCTTCAAAAATTTATGGCCGTTTTCAATTCTCTCGTTTACCGGGCTTAAGTTCCTCTTGTAAAACCACGCTCCTCCCTGCTCTGTAAGGATTCCGGGAACACCTTCTCCGTGAAGGTCGAGCCAGTGATAGAGAGGTTCGTCCAGTCCACCCGGCAGGTTCTCCAGGCTTTCAGGCTCAACCTCCTCCACCCTCTCCTGGATTTCTGGTCTGCTGTATTCAAATTCAAGAGGGGGATAGCTTTTCTCTGTGTAACCGCTCTCGCTACGTTTGTATCCTTTCTGGGTGATCTTTGAGAGAAAGGAGTAAACAGGATTTTCCGCACTAAATGGGTCTTCTTCATAGGAATAGGTAAAATCAAGGGACCGAACAAGACCGTCATAGCCCTCTTCTCCCGGAATATGATGAAACATCAGGACGCGCTGACAGAGACGGTAGGTTCGCACCTCAAAACCGGACTTGTAGGTGGAGAAGGGGTCGGGTCTTACAGGCCAGGGCTTATCTTCTTCTGGTCTCGGAAACCTTTCTTCATGCTCCCCATAATCAAAGACGATCTCAAACATCCAGCCGGCACTGTCAATCTGCTCCCGGGTCAAAAATGCTGGTCTTCTTCCTTCTGCATCAAGCAGAGGTGTTCTGTTACCGTACTTTATCCGCTTTATGTACCTGTTTGCTGATCTGCCTTTTTCAGTGCGATTTCTTTCGTGAAGAAGATGGGTATTTACACCCTCCGAATCTTCGGGCTTGTATTCATAGATTATGGCATTGCCCCTGTCATCCCTTGTTTCTGAAATGAGCCAGGAAAAGATGCGATTCGGGTCTTCCGGGTCTGCAATACGGGAGTTTTCATCTCTTCCGTAAATTGTGAGTATGTTGTCCTTTGATATAGAGCGCCAGTGAATCTCTCCGTCTGAGGTGCGGCTCCAGCGCTCAATCCGGGTGAAAAGACCTTCAATGCGAGGACGGTAATAGCGGACGGCATACTCAACCCCGTTAACGGTTCTGATTTCTTCCAAGATCTTGCCATCCTCATCCAGAACAGGCACAAGGTCTTCGGCTCCTGAGAGGATGAATACATCCGATTCGTTCGCGTCGTCATAGTGAGGCAGCCCCTTATCGGTTTTGCGGGTGATTGATGGCAGGGAAAGGCTCCAGCCGAAACCGAAAGGGCCGTTTCCGGAGCCGGAATCATAAGTTAGTGAGAGTTGGGGAGTAAATCCGGAACGTCTGGAGCTTACCGGTACAGGAATGGAAACCGAAGCAGTGCCCGTGGCAGGGTTAACGGAGAACTTTTCGTCAATACCCCGAATCGCCCCTCCACCTTTGGGAAGAGAGATGGAAGGGGCTAAAAAGGTCTTTTTAACTCCCGTCTCAGACTTCTTATTTTGAGGCATGATAACCCCTTTAAAGGGACTGTCCACCTTTGTGTAAATTTCATTATAACCGGCCCTCGAAAAGAATGGCTATCTGGCCATATATCTGGAGCCAGCCCCTTATCTGGGCCCATTTCCTCTCAAGTTCCATAGCCACTATGTATAAGCACTTTAACAGAGATTCCTTCGTCGGAAATACTCGTCACTCGTCTTCCGGCCATCTCCCGAAAGGCATTCTCCACCCTCCAAAGATCCCTATACGCCAGCGCCACCTCCTCTGCTGGGAGTAGCCTAAAAATTTGTGTCTGATAAAAACGAGATCTTTGCAAAATTAGATTGACAAGTTTTTGTCTCATGTTAAACTCAATCAAAAAACGATCTTGAGCCAAAGGAGGCAACTATGTACAAAGAAAGTCATAACCAGCTCACTTTCGGCGAATACCTCCTATATCAAAATCTACCTGACGACATACTAGCTTACCTTAATCGCATCATCGACTGGAAACCTTTCGAACTCATCCTGGCCAAACTCCACCCTTCTTCCGTAGGTCGCCCGGCCTATAACCCCCTCCTCATGCTCAAAATCCTCATCATCCAGCAAATCTACAAACACTCCGATACCGAAGTCGAAGTCATGCTCTACGGCAACCTCTTCTCGGCGGCCTCGGTCTCTCCCTTACCGACCCCGTCCCCGATCACTCCACCATCTCCCGCTTCCGTAACGACCTCCAGTCCATGAACCTCTACCGCCAATGCTTCGAAGAACTCAAACGCCAGCTGGCCGAAAAGGGCTTCGAGCTTAAGGCCGGAAAGATCGTCGATGCCCGCCTGGTCCCGGCCGCTTGTAAACCTAAAAAAGACGATCCCGATGCCGCCATCACCAAAAAAGGGAATCGGATCGTCTACGGTTACAAGGACCACATCGCCATTGATCCCAAATACGAATTCGTCACCGACTTCGTCTGCACCCCTGCCAACATCCACGACTCCCAAATAATCGATGAGCTTCTCTCCGGTGCCGAAAAGGCCATCTTTGCGGACAAGGCCTACGACTCGAAGGCCCTCAAAAAGTGGTGCCGGGAAAAAGGCATCTATTACGGAGTTCTGGCTAAGGGGAGTAGAAACCGCAAAATAAGCTCCTCCAAGAAAAAGAGGAATAGGAAACTGGGAGCGGTAAGGCGGAAGGTAGAGAAGGTCTTCGGCATCTTTAGTCTCCACCTCAATCGGGCTAAGGCCAGGTATGCAGGCCTTATGGCCAATGAGATCCACCTTTTCCTTACGGTCTTTACCTATAAGGCTCTGGTGGCATTTGCGAAGGAAAAGAAGCGCTGTCATGGCTTAAGCTTTGGAGATAAAGGGGGAAAGTATGTCTAGAGCAAGGGAGAGAGGGAAAAAGAGGCTCACGAGGTATCCTGGAAAGGCAATAGGGAGAAAGATTTTGGGTATTTCGCATATTGTTCTGAAGGAAATTTGATGTAATGTTCATCTCAGACTTGCTAATACAGACAAAATTGCAGGGTTTTGCAAAGGTCTCTGAATTCTGTATCGGGTTGTTTTTTTCCATTAATTTTGGTACGGCTGTAAATTTTCTGATCATAGAAGATATTAGCGGAAAATTTTTCATTAAGAGCGTATGCCATACCTATACTGAAATCCAAACTGGCTCCAGGACGAACCTCTCCATAATCTCTAACTGTTCTTTTAATATTGTAATATTGTAAAAATAGGTCAAACTTCCGAAAAGTACCGCCGGGTCACTCCGCTTCACTAGAGTGATCCCGCCAGAAATACCCCAATGCCCGTTCCCGGTAGGCAACTCTTCCGGACGGCCTCGATCGTCAGTATCTATATGATAGGGATCTTTTCCGGTGTGCGTCTTCACTCTTAAATTCAATACGGCATCCGGCCACGAACCTTTCTCATACAAAAATTGATAGGAAATCCCGAAAGAAATATCTCCAATGTCCTCATCGGTAACGGTTTTCTCCCGGGTAGCGGAATCTTCTTGCCAGGAGTATCGGTCGTGACGATAGAGATAGGGGATCTTACAATCAACCTGCCACCCGTGAGCTAAACCATACCGTAGATTTAAAAAGGTGGTAAAAACATCCTTTTTGGTTACCTCAGTAGTAATCTGCCCTATAGCAATGGCTTCTAAAATAGTAAATCCGCTGATGGCTATTCTCGCCCGAGAAGTATGAGAATATTGAAATCCCGGTTCCACCACAAGTACCCCTCTGGGTAAAAGAACTCCTCCTTTTTCCTGAAGAAGCACTTCCTCTGGGGTGCTACCCTCTCGATAATCACTCCCTTTTTCCGCTTTTGCCGGAGAAATATTAAAAAAAGCCACAAAAAAGAAAATAACAGAAATAACAACGCAGACAGAATTCATTTTCATGACAATTCCCCCTATTTCCTGAACTGAAGCCATACTCCCATATTTTTTTCACGATGTCAAGAAATAGGAGGAATTAAGTTAAAGTGAGGAAGGTAAAATCCTGAATAAATTATTTAAGGACCTCCTGACAATTTCTTGATTATTAAAGATAGCAATATTGATTGTTAGATGATTTCTAACTATATTTCCTGATCCCGGCACCTGATTAATTTGAAATATACCACTTCCTCCCTTAAAATTTCCCAAAACGGCCTTTGTTTGGATAGAAGAAGTGCCCGGGGAAGCCGCCACCTCGTTAGAGAGGCTACCCCTTTCAGGGGATTCGTTGCCGGCTATAATGCGGGCTGAATCCCGGGCCATTCCTGTATTTACCTTTATTTCTGCCCATTGCTGTCCCGTGGAATCCCAGAAACCGCTAAAAATTACCTCGAAGTAAAAACCTTGATATCCCCCCCTCAATTCTTTTAAGGAGGGCTCGGAGACCGAAGTCCCGAGAGCCTGTAACCCTTGCTTCGTGAAAGGAATGCTACCGGCTAAGACCGTACTTCCCCATCCCAAAAGACTTGAAATCAACAGGCATAGCATAAGTTTCCCTTTCATGGTTTATTCCCCCTGTTTAAGGTTTAATATCAAACGGTTGATCAAGGATCAGAAGATTAGAGATAGCTACATCTTCTAAAGTCCAAACCTTTTCTTTAGTCACTCCGGGTGAACAAAGAGTCCAAACCTTACCATTAACTCGTTTACCGAATACCGCCAAAAGGATCCCATTCCAGGAACGCTTAAACTCATCTAAAGAAATGATTCTATGTCCCAGGGCCGGATCAGCTATGAATACTTTATCTTCTTTTACGCCCTTTAATATAACGAAATGTTTATATCCTCGACTATTTAAAAGAATAATCGTAGGCATCTTAAGACGAGACAAATTTCTGATAGGCACTTTATATCCTTCCGCCTGAAAACCGAAGCTTTCAGCACTCCTTTTCAGATCTAACATGGAAAAACCATGAGAACGAATCCGCTTGATATCACCGTGAGAAAGGATATTCCGGATAATGTCCTCTTCAGAAACATTAGTCCCGTAGTAAAATTTCAAAAGAGAGGCCAGAGCCGCACTTCCACAACTTAGATCATATCGTTGACGAAAAAGACGACGAAAACGCAACTCTTTAACACTTAGAATCCTCTTACGAATATAACCCCCATAAATTCCCGCCCGGACCTCTACCACAGCCGCTCGAGAGGGAGAAAAAAGAGTGAGAACGAGAAAAAATCCTATCAGATACTTCTTCATCGGATTACCCCCTTAAAGAGAGGGGAGGGATCCCCCTCCCCTCTTGTTAGGGCTTATTCGGTTCCACCACCGGGCTGAGGAGTGGGAACCTCTGTGCCGGCATTGGGCACATAGGTAACGGAGAGAGCATTGACCTGCATGTTGTTAGTTCCGGCGGCAATATTAACCCCTATATTCCCTACCGCGTTCATGAGCACTTCGCCGCTAAGGGAGGCCGTGTTGATGGAGTCTTTATAGCGAACGATCTTAACGGGAATGTAGCCGGTAACCGATCCGGTAAGAGCTATCTTCTGAGCTCCCAGAATTCCGGAAAGGGTACCCTTTTCTTTTCCGCTATAGGATCCACCACCCTCATAATCAGCATCAATCTTGTTGTCGTTATCAAAGGCTATTCCTCCCACTCCATTACGACCCGGATTGGCGATAGCCCCCTGAGCCTCATTATCAAGATCCACATGTCCGATCTGATTTCCGGAGGTATGGCTCGTACCGGTCCATATATCCGGATAGAAATTATTCGCCTGATAACTCATCCCCTTAGAAGTACCGGCAATCGAGCCAGACCCGGAAAAGGTTCCGCCCTCGCTTCCGCTATATCCTCCCCTGAACCTCGTTCCATAAGCGTTTCCTCTCGCGGAAAGATCGAGATCGACTTTGTACATCACTACCCTTTCCTGCTCAAGCGGATAATTTTCTGTCCAGTTATTGAGTCCTTCCTGCCTTACATAGGCGGTGGCCACTCCCACCTTAGCCGGAGCAGAAGCCACGGCCAGCTGATTGCTCTGAGCATTGGTAACTCCGGCAGCCACATTTACTCCTATATTGCCCTTGGCATTCTTAAGTACCGAATCGCTCAGAGAGGCTGTATTCACGGAACCTTTGTTCGATAGTCCGTTACCAATGGTCCTCTGGAAACTGAAAATGGTAGACTGAGTCATGGAACGCTCGGATTTCCCGGCAGATATGGAAGCGATGTTGCTCTGAGCATTCACATCTCCGGCCACCACATTAAGTCCGATGTTCCCCTTGGCGTTTCTAAGTACCGACCCCTTAACCGAAGCTGTATTAGTCATACGGGTATTTTCGATCTCGTTTTCCTCCAGAAACTGATCGTTTTTGGAAAGTGCCCGTACGAGACCACCTACTCTCATTTCATCATTGATGATGTTTATCCTGGCCGTAATCAGAGAGAAATATCCCTCCAGATCGGCCACCCCCATCACCTGACCATTTACATCCACATCTCCTTTTACATCAAAAACGATGCTGCACTTCTGGTTGCAGAGTGATGGAGGACTAACCCCCAGAGCCTGCACTCCGGCCGGAACCAACAAGGCCGCCGAGAGGGCCAAAGCCCCCGCCCATTTCCCTTTACCCTTTACCCTTTCCACCAATTCCTTAAACATAACCAACCTCCTTAAGGTTTTTTATTTACTTAGGGCTCCAGCCCCAAGTAGACTGAAGGAAAAGACATTGGAAATGACATTAGCCGAACCAGCGGACTGATTTATCTGAAAGACTCCCTTAGCCCCTGCAAGAACCCCGGAGCTCATGACATCCAAACTTATCCCCCTATAAAGTCTGGAAATCGATCTCGAAGGGAAAGCCACCGCTTGAGAAAGAACAGGGCCTCTTACCCTTGTCCCCAGAGAATTTATTGAAAGTGTTGCTATGTTGGCCTGAATAACCTGGCCACCCGCAGCCTGATTAACTCCAAAAAGCCCTCTAGCTTCAGCTAATACATATCCTTCCAAAATATCTCTTGAAAATGAAAGATTTAGTCTTCGTACTTCCAAAAATTGTCGAAAAAACATATTGTTTTTCGCTTTTATTCCTATCCCCCATAGATTAGCCTGAATAGTATTTTCCCCCGCTGCAATATTGATACCTCCTACTCCTTTTGCTGTTTACAAGACATGGTCTTTGAGAACAGTACTGAATTCTCCAGCCAGTACAACTTTACTTATTATTATCAAACACACTGAAACCAAGATCTTTTTCATACTCATCAACTCCTATTTTGATATGGTTGTATAAACCACAGATTTACTTACATTCCCATTCCCGCCAGAGTTTTCTAGATAAGAAACAGAAATATAACGAATCTCATCCCATAAAATAATTTTGCTTTCTGTTTTTTTCACATTAACATTTAGATTACACAAAAAACCTCCAGTTTGAATGCCAAGAATCCTATCATTAACTTTTTTCCAGGCAAGTATTTTTCTACTTTTTCTCTTTAAATCAACACCCTGCACATTTGCACTAAAGAGAAAAACAAATAATACAAACAGGACCATTAAACGCCATCTCATTTTAAATCTCCAAAATAAATTATGCATTCTGATATGCAAACAGGATGCCAAAAGTTCGAAAAGTTAGAGTGGCAAGGATATTATAGAAATAAAGCAGGATCCAACTGTAAGAAATAAAATGTAAAATTGTTAAACCAGGTGTAAAGGTGTAAAAGAAGGTAGTTAAACTTTGCGGAAACAGGCCTTCTCGTAAAGGAGGAAATCTCTGTGCTGGTGCCCGGGGCCGGACTCGAACCGGCACGGGGTGGGAACCCCAGAGGATTTTAAGTCCCCAGCGTCTACCAGTTCCGCCACCCGGGCAAAGGGTTGAATAGCCTGACTTTAAAGGATTTTATCGTAAATACATCTTTCCCGCAAGAATGACACTGGAAATCTAAAAAATAAAGAAAAAACTCACGCTCCCGAGCACCCGCACCGTGAAGGATCGAGACGCCTCAGAAGGGTCTCTATCACACCTCGCCAGTCTCTTTCCAGGCTACGACAGACCTCCACACGCTTGGAAAGCTCGGCCACCAGAGCCTCAAGCACCCGAACTCTCTGCTCCAGTGCCTGAACCCGGGACGGCCAATCCTCAAAAGATGTGAGATTGTCCTCCGGCTTGGTGAGGGCTTCTACTTCCTCAAAAAGGCCGCTCCTCCGACGGTCTTCCGCTACGGCCTCAATCACTTTTCTATCGATACGGGGAAGCTCATCAGCAAACCCATACACCAAAGCCGTGTCGCACAAAATGTTTATCAGGCGAGGGATACCTCCAGAGTATTCATAAATGGCCTCCAGAGCATCTTCCGTAAAAAGGTGGAGATCTCTGGCTCCGGCTACACGCAGACGGTGGCGGACATAGGCCTTGACCTCTTCAACACTCAGGGGTTCAAGATGACAGTAAACCGTGATCCTCTGTACCAGCTGTTTAAGCGAGGGATGCTGTAACTTCCGTTTGAGCTCCGGTTGTCCCACCAGAATAATCTGCCACAGGGGTTCCTTTTCGGTGGCAAGATTGGAAATCAAACGAATTTCCTCTAGGGTCTGAAGGGAAAGGTTCTGCGCCTCATCCACAATAAGGATGACCCGGCGGCCGGCGGCATACTCCCTGAAAAGGAACTCATTCAAAGCGTGTAGAATCCCGGCCTTATCAAGACCCTCCACAGAAATACTCAGTTCCTGACAAACGAGCCGTAAAAACTGTAAAGGAGAAACGGTGGTATTATAGATATAGGCCACCTTGATGGGCCCTCTGATCCTTTTGAGAAAATAGTTCAAAAGAGTGGTCTTTCCGGATCCGATCTCTCCGGTAATGACCACAAAGCCTTTATTCTCATAAATAGCATAACGAAGGTAGGTATACACATTTTCGTGCTTATTGCTCATAAAAAGATAGTCCGGATCAGGAGAAAGGGTGAAGGGCCGTTTGCGGAAACCGTAAAAAGATTCGTACATAATAGACTCAGTTTCTAAACTTATTGAGCACTACTCCTATACAAGGCTTCTCCTGCAACATATCTACCGCAGCCTTCACCTCCTCGGCCGGCGTTCTTTCCGCCTCCACCACCATGAGGATTGCATCCACATACTCGGAAAGTACCATAGGGTCTGCAGAATTGAGAATAGAGGGAGAATCAAAAATAATAAATCTTTCCGGATACCGTGTCTTAATCTCCTGGAACACGCCTTCAGCAAAAGGGGAACCCAGAAGCTCGGCCGACCCCGAAAGCCTTTTGCCCGCAGGCATAACTACCAGACGGGGAATATCAGGATTGATCAAAACCTCGGGGATCTGCGCCTCCCGGAGAAGCACATGAGCCAGACCTCGGTCCGGAATCAGCCCCAGATAAGTGTGCACGGTCGGATTCTTGAAGTTGGCATCCACAAGAAGTACGGTCCGGTCGAATTCCCGGGCCATGCTTATGGCAAGATTTATAGCCGTAAGAGTCTTACCTTCCCCCGAGCGAGCACTGGTAATCAGAAGGGCATTTCCCCCCAGTTTATCCATTCGATCCAAAATCCGCGTATGAAGAATACGGAGTTGCTCGGAAAGTCCCTCTTCCTCATCAAAAAAACTAAAAATTTTATTGCGTCGTAGAAGTTCGGAGTCCACAGAAACTACTTTGGTCCGGGTATATACCGGACGAATTTCCTCCCTTCGGGACATCTGAACCGTTCCCCTGGTAAGCTCTATAATCTCCTGCCGGGACTCACCGGCCTTTTCCAGGGCTTTCTTGATTTTGCTCATTTAAAGACCCCCCTAGGTATAATAACGAATTCAAGACCAAAGGGCGCTTATCTTACGCTCCAGCTTTAACCAGAACAGGTCGAGAGGCATCACCATAAAATTAAAGAGAAGAATTGCCGCCACTAACCCCGCCAGAAACACCGCCAAGAACAATAACTTCTTCCTTCGCCGAGCCCTTATCTCCTCCTCCGTCTCGATATAAGGAAGGGTAGCAAGAAGAGGCACCTGAATAAGGGCCCGCAGTTCTTCGGGACTCTTTATAGAGTGATCCAGGTATTCCATAAAAGCCGTGGTACCCACTCCGGCTCCCAGAGCCAGAACGAAACCTATCAGCACAATGGCCATCCTTTTAGGTTTATAGGGTTTCTCCGGTAACTGCGCCGGATCAATAATGGTAAATCGCTCGCCATGCCGGGATTCCTCAAGCTCCTGAGCAATCCTGGCCTCCATGAGCTTGTTCATCAGTTCGTTGTACTTGCGTCGGGTGTTTTCATAATCGGTGAGCAGAATGTTATACTCCTTTTCCACCAACGGAGTGTTTTCCAATCTTTTTTGGTATTCCTCTATTTTCTTCATAATCCTTTTCTTCTCCTCTTCCAGACTCTTTATCTGGACCTCTATAGAAGCAATCTGGGTCTTTAAATTAATATATGCCGGATTATCAGGACGGTTGAGCATTTCCTCGGCAACCCTGGCCTTCTTGTTCTCTGTTTTGGCCAGCTCCTCTGAAAGGACCCTGATGTTCCTTTCCAGCTTTATCACATCCGGGTGCTTCGGCCCAAGACGAGATCTCAACTCCGCCAGTCGGGACTGAAGCTCATTTAATTGTCTTATTTTCTCCAGAGCTTCATCCGTCTCCCCCACCTGGGATTCTAAGGCCTGAATCTCCTTCTTCAGTTTTATTATGTCGGGATGTTTGGGAGAAAGGGTCGCCTGCAAACTCAAAAGCTTAAGCCTCAAATACTTAAGCCTTTCCAGCGGAGACATCACCGCCTTGCCCTCCTCGGTTTTAACAGGAGCGAGAGGTTCTACCAGAGCCAGTTGCCCTTCCAGATACACCTTTTGTTGTTTGAGAGAACGTATCTGGGTCTCGAGGTCATCCAGATGCCGCTCAAGCCTTTCTATAGTTTGAAGATTGATGGTAATCATTTCCGGAAGTTCTCCCAAGTGTTCCTGCTTGAATTTACTCAGCTTGCTATCAAGCTCATTCATATGCTTCCTGAGCTCCTGGAGCTCTTTTTCCAGAAAGGCTGTAGTCCCGGAGGCCTGCTCCTCCCGAGAACGGAGGTTGTACTCGAGATATAGAGAAGCCAATGCATTGACCACCTTTTGCACCTTATCCGGATCCCGGCCTTCATAAGAAAGAGTAAAGGCTATCGTAGCCGAGGATGGACGCCCCGTTCGAGTGTTGGACACTTCAGCATTTATAGTTTCCAGCTTAATGTCTTTGCGCATTCTATCCACGATTTCATCCATGGTATATTTTTTACGCATCTCAGGATAAAGATTGAATCGTTCAATCAGATCTATCAAATGGGATCGACTCATAATTTCCTGAGTAATCATCTGTAAACGCTCTTCTACATATCCGGTCACCGTACTTTTTACATACTCCGGAGGGATCTGCTGTTCCTCAATAAGAATAGTGGTGGTGGCCTGATAAATGGGAGGCAAAAGAAAGGCTATCATCGTTATACTCGCAAAAACCAGGACGAAAGGGATAAAAAAAGCCTTCTTCCGACGACGAAACACCCGAATGAGGTACCGGATATCCTTCTGTTCCTCCGTGTACATATAACCTCCTTAAATACCGGATTTATAGGCCGGAGGCTTACCGAACTCAAAAGTCAAAGTTAACCAAATACGGTGACGATCATATTCATGATCACGAACTTTATCCCGATAATCCGAATATTCATAAAACATACTCAAAGACCAGCGTCTGGTAAGATAATATTTCAGAGATGGTCTAAAAGAGTAAAAAATATTGTCTTCTTTGTAAGTCTTACCTGATGAAGAAGTAAAATAATAGGAAATTGAAAAAAGAAAAGTCCATCGAGGAGTTAGATAATAAGAAAAGGTTCCATAAAAATGAGAACGATCCACTGATTCACCGTAAGAACTATAAGCAAGATTTTTATTAAAACCCAGCCTATAAATTGAACGCTCTTTCCTGTAAAACAGGGAAATATCGGTAACATATCCGCTTTCATGAGTAGAAGTTCGTCTTTTTCTTATTTGAAACCCCACATAGGGCCAGGAAGGAAGGGGTACCAGTTGAATATAATAAAGATAATACAAAGTCTTGGTATATCGCATTCCGGCTAAAAAAGTAAACCCTGAATGAGAAGACAAGGCTCTTTGCCAGCCCAACATAACGCCATAATTGTCCACTCTGCTACTACTAGAATCTATATTTGTATAATAAAATTTAGACATTAAAACATCTCGCTGATTCTTAAGAGATCTCTGTAAAGTGGCTGAAAAAGATAAAAGATCATAATCCACATTATAACGCCAATCATATTCGGTGCGTGAAGAAGTAGCCTGTATTTTAAGAGATGTTATTTGACTGAATAGATATGTTAAAGAACCAGCCATGTAATAGCGCCGTCGTTTCTCCCGAAAATGTATGATTCCTGTCTCTTTAAGTTCGGATTGCAAAGTAGTGTCCTTTATTATATAACCTTCACCAGAAATCTGCCAGCGATCCAGCCATTTATAGTTTATTTTTATTTTATAATTTTGATTTACAGTATCTAGCCTATTTTTATCCATATAATCATAAATATCCAGACCGAATTCAGAAGAATATGAAAAACGTTCACTCTTGTAATTCAAAAAGAGAGAAGGGGAAGTAACAGTAAGAAAATCTCTTTCGGGATTATAATAAGAAAAAGCCACATTATCGTTATATTCACCCCGAAATTTCAAATATGACGAAAAATAAAAATCCGCAGCATGAAGTAAAGGAGTCAAAAAAATCAACATAAAAAAAGAAAACAAACTAAGGAACAACAACCACATCTCCCCGCTTCAGAAGAATGTCCTGATCCAGATTCTTTCCACGGGACACTTCGTCATAATTGAAGGGAATCTTTATGATTCGGTCTCCCTCGCGCCTCAGAATAATGATCTTCTTGGAAGAAGCAAAAGGGGTAAGGCCTCCGGCCATGGCCAGAATCTGCATCACATCCGTGGTTAAGTCTATAGGATATGCCCCCGGACGATTTACCTTACCTATAACATAGGCCTTTAAGCTGTTAATCTGTACAAGCATGACCGTTACCATGGCGTCCGGGACATAATCGCTCAGCCGCTCGGTAATAATCTTTCTTAAGTCAGCAACCGTAAGTCCCGTAACTCTGATATCCCCGATAAGGGGATAAGAAATCACCCCATCCGGGGGAACCACCACCTTGCGATTAAGACGCTCATCCTGCCAGACCGAAATCTCCAGAACATCTCCGGGACCTATCTTGTAAAAGGGAATATCCGTTCCCCCCCCTCTCGCCATTACCGGGCAGAGCAAGCTTACCAGGAATACAAAGAAAAATAACCTCCCCATCCTCTCACCTCCCAGATCGATATTATTGAACCCCTTCTAATTCTCGAAAAATATCCTCGGCCTCCCTGCGTCCGGGAAAATCCTCCCTACCCCTCAAGGCCGCTCCCAAATACATTGCGGCCTTTTCCCTTTCTCCCAGCCGATAATATATCATCCCCAAATGATAGGAAATAACCGGATATTTAGTTACATCCTTGCCGAGTTTTTCCAAAAGAGTCTTGGCAACATAATAATCCCCCTGACGATATTTTATCCAGGCCAGAGTGTCAACCAATTCCGGTTTCTGGGGAAACTTTTTAACCCATGGCTGCACCAGGGCCTCGGCTCGGGAAAGGTTCTTCGTGGAAGGTTCATATTCGGCCAGATAAAAAGCCAGGTTATTGGCCACAACCCAATTCCCGGGATCTCGACGGAGAATCTCTCGGTAAAGTCTTATGGCCCTGGAGTACTCACCGGCCTCTCCGTAAAGCTGAGCCAGAATAAGATCATTTACTACCTTACCGGGCTGATGACTCCGCAGTTTTTCATAGTAAGAAATGGCCTCTTTGAGAAATCCGGTCTTCTTGGCTATACGCCCGAGAGTAAACAGAAGCAGCGGGTTGTAAGGCTGGAGCCTTACCGTTTCCTCCAAAACCCTGCGAGCAGAGCCGAAGTCCTTTTTTTGGAGATAAAGTTCCACCAGGAGGAGACGATAAGCCGTATTTGATGGATAACGGGTTATCTGCTTCTTCAGCGTCTCTACCGCTGTCTTCCAATTCCCCTCATAAAGATATAGATTCAGCAATCGCTCCAGAGCTTCCATATCTCCGGGGTTTCGCCGCAGGACCTTTTCTATTTCCAGTCGAGCGCTATCAATTTTCCCCTTGCGACGGTAAATCTCCGCCAGCCCCAAATGGGCTTCCCGTAGATGAGGATTGGTGGTAAGAAGGCGTTTGTAAAGATCCTCGGCCAGAATCAAAGATCCGTTTTGGAGATGAGCCCGGGCCAGACGGAGAAGGAGATCTGTCGCGTTGGGCTCCTGCCTCAAAGCGGAACGATACTCGCTTATCGCTCCCTCGAAGTCCCCCTGAGAGAAAAGAATATCTCCTTTGAGAGTGTGTGCAGCTACATTTTCCGGATTATCCCGCAGGATCTCCCCCAACTCCCGTAAAGCCTCCCGTGATCTACCCTCCCGCCATAAAAATACAGCCTTCAGGAACCGGGCCTTTAATTTATAAGGCCTGGATCCCGTTTCCTTGATGTATGTGTTCAGGAGGGAATAGGCCTTCTCTTTTTTACCGGATATGAAATAATACTCGGCGAGATTTTCCCAGAAAACAAAACGATCCGGAAATCGCCGAATCCCTTCCTCAAGCACCCTCTCGAATTTTTTTGCCTCTCCGTAATGTCTATAAAATTTTGCCAACAGAAGATAGGACTCCTCTGCTGCAGGATATTGAACAAGGAATTCTCTCAGCACATTTTCCGCCCTTTCTCGCATTCCCTCTCGTTCGTAAAATTGAGCCAGTATCAGCCGGAATTTCCCATTTTCCGGAAATTTGTTTACCAGAGAACGATAAAGCCTCTCGGCCTGTTCGGAGCGACCTTCCCTTTCAAAAAGGCGGGCCAGCATTAGGGTCGCCTGAGGATGGACAGGATGGCTATCCAGAACCCTCTTTAAATACTGCTCTGCTTTCGTCAACTTATTATGCCTGATGTACATATCGGCCAGAACGAGACAGGGAGTCACCCTTGAAGATTCTGAGCCGCAAAGATCCCCCAGAATTTTTGTAGCCTCTTCCTCCCTCCTCAGGGAAAGAAGGGCCATTGCCTTAAGAAAAAGGGCCTGACTCTGACCGCTCTTGCGGGAGAGAATGTATTCCGCCTCCTTCAGGGCCTCATCCGGCCGACGGCTCAGCAGGAAAATTTGTCCCAAAGCCAGATGCGCCCCGAGCAGCGAAGGATCAAGTTCGATGGCCCTGGAAAGAGATCCATAGGCCGCCCGAAGCTTACCCTCCCGGAAATAAACCAACCCCAAACGATAATAAGCGGGGGCAAAACGGGGGTCTATCTCCAGAGCATTCTTGAATTCCACCGCCGCTCGAGCATAATCACCCTTCTGAAAGAACCGCTCTCCCCGCGAAAAGAACCTGTCTCGCTTTTCCCGGGGGCTTCCCCCGCATCCCCAGAGTAAAAGTAAACAACCCCATATTAGCAACCACTTCTTCCATAGAACCTTGTCCTTCATAAAGCCCCTTTCCGTTGAAGCACCACAACGATGGTTTTGAGCAGAATCTTCAGGTCATCCAGGAAACACCAGTTTTCCAGGTATCGACAGTCCAGCTCCACCACCTTTTCAAAATCGGTAATCTTATTGCGCCCGGAAATCTGCCAGAGACCGGTAATGCCGGGCTTTATCGAAATTCGCCTCCAGTGCCACAGATCATATTTCTCCACCTCCTCGGGCAATGGGGGACGGGTCCCCACCAGACTCATTTCTCCCTTCAAAACATTCCAGAACTGAGGAAATTCGTCCAGAGAGGTCCGTCGCAAAAATCGCCCCACCCTGGTAATACGCGGATCGTCTTCCAGTTTAAACATAGGACCCTTCATCACATTCCTGGCCATAAGCTCTCTTTTACGCTTTTCGGCATCCACATACATGGTACGAAATTTATACAGGGTAAAAATGCGCCCATTCTGCCCCACCCGTTTCTGTTTGAACAGGACAGGCCCCGGAGAATCAAGTTTAATGGCAATAGCCACAAAAGGATACATCAGTAAAAAGATAAAGGTCCCCACCAGACCCCCGATGATGTCGAGAATCCTCTTATAAAGCAACCCGGTAGCATTCAGTCCCGTTACCCTGAGGGTAAGAAAGGGAATCCCCTGTATGGATTCCACGCCAAGATGAGGACTTTCTGGTGACCATAGGGCGGGAAGGATCCGAGCATCCACTCCCATCTTGCGACAGATATCAAGATAATAAGGCAGATCTATTCCCTTATCTCCGCCGATAGCGAAAATAACCTCGTCCACGGGATACCTGCGGAGAATTTGGGGGAGATCTTTTAAGGATCCCACTACATCCGGGGAGGTGTCTCTACCGTTTAACAATACCCGACCTATTATCTTATGTCCCCAGCTGAGCTGCTGCTCCAAGGCCTCAGCAACGATCCTACCTCTCTGCCGATCCCCCACCAGAAGAAGATTACGAGCATGGAGACGACGCCGCGCAAAATGGCGAAGATAGATCTGTACCGTTATTCTCTCTAAAATCATAAAAAAGAAAGATAAAGAAGCGAACAATAAGAAGAAACCCCTGGAATAATTTGTTTTTTTGAAAATAAAAATAAACGAGGACAAAAATAGAAAATCTACAAAAACAGCCTTAAATACAGCCCAAATAAGTTGCAAATAGTTCTGAAACTTACGATCACCGTACAGACCTATTCGTCCCATAGTATAATTGTTTATAAAAATGACCAACGAAACCGAATAAACGAACAGTTCACCATCGATAGTCCATTTACCTCCGGAAAGATAGCGCCGTAATAGGTAAGCCACATAACCGGCCAGAAGGATACAAACGGCATCCAGGAACATGAGGAAGTTATTTATTACCCGAGCCTGCTGCTGAAACATACCCCCGCCCCACCGTCAATCCGAAATTTTAACGAAAAATTAACCCGGCGAAACGGCAAGAGTCAAGGCAACCAACCACCAAAAAGCAAGAAATCAGACAAGAAGATAGGCCATGAACGCTTTCATCAAAGATTTTCCTTCAGAACAAAAATCTTTTCCTCCGGTAGAACGGCCTCTACCGCAACTCCCTCACGGAGAGAGAGCTTTTCAAAGGCATAGTCGGGAAGCTCGACCTCAAAGTCCACCTCGGAACCCCGGGGGCGGAAGAGAACCCACCAGCCGGTGCCCCTGGGATGGAGGGCCACGATTCGGCCGGGAAGGAGATTGTTCTGGTGCGGCTTTCTGTACTTCGGACGCAGGAAGAGGATGTGTTCCGGACGGATACCGAGCCCCAGGGTCTCCCCCGGACTTGCGGAAATCGGAGACCTTACCACCAGAGTTCTCCTGAGCACGGGGACCTCCACCCGAAGAATTCCCTTTTCCGCCCCCAGCACCCGGCCCTCAAACAGGTTTTTTATACCGAAGAAAGCGGCCACCCGACGACCGGCGGGATGGTGAAAGACCTCCTCCCGGGAACCACTCTGCTCAAGGCGTCCGTCTATGAGGACGCTCACCGTGTCTCCCAGAAAGAAGGCCTCCTCCAGGTCGTGAGTCACCAGAAGCACGGCGAGGTTGAACCTTTCCTTGAGATCCCGAAGAAGAAACCAGAGTTCCCGACGCAATCCCGCATGCAAGGCGGAAAAAGGCTCGTCCAGAAGAAGGTACCGGGATCCCGGGGCCAGGGCCCGGGCCAGGGCCACCCGCTGGCGTTCTCCTCCGGAAAGCGTCCCGGGCCTGCGCTTTAGAAGCCCCCTTATGCCCAGAATATCCAGAAGTTCACGGAGAAATCCCTCCGAAGGGTGGATTCCCCTTATCCGCGGACCGTAAAGGATGTTCTCTTCCACCGTGAGGTGCGGAAACAGGGCCAGATCCTGAGGAAGATAGGCCAGGCCCCTCCTCTCCACCGGAAGCCGGGTGATTTCCCGGCCCTCAAGAAAGATACTTCCCTCCTCCGGCCGGCGAAGGCCCACCAGGGCCTCCAGGAGAGTGCTCTTTCCGCTACCGGTAGGCCCCAGGAGCACATGTATCCGCCCTCTCTCCACTCTGAGGGAGATGTCCTTCAGGGCAAAGCTTCCCGCCCTTACCGAGAGACCGCACACCTCGATCATGAGGTGGCCTCTCCCAGCTTGCGCACCCCGTAAAGAAGCGTGAGCCCCAGGGCCACCAGAATGAGGGTGAGGGTGGCCGTGCCCACCAGATCCGCGGTGGAAAGACGCATGAAGATGGCGATGGGCAGCGTCTCGGTACGGAAAGGCATGGACCCGGCAAGAGTTATGGTAGCGCCGAATTCTCCCAGGGCCTTGGCCCAGGTAAGCACGAAGGCCGAAAGGAGTCCTTTCCGGGAGAGCGGGAGGGTCACGGTGAGGAAGGCCCTCAGAGGAGTGGCTCCCAGGGTGCGGGCCACATTCTCGTAGCGACGGGGAATTTCGTCAAGAGCCGCCTTGAGCAAACGCACCGCCAGACCCGCCGTGGCGGCAAACTGGGCCAGCACTATCCCCTCCACCGTAAAGACAAAACGGACGCCCCGGGCCTCTATCCAGGCCCCGAGAGGCTGGTTAAAAAAGATGAGAAGCATGGCCCCCAGGGCCGCGGGGGAAACTATGAGGGGAAGCTCGAGAAGGGTATCCAGGATCTGTTTTCCCCGGAAGTCGAAACGGGAAAGGGCGTAGGCCGCGGGAAGACCCAGCAGGACGGAAAGACCGCTGGCCAGGGTGGCGCAGACCAGACTCAGACGCAGGTTAAAAAGCGTTCGAGGGGAGAAAAGGGTTTCCCAGAATCTGGAACCCTCAAAAAAGTATAAAAGAGAAAGGATGAGCCCCAGATAGAAGACCGCCAGGAAGAAAAGCACCGAAAGGGTGGCCGTGCGGAGATTCACGGGTTCTTCACCCCGAGCCATTCCGGAGGTACCTGATAGGTCCCTCCCACCGGTTTTTCGGCCCCGATCCAGGCGAAGGCCTCCTCCCGGCTCATGAAGTAGTGATAGCGACGGAAGATGGCCTTTCCCTCGGAGGAGAGAAGAAATCGGATGAATCGTTCGGCGAGATCCCGATGCCGGGTGAACCGGGAAACGGCAATGGGAAGATAACCCACCCTCACGATCTCCTCCGGTTTGAGGGGAACCACCTCCAGCTTTTCCGGATTCCAGTAGGCGAAGACCCGCCACCCCAGCACCGCATCCACCGCTCCCAGAAGCACCGCCGCCGCCGTCTTGGCGCAACTGCCCGTGTAGTTAACCAGGTTGCGTCGAAAGGCCTCCTTTTCCTCGGCCGAGAAATTCTTCTCCACGATTTCCACCGCATAGGCTCCCACACAGACCCCCTCCGGATTGGCTATGGCCACCCGAAGGCCCGGACGCAACAGATCCCTGAGGGAGTGAATCCCTCTGGGATTGCCCCTGCGCACAATAATGGCCGGAACCAGGTAAGCCACCACCCTTTCGGTCTCCGGAATCACGGCCCCTTTCTTTTTGGCCAACTCCATGTAGTCGGAGGAACCGGGAAAATAAAGATCCCCCTTCCGGGAAAGGAGCATCTGAGAAAGCACATACCCGGACCCTCCGAAGACCAGATCCACCTTAACCCCGGTCTTCCTCTCGAAGGCCTGGGCCACCTCCTCGGTGGGAGGCCTGGAGGCCGCACCGGCAAAGATCAGAATTCGCGCCCCGAAGACCGCCTCGCTCCATCCGAGGATCAGGATCAGGAGTAGCGCAAGTACGATTCGCATAACCTGCCCCGAACTCTCGATTTTCGATAAATTATACCCCTTCTTTCGGCAAACGGCCTTTCAGGTACTCCCTGATCCAGGCCAGGGCCCCGGCGCGGTCTTTAACCCGGCCCTCCATTCGGGCCTCCTCCAGGGCCGAAAGGATCTCCCGAAAAACGGGACCCGGTTTCAAACCGAAAATCTCGATGAGATCGTGTCCGGTGACCAGGCGCTCCCTTTCCACCCGGGAAACGATTTCCCGGGCGAAACGATGGAGGTCCTCGAAGAGTTCCACCAGTTTGTCCGGAGTGTCCTTTTCGGAGGCCGGGCCCCGGGCGGCCAGGGCGTCGGCCAGGGCCAGGAGAAACAGAAGGGGATAATCCGGGCAGTCCCTTATCAGGCGACGGCGAGCCCTTACCGTGAGACGCCCCTCCAGGTAAAGCTCCAGCAGGAAGAAGGGCCGCATGTGGTGCCGGATGAGGGTTTGAACCTTCTTGGCAAGCGAGCGCTTCCAGCGCAATCGAGTGGCCCAGGCCTCGAACATCTCCGCGCCCACCTTCTCGTGTTCGTAGAAGGTGATGCGGTCCGATCGTTTCCCGGGAGGAGCAAAGGTGCGAGCCTTTCCGGCATCGTGAAAAAGCGCGGCGAGCTTGACCGCCACCACCCGTTCGGGATCTTTTAGAACCTCCCGGAAAGGTTCCCCGGTTCCGAAAAATTTTTCCGGGGCTTCGAGTACCTCCTCGGCCCGCCGGAGGGCCTCGAGGCTGTGCCCCAGCACATCCAGATGATGAAAGGCAGGCTGCGGCACGCCCCGGGCCTCGGCAAGTTCGGGAAAGATCACAAAAAAAACTTCGTCTTCGGCCATGAGTGAAAAAGTCTCCCCGGCCCGCTTACTTTTGAGAATGAGCATGAGCTCATGGGCAATGCGCTCCCGGGCCACCCCCAAAAGCCGTTCTCTTTCCGCCGAAAGCCACCTCCGGGTCTCCTCCTCTATCTCTCCGAAACCGAGGGCATAGAAACGATAGGCCCGGAGGATCCTCAGGGGATCATCTACAAGATTGCGGCGAGAGATGGCCCGGATCAAACCGGACTTAAGATCCCGAAGCCCCAGGCAGGGATCAAGAAGAGGCCATTCCGAAGGTGTCTTCTCAAGGGCTTCCGGAAGAGGGACCGCAAGGGCATTAAAGGTAAAGTCCCTCAACCGAAGATCCTCCTCGATGTCCACCGCTCCCGGACGAAGACCGGAAATGTCCAGACTAAAGCCTCCGTGCGCCACCCGGAAGACGCCGAAATCCTCGTGAAGCGGAACCAGGGCCCAGGAAAGCCTCCTTGCGGCTTCCTCAGCCACCTCCAGGGGGGAAAGATCTACCACCGTGAGATCCAGGTCCCCTACCCTCTCCCCCCGCAGGATGTCCCTTACGGCTCCCCCGGTAACATAAACTTCGCCTCGTCCGGCCAGTTCCTGCAAAAAGTCTCGGATCTTGGCCGAAGATTCTTTCAGCGCCAGGCCCGAAAGGAGCCCTCCGGTCTGCCCTCGGTAACCATCCCCCATGCTCGAACGCTCCACGAAATTATCTCGTCACTAGTTACCCGTTCCTAGGAGCATTTTGCTAGACATCGACGTTTTTTATCTCCCTCTCTTTCTCTCTTTCACCTTGAAAGTGGAAAATTACTTTTCCCCCTTATAGAGAGAGGTTGGGAGGGGGTAGCGTCTATTGTTTGTTGTTTGATGACCCTATTAATATCACTGAATTCCTCAGCGGTCGAGCGGACTCACCACCCCCGTGATTCTCCGTCCCACGATATGAGTGTAAATCATGGTGGTGCGCAGGCTTTTGTGACCGAGAAGTTCCTGGATGGTGCGAATGTCGTAGCCGTCCTCAAGAAGGTGGGTGGCGAAGCTGTGCCGCAGGGAATGCACCGTAGCGGGCTTTTCCACCCCGGCCTTCCGTAGCGCCTTTTTGAAGGCCCGTTGCACCGCACTGGGATGGATGTGATGCCGACGCACGGTCTCGGTCCGCGGATCTACGGAAAGATCTTTTGAAGGAAACAGCCAGAACCAGGCCCATTCTTTCCCGGCCTCGGGATATTTACGCTCAAGCGCGTACGGCAGGTATACCCCGGCCACCCCGGCCCGCCGGTCCTGATGGTAAATCTCTCGGATTTTGGCAAGATGCACCTCAAGCTCCGGCGTTAATTTCCGAGGAAACACGGTTACCCGGTCTTTGTCTCCCTTGCCGGAAAATACCGTGATCAACCCTCGTTCAAAATCCAGATCTTTTACCCGGAGTCTTACCGTCTCGCTCACCCTCAAGCCCCCGCCGTACATGAGGGCACAGATCAGGTAATAGGTTTCCTCAAGTTCCGAGAGCACGGCCTCCACCTCTTCCCGGCTCAGCACCACCGGAAGTCTTCGCTTCTCTCGGGCCTTTACGGCCTCTATGTAGGGATCTATGTTTTTCTCCAGCACCTTCCGATAGAAAAAGACCAGGGCGTTCAGGGCCTGGTTCTGGGTGGCTGGCGCCACATTTCGCTCCACGGCTAGATAAGTCAAGAAATTCTGGAAATCTTCCCCTGAGACTTCTTGTGGTAGTTTGTATTCTAGGTAGTCCGCCAGTTGTCGAATCCAATCTAGGTAAGTTTTTTCTGTGCGGTAAGAATAGTGCTTACGTCGCAATATTTTCCTGGCTTTTTCTAGGACTTCAGCCCATTCCGATTCGGCATTTAGGTTTTCTTTTTGGGAAATTGTTTCAAGAAAGTAATTGTAAAGCTTTAGGGCCCTGTCTGCCTGTTCCACTTGCCACGGTTCATATTTTTGCGATAATTTTAGAAGATACTGCTTTTTCTGAGGATGCGTAATGTTTTTTCCCGGCTCGAGATCCCATTCTCTCAAGGCTTGCATTACCCAGTTAACCATAAATGGGATCACTTTTTCTTTCTTTTCCACCTTCAAAAGAAACTTCCTAAATTCTTCCCACAATCCATCTTTTTTCATTTTTATTTGCACGCCAAAGGAAATTCTAGGAAATTATATTACCTCTCTTAATTTTGTCAAAAAAAGTTACTATTCCTTTTCAAAAGATTTATGCTATTTTCTTGAGATATTTTTAAATAATCTATCAAAATACTGAAATAGCAAAAGTTTCCAGAAAAAATTATTGAAAAAGCTGTTTGACTTTAGTGTAATTCTGATATATAGCCAGATTTAATATAGCCTTAGAGGGGGGCTATCTAAGAAAGCATAAAAGATATGTTATAAAAAGAAAATCTCAAACGGATACGCATTCTCTAAATAGATCAAGGTAAATGTAAAGGCTGGTGGTTCTCTAATTTAACTTGATTTCAAAGCAATTCTAATGGTAATATTCTTTAGTTCAGAGGTCAGGAGGGAGCCGAGGTAGAAAAAGAAGTTCTAAAGAGGCAAATCCAAACACTCCAGCAGAAGCCGCAATCAAGCAGTTGTTAAAACAGATAAACCAAAATAAAGAACTTATAACGAATCGCTGCACCTGACCGAAAATGCTGCCGCATTTTCGGCAGGTGAGTTCAATGTTAAGCCTTAAAATATGGAATAAACCATGGCGGATATAACAAACTGGTTACCGGCAATAAGTACAACATCTCTCTTTGCCTTAGCTCTGTGGTTATTCCGTTCATGGATTTCCGCAAGGCTTACAAAAAGTATAGAAAATGAATTTAATGAGAAAATTGAAAATTTAAAATCAGAATTACGGACAAAAGAATCTACTATTGAATCTCTAAGAAGTGCTGCTATGTCTGGGCTGGTTAGTCGGCAGGCCAAATTGTATGAACGACAACTTGAAGCAATAGATCAAATTTGGGAGGCTGTAACCGAGCTTGGCAAGGCAAAAGGAATATCAGTGACGATGGCAATAGTTAAATATGAAGAGGCTGCTAAAGAAGCTGCTGCAAATCCACGTTTCAGACAAGTATTTGAAATCATGGGAGCAGGTTTTGATGTTAAAAATATCAAACTTGGTACAGCAGCCAAAGCTCGTCCATTTTTGACCCCACTGGCATGGGCATATTACAACGCATATCAAGCGATAATTCTTCTAGATGTAATGAAATTTGAAACGTTAAGGCTTGGTCTTGAGTCACCGGAACGTTTTATTAATATAGATGGAGTAAAAGATATAGTAAAAGCTGTGTTGCCCCATCATTCTGATTATTTGGATAAATTTGGGAGTGGCGGCCTTCATTTCCTGCTTGATGAAATAGAACGTCTCCTACTTGTTGAACTACAGAATATACAAAAAGGCATTATAGCTGACCAAGAAAATACAGAAAGAGCTGCGGAAATATTAAAAGCATCAAATAAAGTGATTGAATCGATTACTAAAGAGACAAGCAAGGCTTAACAATGTGCTTCACCTGACCGCTATTCCGCTGGCGCTTCATAGCGGCAGGTGAGCTTGGTCGTTAGCCCTATATATGAATGACGAATAAGGAAGGGTATGACAATAATTGAAGGACTGAATCAAGTAGAAAAAGATATTTTGAATGTGATAATAAAATGGGAGAAAGCAAATAATCACCGTGTGCCTTATGGTTTCTCTCATACTCTTCCCTACAATGAGTTAGGGACGAGCCGATCTTCAGAAGAAGATATAAAAAGAACTCTAGAAAGGTTGGTTTAAAAGAAAATACTCAATAAAAAAGATGATGGTTCATATATATTAACCGAAGAAACTTTCAATGCCTTAATGAAAAAAATGAATGGACATAAGCATAATGCGGATAAACATTATTTTAATGAGAATGTGTTAGCTGAAATTGAAAAAGAATTTTCTAAGTGGAAAGAATTTTTAAATATTACTATAGGATTATTTAGTTTTAACTTAGCAATATCATGCCTTGGGACCAAAAATCCTAAATTATGGGCGCTTGTTTCATTTATATTTGTTGGAATTTTATTAGGTTATGGGAATAAGTACTTTCCTCAAAAAATCAAAGAATTACGAAAAGCGGACCTGAATAAAATAGATAAATTAACATTAAAAGGTCTAGAAGTGGAATATTTTGGTTTTAAGAATTTTTGGAAGCACTGCCCATTATATTTACTTGGTTTTTTATTCTTGGCTTTATTAGCTTTGGGAGTAATTAAGGGCTAACAATGCGCTTCACTGGACTGGCATTACGCTGCGCTCCATGCCAGCCAGTGAGCTTGGTTGTTAGGAAATTTAAAATCTAAATGATCAGAACTTACAAAAAACAATTTGAATCTAAAAAGGTAGAAAAGATAGACAACCTAATAAAAAGGATTAAAAGAATAAAAATGCCAGGTAGTGTTAGTAAATATTATGCTCATGAATTATTATTATGTTTACAAGCGGGCGCTCTACTTGGATCTTTGTGTATAACCTCTGCTCTTTTAGAGATATTTGTAAGGGAATTAGCAATCAAATATTCAGCTTTAGCTTCATCAAATTCAGATCTTTATAAGAAATTGGCTCTTTTACAAAAACAGCTGGAAGAAAAAAGAAATTTAAGTTTTAAACAATTAATTAACGGTTTAGCTTCTTGTGGATTATTCTCAGAAGACGATGCTGAACAGGCGAAAGAATTTTATGATAGTGTTCGTATTCCTATTCATCACGGATTACCGGCAAGATTTGTCGAAATACAAAACGATATAATAGCAGCTTTAAATGAAATATTTACTTTCCCAATTGGTATGCACGAATTTGAAGAAGTTATAGAAGATCGATCTTTGGATTTAATTGAAATAGTAATAGGTATTATTGAACGAAATAATTTTAAGTGAATTGTCTAACAACCCGCTTCAGCGGACGGCGCTTTCCAGCGCCGCTGTTGAATTTAGACGTTAGGCACAACCACACTTGAGGAGGAATTAGATGAGCAAAATTCGTATTCGAGTCGGTGACATTGAGATTGAATTTGAAGGCAGTGAAGAATTTATTAAAGAGCAAATTCCTGAACTCCTTCAGGAAATAGCTGATATGAAAGGACCGTTTACGGTAGAGGAAGAGGCGGAGGAAATGCCTCCAGAAGAACATCAGAAATTTATTGACTTTAGTGTAGCAACTATTGCGGAGAAGATAAACGCTAAAACTGGCAAGGAATTGGTAGTCGCTGCAGCTGCTTACCTAACCTTCGTGGAGAACATCCCCTCGTTTTCCCGACGTGAGATTCTTAATGCTATGAAAGCCGCCTCGCATCACTACCAAAAGAATTACAGCAAAAACTTATCTCGATATCTACAGCAACTTCTTCGTGAGCAGATATTGAACCAAACTTCGTCCGGCACTTATACACTCTCTGCACCAGCTCGAAAGGAATTGGAGCGAAAAATTGTTGGATAAAACTTTGCTAGTAGATATACTGCAAATATCAGATTTATCAAGAACGGATAAACTTTTGCTTTGCTTGGCTGTAGATAGCAAGCGGCCCAAACAAGTTCGTGAGATACGTGACATTGCTTATGAAGCGGGGCTGCGGGAGGTTAAGAAGTGGAATGTGTCAGACTATCTAAGAAAAGCTGTGCCCTTTGTCGCTAACACTAAGGATGGATGGTGTCTGACCACAGCTGGCCAACAACGTGTGCGCGAGATCCTTGAAAATAAGAACCTAGCTCTTTTGCCTCCCAAGGACGTTGCCGTTAATCTTCGCAAAGAATTGGAGCGGATACCCGAAGCCATAACGGCTGCTTTCGTTGAGGAAGCTATCAAATGTTATGAATACCAACTTTATAGGGCTTTTGTAGTGTTGTCTTGGACTGGCGCTGTCGCTGTATTATACGACCATATACTTTCTGATTCTGATCGGTTGCTGACTTTCAATGCTGAGGCCCGGCGACGTAATGCGAGATGGAGAGATGCTACAACTAAGGATGACTTGGCGCGCATGAAAGAAAGTGATTTCTTGGACATCTTGGAAGCTATTTCCGTGATTGGCAAGAATACCAAGCAGCAACTCAAGGAATGCTTGCGGCTTAGAAATGCCTGTGCACATCCCAGCACCTTACAAATCGGCCCTCACAAGGTGGCGGCTCACTTGGAGGTTCTTATCTTGAATGTCTTCTCGAAATTCGTGTAAGCCTAAACGCGTCCGGCGGACGGGCTTCGCCTCGCTCCGCTCGGCTCCGCCCGCCGCTGACGCCCTCGTTAGAAAGATGACTTTTATTTTAAATATAGCCGGTCCACCAGGTTCAGGCAAAACAACTTTAGCTAAAATTATTGCTAAAGCTTTAAATTGGAAATATATCGCCTATGATAATATAGAATCTACAGATATAGAAAAATTGTTTAAAAATCCTAAAATGTGGGCTTTTCCAATGCAAGTTAAATTTCTAATTAGTAAAGTAACTTCCATTTTATTAGCATTAAATGAGAGATGTAATATTGTAATAGATCGTTCTGTTTATGAAGATATGGATATTTTTGCGAAGTATTTTTTTCTTAAAGGTTATATATCTGGAAAAGATTATAAACTATATTGTTATTTATCTAATATAATTTTAAGGGTGCTCCCAAAACCCCATCTTTTAATATATTAATGGGAGCGGAAAATGTATGACAGGGGGAAATTTTTATGGTAAACTAATTTTATGAAAGATGCTCGCTATTTATCCCCAAAAGCACAGGAAGCCATAAGACTTAGAGCCGTCCGAGCTGTTCTCAATGGCCAGTCTCAAACCCAGGTGGCCAAAACTTTTGGTGTGGCCAGAGGAACGGTTTCGAGATGGCTCAAGATCTATCGGGAAAAAGGCGAAGAGGCCCTTTTGGCCAAACCTCGCGGACGACCTAAGGGAGGAAAGCTTTTAGGCTGGCAGGTAGCTACTATTTGCAACCTCATTCGAGATCGTTATCCAGACCAGATGAAGCTTCCCTTTGCCCTTTGGACCAGAGAGGCTGTGGGGCAGCTCATAGAGAGGGAGTTTGGGATCAAGCTATCGGTATGGACGGTAGGGCGGTATTTGAGGCGGTGGGGGTTTACGCCGCAGAAGCCTTTGAAGCGGGCTTATGAACAGAATCCTAAGGAAGTGAAGGCGTGGCTTGAGGAGGAATATCCACAGATCAAGCAGAAGGCTCGGGAGGAAGGAGCGGAGATTTACTGGGGAGACGAGACGGGAATCAGGTCTGACCATCAGGCAGGAAGGAGTTGGGCCCCTAAGGGGGAGACCCCGGTGGTGGAAGTAAGCGGCAAGCGATTTCGGTTCAACATGATATCGGCCATAAGCAACCGAGGGAAGTTGAAATTCATGATTTTTGGGGAGCGGTTTAATACGGAGATATTTATCGAATTTTTGCGAAGGCTCATAAGATCCAACGAAAAGAGGAAGATATTTCTGATCGTTGACAATCATAGGGTGCATCATGCGAAGAAGGTGTCAGAGTGGGTGAGGAGACATAAAGGAGAGATAGAGCTTTTCTTTTTACCGAAATACAGTCCGGAGTTGAATCCGGATGAATATTTGAATCAAGATGTGAAGACAAATGCAGTGGGAAGGAGGAAGTCCCGGACGAAAGAAGAATTGATGGGCAACGTGAGGAGCTATTTGATGAGTACGCAGAGGCAGCCGGAGATAGTGAAGAGTTACTTTCGCGCCCCGGCAGTCAGATATGCCATGTAATGTCACACATTAATTGCTCGGATTAATATATAACGTCTAAAATCAGCGGCCCTCCAGTATTGCTAGGTCCTCTGAAAAGGTTTGTTAGCTTTTTATACCCAACTTTGACACCCCGGGCAAAAAAATTCTCTTGTATCAACGGTTTTCGGGCACACTACCTCCACGTTCCACAACACCTTCTTCCTCTCCTGCCTCCAGCACCCTTCCCGGCACCCTCATACCCACCGCCCTGAACGCCTCATACGCCCTCCCCTCAAGCTCCGTCCTCACCAAATACTTCTTCCCGTCAACCGCAACCTCCACCGCCTTGAGCCTCTCAAGATCCCTCATCACCTCCCTGTAAGACCCCTTACATCCCGCCTCCTTAAGCCTCCTCATCATCACCACCTCCAGCACAAAGGCCAAAAAGCAAACCATTATGTGGCCCCGTATCCGCTTCTCTGTCCAGTGATAAATAGGCCTCAGCTCCAAACCACTCTTGATCTCCCGAAAAGCCCTCTCCACCCTCCAAAGATCCCTATACGCCAGCGCCGCCTCCTCCACCCCAAGCTCCGTATTCGTCTCAAGCACATACTTCCCATCATACCGCGCCTCCTCCTCCAATACCTCCCGATCTATCGTAACCTCCGCCCCCTTCACCTTCAAATATCGACGATAACCCCTATTCCCTATAAGCCCCTTAAGACCACCCGCCTTAAGCTTCTCCTCAAGCTTCCTTACCACCTCCTCCCTCGCAGCCCTCTCCCTCTCCGCCTCCTCCGGATTAAAACAAACCAGGTAACGCCTGCCTTCATGCCAGACCTCTTTTACCCTCAAATTCCCTTTCACCTTCCGGAAACGGCCCCCTCTACCCAAAACCTCCTTCATGGCCCTAAGCTTCCGCATCCTCACCCCCACCAAATACTCAAGCCCCAAAGCCTCGATCTCCTCCAAAATCTTCCGGCTCACCATCCCACGGTCAGCCACCAAAATCACCCGCCTCACCCGAAACCGACCCCGCAACTCCTTAAGCACCGCCCAAAATGTCTCTACATCCGCCGTAGCCCCGGGAAACACCTCGTGCCCTATCGGCATCCCCTCCCGCGTCATAAGTAAACCCAATATCACCTGCACACGGTCCGGCCTCCGGTCCTTCGAATATCCATACTCGCAAAACCCCTCCGCCCCTCTCCCCTCAAAATACGCGCTCGTCGTGTCCCAAAACACCAAATCAAGCTCCAGACTGAAAAGATCCTTTATCCTCTCGAAAAGCTCTACCTCAATCTCGTCCTTATGATCGGCCAAAAAATCAAGAGCCCGGTAAAAATGATGAAGCTCAAGCCTCTCAAACTCCGGCCGATATACCGTCTCCTTCCATCGGCTAACCCCAAGCTTCGAGGCCGGGTCACAGAGCCTGTTCAAAACCATGGCAAAAACCGCTTCTTCCACATCTATGGAAATTTCCGTCCCAGAAAGAAGCTTCCTCAGAATCCTATCAAGCTTAAGATCTTCCCATAGCCTTCTAAAGATCAACGCCGGACCGAAATCCTTGGCCCATTTGGCCTCAAGGGATCGGGCACAAGCCTCTATCCATTGCCTCCGGGAAAACCTGGCCAGCCCTTCTATCAGCTTGTCCAGTTGACCCTCCTTAAGTTTTTCCAGCCGTCCCAGGTTGGCTACGATCCTCTGGCGTACTTTTCCGTTAACCCGCTTGCCCTCAACGATATAGAGGTAGGTCCTGGTGGAGCCGTCTTTGTTTTTGAAGGTTTTGGTGCGGATATACATAGCACTAAAATAGTAGCATGATTTTCTTGTTTGTCAAGATGTAATTTTGTAGGCATAGCACAACATTTGAAGGCTAAGAGGATGAGTCGTAGGTGGAAGGAGGGAATTAGAGGGGCATTTAGGGGTTATTTCGGGCCGAAAATGCTCACTTGAGATTCCCCAGCCCCTTCCGACTGTCAAACTTGGGCTTGACTTTTTGTACAAATTATGGTATAATGATTAAATACGGAGGGGGATATTAGGGGGCCCAGCAACAAGTCGCTTGAGCAGAACAGGTCTTCGATCTTTTCTGCTCAGCTGCGGCGTCTGTTAGAAATATGAAATGAATTACACAATTACACAATTAAACAACACTATGTACAACAAATTAAATGATTTCATCGAAAATACTAAATTTGGTTTTCTCAGAGCTGCATGGACTGCATCAAGCGGGTATTTAAAAAAGTATGGAGATATATTTTACTATCGAGGTGATCTAATTTTTCATTATACTGATCTTAATGGTTTAATAGGAATTTTAACTAATAAAGGATTCTGGTTGTCTGATGCGAGATATTTAAATGATGCGGAAGAATTATACAATGGTGCTAATTTAGCTAAACAATTAATAAAAAAGTTGATATCTAAGCAACGTTACAATCATTTCAAAAAAGTCCTTGAAGATACTCTTGAAAAGCTTGAAACTTCTTCTTTTGAAAATCATTACATATGTTCATTTACAATGGTTGCAGATACATTAGAACACTGGAGAGCATATGGAGAGAATGGCGCTGGCATATGCATAGGATTTAGCCTAAAACAAAAAACTGAATATCCACATTTTTTTCTCTTTCCACAGTATTATGTAGGAAAAGTTATATATAAAGATCAGCAAAAAACTGAAATATTGCTTTCCATAATACATAAATATAATCACGAATTTATGCGAGATTTAAAAGAGAATAAGTATAATATCAAAATGTATAACGAAGAATATGTTAATGCGATGTTTCATTCATTGTCTTCGGTTTTTGTTAATTTTAAAAATAAAGCTTTTCAAACAGAGCAAGAAGTTCGTCTTATCGATTCGTCTGGAAATTTAGACTTCTATGAAAAAAAACGTTATAGAGTATCAAATGGAGTAATTGTTCCGTACGTATGTACTTATGAAACAAAATTAAAAGACAGTTCAGGAAAAAGAATATATCCTGACAAATTGCCAATTACTAAGATTATAGTAGGACCTTTAGCAAAACAAAATATAATAATTCAAAGTATTAAAGATTTTCTTAATGATCTTGGCTATAGCGATGTAGAGATATTGAAATCAAAAATTCCATATAGAGGTTAATTAAGAAACCTAACAAATCTTTTCACCCGATACAGCGGGCGGGTGAATTGGGACGTTAGAATAACAATGTATAAAATAGAATGTCCTTTTAAAATTATTGCTTCCCATTGTATTGAAGAATCTGGTTTTATTGGGTCAAATTATATAGAATTACGTGTTCCTCATACAATAAGCAATCCTTTTGGATTAACTAACACAGAAGTTAATATAAATAAAACTTATGAAGATTCATACAAATTTTCCATTATTTCTAGCTCTTTATGCACCAAAGAAGATCAAATAAATTTTATAGATTGTTTAGCAAAATTTTTTTCATTTTATATTAACGCTACAGAACCAAATCCTCATTATGGGACCTTTTTTATTAAAATTGACTGGTTTCATCTTAATATAACAAATACGACAAAAAATTTTCAAAATACTATATCGCTACGAGATGGTTTATCGATAACTACTAAAAGAATCTTTGATTTGTCAGTAGTTCCTTGGTCCATAAATCTGAATAATGATATATTAAATGACTTATTGCACTTTTATTATTCTGGTTCGAAAGAAGAACATGAAAAATCTAAATATTTTCATTGGTTTTTAATTTTAGAATATTTAGAACATACAAATAAATACAAAAAAATGTTTTCTGACCCTTTATTTGAAGGAATAGAAAAAATCAAAATAGAAAAACTTGCAGATTTTATGAAAGATGATAGAAAAAAGAGTATAATCAAAGGATTATTAAGGTACACTAAAAAGAAAAGAAGTGAAAAATTATTAGAATTCTTGAAATACCTTGGCATCATTAAATATAAATCTTTCGATAAAATTCTTAAACTTAACGAACAAATTGTTAAAGAATTGATTGATGAACGTAATAGAATATTCCATATAGGAGAAAGTGTATCAAAAAGTTTGTTGTGGGGGCATCTATTTCCTATTGTAACAAAAATCCTTGAAATAGTATCTCTAAATCCAGAATTGTTGCTATAACCCAAGTTTGACAGTCGGAAGGGGCTGGGGAATCTCAAGTGAGCATTTTCGGCCCGAAATAACCCCTAAATGCCCCTCTAACCCAAGTTTGACAGTCGGAAGGGGCTGGGGAATCTCAAGTGAGCATTTTCGGCCCGAAATAACCCCTAAATGCCCCTCTAATTCCCTCCTTCCACCTACGACTCATCCTCTTAGCCTTCAAATGTTGTGCTATGCCTACAAAATTACATCTTGACAAACAAGAAAATCATGCTACTATTTTAGTGCTATGTATATCCGCACCAAAACCTTCAAAAACAAAGACGGCTCCACCAGGACCTACCTCTATATCGTTGAGGGCAAGCGGGTTAACGGAAAAGTACGCCAGAGGATCGTAGCCAACCTGGGACGGCTGGAAAAACTTAAGGAGGGTCAACTGGACAAGCTGATAGAAGGGCTGGCCAGGTTTTCCCGGAGGCAATGGATAGAGGCTTGTGCCCGATCCCTTGAGGCCAAATGGGCCAAGGATTTCGGTCCGGCGTTGATCTTTAGAAGGCTATGGGAAGATCTTAAGCTTGATAGGATTCTGAGGAAGCTTCTTTCTGGGACGGAAATTTCCATAGATGTGGAAGAAGCGGTTTTTGCCATGGTTTTGAACAGGCTCTGTGACCCGGCCTCGAAGCTTGGGGTTAGCCGATGGAAGGAGACGGTATATCGGCCGGAGTTTGAGAGGCTTGAGCTTCATCATTTTTACCGGGCTCTTGATTTTTTGGCCGATCATAAGGACGAGATTGAGGTAGAGCTTTTCGAGAGGATAAAGGATCTTTTCAGTCTGGAGCTTGATTTGGTGTTTTGGGACACGACGAGCGCGTATTTTGAGGGGAGAGGGGCGGAGGGGTTTTGCGAGTATGGATATTCGAAGGACCGGAGGCCGGACCGTGTGCAGGTGATATTGGGTTTACTTATGACGCGGGAGGGGATGCCGATAGGGCACGAGGTGTTTCCCGGGGCTACGGCGGATGTAGAGACATTTTGGGCGGTGCTTAAGGAGTTGCGGGGTCGGTTTCGGGTGAGGCGGGTGATTTTGGTGGCTGACCGTGGGATGGTGAGCCGGAAGATTTTGGAGGAGATCGAGGCTTTGGGGCTTGAGTATTTGGTGGGGGTGAGGATGCGGAAGCTTAGGGCCATGAAGGAGGTTTTGGGTAGAGGGGGCCGTTTCCGGAAGGTGAAAGGGAATTTGAGGGTAAAAGAGGTCTGGCATGAAGGCAGGCGTTACCTGGTTTGTTTTAATCCGGAGGAGGCGGAGAGGGAGAGGGCTGCGAGGGAGGAGGTGGTAAGGAAGCTTGAGGAGAAGCTTAAGGCGGGTGGTCTTAAGGGGCTTATAGGGAATAGGGGTTATCGTCGATATTTGAAGGTGAAGGGGGCGGAGGTTACGATAGATCGGGAGGTATTGGAGGAGGAGGCGCGGTATGATGGGAAGTATGTGCTTGAGACGAATACGGAGCTTGGGGTGGAGGAGGCGGCGCTGGCGTATAGGGATCTTTGGAGGGTGGAGAGGGCTTTTCGGGAGATCAAGAGTGGTTTGGAGCTGAGGCCTATTTATCACTGGACAGAGAAGCGGATACGGGGCCACATAATGGTTTGCTTTTTGGCCTTTGTGCTGGAGGTGGTGATGATGAGGAGGCTTAAGGAGGCGGGATGTAAGGGGTCTTACAGGGAGGTGATGAGGGATCTTGAGAGGCTCAAGGCGGTGGAGGTTGCGGTTGACGGGAAGAAGTATTTGGTGAGGACGGAGCTTGAGGGGAGGGCGTATGAGGCGTTCAGGGCGGTGGGTATGAGGGTGCCGGGAAGGGTGCTGGAGGCAGGAGAGGAAGAAGGTGTTGTGGAACGTGGAGGTAGTGTGCCCGAAAACCGTTGATACAAGAGAATTTTTTTGCCCGGGGTGTCAAAGTTGGGTATAACTCATATTGGAGACAAAGTTATCTTTTTAGATAAAAATCAAAAAAATTTTATTCTTTATCGAGATAAAAATATAAAATCCATCTCAATCGTAATAGAAAATAAGATGCATGAAAATTCTAACAAACCTCTTCAGCGGACCGGCGTATCCGCCGTCCGCTGAGTTTGGACGTTAGAAGTAAAAATAGAGCGATAATCAATTATGATCATAAAAGATCGTGATTCAAGAAAGAGAGATATTAGAGAATTAAAAAAATTATTGTCTTTTTATAACCTTTCTCCAAAGCAAAGATTTCTCATAGAACGTGAAATATATGCAATTAAAAGAGGAGAATCAGGAGAAGAAGATTCTGCTTATTATATTAATTTTTATTACGGCGACTCTAAAAATTGGGCTGTTATACATGATCTAAGAATAGAATTTAATGGAAAAGCCGCACAGATTGATCATATTCTAATAAATCGCTTTTTCGATATATATGTATTAGAATCAAAAAATTATAGGTACGGCCTTCGAATAACAGAATCAGGAGAATTTGAAGTAAAATATAAGAATTACTATATTGGAATTCCATCTCCAATCGAACAAAATAAGCGTCATATAGAATTACTTTCAAAGTTTATAAAAGCCCAAAATCTTTTACCAAAAAGAGTTGGAATAAAGATACAACCTCGTTTTTTTAATTATATATTAGTATCTCCAAAAGCAATAATTAGGCGTCCCAAATCAAAAAAATTTGATTTTTCCAATGTCATAAAAGCTGATATGTTAGCTACTATTATAGAAAAGAATACTGAAGAAATAAACACTTTAGATACTTTTAAATATGTCTTTAAAATGAGTTCTTTTTCTATAGTAGAAGAATTTGCTAAAAAGCTAGTAGCTTATCATAAACCTATTACTATAGATTGGATAAAAAGATTTGGCATTAAAGATGTAAAAAGATATTTTTGTTTTAAATGCGGTGCAATGATTTCAGAAAATGAGGCCAAATTTTGCTGGAATAATAAAAAGAAATTTAAAGGTAAGGCTTTTTGTTTCAAGTGTCAAAAAGAATTTTATTAATGGGGTCATCAAAGAGTCGACATTTTATGCGTCCCCAAAGCCTTGATATTTAAAGGATTCCAATGTCGGGAAAAAGATGCTCCCATTAATAAAAGAATTGCCTAACAACCCGCTTCAGCGGATCGGCATAACCGCCGGCCGCTGAGTTTGGGCGTTAGAAAAAAAATATAAAATTTGGCTTTTCCCTGAAGTTCGGTAATATTTTAGAAAGGAAAAACCTGTGGGGGCATTGATTGGCCCCGCAAAAATAAAAAATAAAAGGGACTAGTTCGTTCGGGGGGAATGCCTCTAACAGAAAGGAAATAGTTAAATTCTCTGATTAAACAGGAGTCAACTATCAGGAATTGATAGCTAGGCATGGGGCACCCCCGCAGGAGCAAGTTTAGAAGGATCGAAGAATTGATTACGAGTAGAGAGGGCATAGATTACCCGGATCAGTTTGTTAACTACGGCTATCATGGCTTTTTTATAGCTTCTGAACTGGGTGTATTTCCTTCGGAAGTAATGCTGAAAAGTTTTCTCCCACTTGACCGTTCCTACGGCCATCTGGAAGAGGATATTTCGAAGGTAAGGATTTCCCTGTTTGGAGATGTTCATACGGACCTTCCATTTTCCGGATTGTTTGACCACGGGATCTGTTCCGGCATATTTGATCAGTTTTTTGGCGTTACTGAAGCGTTTTATGTTTTCGACTTCGGCCAGGAACCTGGAGGCGAGGTCGCGGGAGATGCCTTTTATGGAGGAGAGGCATTCCAGCTGAGTTTTCATGGTAGTTTCGATCTCCGTCTGGAGGTCTTTTTCCAGTTTTTCGATCATGGATTGGAGGAAGAAGATCTTTTGGATGTAAATTTGGAGGATTTTTTCCAGGCCTTTATGAGAGATCCCCACCGAGTTTTGGGCCACCTGCACGAGGTCTTGAGCGGAGAAGGAAGGTTTACGGCCCGGCAGTCGGGAGAGGATATAGTCTATTTTTCCCCAACCGGCTTTGGCAATTCTTTTAGCGGAGGGGTAGCGGCTGAGGATTTCAAGGAAGGCCCGAGAGAAGACATTGAAGTGTTTTTCGGCTTCGGGGAAAAGGGCGGCGAGGGAGTGTTTGATTTGGGTTTTGGCCTCGGCGATTTCCTGTTTGAGTTTTTGGATTTGTCGGGCCAGGAGTTTGGTTTCGGAGGGGAGGGTAGCTGGTTTAAGGAGGTGGGGATTGGAGAGGGCAAAGAGCGCCAGGAGGAAGGCGTCTTTTTTATCGGACTTAGAGGGGTTGTTAGCGGAGACGAACCGGACGAAGTGATGAACCATTTTAGGGTTGAGGAGGGATACCCGGAAGTCCTGGTCCAGGAGGAAGGCGAGGAGAGGGAGGTGGAAGCGTCCGGAGGATTCAAGGACGATATGGTTTGGGGTATAGGCGGAGAGAGTTTGGAGGAAGTCTTCGAAGCCTTTGGAAGACATGGGGAGGTTTTTGGATACGAGCTTTCCCTTTTGTGGGTGAAGGATACAGAACTGGAAGGAATTTTTGGCGACATCGATACCTATGTAGAACATAGGCTACCTCCTGGGATAAGGTATATGTCCCTCAGCTCCATCCTCCCGTTTGGCAGGGGCTTTTGCGCCCAACCAACCAATTGGGAGTTGAGGGACAGAGGGACAGACTCCTATAGAGGCTTCCAAGCCTACGAAAAATGGAGTCCTTGTCCCTCTATAAACTTTATCTCGGGAATGGATATAACATAATTCATTGCAGGAGGAAATAAATGGAAGTAAGGTATGACATTTTATTGGAAAATATTAAAAAACTGCCCCTATCTGAAAAGGAAGAACTTAAAAATTTAATAGAAAAATACATTATAGAAGAAAAACGAGAAAAAATTTATGAAAATTATTTGAAAAGTCTTAATGAATATAAAGAAAATAGATTGCAATTTTCTTCTGATATAAATGAACTTAGAAAAAATATGGAACTTGAATGATAGAAATATCATTTAGTTCATCTTTTAAGAGAGCTTTCAAAAAGAGAATAAAAAGAAATAAAGAATTAGAAGAGATATTTTGGAAGAAATTAGAGAAATTTATAGAAAATCCATTTGCTAAAGAGCTTAGAACTCACAAATTAACAGGGAAATTGAAAGATTTATGGAGTTTTAGTTTAGAATATGATTTAAGGATTATATTCTTTTTTGCTGAAGATAATAAAGTTGTTTTGATTGATATAGGAACTCACGAAGAAGTTTATTAAAGAATAGATTTTTTCTAACAATCCGCTTCAGCGGATCGGCGGATACGCCGGCCGCTGATTTTAAGCGTTAGAAAAAATTAAATTTGAGGTATGAATATGAAAGTTACAGTGATAATAGAAAAAGATGAGTTTGGATATTATGCTTATTGTCCTGAATTAAAAGGCTGTCATACACAGGGAGACACTTTAGACGAGGTTCTAAAAAATATTAAAGAAGCTGTAGAATTATATTTAGAAACTTTGGATGAGGAAGAAAAAAGAATTTTATTAAACAAGGAGATTTTGACTACTTCTTTAGAGGTAAAGGTTGCCTAAACTGCCAAGATTAACTGCTGTTGAAGCCGAAAAGTTATTATTACAAGCAGGTTTTAAATTGATCAGGAGTAAAGGAAGTCATAGGATTTACATGAAAGAAAACAAACGTTTTGTTTTACCCTTCCATATTGGTAAAGAAAAAGAAAGTTTAATCTAACAACCCTCTTCAGCGGACCGGCGTAACCGCCGGCCGCTGATTTTGGGCGTTAGATTGAAAAATTTTTCCAAAATATTAAAATGGAACTCAAAAAAACTTTGGAGAAATAACCATGCTTGAATTATCCTTAAATAACATAGAACAAAAACTTTCAAAGCTTACTAATAGAAGAGTTATTAGAGCTTGAAGAAAAAATATTAAAGACAATAAAAAAGAAAATTAAAGAGGAAAAGCCTGAAGACTGGAAAAAAGATTTTTTAAGTATTTCAGTATGGGATCATTTAGAAAATAAGTTTGAAATAAAAATAAATAAATGGAAGATAGAAACATTTTAATTGATACTAGCATAATAATAGAATTCTTACGAAAGAAAGACAAACGAAATACTTATTTATGGAAAGTAAAAGAAGAAGGTTTTAACTGTTTTATTTCAACTATTACTGTATTTGAGTTGTATGCTGGAGCTATAACAGATAGACATAAACAAGATTTAGAGAAGCTATTAAGATGGATCGAATACCCTTTACACAAGAAATAGCTAAGCGTTCGGCGGAGATTTATAAAAGATTAAAAGCTAATAATCAGCTGATAGAATTTAGAGATATTTTTATAGGAGCAACTGCTTTAGAAATGGAGCTTCCTCTAATAACATTAAACGAAGTTCATTTTAATCGGATTAAAGGAATCAAAATATATGATAGAAACAATCTCTAACAAACCTCTTCAGCGGACCGGCGAAACCGCCGGCCGCTGAGTTTGGGCGTTAGGAAAAACGGTGGAACCACCGGCCGCAAACACTTTCAAACCTTCGGCCGGCCGACCATCCTGAGAAGCCCGGATAGACTTCTAAGAAAGGGGCCCGGAGGAATTCCCGAGCCCCGGAGGTTGATCCAAAAGTTAGGAGTGGGGCTCCTCGGAAGAGATTTCGGAAGAGGATTCCGGACTCTCACCGGACTCGGAAGAAACAGAAGTCTTGTCCTTCTCCGGGGCCTCTTCCGTAGCCGCGGTTTCGGCCTCGGAAGTTCCCTCCGGGGCCGCTTCCCGGGGCCCGGACGCCTCCTCGGCGGGTTGGGTTTCCTCCGCAGGTTTGGGCTCTTCTCTCTTCAGGGCCTCGCGAATCTCTTTTTCGGCCTTCCTTTCCCGCTCGATCTTTTTCCTGGAACGCCTGTGCTGAAGCTTCTCCTCCACCAGCTCCACGATGGCCATCATGGCCGCATCCCCGCGCCGGGGGCCGATCCTCACGATCCGGGTATAGCCCCCGGGACGATCCATGTACTTCTCCCGCAGCTCCGTAAAAAGCTTCCTAACCACGGCCTTGTCCCGAATGAAGGCCAGCGCCCGCCGGCGTGAGGCCAGATCCCCCCGCTTGGCCAGGGTGATCATCCGGTCCGCCACCCGGCGTAACTCCTTGGCCTTGGCCAGGGTAGTGGTAATCCGTCCGTAGCGCAGAAGATCGGTCACCTGGTTCCGCATTAAAGAGATGCGATGCTCCCACTTGGTCACCAGCCGACGACTTCTCTTCCGGTGTCTCATGGCTTACTCCTTTCCCCCTTCTTTTTCCTCCGGAGGTTGCCATTCTATGGGTATACCGAAATCCAGCCCCATCTCGTGCAAACGATCCCGGATCTCCTCCAGCGACTTCCGCCCGAAGTTCTTGATCCGGAGCATCTCGGCTTCGGTACGGGTTACCAGATCGCCGATATACCTGAGACCGGCATTGAGGAGACAATTGAGCGACCGGGAGGATATCTCCAGGACCTCGATGGGCTTGTTGAGGTGTTCCTCCAGGGTGGAACGGGCCTTTTCTATTTCGGGAGGAATCTCCTCCGGCTCGGACCTCTCTTCCCCGAAAACGGCAAGCTGTTCCCGGAGGATCCCCGCGGCCCGCTTGATCGCCTCCCCGGGATCTATGGTCCCGTCCGTCCAGACCTCCAGCACCAGGCGGTCGAATTCACTGCTCTTCCCCACCCGGGTCTGGGTCACCGAAAAGTTGGCCCGTACTATGGGCGAGAAGACCGCGTCCAACGGAATAATCCCGATCTGGTGTTTCTCCCGACTAAACTCCGCGGGCACATAACCCCGTCCCATCTCCACCTGAAGCTCCATGGAAAGCACGCCGTCCTTGTTCAGAGTGGCGATGTGATGGTCGGGATTCACCACCTCAGCCAGCCCGTCGGTCTCTATGTCCCCGGCCTTCACCTCGCCCTCGCCCTTCTTTTCCAGCCGGAACACATAGGGGCCTTCACCCTTGAGCTTGAATCGAACCCCTTTGAGGTTAAGCACGATGTCCGTCACATCCTCCAGAACCCCCGGAATGCTGGTGAACTCGTGAGGAGCCCCCTCTATGCGCACCGCCGTTATGGCCGCCCCGGGAATGGAGGAAAGCAGGATCCGCCGCAGGGCGTTGCCAATGGTTATCCCGAATCCCCGCTCAAAGGGCTCTATGATGAACTTTCCGTAATAGGGCGGACGGGAATCCCTGTGGGTCTTGATTCCCTCGGGCCTGATCAATCCGATATTGCCTATCCTTTCCCTCAAAGTGTTCATATCTCCACCCCGGATCTCTTTTTAGCGGGAGTAGAACTCCACGATCAGGCTCTCCTGAATGGGCATGGTTATGTCTTCCCTGGTCGGAAGGGCCTTGACCACCCCGCGGAAGTTTTCCGCGTCAAGCTCGAGCCACTGCGGCACCCCTCTCCGCACCACCGCCTCCAGGTTCTCCTGGATCTGGGGATTGTTCCGGTACTTCTCCTTGAGTTCGATAACCTCCCCCGGATCCACCAGGTAGGAGGGAATGTCCACGGTGCGACCGTCCACCTTGAACCAACCGTGGGCCACCATCTGCCGGGCCTGGGCCCGGGAGGCCGCAAACCCCAGACGGTAAACCACATTGTCCAGACGGCGCTCCAGCAACTGAAGCAGGTTGTGACCGGCCTGCCCCTTCATCCGGGTGGCCTTCTCGAAATAGCGCCGGAACTGCTTTTCCGAAACTCCGTACATCCGCTTGACCTTCTGTTTCTCCCGAAGCCGAATCCCGTAGTCCGAAAGTTTCACCCGGAGCTGGGCCTGACCGTGCTGTCCCGGGGGATAACTCCGCCTTTCAAAGGCGCACTTGTCCGTATAACAACGCTCCCCCTTCAGGAAGAGCTTCATCCCCTCCCGTCGGCACAAACGACATCTGGGTCCGGTGTATCTCGCCAAGGCTATCCCTCCCTACATGATTTTTATACCCGCCGTCTCTTGGGCGGACGGCAGCCGTCGTGGGGAATGGGAGTCACATCCCGAATGAAGGTAATCTTGAGACCCGCGGCCTGAAGGGCCCGCAGGGCCGCCTCCCGACCGGGCCCGGGCCCCTTGATGTAGACCCAGACCTTCTTCATCCCCTGTTCCATGGCCTTCTTGGCCGCGGCCTGAGCCGCAAGCTGAGCCGCATAAGGAGTCCCCTTCCGGGTGCCCTTGAACCCCTCGGTACCCCCGCTGGCCCAGGCAATGGTGTTGCCCTGCCGGTCGGTAATGGTCACGATAGTATTGTTAAAGGTGGCGTGAATATGCGCGATCCCTTCCGGGACATTCTTTTTAACCCGTTTCTTCTTCCGTCCTTTACGCGCCATAAGTCCTCACCCCTCTTACTTTTTCTTGCGGCCCCTGAGAGAGGACGGCCGCGGTCCCTTCCGCGTCCGGGCGTTGGACCGGGTCCTCTGCCCGCGCACCGGAAGCCCCATCTTGTGCCGCAACCCCCGGTAGCAACCGATATCCATGAGGCGCCGAATGTTCTGCGCCACCTCGCGCCGAAGATCGCCCTCCACCTTGTACTCCTTCTCAATGATCTGCCGGATCCGCGTAAGCTCCTCCTCCGAAAGCTCCCGCGTCTTCTTGAACCAGTCCACCCCGGCCTTGGTCAGGATCTTCTGCGCCGAGGTCCGCCCGATCCCGTAAATGTAAGTCAGCGCGATCTCCACCGGCTTGTTGTCCGGAATCTCTACCCCTGCTACCCGTGCCACCTTATCACCTCCTAACCCTGACGCTGTTTGTGGCGGGGATTCTCACAGATCACCCGCACCACACCCCTGCGCCGAATGATCCGGCACTTGCGACAACGCCTCTTCACCGAAGCCGAAACCTTCATTACCTACCTCCCCTGTCCTTTTTGGAGCCCCTGTACACTATACGCCCCCGGGTAAGATCGTAGGGCGAAAGCTCCACGATTACCTTGTCGCCCGGAAGGATCCGGATGTAGTGCATCCGCATTTTCCCCGACACATGAGCCAGAACCCTGTGCCCCGTCTCCAGCTCCACCCTGAACATGGCGTTGGGCAACGCCTCCACCACCGTCCCTTCCACCTGAATGTGATCTTCCTTCGGCATACCCCTCCCCTAAACCCTGGAAAGAATTTCCGGCCCCCGGGCCGTGATGGCCACCGAGTGCTCGAAATGGGCCGCAAGCCCCCCGTCCTCCGTAACCGCCGTCCACTTATCTTCAAGGATCTTCACCTTAGGACTTCCCGTAACCACCATGGGCTCGATGGCCAGCACCATCCCGGCCGCAAGCCGGGGCCCCTTTCCGGGTCTCCCAAAGTTGGGCACCTCCGGCGGCTCGTGCAGGGAACGCCCCACACCGTGCCCCACGAAGTCCCGAATCACCGAAAAACCGGCCCCTTCCACATGGCGCTGAATGGCCGCCGAAATGTCCCCCACCCGGTTGCCCACCCGGGCCTTCTCTATCCCCAGGTAAAGGGCTTCCTCCGTCACCTTCATGAGTCTTTCCGCCACCTCCGAGACCTTCCCCACCGCCACCGTAAGGGCCGCATCCCCTATGTACCCCTCGTACTCCACCCCGAAATCGTAGCTCACTATGTCCCCCTCCCGGAGGACCTTGTCCTCCCGGGGAATACCGTGAATGACCTCCTCGTTAACGGACACGCACAGCGCATAGGGATACCCCCGGTATCCCTTAAAGGCCGGCCGCCCACCCCGCTTGCGACAAAGGGTATCGGCCAGAACCTCGAGATCCCAGGTGGACACCCCGGGCTTCGACTCCTCGGCCAGCCGCAAAAGCACCTCCATAACAATAGCATTGGCCCGCCTGAGAAGTTCAATTTCCCAGGGGGCCTTGAGTTTTATCCTCTTTATTCCCGAACCCGCGCTTACCCGCCGCACTAAAATCAATTATCCCAGAATCTTAACGATCCGCTCAAAAATCTCGTCAATGCTCCCCATTCCGTCCACCCGGTGAAGCACGCCCTTCTTCTCGTAATAATCAATCAGGGGAGCCGTGGACTCGTGATATACCTTGAGACGGTTCCTTACCGTTTCCTCGTTGTCGTCCGCCCGCTGATAAAGCTCTCCCCCGCAGGCGTCACACTTCCCCTCTACCTTCGGGGGTTTGAATATGACATGATACATCATACCGCAATTCTTGCAAGTGCGACGCCCGGTGAGCCGCTTCACCAGCTCCTCGTCCGGCACCTCAATGGCAATGGCGTAGTCGATCTTCTTCCCCCACTTGGCGAGCATCTCGTCCAGGGCCTCGGCCTGAGGCACCGTGCGCGGAAATCCGTCCAGAATAAAGCCCTTCTCGCAATCCGGCTGCTTAAGCCGTTCCTCCACCATCCCGAGCACGATCTCGTCCGGCACGAGCTGGCCCTTGTCCATGTATTCCTTGGCCTTCTTGCCGAGTTCCGTGCCCTTGGAGAGATGCTCCCGGAACATGTCCCCGGTGGAAATCTGGGGAATACCGTAGCGCTCCGTGATACGCTTGGCCTGCGTCCCCTTACCGGCACCCGGCGGTCCCAGAAATACGATGTTCATGACCCCCTCCTTTTTTGATTTTTTACCGTCTGCGGCGCAGACGGCCCTCCCGCACCAGACTGTCGTAACGCCTGGTGAGGAGGTGGGCCTCTATCTGGGCCATGGTGTCCATGGCCACCCCCACCACGATCAGGAGAGCCGTGCCCCCAAAGTAAAAAGGCACATTAAATTTCACGATCAAAAGCGTGGGCAACACGCAGATGGCCGCCACATAAATGGCCCCGATAAGGGTCACCCGGTTGAGCACCCGATCCAGGAACTCCTGAGTGGCCCGACCGGGACGAATCCCCGGGATGAAACCACCCCACTTCCGGAGATTGTCCGCCACATCCTTGGGATCGAAGATGATGGCCGTGTAGAAGTAACAGAAAAAGATAATGAGAATCACATAAAGGATCTCGTAAAGCCAGTGCCCCGGCCGCAGGTAGGTGGAAAGGGCCTGGAAAAAGGCCAGAGGCAGAAAGGTGGAAATCGTGGCCGGAAACATGAGGACCGACGAGGCGAAGATGGGCGGAATCACCCCGGCGGTGTTCACCTTGATGGGAAGGTAGGTGCTCTGCCCCCCCACCACCTGGCGCCCCACCATCCGTCGGGCGTAATGCACCGGAATGCGCCGCTGGGCCATCTCCACGAAACAGGTGAAGGCCAGAACCGCCACCACCAGAAGCAGAATAAAGAAGAGAATCGCTCCGGAGAGTTCCCCGGTCTTAACGAAACGAAAGGTGTTGATCAGCGCCGAGGGCAGACGGGCCACGATACCGGCAAAGATGAGGAGTGAAATGCCGTTCCCGATCCCGTGCTCGGTGATCTGCTCCCCCAGCCAGACCAGAAACATGGAACCCGTGGTAAGCGTGAGCATGGTGAGGAACCGAAACCCCCACCCCGGAAACATAACCACCGGATCCCCGTTGGGGGCGGTCATCTTCTCAAGCCCCACCGCGATCCCGAACCCCTGGATGAGACAGATGGCCACGGTGAGATAACGGGTGTAGTAGGCCATCTTCCGGCGGCCCTCCGGACCCTCCCTCTGCATCTCCTTAAGGGAGGGATACACCACGGTGAGGAGTTCCAGAATAATGGCCGCGCTGATGTAAGGCATGATCCCCAGGGCACAGACCGAAAGCCTCCGCAGGGCCCCGCCGGAAAACATGTCAATAAAACCGAAGATGGTCCCCCCGGCCCGGGCAAAGAGGGCCAGCAACGCCTCGGCGTTTATCCCGGGCGTGGGAATGTGGACGGCGATCCGGTAAACCGCAAGGGCCCCGAGAAGGAAAAAAATCCGGCGCCGAAGCTCCGGAATGTTGGCCAGACTCTCTATCCCGGAAGTCCTGATCACTCCCTAGTCCTCCAGAATCTCCACCCGGCCCCCGGCCTTCTCGATCTTCTCCCGGGCGCTCTTCGATGCCGCGTGCACCCTCACCGTAATCGCAAAATCTATTTCCCCGTCGCCGAGAAGCTTCACCCGGACCTCGCGCCCCTTGACCAGACCGGCGGCCTTAAGGGCCTCCACATCCACCGTGGCCCCCTCGGAAAACCTCCGGGCCAGATCCCCCACATTCACCACATTATATTCCACCCGAAAGGGATTCTTAAACCCCCTCTTGGGAAGCCGGCGGATCAGCGGCATCTGCCCGCCCTCGAACCAGGGCGGTACACCGCCCCCGCTTCTGGCCCGCTGCCCTTTCTGCCCGCGACAGGAGGTCTTGCCGTGCCCCGACCCCGGACCACGACCCACGCGTTTCTCCCGGTGCTTGGAACCCGCAAAAGGTTTTAAGTTGGAAAGGGTTATCAAACCCTCACTCATCGATCTCCTCCACCTTTACCAGATGTTTGACCTTCTCCACCATGCCCCGGATGCAGGGATTGTCCGGTCGAATGACCGTGTGCCCGATCTTTCGCAACCCCAGACCGGCAATGGTCGCCCTCTGCTTCCTGGACCAACCGTACTTACTCCGCACCAGGGTGATCTTAAGCTTTTTGCCCATGGCCGATCCTCTCCAGGAGTTCTTCTACCGTAAAGCCCCGTTTTCTGGCCACATATTCGGGGCTCTGAAGACTCTCCAGGGCCCTGAAGGTGGCCTTCACCACATTGTGGGGGTTGGTGCTTCCGATGCACTTGGTGACCACATCCCGGATACCGGCCGCGTCCATGATGGCCCGGATGGTGGACCCGGCGATCACCCCGGTTCCCGGACGCCCCGGCTTGAGCAGCACCCGGGCCGCCCCGAAGTCCACGGTAATCTCGTGCGGAATGGTCCCGTTGATCACCGGCACCTGAATCATGTTCTTCCGGGCCTTGTCCAGGGCCTTCCGAATGGCATCCGGGACCTCCGGCGCCTTGCCCAGGCCATACCCCACGCGCCCCTTTCCGTCTCCCACCACCACGATGGCCGAAAAACGAAAACGCCGACCTCCCTTGTGGACCTTGGCCACCCGGTTGATGAAGATAATCTTCTCGATGAGTTCCTCGTTCCCCTTTGCCGTGGCCACCTATGCGCCTCCTTAAGCTAGAATTCCAGGCCGGCGCTGCGGGCCCCCTCCGCCAGCGCCCTGACCCGTCCGTGATACTTGAAACCTCCCCGGTCAAAGACCACCTTCCTGATCCCGGCCTCCACCGCCTTCCTGCCCAGAAGCTCACCCACCGCCCGGGCCACCGCGGTCTTCCCGCCCTCTTTCTTCAACTCCTCCCAGCGCTCGCGAATCTCCGGAGAAAGCGAGGAAGCCGCCACCAGCGTGTGCCCCCGGGTATCGTCTATGATCTGGGCGTAAATGTGCTTGAGACTCCGGTAGACCGAAAGACGGGGACGCTCGGGAGTCCCGAAGACCTTCTTCCGCACGCGCTTCTTGCGACGGAGCCTCCGCTCAAGCTTCTTTAACTTTTCCCTTCGCAGCATCCTATCTCCTCCTTCGGGGAGGTCCTATTCCCCCCGATTATTTCCCGGCCTTTCCGGCCTTGCCGGCCTTGCGAATGATCTGCTCCCCGGTGTAGCGAATCCCTTTGCCCTTGTACGGCTCGGGCGGACGCAGACGCCGAATCCGCGCCGCGGTCTCACCCACCAGCTCCTTGTCTATCCCCTCAAGCACCACCCGCACCTGCACATCCCCGGAACCCTTCTCCACCTTGGCCTTTATTCCGGGCGGAAGCTTGAAGTTTATGGGATGGGAATAACCCAGGTGAAAAACGATCTCGTCCCCCTTGAGCTCCGCCCGGTATCCCAGCCCGATGATGTCGAGCGACCGGGTGAACCCCTGCGTCACCCCGATCACCATGTTGTTAATGAGGGCACGGGTGAGCCCCTGAAAGGCCTTGGCCTTGCGCTGGAGCTTCTTGCGCACCTCCCGGGGCCTCACCCTTACCGCCTCCGGCCCGATCTCCACCTCCACCATGGGGGGAAGCGGCTTCTCCAGACGCCCCCTAGGGCCCTCCACCAGGATGCGCCCCTCTTTTATCTCCACCCTGACCCCTTTGGGGATAGGCACCGGTCTTCTACCGATACGGGATTCCGTAGCCATAACACCTCACCCCTTACCAGACTTCACAAAGGATCTCGCCGCCCACGCCCCGTCTGCGGGCCTCGTGATCGGTCATGATTCCCCGCGAGGTGGAAATGATCGCTATACCCAGACCTCCCATCACCCGGGGAAGCTTCTTCACCCCCGCGTAAACCCGGCGACCGGGCTTGCTGACCCGCTTGAGCCCCGCAATCACCGGCCTCCGGTTCTCGTCGTACTTGAGCGTGATCACAATCTTTCCCTGCGGCCCCTCCGCCACGAACTCGTAGTCCTCTATGTATCCCTCCTCCTTGAGGATGCGAGCTATCTCCCTCTTGAGCTTCGAGGCCGGAATCTCCACCGTCCTGTGCCGCGCCATCAGCGCGTTTCTGATCCTGGCAAGCATATCCGCAATGGGATCCGTCATCATGGCTCCTCACCCCTTACCAGCTGGCTTTTCTCACCCCGGGGATCTTCCCCTCCGAGGCCAGTCTCCGGAAACAGATCCGGCAAAGACCGAACCGCCGAATGTATCCCCTGGGCCTACCGCAGATGGAACAGCGATTCCGGTGCCGGACCTTAAACTTGGGCTTTTTGAAAAGCTGGGCTTTGCGCGGCATCTCTACCTCCTAAAGGGCAACCCCAGAAGTTTCAGAAGTTCATAGGCCTCCTCGTCGGTCTCCGCAGAGGTCACTATGGTTATGTTCATCCCCTTGACCCGGCCCACCTCGTTGGGATCAAGCTCCGGAAAGATGGTGTGATCGTCGAGTCCCAGCGTGTAATTCCCGCGCCCGTCGAACCCCCGCCGCGGAAGCCCCCGAAAGTCCCGCACCCGGGGAAGAGCCACATGGATGAGCCGGGCCAGAAAGTCGTACATCCGGTTCTTCCGCAGGGTCACCATCACCCCTATGGGCATTCCCGCCCGGAGCTTGAAGGCGGCTATGGACTTGCGGGCCCGACACACCTTGGGTTTCTGACCGGTGATAATGGCCAGCTCCCGCAGGGCCTCGTCGATGAGCTTCGGCTCCTGCACCGCCGCCCCCAACCCCATGTTCACGCAGATCTTCTCCAGCCGCGGAACCTCAAAAGGGTTCCGGTATCCAAACCTTTCCCTGAGCTTGGGCACCACCGTCTCCTGATAATATTCCTTGAGCCAGGCCATGACCCTACTCCTCAGCCTCTATGATCTCGCCGCACTTCTTGCAGACCCGCACCTTGGTTCCGTCCTCGAGGAACTTGCGCCCGATCCGCACGCCCCGGTTACACTTGGGGCAAAAGAGCATCAGGTTGGATACATGAATAGGTGCGGGTTTCTCCACTATCCCTCCCTCACTGTAAGGGGTGGGTTTCATGTGCCGCTTGACGATATTCACTCCCTCCACGATGGCCCTCTGGCGCCGCGGGAATACCTGCAACACCTTCCCGATCTTCCCCCTGTCCTTCCCGGCGATCACCACCACCTTGTCGCCCTTGCGAATGTGACACTTGGCCTCGTGCGGCTTCGGCAATTTCCTCTTGGCCCTCTTAAAAAGCATGGTTCCCTCTCCCCTAAAGAACTTCCGGTGCCAGAGATATTATCTTCATGAAACGCTTGGCCCGGAGCTCCCTTCCCACCGGACCGAAAATACGCGTCCCGATGGGCTCGCCGTACTGGTTGATCAGCACCGCCGCGTTCTCCTCAAACCGGATGGTCGTGCCGTCGGGACGGGGCTGCTCCTTCCTCGTGCGCACCACCACCGCCCGCACCACATCCCCTTCCTTCACCTTGGAGTTGGGAAGGGCCTCCTTGACCGAGGCCACGATCACATCCCCTATCCGGGCATAACGCCGCCCGCTGCCTCCCAGCACCCGGATGCACATGATCCGCTTGGCCCCGGAATTGTCCGCCACATTAAGCATGGTCTCCTGCTGAATCATGGCTAGCTACCCTCCCCCGGAGATTCGGCCTCGGAGGCCTCGAGCTTCGGTGCCCGCTCCAGGATCTTCTTCACCCGCCAGCGCTTGTGCCGGGAAAGCGGCCGGGTCTCCTCGATGAGAACCCGGTCCCCGATCTCGCACTCGTTGCGTTCGTCGTGCGCCATGAACTTCTTGCGCCGCTTGATGTACTTCTTGTAAAGAGGGTGCTGCACCAGCCGCTCCACCACGACCACCACGGTCTTGTCCATCTTATTGCTTACCACCGTGCCGATGTACTCTTTCCTTCTTCCCATGGCCCGATCCCTTTAGCGAATATTTAGTTCCTTTTCCCGGATGACCGTAAGAATCCGCGCAATGTCCCTCTTCACCTGCCTTATCCGCATGGGATTTTCCAGCTGGTGAATGGTCTTCTGAAACCGCAGGTTGAAAAGCTCCTCCCGCAGCTCCCGCAGCTTCTCCTTAAGCTCCGGAATGGAAAGCTCCCTCAGCTCGCTGGCCTTCATAGCCGGTCCTCCCGGGAAACGATTTTGCACTTGAAGGGCAACTTGTCCGCCGCAAGCCTCAGGGCCTCACGCGCCACCTCCTCCGGCACTCCCTCGATTTCATAGATGATCTTCCCGGGCTTGATCACCGCCACCCAGCCTTCCACCGAACCCTTTCCCTTACCCATCCGGGTCTCGGCCGGCTTCTTGGTGATGGGCTTGTCCGGAAAGACCCGAATCCACACCTTGGCCCCCTTGCGCGCACAGCGCACGATGGCCACACGACCGGCCTCGATCTGCTGGGCCGTGAGCCAGCCACCCTCCAGGGCCTTGAGTCCGAACTCCCCGAACTCCACGGCACAGCCCCGGGTGGCCTTGCCCCGAACCCGTCCCTTCTGCCTCTTCCGGTACTTGACCTTTCTCGGCTGCAAAAGCATGGCTCAAACCCCTCTTAAATGGTAAGGGCCTCGCCCAGCCCTCCCTTCTCGGGCAGGACCTCGCCCTTGAATATCCAGACCTTTACCCCGATCACCCCGTATTTGGTCAGCGCCTCGGCGAAACCGTAGTCAATGTCCGCCCGCAGGGTGTGAAGGGGCACCCGCCCCTCCCGATACCACTCCTTGCGGGCGATTTCGGCCCCGCCGAGCCTCCCCTTGCACTGCACCCGAATCCCCTGGGCCCCGAAACGCAGGGCCAGGGCCACCGCCCGCTTCATGGCCCGCCGGAAACTCACCCGCCGCTCAAGCTGCACCGCTATGTTCTCCGCCACCAGCTGGGCCTCTAGCTCGGGCCGCCGCACCTCCACTATGTCGATCACGATGTCCTTGCCCCCGGTAATGCGGGAGAGCTCCTGCTTCAGCTTCTCGATCTCGGCCCCCTTCTTCCCGATCACGATCCCCGGACGGGCCGAGTGGATGACGATTCGCACCCGGTTCGCCGCCCGCTCGATCTCGATGCGGGAGATCCCGGCGTGCTTCAGCTTCCCCTTGATGTGCCTGCGGATCTCGTAATCCTCCTTGACCGCCTCCGCAAATTCCTTTCCCTTGGCGAACCACCTGGAATCCCAGGTCCGGGTAATACCAATCCTCAGCCCTATGGGGTTTACCTTCTGACCCAAGGCCCTCCCTCCTTTAAGTCTTTTCCTCTACCACCACGGTGATGTGGCTGGTCCTCTTCAGAATCCTGCTGGCCCTTCCCCAGGCCCGCGGCCAGATCCGCTTCCACCGGGGCCCCTCGTCCACATAAGCCCGCTTCACATAAAGCCGATCCGGATCCATGTTGTAGTTGTGCTCGGCGTTGGCAATGGCGCTCTCCAGCACCTTCTTGATCAACCTCGCGGCCTTCTTCGGCGTGAATTCCAGAATCTGGAGCGCCTCCTGCACGCTCTTTCCGCGAATAAGATCGATAACCGGCCGCGCCTTGTAGGGCGATATCCTCACATACCTCGCGGTCGCTCTGGCCTCCATGGCTCAAACCCCTCTCTACTTTTTACCCTTCACCTTGCCCTTGTCGCCGGCGTGCCCCCGAAAGGTGCGCGTGGGGGCGAACTCCCCGAGCTTGTGCCCCACCATGTTCTCGGTCACATAGACCGGAATGAACTTGTGCCCGTTGTGCACCGCAAAGGTAAGCCCCACCATCTCCGGAACGATGGTGGAACGCCGACTCCAGGTCTTGATGACCTTCTTGTCCCCGGTCTCCTTGGCCTTGAGCACCTTCTTCATGAGGTGCTCGTCCACAAAGGGACCCTTCTTCTTGGATCTAGGCATACCTCACTCCCCCTAACCTTTCCGACGACGAATTATGAACTTGTCCGAGGGCTTCTTGCCCCGGGTCTTGAGCCCCTTGGCCAGCTGCCCCCAGGGAGAACAGGGATGACGCCCACCGTGGGTGCGCCCCTCTCCACCACCCATGGGGTGATCCACCGGGTTCATGGCCACACCCCTCACCCGTGGACGCCGCCCGAGCCACCTCTTCCGTCCGGCCTTGCCCAGGGTCACATTCTCCCAGTCGAGATTGCCCACCTGACCGATGGTGGCCCGGCAGCGCTCGTGCACCATCCGGATCTCTCCCGAGGGGAGCCTGAGGTGCACATAGTTGCCCTCCTTGCCCAGCACCTGGGCGAAGGCCCCGGCCGCCCGGGCCAGCTGCCCGCCCTTGCCGGGACGCAGCTCCACATTGTGCACCACCGTGCCCACGGGAATGTTCTTGAGCGGCATGCAGTTCCCCACCTTGACCTCCACCTGCTCCCCGCTCATGACCACATCGCCCACCTTGAGCCCCTCGGGAGCCAGAATGTAACGCTTCTCCCCGTCGGCGTACTGGAGAAGCGCGATGTTGGCCGACCGATTGGGATCGTACTCCAGGGCCACCACCCGGGCCGGCACCCCGTCCTTGTCCCGCTTGAAGTCGATGATCCGGTACATCCGCTTGTGCCCGCCACCGCGGTGACGGACCGTGATCCGCCCGTAACAGTTCCGCCCGCCGGTCTTCTTTAAAGGTTCCAGGAGCGACTTCTCCGGCTCCTTATCGGAAAGCTCCGGATTCACCAGATAGGTCTGAAACCGGCGACCCGGCGAAGTGGGCTTGCAGGTCTTAATGGGCATGGCTCACCTCACACCGTCTCAAAAAATTCTATACTCTGCCCCGGGGCCAGCTTCACGATGGCCTTCTTGCGGAGGGACCGCCGCCCCTCCCGCGGCCAGCGCCCCTTGGGCTTCCCCTTCACCCGAATGGTCCGCACCTTCTCCACCTTCACCTTGAAGAGATCCTCCACCGCCTTCCGGATCTCGATCTTGTTGGCCTCCGGATGCACCCAGAAGGTCACCTGGTTGTACTTCTCCTTCAGCCACATGGACTTCTCCGTGATCACCGGAGCCAAAATGATCTCCCTCGGATCCTTGGCCACGCTCATCGGGTTCTCCTTAACCTTTCTTCTATTTTGGGAAGCGCGTCCTGTTTCAGGATCAAATACTCGTGGTCCAGAATGTCGTAAACATTAAGCCCCTCCACGGCGAGCACCTTCACCTTGGGAAGATTCCTGGCGCTGTACTCCGCCACCAGATCCCGCTCCGGAACCACCACCAGGGCGTTCTGCGTGCCGAAACGATTCAGAAACTCCAGAAACTGCTTGGTTTTGGGCCTGTCCCCCAGACCGAAATCCGTGACCACATACACATGCCCCACCGCCACCCGGTTGGAAAGGGCCATCTTCAGGGCCAGACGACGCACCTTCTTGTTGAGCTTGAACTCGTAGCTCCGGGGTTTCGGCCCGAAAACCACGCCGCCACCCACCCAGTGCGGAGCGCGGATGGAGCCCTGCCTGGCCCGACCGGTGTGCTTCTGAGGCCAGGGCTTGCGTCCTCCTCCGCGCACCTCACCCCGGGTCTTGGTGCAGGCCGTGCCCGCCCGCCAACGCGCCCGCTGCCAGCGCACCACCTCGTGCAACAACCCCACCTTCACCGGCACGGCGTAAATGTCCTCGGGAAGTTCCACCTCACCCACCTTTTCCTTCTGGCTGTTATACACATCCACCTTAGGCATGGCCTGCCATCCTCCTACTTGAAGTACACCATCACCCAGCCGTTGGGCCAGCCGGGCACCGCCCCCTTCACCAGAAGGAGATTCTTCTCCGGGATCACCTCCGCCACCAGGAGGTTCTTCACCGTCACGGTCTCGTTTCCGTAATGACCGGGCATCTTCTTGCCCTTGATAACCCGGCCCGGAAAAGTGCTGGGGCCGCTGGACCCCGGTTTCCGATGGACCTGCTTGGCTCCGTGACTCATGGGCTGCCGACTGAACCCCCAGCGCTTGATGGCCCCGGTAAACCCCCGACCCTTGCTCTTTCCCGTGACATCCACCCGCAGGCCCTTCTCCACCCCAAGGCTCTCAAGGGTCAGAACCTGACCGGGCTTAAACTGCGAGGGATCCTCCACCCGAAACTCCCGCAGAATGTAAAAACCGTGATCGAGACCGGCCCGAAGGAAGTGCCCCCGCATCGGCTTGTTGAACTTGGTGAGCTTCCTGGGCATGAACCCCAGCTGCACCGCGTTGTAACCGTCGGTCTCCACCGTCTTCACCTGAACCACGGTGCAGGGCCCAACCTCCAGCACCGTTACCGGCACCACCTCCCCGGCCTCGTTGAAGATCCGGGTCATGCCGAGTTTCCTTCCGATCAGACCTTCCACCATCATGGCCCCGACTCCTTATAGCTTGATCTCCACTTCCACTCCGGCCGGAAGCTCCAGCTGCATCAACGCATCTATGGTCTGCTGGGTGGGCTCGAGAATGTCCAGCAACCTCTTGTGCGTCCGGATCTCGAACTGCTCCCGGGAATTCTTGTCGATGTGCGGCGAACGCAGAACCGTCCACCGGCTGATCTTGGTGGGAAGCGGGATAGGCCCCACCACCCGTGCTCCCGTGTCCCGCGCCGTGCGCACGATCTCCGCCACCGACCGATCAAGCACCTTGTGGTCGTAAGCCTTCAATTTTATCCGTATCTTCTGCGCTGGTACCATGGCCTTCCTCGCCCACCCCTGGTTATTCCAGAATCTTGGTGACCACCCCGGCTCCCACCGTGCGGCCACCCTCCCGTATCGCAAACCTCAATCCCTCCTCCATCGCCACCGGCTTGATCAACTCCACCTCCAGCTCCACATTGTCCCCAGGCATCACCATCTCCACCCCCTCAGGTAGCTTCACCACTCCCGTCACATCCGTCGTCCGAAAATAAAACTGCGGACGATAACCGTTGAAAAACGGCGTGTGCCGTCCTCCCTCCTCCTTCTTCAATACATATACCTCCGCCTTAAACTTCGTGTGCGGCGTGATCGTCCCAGGCTGCGCCAATACCTGCCCACGCTCCACCTCGTCCTTGCCCACCCCCCTCAAAAGCACACCTATATTATCCCCGGGCAACGCCTCGTCCAGTATCTTCCTGAACATCTCCACACTCGTCGCCACCGTCTTCACCGTCGGCCTCAAACCCACTATCTCCACCTCATCCCCAGGCTTCAATACACCCCTCTCCACCTTCCCCGTAACCACCGTCCCTCGACCACTTATCGAAAATACATCCTCTATCGGCATCAAAAACGGCTTGTCCACCTCCCTCACCGGCTCCGGTATGTACTCGTCCACCGCCCTCATCAACTCCCATATCGGACCACACCACTGACAATCCTCCTTGCCACACCCACACTCAAGCGCCTTAAGCGCACTCCCCCTCACCACCGGCGCATTGTCCCCATCATATCCATACTTCGACAACAACTCCCTCACCTCTAACTCCACCAGGTCCAACAACTCCTCGTCATCCACCATGTCCACCTTGTTCATAAACACCACTATCGCCGGCACATTCACCTGACGCGCCAGCAGTATGTGCTCCCGCGTCTGCGGCATCGGCCCGTCCGTCGCCGCCACCACCAAGATCGACCCGTCCATCTGCGCCGCTCCCGTAATCATGTTCTTGATGTAGTCCGCATGACCAGGACAGTCCACATGCGCATAGTGCCTCTTCTCCGTCTCGTACTCCACATGCGCCAGCTGAATCGTTATCCCCCTCTGCCTCTCCTCCGGCGCCTTGTCTATGTTCTCAAACGGCACATACTCCGCCAACCCCTTCGTCGACAACACCCTCGTGATCGCACTCGTAAGCGTCGACTTCCCGTGGTCAATGTGCCCTATCGTCCCCACATTCAAGTGCGGCTTCTTCCGCTCAAACTTTGGCTTCGACATCTCTTACCTCCCCTACACCCCTTTGGCTTTCTTTATGATGTCCTCGGCCAGATGGGCCGGCACCTTCTCGTAGTGCGAAAACTGCATGGTAAAGTTGGCTCGCCCCTGCGTCAGCGACCGCAATTGTGTAGCATATCCGAACATTTCCGCAAGGGGGACGAAGGCCCGGATCACCTTTACATTCCCCCGCGCATCCATACCCTCCACCTTTCCGCGCCGGGAGGAAATGTCCCCCAGCACATCCCCCAGGTATTCCTCCGGGGTCACCACCTCGAGCTTCATGATGGGTTCAAGGAGAACCGGATTGGCCTTTCTCGCGGCCTCCTTGAAACCCAGGGAGCCCGCAATGGCGAAGGCCAGCTCCGAAGAGTCCACCTCGTGATAGCTTCCGTCCACCAGCCGCACCCGCACATCCACCACCGGGTAGCCGGCCAGCACCCCCTGCTCCATGGCCTCGCGCACGCCCTTTTCCACCGCCGGAATAAACTCCTTGGGAATGGCTCCCCCCACGATCTCGGAGACGAACTCAAAACCCTTCCCGGGATTGGGCTCAAGCACCAGCTTCACATGTCCGTACTGCCCGCGACCACCGGTCTGCTTGATGTACTTACCCTCGGCCTCGGCGGAGGTGGTAATGGTCTCCTTGTAGGCCACCTCCGGGCGACCCACATTCACCCCCACCTTGAACTCCCGCACCAGCCGATCCACGATGATCTCAAGATGCAGCTCGCCCATCCCCCAGATGAGGGTCTGCCCGGTCTCCTGATCGGTCTGGACCCGGAAGGAGGGATCCTCGAGAGCGATCTTCTGGAGGGCGTTGGCCAGTTTTTCCTGATCGGCCTTGGTCTTGGGCTCCACCGCCACCGAGATAACCGGATCAGGGATCTCGAGTTTCTCTAGCTCTATGGGCTTGGTCTCGTCGCACAGGGTGTCTCCGGTGGTGGTGACCCGCAACCCCAGCGCCGCCACGATGTCCCCGGCCTCGGCGCTGGTGATCTCCTCCCGATGCTTGGCGTGCATGCGCACCAGACGCCCGATCCGCTCCCTCTTGCGCTTGGTGGAATTGTAAACGGTAACCCCGGACTCGAGCTTCCCGGAATAGATCCTGAGAAAGGTAAGGGTTCCCACATAGGGATCGGTCATGATCTTGAAGGCCAGGGCCGCAAGCGGACCCTCGGGATCGGTAATCCGCTCCTCCACCTCACCGGTGTCCGGATTGAAACCCTTCACCGGCGGGATGTCGAGCGGCGAGGGCAGGTAGTCCACGATGGCATCGAGCAGGGGCTGCACCCCCTTGTTCTTGAAGGCCGAACCGCAGAGCACCGGAACTATCTTAAAGGCCAGCGTCCCCTCGCGCACGGCCTTCTTGATCTCCTCCTCGGAGATCTCCTCCCCCTCGAGGTACTTCTCCATGATCTCGTCGTTGATGTCCGCCAGGGTCTCCAGAAGATTGGTCCGGTATTCCTCGGCCTTGTCTCTGAGGTCCGCGGGGATCTCCTCGAAGTGATACTTGGCCCCCAGGGTCTCCTCCTCCCAGACGATGGCCTTCATGCCGACGAGATCCACCACCCCCACGAAGCTGTCCTCGGCCCCGATGGGGATCTGAAGGGGAAGAGGAGTGGCCCCGAGACGGGTCCTGATCTCCTCCACCACCCGCTCGAAGTTAGCCCCCAGGCGGTCCATCTTGTTTACGAAGGCGATGCGGGGGACCTTGTACTTGTTGGCCTGACGCCAGACGGTCTCGGACTGAGGCTCCACCCCGCCCACGGCACAGAAAATAACCACCGCCCCGTCGAGCACCCGCAGGCTCCGCTCCACCTCGATGGTGAAGTCCACATGGCCGGGAGTGTCGATGATGTTGATCTTGTGCCCCTTCCAGAAACAGGTCGTGGCCGCCGAGGTAATGGTGATCCCCCGCTCCTGCTCCTGCGGCAGGAAGTCCATGGTGGCCGTGCCCTCGTGGACCTCGCCGATCTTGTGCGTCCGCCCGGTATAGTAAAGGACGCGCTCGGTGGTGGTGGTCTTCCCCGCGTCGATGTGGGCCACGAAACCGATGTTGCGCGTGAGCTTCAGTTTTTTCAGGGATTCCGCATCCATGGTCCCTCTCTCGCCTCCTTAATTTCAAACATCAAAATAAACGCCCCCGCCTCGGATCTCGCCGGGGGCTTCTAAATTACCCTCAGGACCGGCCGCCTACCAGCGGTAATGGGCAAAGGCCCTATTGGACTCGGCCATCCGGTGGGTATCTTCCTTCTTCTTTATGGCCGCTCCCCGCTCGTGATAGGCATCCCACAGCTCGTTGGCCAGACGCTCCACCATGGTCTTCTCCGAGCGCTCCCGGGCCGCCTGAATTAGCCACCGAATGGCCAGAGATTGCTGCCGCTCCGGCCTCACCTCCATGGGCACCTGATAGGTAGCCCCTCCCACCCGCCTCGAGCGGGTCTCGAGAAGGGGCTTGCAGTTCTCCACCGCCTTCTCGAATATCTTGAGGGGATCCTCCCCCCCGGACTTCTTCTCCAGAAGCTCCATGGCCCCGTAAAAGATGCGCCGAGCCACGCTCTTCTTCCCGTCCCGCATGAGACAGTTGATGAACTTGGCCACCAGCACACTTCCATACTTCGGATCAGGCAAAACTTCTCGCTTCGGAACCGGACCCCTGCGCGGCATAGCTCAACTCTCCTTTACTTCGGTCTGGGAGCTCCGTACTTGGAGCGGGACTTGCGACGATCCTGCACGCCCGCAGCGTCAAGCGCGCCCCGAATGATCTTGTAACGCACCCCGGGAAGGTCCTTAACACGACCCCCGCGCACCAGAACCACCGAGTGCTCCTGCAGGTTGTGCCCGATACCGGGAATGTAGGCCGTCACCTCGATCCCGTTGGTAAGGCGCACCCGCGCCACCTTCCGGAGCGCAGAGTTGGGCTTCTTCGGGGTGGTGGTGTACACCCTTACGCACACCCCCCGCTTCTGCGGACAACCCTCCAGGGCCGGCGACTTGGACTTCGACTTTCTCTTCTTCCGCCCGTATCTTACCAGCTGGTTAAAGGTCGGCATCTTCCTTCCCCGAATAAAAGTCTTAAAAAAACCCCTTCGGGACCCCGTCCCGCAAGAGGCGACCTCATATATACCGGGCCTTCCCGCCCTTGTCAAGCGGGCTAAGGGCTTTCCGCCCGCACCAGATCGGTGGCCGAGAGGATAGCTTGCCAAAATTATACCTCTTTTATATAAAAAATGGAAACCTCCCTACACGCGAGGAGCCGGACAATGGAAAAGAGGGAACACTGGGGGTCGCGGATCGGGCTCATTCTGGCCATGGCGGGAAACGCGGTGGGGCTGGGCAACTTCCTGCGCTTCCCCACGCAGGCCGCCCAGAACGGGGGCGGGGTCTTCATGATCCCCTACATGATCTCGTTGCTCCTCATCGCCATCCCCCTCATGTGGGTGGAGTGGGGGATCGGGCGCTACGGAGGGGTGCGCGGACACGGCACCACCCCGGCCATCTTCGGGCTCCTCTGGAAAAATCCCCTCTCCCGCTATGTGGGGGTGCTGGGGCTCTTCGTGCCCTTCGTGGTGGCCTGCTACTATGTCTACATCGAGTCCTGGACCCTGGGCTACGCCTTCTTCGCCCTTGCGGGAAAACTTCCCCAGGTGGCGGCGTCCGGAGCGGCCTCCTCGGAGGAATACCTTCGCCCCTTCAGGGAGTTTCTGGCCCGCTACACCGGGATGCGGGGGGGAGGGCTCTACCATCCCTCCCTTGCGGCCTACCTTTTCTTCCTCCTTACCATGCTCCTCAACTACCTCATCCTGGTGAAGGGTATCTCCGGCGGGATCGAACGTTTCGCCAAGGTGGCCATGCCCGTTCTTTTCGGGCTGGCCATCGTGCTCATGATGCGGGTGATCACCCTCAAGACCCCTCACGGAAGCGCGGTGGAGGGGCTCAACTTCCTCTGGGAGCCCAAGTGGCACCAGCTGGCCAACCCCAGGGTGTGGCTGGCCGCGGCCGGACAGGTCTTTTTCACCCTGAGTCTGGGCTTCGGGGCCATCATTACCTACGCCTCCTATCTCAAGCGCAACGACGATCTCACCCTTTCGGCGCTCACGGCCTCCTCCCTTAACGAATTTGCGGAGATCATCCTGGGAGGTTCCATAGCCATTCCCGCGGCGGCGGCCTTCTTCGGGGTGGCCGCGGCTCAAACCATTGCCGCAAGCGGGGCCTTCAATCTGGCCTTCGTGAGCCTTCCGGCCATCTTCGCCAATCTTCCCGCCGGCTCCCTCCTGGGCTTCTTCTGGTTCATCCTGCTCTTCTTCGCGGGCATCACCTCCTCGGTGGCCATCACCCAGCCGGTGATCGCCTTCCTGGAGGACGAATTCCGCTGGTCGCGCACCCGGGCGGTCACCGCCACCGTGCTTCTCCTCCTCGCCCTGGCTCACCTTCCCATCCTGCTCCCCAAGGCCCTCGACGAGATGGATTTCTGGGCCGGTACCTTCTTCGTGGTGGTCTTCGCCCTGTGCGAAGTCCTGGTCTTCTTCTGGGCCTTCGAGCCCTCGGCAGCCTGGCGGGAAATCAACCGGGGCGGTCTCATCAAGCTTCCCAGGGTATTTTTCTTCATCATGCGGTATGTCACGCCCTTTTTCCTCTCCATCATCACCGGTTGGTGGCTCTTCAGAGAGCTTCCAGATTACCTCCGGGGAACCTCACCGGTGGTGTGGGTGACCCGGGGGGTGCTCGCGGCCATCTTTCTGGGCTTTGTACTGCTGGTCCATCTCTCCCGAAAGGAGAATCGTCATGGACGGTAGCGCCCTCCTTTTTATGCTGATCTCCTGGAACATAGTGATCGGTCTCTGCACCTTTTGTTTCACTAGAATGTTCACCGCCGGAGATCCCGGTGCCGCCCGAGGCCGCCGACGGAAAAAGTAGCCTCTTTGCCCCGAGGCCGCCCCTTGCCGAAAGGCTAAGGCCCCGGAGTTTTTCCGAATTCCTGGGGCAGCCCCACCTCCTCGGCAAGGGCCGACTCCTGACCCGCATCATCTCCCACGGAAAACTTCCCTCCCTCATTCTCTGGGGGCCACCGGGCTGCGGGAAGACCACCCTGGCAAAGCTTCTGGCAAAAGAGGCAGGGGCCCATCTCGCCACCCTTTCGGCCGTGGATTCCGGGGTAAAGGACCTGCGGAAGGTGGTGGAGGAGGCCCGGAGGAGGGCATCCCTCGGCCGCAAAACCGTGCTCTTCATCGACGAGATCCACCGCTTCAACAAGGCCCAGCAGGACTTCCTCCTTCCCTATGTGGAAGACGGCACGGTGACCCTCATCGGGGCCACCACCGAGAACCCCTCCTTTTCGGTGATCGCCCCCCTTCTTTCCCGCTGCCGGGTGGTGGTTCTGAACCCCTTGAGTCCCGAGGACATACGCGTGCTCCTTGAGAGGGCCCTGCGGGACCCCGAAAGGGGCTACGGCCGGGAGAAGGTAGAGGTCGAGCCGGGGGTACTGGAGCTTCTGGCGGAGGCCGCGGAGGGGGACGCCCGGGTGGCCCTGAATTATCTTGAGACCCTGGTGGAAAGCACCGCCCCGGAGGAGGACGGGATCCGGCGTATTCGGAAGGAGGACCTTGCGCGCCTCGCCGGCGAAAAGCCCCTGCGACACGACCGGAGCGGCGAGGAACACTACAACCTGCTCTCGGCCTTTCACAAGAGTTTGCGGGGAAGCGACCCGGACGCGGCCCTCTACTGGATGGTGCGTCTGCTCGAGGCCGGGGAGGATCCCCGGGTAATACTGCGGCGGATACTGGCCGCCGCCTCGGAGGATGTGGGAAACGCCGACCCCATGGCGCTTTTGGTGGCGGTGGCCGCGAAGGAGGCCTACGAGTTTCTGGGAAGTCCGGAGGGGGAGCTGGCCCTGGCCCAGGCGGCGGTCTATGTGGCCTGCGCCCCCAAGAGCAACGCCGTCTATCGGGGGCTCGCCGCGGCCCGGGAGGATGTCCGCCGCCACGGGGCTCTCCCGGTGCCCATGCACCTGCGCAACCCCGTAACCGCCCTCATGCGGGCCCTGGGCTACGGCAAGGGCTACAGGTACGCCCACGATTACCCCAGCGGCTTCGTCGAACAGCAATACCTTCCGGACGAACTAAGGGACCGCCGCTACTATCGCCCCACCGACCGCGGCTTTGAGGCCACCATTCGGGAGAGGCTCCTCAAGTGGTGGCGGGGGAGGAAGGGATAAAGAGTATCTTGACCTAAACGCCTTGTGGTTTACCCTTAAGTAAGAAATCCCGGTAAGGAACAAGTTATGCCTTTGGCTACCGTGACGAGTAAAGGCCAGATTACCCTCCCTAAGCCTGTAAGGGAGGCTTTAAAGTTGAGAATAGGCGACAAGGTAGAGATCACCATTGAAGACGGAAAAGCCGTACTGAGACCGCTTTCGAAAAGGGTTGAAGAGGTTTTCGGAAAGCTTTCCCGGGAAGGTAAAGGTTATACTGTTGAGGAAATGGATGCTCACCTCAAAGAGGAAATCAAAAGGCGCTGGAAATGAAAGCCCTGGATACGAATATTCTAATCAGGTTCGTAACAAAGGACGACGAAGCCCAGGCCCAGAAAGTATTAAATCTTTTTAAGGATGCCGAAAAGTAGATCTGGCCGATATCCTTATCGCCTGCTCCGCGAAATGGGCAGGATGTCAAAAGGTAGTCACTTTCGACAAACGGGCCGCTCGGCTCGAACTTTTTGAATTACTGACCTAACATGCTCCTCCTGGCCCCCATGGACGGGCTCACGCATGTGGCCTTCCGGCGGCTGGTAGCCGCCTACGGTCCGCCGGACCTCTTTTACACCGAGATGGTGAGCGTGCGGGCGGTGGTCTTCCAGCCCCCGGAACGCGATCCCTACCTCCGGCATACCGAAACCGATCGTCCCCTGATCGCGCAGCTTGCGGGGCGGGAGCCGGAGCTTTTCGAGGAGGCCGTAAGGCGGCTCGAGGAGCGGTTCGACTTCGCGGGTTACGACCTCAACCTCGGGTGCACCCGGGGGCGAGCCCGCAGGCAGGGCTGGGGGGCGGCCCTGATGGAGGAGCCGGAACTGGCCCGGAAGATAGCCGCGGCGGTCCGCCGGGCCACGCGCAAACCCCTTTCGGCCAAGCTGCGCTCCGCCCCGGGACACGACCTCAGGCGGCTTCTCACCCTTGCGGAGGGTCTGCTCGCCGAGGGCGTTGACACGCTTGTCCTTCACCCCCGCGCCCCGGAGGAGGGCCTCAAACGGCCTCCGCGGTGGGAGGAGATCGCTACCCTCAAACGCGAAACCGGAGCCAGAGTTGTCGGAAACGGAGAGATCCTTTCACCCGACGACGCGATCCGGATGCTCGAGACCACGGGCTGCGACGGCGTTATGATCGGCCGGGCGTCCCTCCTCCGCCCCTGGATCTTCCGGGATGTTCGGGCCCTTCTCAAGGGAGAGCCCCCACCCGAGCCCCCGGACCCCCTCGAGCCGGTGGAGATTCTGGCTAGAAACCTAGGGTTTTTGCCCGGGGAATGGCGGGAGAAACGCTTTATCCTGTGGTTATTCTGGTACCTCCAGAACTTCCCTTTCGGGCTTTACTATTTCGGACAGGTGCAGAGGACACGGGGCATCCCGCAAAAAATAGCGCTCCTCAAGGATCTCCTCACCCCGGAAAGGATACCCCCCTACCCCGTCCGCATTCGCCAGAACCGGTAGGGAACTAATCCTTGCTGGTGTGACACACGAAGCACCCACAGGCCGTGGAGTTGGAACCCCCTCCGGCCACGCAGGTGCGATAGTCCCACCGCAGCATGTCGGGATAGGGCCCCGCGTGGGCGTAGTGACAGGAAAGACACATCACCGCATCACTTCCGGGCGTAACCGTGGAGGAGATGCCGCTTATGGGCCAGCTCGTCCGGGCCACCGGGGCCAGGACGCTGTAAGTGAGCGTGCCGTTGTTGTACTGCGCGTACTCCCCGGTGGTGGGGAGGGCATAATCCGTGGGATGCCGCAACCAGGGGGAGGAGGGACTGGTGGCGTTGGAGGAGGTAGCGGTGGCGCTGTGGAAAAGGGGATGACAGGTCCCGCAGAACTGGCTTATCGTCCCATCCGGAGGAACGGGATACCCGCTGTAGCCGTTGATGTTGGGCCCCTGGTGACAGGAAGTATTGCTGCAGCTCAGCTCGTAGGTGGGAGAGGTGAGAGCGTAGTATTCGTTGTGGTGCGTGGGGGAGGTGTTCTGCCAGTCGGAAACCTCGTAGCCCTTGACCCCGATGAGGAAACGGTAGCTCCCCCCTATTCCCGTCCCGTTGACCAACCCGGTGATGTTGGAATGGTGCGCCCCCTTGATCCCCTCCATGGGGGAAAGATTGACCCATCTTACCCCGTGACACCCTCTCTCTCCCGCGCAGGAAACCCCCTTACTGGCGAAGACGGGGGTGACAGGGTGTATTGAATAACCGGGTGGCTCACCGCTACCCAAAACACTATCCAGATTGATTCCCGGTATATCCATCACATTGTGCCCGTAGGCGTCGCCGCTTCCGCCGTCCCCGCCCGTCTTGAGTCCGGTGATGTAGGCGAAGTTCCCGCCGGCCAGGTCCTGGGACGCCGAATGATAGACCTGCGGCACCCCGTTTACGATGTTGGAGGATTTCCCCTGGGCATGACACCCCGTGCAGCTTCCCCGCAGGAGGTAGGGCTGGGGAGAGGTGCCGTTATAGACCATCACCACCCCGCCCTGGGAGTTGTGCATGGTGTGACAGTTGGAACACACCCCCTGAATGGCCAGACCCTGACCTACCCAGCACAGAAGAAGAAAACCGACCAGGAAAAGGATCCTCATCTTACCCCCCTTTCCTCCTTCTACAAAAATTTTAACCTTTATTGAACCGGAAGTCAAGTTTTTTTTTAACCAAACCTCCGCTAAAAACACCGCCTTCCCGTGTAATAAGAAGGATTGTAATCCAATATCCAGCTATCGTCCTTCCCGTGAGCATGACAGTTGGTGCAGTTTCGCACTCCATTTGCATGGCACGGACCACACATTTTAGGGGGAGCATTTGAGGAAGATGTACAGGCCTTTCCCCAGGCGCTACCGGTATAAGGGGCATCATCCGAACAGTGGTGAACCCATTTCCAAGAGTACTGTGTCCCGTTAAAAGCCGCAGCATCATCCTTGTGACACCGAGCGCAAAGATAACCCCACTGATTACTCGACCAAAATCGAATATTTGTTCCTAATACATCCCCGTTCACCTCCTGGCGGATGAGGTAAAGGTTGCGCGCGCCGTGAGGTTCATGGCAATCGGTGCAGGCCAGGACATAACTTCCTCCCTTCGAATTGTCGTAGGGAGGACGAAGATCGGTGCCGTTATCCGCGGGCCGAAGACCGTGTTTATCGCCGTTGAGGCTCCAGTCAATGGGGGTATTGTTCAGGCCATATCTGCTCATGTCGCTGCTGTGACAGTCCAGGCAAAAGGTCACCATATCCGCGAGATTGGACCCGTCCGTGGTGGTGGATCCGTCGGGCTCGTACTGAGAGGTGGAACCGTAACGATAGGGGGCCTGATAAATATAGGCCCCCGCGTAATCCTTCATCCTCTCACCGGAATCGTCACCCCAGAGAAAATCCCGGGGATTGGAGCTTCCGTGAGCGCTCGGGCGGGTGAGCATCCAGCCCCGTGAGCCGGAACTCTTGGGTCCGGAGGAATCGAAGGGGTCCCCCTGAACATAATGGGGATTATGACAGGCCACACACGGAGAGGTATCCCGGGTAAATCCCCAGGTGGAATTGGTGGTAATGAAATCCAGAATATCGGACAGATTGTGGGCCGAAAGGATCACGGCACTGCTGGTGTCAAACATGTCCCTGATGTTGTTGAGGGAGTCAGCGGTCCACCCCCCGGCCCGATAACTGTAACTGTAATTACATATAGAGCGGGAGGAAACGGTGGTGGATCCATCGTGACAGTCGAGACAGAACCCCTGCGTCTGAGAAATGAAAGCCGGGGAAAAGAGGGTGTAGGGAGAAGGCCCCCCATTGGGAGAGGGAGGCTGGGGTTCGCTACCTCCCACGCTGGCGTGCATCTCGTGACAGTTAAAACAGTTGCCCGTGCTTACCGCCGGCCCCCCGGCGGGCCAGTTGCGAAGAACCCCCGCCGTGGAATTCCCGTGGGCGGACCGTAGATACCGGCCGGCATAAACACTCTCCCCGAAAGAGATCCCCAGTATCACCATAAAGACCCCGGCCCACAGCAACGCCATTCTCATCTCCGGCACCCTAACACATCAGAATTTGAGATGCGTCCTCATAAATTCCTCAAGCCCCCTCAATTCCCGGAGGGCCTCTTCAGACCGCCCCTCCTCAAGGGCTCGCCTCGCCGCGTCGGCCCGACGGGCCACCTCGCGTACCCGTTCCCGAAGAGTTCCTACCGCCTCGTTTATGGCCTGCGGCAGAGTCTGAAAGGGATCGTCCCTCCGCAAAGAAAACCTGAAGGTTAAATCCCCCTCCTTCAGGTGATTGCAGAAATCCCTCTCCAGCCGATATATCGGCCCGGCAATCTTCTGGGGAAAGAAGACCAGAAGCACCAGACTCCCCAGAAAACCGGCCAGACCGGCGGCCACCATCACCGGCACCAGAAGATCACTCACCCGCTTGATGGTGATGTGGGCCTGCCAGTAGGTCTCCCCCAGCTCCCGATGGCTGAAAAAATACAGAATAATAAAACCGATGATCATCCCCGCCACCATGGAAAAAACCGTACGCTTGAGGATCCAGACCTGGAGATCCCTCTTGATCCTCAGATTCAAACGCCGTCTTCTCTCCCGTTCCATATCCGTCCTCTCCTCCCCGACCTTAAAAGTATCTTGCCAGATGACACGAGAGACACAGATCCTTGCCCTGCTTGCGTAAAAGGTGGGGTCTGGCCGAGGTGTGAGGCTCGTGGCACGAAGCACACTCCACCCGCCCGCCAAAGAGCGGGAGCCCCGGATCGGGCTTCACCTTCTCGCCCGGCCGATACACCACATCCACCGGATGAGAGGCCCCCAGGGAATGTTTCCCGTGACAGCGATAACAGGCGTAAGTGGCGGTGTCGACCGGGGGACGCAACCCGCGATGTGCCTCGTCCTTAAGTTCGCGCCGCACGCGTCTTTTCACCCTCACCGGAAGATACCCCACCTCAAAGCGCACCCGTCCCCGGGTCTTCACATAAAGGTACCTCCGGCCCATCACCTCCCGGATCCCGGCCTCCGGCTTTTCCTCCTCCGAGGCCAGGGGAAAGCGCACGCTTTCCACCTTCCCGGTATCCCCTCTCACCTCCGCCCGAACCTCCTGCCCTCCTATGGAGCGGGCCAGAACCACACACCTGAACTTTCCAGGCCTCAGGCCGTCCACCCACACCGCCTGAAAGGTGGCCAGACCGGTGGTAAACCCACGAATGCCTCCTCCGCAATCCACCTCAGCCTCAAAGGGTACCCCGGCCTCAAGGCAGATCTTTACGCTCACCGTAACCCCCTGCACCCGATCACAGGGATAAACCCTCTTAAGGGAAAAGGTCGCCTCCCCGGGCTTAATCGGAGTCGCGAGATCCGGATCCAGGACCTTCTGCCAGCCGATCTCCCGGGCCTTCAATACCAGAGGACGATGAGACATCCTCCCCGGAAGGGGCAGATAGTATTCTCCCCTGACCACCTCCAGTTTTCGCCACCACCGCACCTCATTCTCCGGAACCTCCACCCTCCGGGCCTGAAACTGCACCCTGAGATGACAGACCGCACAATCTCCCCTAAGATAGGAGGGATGCGTGTAGACCTTCACCTCCACCGGATGACACTTTACGCACTCAGCGGCTCTTAAAGAAACGGAACTCCCTACCACCATCCATAAACTAAAAACTATTAACCACCAGCTCAAAGGGTCTCCCTCCTACTTCTATCTTTCCGACAACCCTTTCCCGGTTGAAATCCACCACTGCCACCGCACCGGCCTCCCGCAAAGCCACATAAACCCACCGGCGCGGCGCGTAATATACCATGGAAAAAGCGCCCCGCCCCACCGACAGCCTGCGGGAAACGGTAAGATGCCCCTCGAGAAGCACGGCCAGTTCCCCACCGGAACAGCTCACCAGCACCCTTCCGTCCACCGAAAGCACCCGTTCCGGCCCGAAACAGGTCTCCACCCGCCCCTCGGATTCAAGCCCCGGAAGCCGATAGAAATGTACCCCCCCTTCCTCATCGGTTACATAGAAATATTCCCGATCCGAAGCCAGCCCCCGGGGGGCAAACCCCGCCGAAAGCCTCCCCGCGGGATTCAGATCCGTGTCAAAAAAATAAACCACTCCCTCCACCGGAGAGGACACCGCAAAACGCTGACCCTCGGAAAGATACACCACCTCCCCCGGCTGGTAATTCAAACGCTGAGAGCGCACCAGCACACCCCGCTCCAGATCCACCAGGGCCAGCATGCGGTCGTCGGGAGAGGTGATAAGGGCCCGACCCTCGGGCCCCAGAGCAAGATATCGGGGAGAGGTCAGCAACGGCACCGGGATCACATCCTCCACCCGGAAGGACCGCATCCCCACCACCTTCACCGCCCTTTCCCCCTCACACACCACATAAAACCGCTGTCCTCCCGGAGCCACCGCCATCCCTCGCGGGCCCTCACATATCCCCAGGCTGTACACCACCCGGTTGGTGTCCGTGGTGATCACCCATACCGTGTCCGTGTCCGGAGTGTCCACGAAAAGATTCTCCCCGGGAAGGGGATTTTCCTGTCTCCTCACCGAAAACCTGGGCACGAAGGCCTTCCCTCCCAGAGAACCCGCCACATCCCAGGATACAAAAAGACTCGTCGTCTCCCCATTGCGAAGATCCAAGGAGACCGGATAGACCCTCTCTATCGATCCTCCCTTCCATTCCCGACCCCGGACCTTTACCCCGGAGAGACACAACTTAAGCCCCCGGTACTTTCCCGCCGGCACCTCCCCGAAGGCCAGAAGTCCCTGCCCGAAGGGTAGCCCCGTGTCAATTTCCCGGCTCACCAGGGGAAGTACCTCTTCCCGACCCTTTCCCAGAAGATGGACCCCCTCCACCCTTAAAATCACCCGAAACCCGGGAAGCCTCTCGAGATTCACGAAGACCGCCACCCGCGCCGGCCCCGCCCATCCCTTACCCGCCACCAGCGCCAGACCGATCAAGATCAGCCAGACTATCCTGCGCATCCCCTCAATCCTTGGTGGTGTGACAGGCATTGCAGCCGTTGAGTTTTCCGTTCCCCGGCCAGCCCCAGTAATCCCACCGCAGAGCCTTAGGATAAGGCGAACCGTGGGCCCGATGGCAGGTGATGCAGGTGATGATGGCATCGTCGTTGAAGGTAACGGTGGACCTGGGGGCGCTTGCATTCACGCTTCCCAGCGGCACCTCCGGGGCATAGGTGCGGTTGGCGTAAGTCACCCCGTTTATGGTCTGCCCTACCAGGACACCCGGATAATTTCGATATTCGGAATTAGATGCCGTATTCCCCAGGTCGTAATCGGTGGGATGCCTGAGCCAGGGAGATCCCCAGCCGTTCTTACTGATGTTGCCGGCTCCACTGTGAAAATCTCCGTGGCAGCGAGCGCAGAGGGCACTTATGGTGGTGGTATCGACCTCGGTTTCACTCGCCCTATCCACCCCCTTGTACTGATTGTGTCTGCTAGGGGTGGGCTGGTATTCCCACAGGGGATCCTCGTAACCCAGAACCCCCTTCAGGAACCGATAACTCTTTCCCACCGTGGAGCCGTCTATAGTGGAGTCGTCGGCGTGATGGGCCCCGAGAATGGACTTTATGTCGTCGGCAATGCCCGGATCCCCGTGGCACCCGTAGGTCCCGGCACAGTGAAGTTGCTGGGCCATGGCCGTGCCTCCCGGAGGGGTGGTCCCCAGGGTGGCGTCCTGCACCGCAATGCCCACCACATTGTGCCCCCGGTCGTCGTTTTGAGTCACCCAGAAAAAGTTTCCTCCGGCCAGGGTGTTCCCGTCGGTTCCGAAACCGTTGGTCCCGTAGTCGGGCTGCGTGCTGTAAACATAAGGCGTGGTGTTATTGCCGTCGTTCACCCCGGTGTGGCAGCCGATACAGTCAGTGCGAAGAAGACCGGGTATGGGGCCTCCCACATAGACCGTGCCGTTGGCCACGGTAACACCGCCCTGCGAGTTGTGCATGGTGTGACAGTCCACACACAACCCGTGCCGGATCTTGGCCCCCGCCTCTCCAGCAAAAACGAGGAAAAACAGGAACAAGACCACCCAGCACCTTCTCGTATGGATCACTAAAACCCTCCCGACCAGACCTCCACCCGACCATTTCCTTCGTCAACCACCAGCAACCCTTCGGGTGTAATCTCCAGCTCCCGCGGAAGGTAAATCTGCCCCGGACGCCACCCCCTTTCTAAAAAAGAATATAATAATTTGGGAGGATTTTTCAAGGTAAAGACAAAAATCTTCCCCAGATAACGATCCAGAACATAGAGACGCCCCCCGGCCACCTCAATGGAAACCGGATACACCAAACCCGCGGCCGGCCGCCAGACCTCCTCCCGGCCATCCCAGCCGAGATGAAAGACCCGATGTGAGGTCTTCTCCAGGGCCCATATCCCGTCGCTCTTGACCTTGAAATCCAGAAAACCTATAAAATTTTTCGCCCGGGGCACCCACACCCTCTCCACCGTGACCTCTTCACCCTTTTTGCGCACGAAGGCCACGCCTCCCGTCTCGCGATCCAGCACATATAGAACACCCCGGTACCAGATCAACCGCTCGGGAAAGAGCTCCCGACCCCGATAGTGCAGGCGATGAATCTTTATGGACCGGGCGGTCAGATCTATCTCCAGAAGGGCGTTCTCGCTTCTCTCCACCACCCACAGGCGCCCCTCCGGACCGAAGTCCAGGTCCAGGGGGGACTTGAGCTTCCCGCCGGGATTCACGGCCTTGAGGGGCCTGCCCCGAGCGTCGTAAGAAATGAGCCGGCGATTTCCGGTATCCACCACATAAAACCTTCCCTTCTGCCAGGTGGCACTCATGGGATGGTAAAGATGCGTCCCGTCCGGCCCCACATCCATGGAAAGGACCCTTTTCCAGGCGAGGGCCCTTCCGAAAGCGAAAAAAAGACACAGCAGGATCAGTAACCCTTGTGACACTCTAGGCATAGGGAAGCCTCCCCGCTTAATCTCAGCTCGTATTTGAAGGGTGTCCCCATGGGATCGTGGCAGGTCACGCAGGTCAAACTCTGACCGGTGCGCGGATCCTTGACTTTCTCACCGATGGGGTGGGTAAACTTGCCCTGGGTCTTGTGACACCGTACGCACACCGCAATGGCATCTCCCTTGAGCATCCCGGCGAACCGGGAACCGTGACCCTCGTGACAATCCAGACACCTTCCCCAGGCCGGATGAATGTGAAGACTCTCCCTCTTCTGAACCAGAGCCTCACGATGGCACCGGATGCAGAGCCAGTCCGGAGAACCGCGAAGAAGGATTCGATTGTCCGAGGCGTGCGGGGAATGGCAGTTCACGCAGAAGGGCCTCCGATCGGAACGCATATAATGGGTATGCACCTTCAAAAAGTCGGACTTCCGATCCCGATGACACGAAAGACACATCTCCACCCCTGAACGCCCGCTCTCGTGACACTCCCCGCAGGCCTTCTTTCCGTAGGGCTCGTGCAGAAAATTGCGGACCAGATGGGGACGATCGCTCCCGTGAGGATTGTGACAGAGAAGACAGTCCATATCGGAACGGGCATACCTTCCGTGAAGGGAGACGGTGCGCTCCTTTTCGTGGCAACGATAACACACCCCCGCCCCCTCCTGTCTTAAAAGCGGCCTCGTTTTTCCGAAATGCGCGCGGTGACAGGCCAGGCATTGCCCCCTCTTAAAGGGCGCATGGGTGACCCTGTACGAAACCTTCCTTAAATTCCGGTGACAGTTAAAACATAACTCCGCTCCGGAGGAAGCCAGCAACCCCTTTGGACCGGCGTGAGGTTGATGACAGCGACCGCAGGCTCCCCGCTTCACCGGGAGATGGACCCAGGTGGCCCTTAACATCCTTTCCCGAAAGTCCTTATGGCATTCGTAGCACAGATCGGGAATGGGTCTTCGCAAAAGATGGGCATAACGGGATACATGCGGAAAGTGACACCTCTCGCACCGGGCTTCCTTTACCGGACCGTGTTGCACCGCCCCCTTAAAGGCCCCGGGACGATGACAACCCCCGTTGAAGCAGTTAACCGCCCCCGGAGCCGGCGTCACCCACAGGAGCCCCAGCAGAACCAGCCACACCCACCTCATTTCTTCCTCCTGTGACAGGGCTCGCAGTTGTCCTCCTCAAAGGGCGGATGAGTGGATCCGGACCAGAGCTGGCGTTCATCCGCCCCGCCATGGGGATCATGACAGGTCACACATAAACGCCCGGAAGGCGCTATCCCTTCATGACTTTCCGCGAGCACCGAACCGTCCTCATGACAGGTAAAACACAGTCGAGAAGGGGATACCCTGACCAGAGCCCTGTAGCGGGAGGTGTGAGGACGATGACACTTTAGACAGTCCTCCCGGGCCGGAGGATGGGCCACCCCCTGTTTCCAGAACTCGCTCACCTCCCCGTGACAGGAGAGACAGATTTTCTGCTGATCCCGGCGCAAGTAACCCTTCACATTCCCTCCGTGGGGAGCATGGCATTCCTTGCAATTCCCCCTTTCCACCGGAGCGTGCACCACCGGAAGACTTCTCGCCCTTTCGCCCAGCTTTTCATGACATCCGTAACATACCTCGGCCAGCGGTTTGGGGGCCTGGAAGGGATAATCCGAAGCGTGGGGCTCATGACAGAGATCGCATCTCTTTTCCGCCACCGGAAGATGCACCTGTTTATACCCCTCCACCTCCCTGAACCAGCCCCCGTGACACCCGCGACATAACTGCATCCACCCCTTGCGGAGGAGCCCCTTCTGCCCGGACACATGAGGATCATGACAACCGGAACATTTCCCCTGAGCAAAGGGGGTGTGCACACTGAAAGCCGACTGTTCTTCCCGGGTGCCGGGATGACACCGAAAACAGAGCTTCTCCTCCTCAGCCACCAGAAGACCCGGCCGGGAAGACTCGTGAGGCGCATGACAATCCAGACATAACCCCCGGGAGGCAGGCTCATGCCGCACCGCTCCGAAGAACTTGTTGCGGTGGCACTTCAGGCACAACTTCTCTCTTGAAGTGCGCAGCAGCCCCTTTTCTGGAGATACATGCGGGCGGTGACAGCCCAGACAGAGCCCCTTTTTGACCGCCCCGTGAACCTCGCGCGCCGCCGCATGCTCGGACTTTTTCTTCCCCAGGAAATAACTGTGACAGGAGGTACAGAGTTTCTGAGGAGAGGATACCAAGAGCGGTGAAAAGGCACTGCCGTGAGGATTGTGACAGTCCAGACAGCTTCCCTCCCGATATGGGGGATGTACCTCCCAGGCCCGGTCCTTCTCGTGACACCTCCAGCACAGATCCGGCACGGAAGCAACCGTTTTAAGGGGTTCCTCCCCGCTCATCCTGTGACACTTCTCGCACTTCTCCTCCTTTACCGGTGCGTGGAGAGAAGCCCTGAAAAGATGGGGTTTGTCCGAGGAGTGCGGATTGTGACAGGAAACACAATCCCCTCCCACGGCCACCCCGTGCGATTTTTCCAGATCCTCCGGGGAATGACACTCCAGACACAGGGAAGATACCCGGTCCTTGAGGAGGCCCTTGACCTCCGAAACATGCGGAGCGTGACACTTAAGACAACCCTCCTGAAGGGCCCTGTGCCGATAACGACCGCGAAGAACCTCTTTATGACAGCCCAAACAGAGCTCGTCCGTTTTGGCCTTGAGCAGCTTGGGTTCGGGGGCGGCATGAAAACCGTGGCACCTGTCACAACGCCCCTCCTTCACGGGACGATGAAGAAATCCCTGCCGAAACTTCTGTTCCAGATCCTTGTGACACCGCAAACACAGAACCGGGGGCTCCACCTTAAGAAAGGCTCCACCGATAAGTCCGTGGGGCCTGTGACAGCCGTAACAATCCCCCCGGGCCACCGGCGCATGCACCACCGGCCCCTCCTGCTTCACCCTGGCCACCATCTTCGGATGACAGTCCACGCACTTCTTGCGAACCCGGGGCCCCTGCGGACCCGGAGCCGGACCACAGGAAGCCAGAAGAACCAGCAGCAACCCTATCGCCCACCACCTCATGTCCCCAGCTCCTTCAACAATTTCTGCCAGGCCTTTTCGTTTATCTCAATACGGGAACGAAGCTTGAGCCTCTCCACATAATCGCGACGCAACTCCTCAAACCTCTCCCGCTCCAGAATGCTCTTAATGCTATCCTTGACCATCTTGAAGGGATGAGGGCTGGGAGGAATACGATCTATAAGCTTGATGATGAAGTAGTCCTTATCCACCTTGAAAAGGGGAGAAATGTCCCCGGGCTCAAGGGTATCCAGGACCTTCTTGATCTCCGGGCGCACCTGATCCTCCCGGTAGGTCTGAGGATGAACCCCGTGAAAATAAAGCCTCTTGGCCACCTCAAAGAAATCCTCCCCCGATCGAATCCGACGATAAAGTTCCCGCATGAGCTTCTCGTCTCCGCTCTGAATAACCGCAATCACCACCTTCCCGGGACGCAGGTAATCCTGCTTGTGCTCCTCATAATATTCCCGGATATCCTCCTCGGTAACCTTCACCTTGGGCCAGATGACCTGACGCTCGAACTCCCGCACCAGCATCTGACGCTTGTAAAACTCCCACAGGGACTTAAGGGGCTCGCGCCTCTCGTAGTGGCGATTCAGGGCTTCCAGATCCGTAAGGGTCTCCGCCACGATATTGTTGACCACTATTTTCCTCAACCTCCGAAGATCCTCTTCCGAAAGCTTTTTTCTCTCGGGATAGCGCAGCGCACGATCCCTCTTAAGCAACTCCTGAAAATCCCGCGCCGAAAGCTCCTTGTCCGCTATCCGAATAACCACCCGGTCTTTCAGATCATCGGGAAGTTTCCCCTCCGGAGTGATTTTATTAATGGTATCCCAGGCTATCTCCACCCTGTACTTCTTTTTCAATCTCTCTATTAGATCCCGCGTAAGTCGAGCCTCCTCCTCCCGGCGAAAGAGATCCCCTAAATCCGGCAACATATCCCTGAAATCCCCCGGAGTGGGTCCCACCCTGTCCTCCACACACACCACCACGAATCGCTTGCCCCGCTGATACGGCCCCAGCACCGCTCCGGAAGCGGCTGAAACCACATCCTTGCGAAGAAATGGAGGAATCTGGCGGGGCCTTCTGTATCCCAAATCCCTCTTCTTTTTCCTGGGGATCTTTTCAAAGACCTTCTGACACCCTTCCTGCCGGGCCTTTTCAGCCCAGGTGCGGGCCTCGGTGGCGTTTTCCGAATAAAAAACCCTGAGTCTTACCCGGGGAACGAACTCCCGAAGGTAGAGATCCCAGAGTTTTTCCCTCGTGGCGTGGATCTTCTGGTCCACCTCCTCGTTCCGGAGCAGCAGTAAAGACCTGACCTTTAAGAAAACCTCCAGCTTGCGACGATAATGGGGTGAATCGGCCAGATTCATGGACTCGGCCTCGTCGGCCAGAAGGTTCCACGCAATGAAATCGTCCAGAGCATCGGTAACCGGAGTGTTCTTATCGTGCCAGTAGTTCCACCACTTTTTAAAGTCCTCGGGAGTATAAGCTTTTCCGTTGATCCTGACCAGATAACCCTTACCGAAACCCAGAAAGGCCCGAGCCTGGAAGGGGGGCCCCCACAGCAGAATCAATAGTATTATCAGGAGGATACGCGACATCTGAAGAGACTCCTTTTCATGGAGGTCCTGACCACCTCGTGAACCATCCTCTGGGCCAGGCCGCTAAGGGAAGAAACCTTTCCGAAATGAAGAATCTTTCTATAGTCCTCCCCGTCTTTCACATAATAGGTTCCCCAGAGGAAGTGCCCATCTCTCACATCCTTCACCCACAGAAAAAATCCCAGTCGGACCTGATCCCCCACCTCCCGGGCCTCGGTCACCATCCCTCCCACCACCGCCTTGATTCCGAGCTCCTCCCCCATCTTCTCCATCACCCGGGCCGGAATACTCTCTCCCGGAAGACAACGCTCCCGCTCCAGGAATCGCTTAACCACCCCCTCCTCCGTAACCTCAAGACCGGAATTCACCAGCTCGGCAATCACCACCCGGGTGACCAACTCCCCTGCCCCCTCACGACGGGTCTGATTAACAAAGGGAAGAACCGCAACCCGACAGATCCCGGACTCACCATGGGCCGCTATGCGCAATCTGGGCCCCTTTCCGGCACACGAAAAGACCAGAAAGACCAGAAGAATTAACCCCGGCCACCTCCGGCGCAACACCCCTAAAACTCCGTAACCCACTTCTGAGCCTTGGCCCTGTTCTCCTGCTCTTCACCCTCTTTCTTGGCCTGGAGCACCACCGGCACGATCTTGCGATTCCGCACGATCATCCGGTTGCCCAGCACATCCCTTAGCCTGAGACTGTAACGCAAGCCCTTCGGAACCCTATCCAGGATCAACTCCCTGGCCACAGGCCCCCGACCCCGTAGCTCCTTTATCAATCTCCCATTTCCATCCCGGAGCTCAAGCGTCCAGCTCCGGAGGGGAACGAGATGACGGGCGATGCGAAAAGAGATCCTGACCCGATCCCCATCCCTAACCGCCTCCACCTGAACCGCGGGAGGGGAACCCACATAGATAAGCTTCGTCTCCTTCCAGGCCTCGTTCCCCGCCTCGTCCCATACCTTAAATCTTACCCGATAGACCCCCTCGGGAAGCTTTCTGCCGCTGGCATCCGTGCCTCGCCAGATTATCCGTCGGGGAAGATTGCCCATACCTTCCTGATTGATGATGGGACCATTACCCTTTTCCGGAAGGATCTGCACTGCCCAGCGCACAATCCGATCGGGTCTCTCAAGGACCGGACGCAACTCCACATAGTTCCTGAAGGCCGGGGCCTCCGGGGTCTCGCGAACCCGATAGACCCGCAAATCAATCGCCGGGGGAGTATTGTCCACACGGTAGGTGGCCAGAAAGAAACGCTTCTCCAGGTGCCATCCGGTCTTCCACTCCAGAACCAGATTTACCGGATATCGTCCCTCCTCCTCCGGAGCTCGCCAGAAGGCCAGATAATAAATCCCCTCCTTTATCAGGGGCACCTTCCTGCCGCCCAGATCCACCAGCATCCGATCCGGAGGAGGCCCGGAAATACGCATCCTTATGGCGCATTCCACCTTCTCACCTCCGCGCACACTGCGCGGACGAAGCAGGATCTCATCCACCGCCACCACCGGAGGGGGTACGGCCTGGACCCCGAGCTCCTCCTTCAACCCGGCAAATAGTCTTTCGCAACTCCTGCGGAGAAAGTCCTGAAAGGTGACCCGTCCGAGACCGAGAAGGGGGTGCCAGTCCTTCCCGGTGAAGGAAACCGTGCCCGCCCACACCAGCTTGAAGGTGCTGGTCTCGAGGATCCGCACCGAAAGCCCCAGCAAGGGCTCCCTGGGGTCCTTTTCCAGCACCGTGCCCAACAGGATGAACCTGGCCCGAAACTTCCTCAGAAGCTCCCTGGCCACTACCTGATCAATCCAGCCGGGGCTCTTCACCCGGAGGCGAGCCAGCTCCGGAATCACCTGCTCGGGATAGATAACCTGAAATCCCTCCCCCGCCAGATAATCCGCCACCGCCCGCGCCACCTCCAGATCCACTCCGTTGAGCCCTTTACTGAGATCCTCGAAGGGAAGCACGATAATCTGTGCCCGGACCGAAAGAACGAGGCCCAGCATCAGGGCCACGAGGGTGATCAGCACTTTTCTGAAATCAATCCCGGCCATAAAATCACCTGAAGGTCTTCAAAAGTTTCGCGGCCAGATCGAAACTCACCTCGATGGCATTCCTGGGTTTAAAACCGAAAAGTCTTCCCACCAGGCTATAGCCCGTCTCCGTGCCCCCCGCCTTCCAGATGATCTCCCCGGAGGCCACATCCAGAAGCCGGAGACTCAGGCTCACCACCGGATAACTGTAACTGCCCTCCCGTTCCGTCTCGTAGGCGTTAACGCTCCCCACGAGCAGGGCCTGCACCCCCAGGCGCTTCCCGAGCCGCCTCACCGTATCTCTGTCCAGCCCCATCCCTCCTTCCACCCCTTCCTCCGCCAGGACCTCGTCCACCACCGTGCGATCCACCACATCGAAAAGCCCCAGGGCCAGGGCCTCCATGGTCACTATGTCGCGCATGCGCTCGGCCACCTCCTTCTCCCGGGTGTGGTTCTCGAACTTGAGAACGGCCACCTTCTTGACGAAGGTGGGATCCACCCCCTCCCGCATATAGCTCTCCAGGTGTCCCCGGGAGGCACATCCGGCCAGAAAAAAGAGGAGGAGAAAACCCGCAAGGCACCGCCTCATCTTTAACGCCTCCTTAACATTAAGGTAGCAATCTTTTAGTTAAAATACAAGGTTCAGATTTACAAGCCAGGTCCAGCTACTCCGGGAGTCGATCTTGCTCCAGGAGTAACTGGAATTAAAATTTATGTGCGGCCCCAGATTCCAGGAGACATTCAGACTCAGGGAATCCCTCTTGGTACTGTTTCGAGAACCGTTCCAGCCCCCGCTCAGACGCACCCTGGGCGTGGCGGCCAGGGAAAAGGAATACTGATAGTCATAGATCCTTTCCCCTCCGCTATCGGTAAGAATGTGATAGGTATTAAAGGATAGAATGCTCGAGACCCGCCAGGTCAGTATGGCGGAATATCGTTTGGTGGTGGAGGTTTCTCCCCCGGAAGCTTTGGAACGGGTGTAATCCGTACGAAGATCCAGGGTCACGGTGGGCTTCAGCCGGGCCAGGAGATCCCAGCTCGTGGTAAATCCGGTGGTCTCGGAAGTGGAATTGCCGAAGGTGCGATTCCTGGAATAAGAAAAGTTGGTCTTCAGGATAAGATCCGGATAAAGTTCCATCTGGGCCCCCAGACCGTAGGACCGGGTCTCGGAGGTGGCCTCACCTCCGGTAAAGGCTTTATTGTAGGTATATGCGCCGCTAAGACTCACCGTATCCAGGGGATCGGAGCTCACCCCCAGGGAATAGCTCCAGGTCTCGTTTTTGGGCTGTCCCTCGGTCTCGTCGGAGGAGTAAGAGAGGGTCAAACGGGGCCGAAAGTAACGACTGGGATTCCAGGATCCGGAAAGGGAATGGTTAAAGCGTTTCACCTCCGCCCCCTCGTCGGGGCGGGTAATATCATAGGAAAAGTAATAACCGGTACGAATGTCCCGGGGAAAAGCATAGGCGAGGCTGAGGGATCCCTGATAATGTCTGGTGCGAGTCTCGACATGCCCCTCCGTTACAAAATAAAAACCCCGGGCGCGGGGATCGGGTAAATCAAAAGCCCCTCCCAGCACCAGGGTGAGCCTTAAATACCCTGAACTTATCGAGGAGGAAAACCGATAAGGCAGGGATACCCCGCTGGCCAGCCGCGTCCATCGAATTCCATCGGAGCTGTACTCAATGTCCCAGGAAGCGGTACCCGGGACGGAAATGCGGTTGATCCAGTCCCTGTACAGCTCTATCCCTTTTATGGCCGTGGCCCCCACCCGAACCACCACCGTATTGTTTCCCGCCGGATCCAGCCTGGCGGGAGGAGTACCGTTGAAAGATAAATCCACGAACACCCTGGCCTGCCCTCCCGGCCCCAGTGCATAGTCGGCCTCGCTCTTAACCAGAGAATATTGCTGGGAAAGAGCCAGAGATATCCCGTAGAAACGATTGCTATAGGTGAGACGGCCCACCTGAGAGGTATTTCGACTCCGGGAGTCCGCAACAAGATCCCGGTTCCAGTCCGAACGATAACTGTAATTGAGGGAAAGGTTCCGGAAAAAACCCCTTTCAAAGTCCCGCGACAGGGAAAATCCCCACCCGTGGTTCTTGCTGTCCACGGTTCGAGGATGAGCCTCGTTCCATTGGCGGCCCAGGTTGAAATAGAGTCCGACCTTTGCCTTTCGATAGTGGGTGGAGAGATCCGCGCTCCAGTTGTAGGAATTCATGGTGGGAGAGGAATCCGTGCGGGACTGGGTTCCGGTACCGGAAAGGTTGAAACTGAAAAGATCGTTGGTGAGGGTAAAAAAAACCGAAGGTACCCATGTCTTGCGCCAGGTATCCGCCTGGCTCTGATGAGAATAACGCACCGTTGCTCCGGCATTCATGGCCGGGGTCAAATCCCGCCAGAAAGAAAGGGTATAATTCCGACTCCACTGCGGGGGGGCCCCTTTGCTCTTGGTCCGTTGCCAGGAGGCGGAAAAATTGAAGGCCCACCCCGGCCCCCCCGCAAGAAGAAGGATCATCAGGAGGAGCCAGGGTTTTCTCATTTAACCTGGGCTTTCCTCCGTACAGGTTTGGCCCCCTTTCCCATACCCAGACTGTGCGGATCCAGGTGACACTTCAGGCACTGCGGGAACCGGCGATGCAGCGCCGCGGAATGAGGCTTTCCGTGACAGCCCTCACACTTGGGGAGAAAACCGTGCCTGGGATGACAGAAGGTACAGGCCAGCTTCCCGTGCTTGGCCCGGGTGGTGGAAAGACGCTCAAATTCCGTACCGTGACAGGAACCGCATACCCGATTTTCCACCTTCAGTCCCTTAAAGGACTTGATGTTCAGGGGCATGTGGGGATTGTGGCACATCAGACATTCCTTCATCGTCTGTCCGGGAACATGTCCTTCATGGCACTCAAAACACTTGGGAACTCTTCCGTGACGCTCGGAATGACAGCCCTCACATCCCACCTCCTGGTGGGCGCTCTTGTGAGTCTTGAGGATCTTTACCTCCGAGGCGTGACACAGGTTGCACTTACCACTCACATCCGCCAGGGCAATGCGCCGGGGACTGTGCGGCTCCCGGTGACAGGAAAGACAATCCTTGACCTGAGAGCCGTGGGGGAGTCCGTGACACCGCTGACACTTGGGCATGATCTCTCTCCAGTTGTTCTGCACGGGGTTATACCGGTGATAGACCCGGTGACAGTTGGTGCAGACCTGACGATGCTTGCCCCCGTGTTTCTTGAGCAACTGATAGATGGAATAATGACACCGGGCACATTCCACCGGAGACAGAGGCTTGATCTCGGCCTCAAATAAGGCCTTCTCCGGAGAAATCTTCTTCTTTTCGACAGCGGCCTTTTTAACCGGTTTTTCGGGCTCCTTAGCGGGAGCCTTGGCCGGAGCTTTGACCCCGGTGGCCACAGAGGGCTTGGCCTCCGCAGGCCCCGCCGGCTTTGTGGTACACGAAACCAGCCAGAAAAGCCCCACCACCATAAGAATCATTACTCCCCACCACGCCTTTCTCATCTTCAAACCTCCCTTCATTCCTTATTTGACCAGATTATGCGGATCTACATGGCAATCCAGACAACCCTTGAACCCCTGCAACATACTGGCGGGATGTGGTATGCCGTGACAGGTCTGACACTTGGGTTTCACTCCGTGCACCGAGCGGTGACAGAAGACACAGGCCAGCTTCGCATGCTTGGTCTTCCCGGACTCCAGAGTCTTCACGATCTGCCCGTGACAGGCTCCACAGAAACGATTGGGAACATCGTTTCCGTAGGTAACCTGCGTGGGCTTGTGCGCCTGGTGACACCCCACACAATCCTCAAAGGTCTGCCCCTTGAGGTGAGGATCGTGACAGTCAAGACAGTTGGGGATGTAACCGTGCCGGGTATGACAGAAATTGCAGGGTTGTTGAGCATGAGCGCTGGGAACCTCCTCCATCTGTTTCCCCGGACCGGGATGACAGGTAAGACAGGCCTTCTTGTACTCTCCGTTTTCAAAGGTAATTTCCAGGGGGGTGTGGGGATTGGTATGACACTGAAGACAATTTTTCAGGGTGAAATGGGATTTACCCCTGTGACATCGTGAACACTTGGGGATCATTTTACTTTTAGGGAAAAGCGGGGCATGCCCCAGATGACACCGCAGACACCCCACCTTGGCGTGCTTCCCCCCTTTGGTCTCTATCTGCTTGACCTGGGGAGGGTGGCACTTCACACAGTCGGCATCGGTGAGAACCGCCTGAGAGGAATTCCGGGGCGTGACGGAAGCCTTAGTCTTTGTGGAAGCCCCGGCGGAGGCCTTAAGGGCCTCCCTTCCGTAACCCGACAATCCCGGGAACCAGACCAAACCCAGACACACCATCAAGAAGACCAGTTTCCTCACGGCTGCGCCTCCTTTCCGCGTTTTTTGCGGGATTTGCCCCCTTTAGGGGTCTCTATCGGCCTCAAAGGAGTAACAAAGGAAGGTACCGGAGAATAAACCCCTTCCTCTCCGCCGAGAACGAAAACCTGCACCCGGCGATTGAAGAGATCCGCCACATAGATACGCCCCTTCGGATCTATCGCTATGTCCGTGGGATAATTGAACCAGCCCGGGGAGAACCCTCGCCCTCCGAATTCAAAGAGAAAACGCCCATCCTGATAGGAATAGGCCAGACCAGTGTGCCGCATGTAGTCTATGACCAGGATGAGGCCGAGATTGGGATCCGCCGCCACTCCACTGGGCCGGCTGAGTTTGCCCGGACCACCCCCTTTCTTCCCCCCCTTAAAAAGGAAGTGCCCCAGGGAGTCAAAGACATAAAACCGTCCCATCTGCGCACTCACCAGGTAAAGACGCCCCTTTTTATCTACATAGACATCGTTGATCAACGCCTTCTCCTTGGGCATCCCCGGCACCACCCGGTCCCTGACGCTTATTATGCGCACAAAACGCCCCTCCTTGTCAAGTACCACCACCCCCTCAAATTCCTCCCCGGCCACATAGATAAATCGCTTATCCACGGCCACCGAACGGGGTTTGAAATCAGCCGCCCCCTCGAAGGAATAATCCGGAAAGAAAAACTCCTTTTCCAGGATTCCCGCTCCGTTAAAGATGCTGAGCCGGGCCGGCTTTTCCCTGCTCGCGGCCTGACACACATAAATATTTCCCTCCCGATCCACCCACACTCCATAGGGAGAGGAAAGTCCTCGTCCTCGCCCCAGGGTGAAGCGAGGGAAAAAGTCAGGACTGAAGATGGCGATTTCACTCCGGGAAGGATCCGAGACATATATCTCCAGGGTCTCCGGATCCAGGGCCACCTCCATGGGGGAAATGAAGGGACGCCCTTCCATATCACGCTGAAGCACTCCCAGGACCACCAGCTTCCGAAAAGGGACTTTGGCCGGAACATCCCCCCCGGCAGCAGCACACGCTTCCACCCAGATCACCAGGAAAAGCACCCCCGCAACCCACCACCGCACTCTGCCCCCTCCCGAAAAAACCTCAAAAAAAAGCGGGGCCTTGCGGCCCCGCTTTTTCGGGGGGCTAACCCCCGCTCAGGACCTTAGTACTTCGTGGTGTGACAGGCAAAGCAACCGCAGTTGGCCGCCGAGGTGGCGTTTCCGGTCCCGGCCTGACAGGCACTGTAGTCCCAGCGCAGGAGGTCGTCGTAGGGCGAACCGTGGGCCTTGTGGCAGGACACGCAGAGCACGATGGCGTCACCGCTAGCCTGAAGCACCTGGCTCTTTACCGCACCCTGATTATTACCCACCGGCACATCCACAAAGTAGTCACCCGCAGCGCTAACCCCGTACTTTCCGCTAAAGAGGGCGGTATTCGGATAGTTACCGTACTCCTTGGTCTTTACATTGTTCATGTCGTAGTCGGTGGGGTGCCGAATCCAGGGGCTGCCCACCGTGGAGTCGTAATCAATCTGGGCGTGGAAATTACCGTGACACTCTCCGCAGAGGTAGTTGATGGTGTGCTTATCCGGAGCGGTGTAGGAATTCACCGTGCTCCGGTCCACGGCATAGTAACCGTTGTGGTGAGAGGTATCCAGCGTTCCACCCTCCCAGTCCGGATCCTCGGTGCCGTAAATACCCAGGAGGAAACGGTAGCTCGTGGCCACGGTGGTGGCATTCCCGGTCCCGGTGCGGTTGATGTTGGCATGGTGCGCGCCGGCAATGGAAGCAAAGGGATCCTCCTTGCTGGGATCACCGTGACACCCGTAGGTTCCGGCACAGGAGACCGCTCTCCCGGAAGGCCAGGTCCCGTTACCGCGACCGTAATCGCCGTTATAAACATACCCCGGCGGAGCGTTAAGCACATCGTCATTGTTGCCCAGCTCGTCCACATTGTGCACCTTGGCATCACTGAGAGTTACATAATAGAAGTCGCCCCCGGCCAGGGTGCTTCCCCGGGTGGAACCGAATACATACCCGGGATCAGAACTGTGTTTAACAATAGGAGTTACGGCCTGCACACCCGAAGGGGCACTGTCCGAGTGACACCCCAGACAGTTGGCCGCCCGGAGAAGCGTCCGATTGGGCGTGGTCGAGTTATCAAAGGTCATGGGACTGCCGCCCTGCGAGTTGTGCATGGTGTGACAGTTGCTACACTGGCCGCGCACCTTGGCCTGCGCCAGGCCAACGAGGCCCCCCAGGAAAAGAAAGATCACCAACCATACCCACATACCTTTCGTCTTCATTTCCGGACCCCTCCTCTTAACTTTTATTTAACCTCTACTTTTAATATAGGACAGGACCCTGAAAATTGTCAAGGGGCTCTATTTCTTTTTCCGCAAACCGTTTCGTGCTCTTTCGAGATTATTCTCTTTTACCCCAAACATTCCTTAAACAGAACCGAAAAGTTTCACGCGGTTGAACTTTTGGGTTTACCGTAAAGGAGGGTTTCCAGTTCCTGGCCCTCGAGGACTTCCTTTTCCAGGAGGAGCCCGGCGATGGTCTCTAGGCGCTCGCGATTCTCGGTAAGGATCTCCCGGGCCCGGGCGTAGGCCTCGCGCAGGAGCTTGGCAATCTCCTCGTCGATGGCCCGGGCGGTCTCCTCGGAGATGAGCTCGCGCTCGCGGAAGGGGATGTCTAGGAAGAGGTGTTCCCGGCGGCGGAAGGTCTGGGGGCCGAGCCTTTCGCTCATCCCGTAGTCCATGACCATGGCCCGGGCGATCTCGGTAGCCTTCTCCAGATCGTTCTGGGCCCCGGTGGAGATCTCGCCGAAGACCAGCTCCTCGGCGGCCCGGCCGCCCAGCAGCACGGCCAGCCGGTCGAGAAGCTCACTCCGGGTAAGCAGGTAGCGATCCTCGGTGGGGAGCTGCAGGGTGTAGCCCAGGGCCCCTATGCCCCGGGGGATGATGGAGATGCGGTGGACCCGATCCGCCCCGGGCACCGAGGCCGCCACCAGGGCGTGTCCGGTCTCGTGATAGGCCACCCGGCGTTTCTCCTCGGAGGAGAGATAGCGATTCTTGCGCTCGAGCCCGGCAATGACCCGATCCACGGCCTCCTCGAAGTCCTCCATCTCCACCCGGTCCTTCCCCTTTCGGGCGGCCAGCAAACAGGCCTCGTTCACGATGTTGGCCAGATCCGCCCCCACCATGCCCGGGGTGCGGGCGGCGATGACCCGGAGGTCCACATCCGGGGCCAGCTTCACATTGCGGGTGTGGATGCGCAGGATGGCCTCCCGGCCCTTGAGGTCGGGTCGATCCACCACGATGTGCCGGTCGAACCGGCCCGGACGCAGAAGGGCCGGATCCAGGATCTCGGGCCGGTTGGTGGCGGCAATGATGATGATCCCCTTCTTGGGGTCGAAACCGTCCATCTCGGTGAGGAGCTGGGTGAGGGTCTGCTCCCGCTCGTCCACCCCGGCCATGGGTGAGACTCCCCGGACCTTCCCCAGGGCGTCGATCTCGTCGATGAAGATGATGCAGGGGGCCTTTTGCTCGGCGGTGGCAAATAGATCCCGCACCCGGGCCGCCCCCACCCCCACGAACATTTCCACGAAGGAGGACCCGGAAATGGAGATGAAGGGCACCCCGGCCTCCCCGGCTACGGCCCGGGCAAGCAGCGTCTTTCCCGTGCCGGGAGGCCCCACCAGAAGCACCCCCTTGGGGATCTTGCCCCCCAGGGCGGTAAACCGCTGAGGATTTTCCAGAAACTCAATGATCTCCCTGAGTTCCTCCACGGCCTCGTCCACCCCCGCCACATCCCGGAAGGTGACCCGGATGTCCTCCTGGACATAGATGCGGGCCTTGCTCTTGGCCAGCCCCATGACCCCGCCCTCGGGAGGCCCGAAGCGCCGGAAGACCAGCATCCAGAAGAAGACCAGGAGAAAGACCGGAAGCACCCAGGAAAGCAGGGTGGAGAACCAGCCCGGATGAGGCCGGGCCCGGAAACGGATCCCCTTCTCCTCGAGTATGCGAACCAGGTCGGGATCGTCCACCTTCCCGGTGCGAAAGTACTTACCGGGCTGCTGGGGCTTCCCCCGGAGACGGGTGAGCACCTGCGCGGCCCCCTTCTTGAGCTCGCCCTCGATGTAGTCCTGAGAGATCACCAGGTTGTCCACCAGCCCCCGGCGGGCCAGGGCCTTGAACTCGCTGTAGGCCAGCTCCTCCCGGGGATAATTGTAGAAAAAGGGCCAGATCAAAAAGGCCAGTAATAATCCACCCAGGAGAAGCCAGGGAAGATATCGATTTTGTGAATCGAAGAGAGGTCCGCTTTTCTTCTTCCGGGGCATGGGTCTTAAATAATAGCCTTTTTTAAAGTAAAATACAAGTGTGCCCCGAAAGACCTCTCTAGACTGGGAGAACACCGGAGACCCGGAGGTCCTTCTTACCCGGGAAATGCTCTACGGTTATCCCATAGCGGTCTTAAAAAAATACGACCGAAAAAAGCTGAAAGAAAACTTTCTTAGAAAAATCCACCTTTTTCAGGGACCTCAACGGGCCTTCTGGCAACTGATCCTGGAGATTAAGGATGAGGAAATTGAGCGAAGCACAGAAAGAAACCCTCGCGCTCGTTTTAAGATCTGGCCTTACTGAGGACTTTTACCTCACGGGAGGAACCGCCCTCCTCCTCAAGTACGACCACCGAATTTCGGAAGACCTGGACTTTTTCACCTTTCCGGAAAAGGCTGAAGGCAACTTTCCCTCAGAAAAACTCTTCAGATTTTTTCAAAATTACGGAACCCTTCTGGATCACCGAGCGGGTACCTCCACGGGATTAATCAAAGGAATCAAGGTGTCCTTTTCTTCCTACCCTTATCCCCTTCTCCGTCCCCCGAAAGAGATAACCGTGGAGGGGGGCAGGCTTTTTCTGGCCTCCGATGAAGACCTAGCGGCCACCAAAATGATAGCCATAGCTCAAAGAGGATGTAAAAAAGACTTCTTTGACCTTTATTTTTTGATGACCAAACACGGCTGGGATTGGGAGACAGCTATGAATTTTTGTCTGGATAAGTTTTCCCTTAGCCAGGAGCAAATAGGTTTTCTTCTGAAGGGACTGGTGTATTTTTCGGATGCGGAGAGGGATTCTCTATGGATCTCTGAAGATATGCCTTTGAGAAACGAGCAATGGGAAGAGATCAAGGAGTTTTTTCGCCGGGGAATTCGGGGACTGGTGGAAAGGAAGGTGAGGGAATGAGGGAGATCGAGCGGGAAAGATTGGTGGAGGCGGTGGCGCGGGGGCTGGTGCGGGCGGTGCGGGAGCTTCCGGAGGAGGTGGAGGAGGCCCTGCGGAGGGCCCTGACCGCGGAGAAGGAGGAAAGGGCCCGGAGGGTGCTCGAGGTCCTCCTGGAGAACGCCGCAAGGGCCCGGCAGAGCGGTCTTCCCCTGTGTCAGGACACGGGGATTCCGGTGGTCTTCGTGCGGATGGGAGAGGAGGTTCGGGTGCGGGACCTTTACGGGGCCGTTGAGGAGGGGCTGGCCCGGGGAGCCCGGGAGGGGTACCTCCGGGCCTCGGTGTGCGAGGTCCTCACCCGGCGCAACACCGGAACCAACACCCCGGGAGTGATCCATGTGGAAGTGGTCCCCGGGGATCGCCTGGAAGTCGTCATCCTCCCCAAGGGCTGCGGCAGCGAGAACATGAGCCGGCTGGCCATGCTCCCCCCGGCGGCCGGACTCTCCGGGGTGAAACGGTTCGTGGTGGAGACCGTGTCCCGGGCCGGGGCCAACCCCTGCCCTCCGGTGGTGGTGGGAGTGGGCCTAGGAGGGGACTTTGAAATGGCCGCGCTGCTGGCCAAAAAGGCCCTGATCCGCCCCCTGGGCCGCCCGCACGAAAACCCGGAGGTGGCCCGGCTGGAGGAGGAGCTTCTTGCGGAGATCAACCGGCTGGGGATAGGTCCCCTGGGCTTCGGAGGGAGGACCACCGCCCTGGCCGTCCATGTGGAGACACACCCCTCCCACATCGCCAGCCTCCCGGTGGCGGTGAACCTCCAGTGCCACGCCCACCGTATGGTGAGGGTGGTAGTGTAAGCAGTCCTCTCAGTCGGCCTTGCGGCGGAGGAAGGCCGGGATCTCCAGTTCCTCCTCGGTGGGAATGGAGTCCAGGATCCGGCGAAGGCGTCGCCTCTCCTCCTTCCTTTCTTCCTCCCGGCGGGGTTTCTCGAAGGGAAGCACCTTCTGCTCCTCCTTTTTCGCGGGTTCCTCCTTCTGCCCGATGCCGGTGGCGATCACGGTGACCCGCAGTTCGTCGCCGATCTCCTCGTCGAAGACCACCCCCCAGAAGATCTTGGCCTCCTCGTGGGCCTCGCGGGCCACCTTGTCGGAGATGAGCTGGATTTCCTCCATGGTGAGGGTGTGAGGGTGAGCGGTGATGTTGAGGAGCACGCCCCGGGCTCCGGATATGGAGATGTCCTCGAGCAGCGGGCTGGAGATGGCGCTTTGGGCCGCGGCCTCGGCCCGGTTGTCTCCGCTGGCGATCCCCGTGCCCATGAGGGCCAGCCCACCCATGTCGGTCATCACCGCCCGCACATCGGCGAAGTCCAGGTTGATGTATCCGGGGAAAAGGATGAGGTCGGAGATACCCCGCACCGCGTAATAGAGCACATCGTCGGCCTTCTCGAACATCTCGAAGAGCTTGGCGTTGGGGGAGGCCAGGGCCAGGAGCCGGTCGTTGGGAATGGTGATGATGGTGTCCACATATTTCTTCAGTTCCTCGAGGCCCTTCTGGGCCACCATCATGCGCTGTTTGCCCTCGAAACGGAAGGGTTTGGTGACCACCGCCACGGTGAGGGCCCCGAGCTCCTTGCTCACCCGAGCGAAGACCGGAGCCGCCCCGGTGCCGGTGCCCCCGCCGAGGCCGGCGGTGATGAAGACCATATCCGCTCCGGAGAGCACCCGGCGTATCTCCTCCTCGGCCTCCAGGGCCGCCTCCCGGCCGATCTCCGGATTCCCCCCGGCCCCCAGGCCCTTGGTGAGGTCTTTGCCCAGCTGGATCTTCTCCGGAGCCGGGTTCAGGTCCAGCACCCGATAGTCGGTATTGGCGGCGATGAATTCCACCCCCTTGAGTCCCTTGCGGATCATGTTGCGGATGGCGTTGCCGCCGCCTCCACCCACCCCGACGACCTTGATCCTGGCCTGGTATTCGGATTCCACCAGCTCGAAGGTCATGGCTACCCCCCCAAACCCAGTATTTTTTTGAACCTGTCCAGCCAGCCCCCCGGGGAGGGTTCCTCCTCCGGAGGTTGCTCCAGGTAACGATCCGCGTAAAGAAGAAGCCCCACCGCCGTCGAGAGCCGCGGGTGGTGCACCTCCTCGGAAAGCCCGGACAGCCGCACCGGATACCCCACCCGCACCGGAAGCTCGAAGATCTGTTCGGCCAGCTCCGGAAGTCCGGAAAGGAGAGCCGAGCCCCCGGTGAACACCACCCCGGAACTGAGGCGTTTCTTGAGCCCGGAGTGCTCCAGATTGGTGTTGAGGATCTCCAGGAGTTCCACCACCCGGGCCTCGAGGATCTCGGCGAGCAACTTCCGGGACATCCGGCGGGGCGGCTTCTGGCCCAGCGAGGGTACCTCCAGGGTCTCGTCATCGTCCACCATCTCGGGGAGACACACCCCCTTCTCCTCCTTGAGCCGTTCGGCCGCGGACCGGGGGGTGCGCAACCCCACGGTGATGTCGGTGGTGAGGAGATCCCCTCCCACCGGCACCGAGGCCGTGTAGCGCAGGGCCCCCTCCACGAACACGGCCAGGTCCGTGGTGCCGCCCCCGAAGTCCACCAGGGCCACCCCGAGCTCCTTCTCCTCGGGGGTGAGCACCGCCTCCGCCGAGGCCAGAGCCTGAAGCACCACCGCGGAGACCTCAAGCCCCGCCTGCGAGATGCACTTAACCAGGTTCTGCACCGCCGAGGCCGAGGCCTCCACCAGAAGGGCCCGAACCTCGAGGCGCACCCCGCTCATCCCCACGGGCTGAAGAATCCCGGCCTGGTGATCCACGCTGTATTCCTGAGGAAGAACATGCAGGATGACCCGATCCCGGGACAGGGTTACCGCCCGGGCCGCCTCGAGCACCCGCTCCACATCCTCGGGGCGCACCTCCCCCTCCTTAAGGGCGATCACCCCCTGACTCACCCGGCTTTCTATGTGGGAGCCGGCGATGCCGGTGACCACCTGCCGGATCTCCTCGTAGGCCTGCGCCTCGGCCTCGCGCCGGGCCTGAGAGATGCCCCGGCCCGCCTCTTCGATGTTGATGACCACCCCCTTGCGAAGTCCCTGGGCCGGAGCCATCCCCACCCCCAGCACGGAAAGTCCTTCCTCCCTGCGCTCGGCTACCACGCAACAGATCTTGCTGGTGCCCACATCCAGAGCCGCAAGCAACCTCCTCTCGCTCATGAGTTCCCTTCCTCCCGCCAGGCGAGTAAAGCCGTGCCCTCAGGATAATCGAGACGGATCAGGGCCGCCCTGCGATAAAGCCTATTGTCGTAAAGGTAGGTAAGGATGCGATCCAGTCGCCGATAGTCCGCCTTGAGTTCGGCCAGGGGCTCGGGCCTGAACCGCACCCGAAGCCCCTCTTTGGTGTAAAGTACGATCCGGTCCTTCCCGAGATACACCTGAGAGATGCTCTCGTAGCAGGGGAGATAGATGTCTCTGTCCCGCACCCAGGCCAGCAACCGCAGGAAGTCCGCCTCCCGGCGGAAGAGCTCCGGGGCCTCGGCACTCACCACCGGATACTCGAAGAGGGCCTTCTGAGGGGCCTCGGCAAAGGCCTCTCCTTTCACATTCAGAAAGTAAAGTTTCTTTCCGCGCACCGTGATCGCCACCGGGTCCTCCTCCCGCACCCGGATCACCAGGGTGCGCGGAAGATCCCGGGAGACCTGGGCCGAAGCCACCCAGGGATGGGCCTCCACCAGTCTCCTCACCTCCTCCAGGTCTATGCGGAAGAGATTCTCTCCGGGGTGCACCGGAAGGAGTTCCAGGATGTCCGTCCGGGAGAGGTGTTTCAGACCCTCCACCCTTACCCTCTCCAGGGTGAAAAAGTCCATCCGGGAGAGGGCGTAACGGCCCCCGTAAATCAGGCCGAGCACGGCGAGCGCGGTGCACACCGCCGAAATCAGGATCCGTCTAAGCCCGCCCGACAATTCTCACCTCCGGTTCCAGAAGGATTCCGAACCGCTGATGGACCCTCTCCCGGGCCTCCTCCATGAGGTCCAGGATGTCGCGGGAAGCGGCCCGCCCGGTGTTCACGATGAAGTTGGCGTGCCTGGGGCTCACCACGGCTCCGCCCCGGCTTCGCCCCTTGAGCCCGACCCTTTCGATTAACCAGCCCGCCGGAGGACCCTCCCCGGGATTCCTGAAGGCGCATCCGAAGGAGGGAACCCCGAAGGGCTGACCGGACCTCCTTGCGGCAAGGAACCTCTCGATCCGGCGGCGGACCCCTTCCCTTCCCAGGGGACGAAGCCGCACCACCGCGGAAAGGATCACCCCCTCCGGCCCCCTGAAGGACCGGTAGCCGAAGGTCCCCGGAGAGGCCGCCCACCGCACGAAGCCCTCCTCTTTCAGGATGAGGATCTCCTCCACCAGATCGCCCATACACTCCCCGAAGGCTCCGGCGTTCATGCGCACCGCTCCTCCCACCGTGGCCGGGATCCCGACCAGGAACTCGGCTCCGCCGTAACCCTTCCTCAACCCGTAGGCGATGAGGGCAGCCACCGGGGTGCCGCAGAGGACCTCCACCCGTCCCGGAGAAAGCTCCCTGAGCCCCCTGAGTGTCCTGAGATTCACCACCACCCCGGGGAATCCCTCGTCCGGGAAAAGCACCTTGCTGCCCCCGGAAAGGAAAAAGCAGGGCACCTCCCTTCGCCGGAGGTACCCGCACAGCCTCTCGAGTTCGGCCCCGGTACGGGGGAAGGCCATGAGGGCCGCCTCGCCCCCGGTGCGCACGGTGGTGTGCCGCCTAAGGGGTTCGGCCTCGCGCAACGGAAGCCCCAGCGCGGAGAGATCCCGCTTGAGTCCCGAAAACCTCATGCCGCCTCCGAAAGCCACCGGTCCTTTAGAAGGCTTTCCCCAACCCTGTACACATCCCCGGCGCCCAGGGTCACCAGCACATCCCCGGGACGCAGGAAGAACTCCACCTGCGCGCCCACGGCCTCAAGATCAGGGGCGAAGAGGGTGGGGCGTTCGCCCCGTATTCGCTTTACGGCCTTGAAAAAGCTCTCCCCGCTTATCCCGGGAAGGGGCCTCTCCGAGGCCGGATATATCTCGGTGAGGAAGAGGACCTCCGGTTCGGTGAGCACCCGGAGGAAGTCGCGCCAGAGGGCCCGGGTGCGGGTGTACCGATGGGGCTGAAACACGGCCAGCAGGCGCTTTTCCGGATAGAGAGCCCTCAGGGCCGAAAGGGTGGCCTCGATCTCCCGGGGATGGTGGGCGTAATCATCGAAGACGGGCACCCCCTGAATCTCGCCCTTGAGTTCCAGCCGGCGTCCCACCCCAGAGAACTCCGCAAGACCCGCCAGGATCTCGTCCGGGGAAAGGTCAAGCATCAGGCCCACGGCCACCGCGGCCAGGGCGTTTTCCGCGTTGTGTCTTCCCGGAACCCGGAGACGGAAACCGCCCAGCCGGCGCCCCCGAAAGTAAACCCGGGTCTCCGGATAGGGACCGGGGGAAAGGACCTCGCCCCTAAGCTCGGCTTCCGGGGAGAAACCGTAGGGAATCACCCGTCCGGAAAGCTGCGGAAGCACCGCCCGCACCCCCGGATCGTCCACGCACACCGCAAGCCCTCCCTCGGGAAGCACCCGGTGGGCGAACTTCACGAAGGCCCGCTTCACCGCCTCAAAGTCCGCGTAAAAGTCCAGGTGCTCCCGGTCTATGTTGGTGATCACCCCTATGTAGGGCTTGAGGAAGAGGAAGGAGCCGTCGCTTTCGTCGGTTTCGGCCACCAGGTACTCGCCGCGACCGAGCTTTGCGTTTACGCCGAAGTTGTTGACCCTGCCCCCGATGGCCACGGTGGGCTCGAGCCCCGCCCGGCAGAGCACCGCCGCGATCATGGAGGCGGTGGTGGTCTTCCCGTGGGAACCGGCCACGGCGATGCTCTTGGGATGGAGGGCCATGATTTCGGCAAGCATCTCCGCCCGGGGAAGCACGGTGAGCCCCAGAGTCCTTGCGGCCGCCAGCTCCGGATGATCCCGCGGGATGGCCGAGGAGTAAACCACCACCTCGGCCCCGTGCAGGTGAGACGGATCGTGTCCCCTGAAGACCTCTATGCCCTCGCGACGCAGGGCCTGGGTGGTGGCGGTGGTCCTCAGGTCACAGCCCGAAACCCGAGCCCCAAGGGCTTTGAGCAGTCGCGCCAGCCCGCTCATGCCCACCCCGCCGATTCCTATGAGATGAAAGGTCCGATTTTCAAGCATGGGCCAGAGCCTCCATTTCCCGAAGAATGGTCTCCGCGGCCTGCGGACGAAAGAGCCTGCGGGCCCGCTCCCCCATGTGCCGGAGTCGTTCCTCGTCGCCCAGAAGCTCCGTCACCCGCGCCACGAACTCCGCGGGGGAGAACTCTCCCTCCCGGAGCACGATCCCTCCCCCGGCCTCCACCACCACCCGGGCGTTCTTCTCCTGGTGGGCGTGGGTGGCGTGGGGAAAGGGAATGTAGAGGGCCGGTTTTCCCAGGGCACAGAGCTCGGCCACGGTGGTGGCCCCCGCCCGGGAGACCACCAGGTCGGCCTGAGCGTAGGCCCAGGCCATGTCCCGAATGAAGGCCCGGACCTCCACGGAAAGCCCCTTCCGGCGGTAGGCCTCCCGCACCCAGCCCTCGTCGCGTTCGCCGGTCTGATGCAGGAGGTAGAGATCCGGAAACCGGGAGAGGAGCTCTCCGGCGGTATCCACCAGAAGCCGGTTGAGGCTCCGGGCCCCCTGGCTCCCCCCCAGCACCAGGAGCCCCCGACCGGAATGCTCCCGGGGACGCGGAGCCAGGACCTCCTCCCGCACCGGATTCCCGGAAAGAAGCACCCTGCGCCGGGGGAAATACCTCTCGGTACCCGGGAAACTCACGAAAACGCGGTGCACCAGACGGGCGCAGAGGCGGTTGGCCAGTCCCGGAACGGCGTTCTGTTCGTGAAGTCCCAGGCGACGGCGCAGGAGGCTTCCGGCGAAAAGGACCGGGACCGAGGAGTAGCCCCCGGTACCGAAGACGATGTCGGCGGCGAACCGGCGGATCAGGGAAAGGGCCTGGAACATCCCCCGCAGGAGGGCGAGAAGGGCCCGGACCCTGGCCAGGGGATGGCGTCCGAGCACGCCCTCTCCCCTTACGGTGGCCACGGGAAAGGGCGCTCCCTCAAGCGCCAGCTCCTCCACCCGGCGTCCGCATCCCACCATCAACACCGCTCCCCCGCTCTCAAGCACCCTGCGGGCCAGGGCCAGCGCCGGAAACAGGTGTCCACCGGTTCCGCCCCCGGCAATCACCCACCGCATCAGTGATACACCTCCGGCCTCTCCTCGGGGGCCAGGACCTTCGGGGCATAGCCGAGAACCAGATCCCGAAAGACCTCGCCCCGCTCCTCGTAACCGGAAAACTGATCGAAACTCGCCGCCGCCGGCGAAAGGAGCACCGTATCCCCCGGTCGGGCCTCCCGGAGGGCTACCGCCAGGGCCTCGGCCAGATTTTCCGTAAGCCGCGTTTCCGTGGCCCCGGAAAGCTCCTCGGCCATGACGAACCGCGAAGCCCCCATGAGGACGAGGAGCCGCACCTTTTTCCTGATCAGCCCGTAGAGGGGGCGATACGAGGCCCCCTTGTGAAGACCCCCGGCGATGAGGATGATGGGGGCCTCGAGGCTTTCCAGGGCCTTGACCGTGGCGTCCACATTGGTGGCCTTGGAGTCGTTCACGAAATACACCCCGCCGAAACTCCCGATGTACTCCAGACGGTGGGGAAACCCCACGAACCCTCGAAGGGCCCGCCGAACCCCCTCCGGGGTGGCGCCCACCAGTCGGGCCGCTGCCGCGGCCACCGCGAAGTTGAGCCGGTTGTGGCGTCCGGGGGGGCGAAAACCGGAGAACCCGTAAACCTCCTCCTCGAAGAGCCTCAGGACGAACTCCGCGCCGCGCAACTCCACGGGAAGTCCGGGAAAGTCACCGAAAAAGAGGATCCGTCCGCGGGTGTCGGGAAGCTCCCGAAGCAGAATCTCTCCCCCGGCCCCGGAAAGACCGGGGTGCGGAAGCAACCCCGTGCCCCCTCCGGAGAGGTTTTCCAGCAAACGGAGCTTGGCCCGGGCGTAGTCCTCAAGACCGGCGTATCTTTCCAGGTGGTCGGGGGTGAGGTTCAGGATGACCGCCACCGCCGGAGCGAACTCCCGGATGGTCTCGAGCTGAAAGCTCGATACCTCCAGCACCACCCGGTCGGCAGGTTCGCCGGAAAGCACATATTCCGAAAGCGGAATACCGAAGTTGCCGCCGGTGAAGACCCGATAACCGGAAAGACGCAGGATGTCGCTCACCATAGCGGTGACGGTGGTCTTCCCGTTGGTGCCGGTTACGGCCACCAGGGCCTCCTTCCTGCGCAGGGCCCGGAAGGCCAGCTCTAACTCCCCCAGGACGGGAATTCCGGCCTCCTGCGCCTCCCGGAACACCTCCGGCGGCACCCCGGGGCTCACCACCACCAGGTCCGCGGAAAGGAGGGTCTGTCGCCGGTGCCCTCCGGTCTCGAACCGGACCCCCCTTTCGGAAAGGGCGTAAAGGTCGCCCTGGGGAAGCTCCTCGGCGGGCCGGGACTCGGAAACCACCACCTCGGCCCCGAAAACGGCCAGCAGCCGCGCCGCAGCCCGGCCGCTTCGCCCGAATCCCAGAACCACCGCTCTGGCTCCCCGCAGTTCCTCAAGCATCCCTCACCTCAACTTCAGAGTGGAAAGGGCCAGAAGGCCGCAGACGACCGAAACGATCCAGAACCGAACCACCACCTTGTTTTCCGGCCAGCCGGAAAGTTCGAAGTGGTGGTGGAGCGGGGCCATGCGAAAGAGCCGCCGCCCCCCGGTGAGCTTAAAGTAACCCACCTGGAGCATCACCGAAAGGGCCTCGGCCACGAAGAGCCCTCCGGCGACGACCAGGAGCAACTCCTGACGGACCATGACCGCCACGGCCCCCAGGGCCGCACCCAGCGAAAGTGACCCCACATCGCCCATGAAGACCTCGGCGGGATGGGCGTTATACCACAGGAACCCGAGACCGGCCCCGAGAAGCGCCCCGCAGAAGACCGCAAGTTCCCCGGCCCCGGGCACATAGGGCACCTGCAGGTAGTGGGCGAACTTCACATGCCCGGCCACATAGGCGAGCAGCGCGTACACCCCGGCCACCACCATGAAGGGCACGATGGCCAGCCCGTCCAGACCGTCCGTGAGGTTCATGGCGTTCGAGGTGCCCACCACCACCAGATAGATAAAGGGAAGATAGAACCAGCCCAGTTCCGGACGAAAGTTTTTGAAGAAGGGGAAGGTGAGCCGCGGCTCGAGTCCGAGCCCCCGGAAGAGGGCCAGCCAGAGCAGGACCACCAGCACTCCCTGCACCAGAAGTTTCTCCCGGGCCCGGAGGCCCAGGTTCCTTCCCCGGGAAAGCTTGAGGTAATCGTCCGCAAGCCCCAGGGCCCCGAAGGAGAGAAGGGTTCCCAGGGCGAGCCAGAGGTAGGGATTGGTAAGATTCCCCCAGAGGAGGACCGAAAGGGTTACGGCCGCGAGCATCACCACCCCGCCCATGGTGGGGGTGCCGGCCTTGTCGCGATGGGTCTCGGGGCCCTCCTCCCGGATGACCTGCCCCAGCCGCCTCCGGCGCATGTATTCGATAAAGAAGGGCATGAAAAGAAACACGAAGAGACCGGCGGTAACCGTGGCGTAGAGGGCCCGAAAGGTGATGTAACGGAAGACATTGAGGGGCCCCAGCCATTCGTGAAGCGGATAGAGCAGATGGTAAAGCACCCTTCTCAGACCTCCCTGAGTTTCTCAACCACCCTTTCCAGGGCCAGCGCCCGCGACCCTTTGACCAGCACCGCCGCGCCCTCGGGGATCTCCAGCTCGGAAAGGAGTTCCTCCACCGTGGAATAGGCCCGGGTGCGGGCCCCGCTTCGACGGGCCGCCTCGGCCACCACCCCGGCCTTATCCCCCACGGCTATCACCAGATGGGCCACCTGCCCGGCCTGACGCCCCACGGCCTCGTGCCACCTCTCGGCCTCGGGACCCAGCTCCAGCATATCCCCCAGAACGACCACCCTCGGCGAAAACTCCTGCCCCGCTTCCCAGAAGACCCGCAGGGCCTCGTACACGGAACCGGGATTGGCGTTGTAGGTGTCGTCCAGGATAAGGTACCGGGGGGTGCGCACGGGACGCAGGCGCCCGGGCAGGGGGCGCAGCTCCGACAGCGCCGAAAACGCCTCCTCCGGGGGTACCCCGAAGACCAGCCCCGCGGCCACCGCGGCCAGCGCGTTGCGCACGAAGTGGTCCCCCAGAAAGTGAAGCCGCACCGGCTCCAGACGGCGTCCCTCCACCCAGGGGGTGAACACCGTGCCCTCCGGACGCACCCGAATGTCCTCGGCCCGCACCTCGGCCTCGATGTGCAGCCCGTAGGTGATGCGGGGATGAGGAAGGTCGCGGGTCCGCCGGTAGATCTCCTCCTCGTCCCGGTTCACGATGAGGTGGGCCGTTTCCGGAAGCTCCGCGTAGAGCCGGAACTTCTCCTCGAGAACCCTCTCGAGGGACCCCAGCCCCTCCAGATGCGCGGGACGCACATTGGTGAGAAGCGCCGCGTCCGGCTCCAGGATCTCCCGCAGGCGGCTCATCTCGCCGGGCACGCTCACCCCCAGCTCGAAGACCCCGGCCTCGGTGCCCTCGGGCACCGCAAGGAGCGAAAGGGGAAGTCCCACCAGGTTGTTGAAGTTTCCGGGGTTCCTGAAGACCCGAAAGCGCCTGGAAAGCACCGCGGCACACATCTCCTTGGTGGAGGTCTTCCCGCAGGAACCGGAGATGGCCAGCACCCTGAGACCGCGTTTGACGCGCAGGTAACGGGCCAGCTCCCCCAGCGCCAGCAGGGTGTCCCTGACCAGGATTACGGAGACGGTCCGGGGACAATCCTCGAGACGCATCCCCTCGGGTATGCGGGAGATCACCAGCCCTTTGGCCCCCCGATCCAGGGCCTCGCGCCAGAAATCGTGCCCGTCAAAGCGTTTTCCCTTAAGGGCCACGAAAAGCTCCCCGGGACGCAGGGTCCGGGTGTCGGTGGAGACCCCGGAAAAGGGAATCCCCATGTCCCCGTTCATGAGGATGCCCCCGCAGGCCTTTATCACCTCTTCGGTGTCAAGATAGCTCATGCACCAGCCTCCGAATCTCCTCGGCGTCGGAAAAGGGAATCCTCCGACCCCGGACCTCCTGATAATCCTCGTGGCCTTTTCCGGCCACCAGCAGCACATCCCCGGGCCCGAGGCTCCGCAGGGCCTCCCGCAGGGCCTCCCGCCGCTCGAGCACCACCCGCCGGGGAGCTCCCCCGTTCATGCCGGAAAGTATGTCCCGCACGATGGCCTCCGGGTCCTCGAAGCGGGGATTGTCCGAGGTGACGAAGACCAGGTCGGCCAGCCTCGAGGCCACCCGCCCCATTTCCGGCCGTTTTCCCCGGTCGCGATTGCCCCCGCAACCGAACACGCAGACGAGCCGCCCGGAGGTCAGGTGCCTGAGACTCCGAAGGGCCGCGGTGAGGGCCTCCGGAGTGTGCGCGTAGTCCACGAAGACCCGGGCCCCCCGGAACTCGGCCACCGGCTCGAGCCGTCCCGCCGGGGCCGAAACCCCGGAGAGGTGCTCCACCAGCTCCTCCGGCGAAAAACCCAGGCCCCGAAGCACCGCCCAGGCGGAAAGGAGGTTTTCCGCCTGAAAGTCCCCGAAAAGAGCGGTTCGGACCTCAAAGACCCCGGCGGGATCGAGGATCCGCACCAGAAGACCCTCCCTCCGGCGCGAAACCGCCTCGATCCGGAAGTCCTCCCCGACCCGGATAATCCGTCTCCCGGGAGGGATCTCCCCGGCGAGCCGGCGCCCCCAGGGACACCGGACATTCACCACGGCCACACCGTCTTCCCGGAGGTGATGGGTAAAGAGCCTTCTTTTGGCCGCGTAATAGGACTCCAGATCCCGGTGATAGTCCAGGTGATCGCGGGAGAGGTTGGTGAACACCGCCGCGAAAAACGCAAGCCCCGCTACCCGGCGCTGATCCAGGGCGTGCGAGGAGACCTCAAGCACCGCGGCCTCCGCGCCGTGTTCACGCATCTCGGAAAGCAATTCGTACAGACGGACCGGAGGAGGGGTGGTCTCCCGGGCCTTTTCCCGGCGCCGGCCGGTGTCGTAGAGCAGGGTTCCGACGAGTCCGGCGATTCGACCGGCCCGCCGAAGGGCCCGATGCACCATCCAGGTCACCGAACTCTTTCCGTTGGTTCCGGTGATTCCGATCAGGGTGAGGTCCCTTTCGGGGTGGCGGTAAAGGGCCGAAAGCAGGAGGCCCAGGGCCTCCCCGGACTCGGGCACCCGGATCTGGGGCACCGTAAGGGCCGGATCAGGGGGATCCTCGCGCACCACCGCCACGGCCCCGCGGCGCACCGCCTCGCCGATGTAGCGGTGTCCGTCGGTGCGCGTTCCCCGGCGGGCCACAAAAAGGGCCCCGGGACGCACCCGCCGCGAATCCTCCTCCACCGAGGAGACCTCCACCTCGATTTCCCCGCGCACCTCCAGGGCCTCTATTCCACAAAGAAGCTCTCTAAGTTTCATCGTCCAGGTAAAGCTTGCAGGTCTTGACCTCTTTCCACGGGGTGCCCGGGCGCGGCCACTGCCGCACCACCCGGCCCACCCCCTCGAATTCTATCCGGAGCCCCTTGCGGGGAAGCCTTTCCAGGGCCGCCCGAAGCGTTAAGCCCCTGAGATCCGGAAAGCCCCGGAACCTCTTCTCCCCCGGGGTCCCTCCGGGAAGCCAGCGATAAAGCACCCGATAAAGTGCCTCGAGAAATCCCTCCCGTGGAGGCGAGACATCCTCTCCGGCCAGGACGATGGCAAACCGCGGCCTCCGCTGCGGCCAGATCCTAAGCCATAACCACCGATTTCGGTCCCTATAAGTATACTCCGTCCTGAATTTCCTGTCTCCGGAGTAGCAGAAGGCGGAACGGGGGGTCTTGAAGAGGTGCAAACGCGGAGCCCGTCCGCAAACCCTTTCCGCGAGGGCCCGAACCAGCTGGAGAGGGGTGGCCAGGATCTCCCCGGAAGGCCAGTAAATCCCCGGGGAGTCCCGGAGCTCGATCCCGGTCCTTTCCCCGAAGACCTTCGCCCGGGAAAGATCCCGTACCGGAGGGTAAAGGGCGGTAAGGAGAAGGCCAGGGGCGTCGTCCGGAAGATTCACCAGCGCGTAAACCTCACCGGTGGCGAGATCCACCACCCCGCCCCCGAGTTTCCCTCCCCGTTTGAGATCCTTCCTGAGGGCCCGATAGAGGACCTCCTGGGCATCCCAGTCTAGGGCAAGGCGCGGAATCGCGGAGGGAGGGATGCGGGGTAAAATCCGCCTGAGAAGGGAGGCGAAGGCGGGTCCGGAGGTGAAACGCGGAGCCCAGTATTCCTCCGCAAGCACTCCGGAAAGACCGGCAAACCGGGTGACCTCCCCCGGGGAAAGGCCCTCGGCCAGAAGATAGGGAGGCCCGTCGGAGCTCTCTATCTTTCGGAGAAACGGCCTCAACGCTTCGGGAGGGGGCAGTTCTCCGGTGTAGTAAAGGCGATAGCGTCTTTCCATGCGAAAGATCACCCGCCCCTCGCGATCCCGGATCTCCTTGCGGAGGAAAAGGTGCTCCGGGCTTCCCGAACCCGCGATGGGTTGCCACACGATTCCTCCGAGAATCAGGCTGATCGGTAAGAGAAAAAACCATTTTCTCATGGCAACCTCAGGATCTCCCTTTCGGTGGGTTTAAAGAGCCCCATCGGGGCTACCACTTTACGCACCCGATCCTCGGCGGTGAGGCGGTTCCATTCGGAAAGAAGCCTTTCGTGCTCCCGGCGTGCCTTCATCAGAGCCGCGGAGGCCCCCCTCCACTTCATCAGACTGTAGGAGGCCCATGCCCAGGGAAGCACGAGAAGAAGCACGAGAATCAGCCAACGGATAGAGGTCGAGACGGGGAGGACCCGCTCCCGGTGCACGGTTCTTCTACGGGCCTCCCGGGCAGGTCGATAGGTGTATCCCGCGGTCATCACGCGCATCTCTCCGCCACCCTCAACCGGGCGCTTCGGGCCCGGGGATTTCTTCTCACCTCCTCCTCCGAGGGACGGATGGGTTTTTTGGTGAGGACCTTAAGCCGTGCGTCCTCTCGAAAGGCCTTCTTGACCAGGCGATCCTCCAGGGAATGAAAGGAGATCACCACCAGTCGTCCGCCGGGTTTGAGCACCTCCGGGGCTCCGGTGAGGAAACGCTTGAGGTTTTCGAGTTCGCGATTCACGGCGATGCGCAGGGCCTGGAAGGTAAGGGTGGCCGGGTGCTCGCCCCGTTTGCGTGGACGCACCGCCCGGGCCACTATCCCGGCAAGTTCGGCGCTGGTCTCGATCCTTTTCCTCCTGCGGGCCTCGACTATGGCCCGGGCGATTGCCGCGGCCCGGGGTTCCTCTCCGTAGGTGCGCAGGAGATCCACCAGCTGGGGATAGGAGAGTCGATTCACCAGATCGGCGGCTCGCATCGGAAGACGGGTGTCCATGCGCATGTCCAGAGGCTCCTCCCTCAGGAAACTGAACCCCCTTCCCGAGCCCTCCAGGAGAAAGGACGAAAGGCCCAGATCGAGGAGTATTCCGTCCACCCGTATCCCCTCCCGGGCGAGGATCTCCGGGGCCTCGGCGAAGTTGGCGCGGAAGAGTTTGAAGCGCCCGGAGAAGACCGAGAGCCTCCTTTCGGCCCGCCGGAGCGAGTCCTCATCCCACTCGAAACCGTAGAGGAAGCCGTCAGGGGCCGAGGCCCGAAGAAGGGCCTCGCTGTGGCCACCGAGCCCCACGGTGCCGTCCACATAAATCCCCCCCGGGCGCACGGAAAGCCCCTCCAGCACCTCCTCCAGCAGGACCGGTTCATGTCTGACTTCCAAGACCTATTTCCGCCACCTTGCGGGACAATTCGTCAAACTCGGCCTCCACCGAGGCCTGCTGGGCCTCGAAACGCTCGGGATTCCAGATCTCGAACCGATCCAGCAACCCCACCAGGATGGCCTCCCGGGTGATCCCCGCGACTTCGCGCAGGTGGGCGGGAAGGAGAATGCGCCCCTGGCGATCCAGGACGCACTCCTCCGCCGAGCCCAGCACGAAGCGCAGGTACCGGCGCACCTCCGGCATGTCCTGGGGAAGGGCAAGCAGTCGCTCCTCCAGCCTTCGCCATTCCTCCCAGGGGTAGGCCACCAGACACTCCGGAAGCCTGGTCACCACCAGGGCCGCTCCCCCGTAGCGCTCCCGCAGGAAGTCCCTGAACCGTCGCGGTACGCTCAACCGCCCCTTCTCGTCCAACGCATGCCGGAACTGACCCCGAAACATTCCCCACTTTCTCCCACTTTTTCCCACCCTGTAGGCTACTAGGAAGGGAATTCATCTGTCAAGTTTATATTTTTTGCGTAAAAATAGGAAGTTATACAATAAGGCCTTTTAGGCCCTTTAATAGGGAGGTTACGCATAACTTACTGATTTTTTGCCGAAAAATTGAGGTGGTTTACTAAAAAACAGGATCGGATCCTATTTTCTGGGGTGGCGGAAGCGGCGTACGGCCCGGAGGTGTTCCCGGTAGGTGGTGGAGAAGTAGTGGGAGCCGTCGCCCCGGGATACGAAGTAGAGATAGGGAACTTTGGCCGGATAGAGCACCGCCCGGATGCTTTCCTCCCCGGGATTGGCGATGGGGGTGGGGGGGAGTCCGGGGTAACGATAGGTGTTGTAGGGACTTCTCACCCGCAGGTGCTTGTAGTAAAGGCGTCCGTGAAAGCGCCGCAGGGCGTAGCGCACCGTGGGGTCGGCCTGAAGGGGCATCCCCCGGCGCAGGCGATTCCAGTACACCGCGGCAATGAGGGGTTTTTCCCGGGAAAGCACGGCCTCCTTTTCCACGATGGAGGCCAGCGTCACCACCTCGTAGACCGAAACCCCCAGTTCCTCGGCCCGCTTCTCGTATCTGGACCACACCTCCCAGAACCGGGAAACCATTTTCCGGATAATTTCCTCCGCCGAGAGCCCCTTCACGAAGTAGTAGGTATCCGGAAACAGGAATCCCTCCACCGAGGGACCGGGTATGCCCAGGGAGTGAACGAAGTTCTCGTCAAAGGCCTTTTTCAGGAATTCCTCTTTCTTCAAAAGTCCAGCCCTCTCGAGAAGGGCGGCCACCTCCCACACATTGTAACCCTCGGGGATGGTCACGATGTGGGTAATGACGCGACCCTCGGCGAGCATCCGCAGGATCTCCGCCGGACTCATGTCCGGTGAGAGTTCGTATTCACCGGCCTTGAGCCTGTCGAGAACCCCGAGCCGCCATCCCTCCAGAAAGAAGGCCCATTCGCTCCGGATGAGTCCCTCGGCCCTGAGGATTTCCGCCACCTCCTTTACCGGGGTTCCCGGGGGAATGAAGACCGCCCGGGGAGCAGGGAGGCGGGAGACCGGAGCCGTAGCCTCGAGATACCACCCCGCGAGATAGAGCACCCCTATAAAAAGGACCAAACAGGCCTTTTTCATCTTAGCGTCTGGACAAACCGGCAACCCACTTTAGAATAATTTAATCCCGAAAGGAAGGAGAATTCCATGGACGAAGGCATCCTGGAAACGCTGAAAAAGGAGGCGGAGGAAAACCCCCGCTCCATATTCGCACATCATCGTCTGGCTCTGGCCTATTTCCGGGCCGGGCGCCTCAAGGAGGCCAAGGAAACGCTCAAAAAGATCCTTGAACTCGATCCGCAGAACTTCGAGGCCCTTACCAATCTGGGAACGATCCTGGCCCGGGAGGGAGAGCTTGAGGAGGCCCGCAAGGCCTTTGCCCTGGCCCTCAAGATCTATCCCGCCTCTCCGGAGGCCCTCACCAACATGGGCCTCATTTCCTTCGAGATGGGGGATCTCGAGGCGGCGGAGAGGTACTATCGGGAGGCCCTGCGCGTGAAACCGGAACTTCCCGCGGTGTGGGTTAACCTCTCCACGGTGCTCATCGCCCGCGAGGCCTATCAGGAGGCCGAGAAGGCCTGTCGCCGGGCCCTGGAACACGACCCCGGCTTCTCCATGGCCTACAACAACCTGGCCGTGGCCCTCTTCTACCAGAACCGGAGGGAGGAGGCCCGGGAGGCCCTCCATCGGGCCAAAGAATTGGGCTACCCGGTAAATCCGGAATTCGAAAAAATGGTCCTTTCATGAACCGGATTCCCAGCTGTCCCTTTTGCGGACAACCCGTGGCTCCTCCCCGGAATCTGGGTTTCCAGTTCGCGGATCTTGACGCCGGGTTCTGTGGGTGTGGCGCGGTTTATGTAAGTGATGTCACCGGATACAACCGCGGAGCGGCCTTCGCCGAGGCCCTCTTCCTGGCCACCGGGGGACGATGGGAGCTGGCCTGGGACCTCATGCCCGGAGAGGACTACCAGGAGAGCGTGCTCGAAAGATACGATCAGGTAACGCATCAGATCGTCCCCGAGGGACACCTTGAGGGAAGAAGGGTCTCCGGAGTGCTTTATTTCGTGCGGCTGGCCGAGGACCTGCGGAATCTCGGAAACGAATCCCTGGAGGCTGTGCGCCGACGCCGAAGACAGAGCATACCCGCCGCCAGAGCCCGCAAGTTGCGTCGGCCGGAGGCGGAAACTCTCGTAGCGGAGGGACGCTTCGAGGAAATCCTGGAACTCTGTCGGGCTCAGCCCCTCAATCTGCGCGTCCTCCAGAAACTCCTCTACCATCCGGATCGGGCCCTGCGTCTTCGCACGGTAAAGTATCTGGGAGAGCTCGCCCGGAACCTGGCCGACGAAATTCCCGAGGCCCTAGCCGACCTGGTAAAGAGATTGCTTTACGCCAGCGCCGACTCCGCGGCCTCGGCCTGGGGGGCCCTTGAGGCGGTGGGGGAGATCGTGCGGGCTCTTCCCGAGCGCTTCGGTCTTTATGTGCGAAACCTCATGGCCTTCCTCCCTTATCCCGAATTTCGTCCCGCGGCCCTCTTCGCCCTGTGGCGCATAGGAGAAAAACATCCCGAACTCCTCCGCCGGGAAAAGGCCTTCGGGCTCCTTCGATATCTCTCCGACGAAAATCCCGAGGTGCGCGGCCTTACCCTGCTGATCCTTAGAGCCCTCGGCCTAAGAGAGGCGGCCCCGGAAATCCTTCCCCTTTCTCAGGACGAGTCCGAATTCGAGGTCTATCTCCCGGAAGAGGAGCGTTTCGTCACCCTTCAGGTAGGGAGGCTGGCCCAGGAAATATGTTCTTCAGGAGAAAAAAAATGATCAGGAAGGAAGCGATGGAGGAACATCTTCATCCCGAGGTGCAGGAAGCCCTCAAGTGGTATCAGGAGGCCAGGGTCATGTGGGCGCAGGGGCGCAGTCTCGACGCCCTTTCCCGCTACGAGGAGGCCTATCGGGTCTTCGTGAAACATCGACGGCACAGGGAAGCGGCCAATGCCGCCGAGAAGATGGGCGACATCTACTTTAATCGCGGAAACTTTCAGAAGGCCCTCAAGCCTTACCGGATAGCTCTGGACATATGCGAAGAGTACGAGGACGAGCTGGGTGCGGCCATCCTTTCGGAAAAGATCGTGTATGTGTACAAGGAGCTGCGGGAGCCGGAAAAGGCCCTGCCCTATCTTTACCGGGCCCTGGAGATCGCCGAGAAGTACAAGGATGCCCATCGGGCCGCGCGGATGCTCGCCGGCATCGGGGATGTCTACAGGGGACAGGGGCGTCATCAAGCCGCCCTCGAGGCCTACGAGCTTGCCGCCAGGATCTACCGGCGCATAGGTTCCAGGGAGCAGGCCCGGCTGGTGGAGGAAGCCTTAAAGACCCTCCGAGAGGAGGTAGGCGCCGGGGAACTCCCCCCGAATCACCCCGATGAGGGAAACCCTTAGGTTCCCGCCCCTGGGCATAATTCTTTCCGACATCCCGGCCAGCCGGCGCAGCACCTCGGAAAAAATCACCGTGGGATAGGCCCGCCCCGGCTCAAACCCGGAACGGGGGCACACATATGTTTCCCCCTCAATGGAAAGGGGAAGCCCGTAGATGCGACAGGTTACCGGGCGCCACTCGTACACCACGCAAAGCCCCCTATCGTCGAGGAAGGGACACCGCAGCCTCACGGTGGAAAGCACAAAGGGAGTTACGGGCTTGGGAACCTTCCTCTCCCAGTCCTTCTCGTACTTTGCAAGCCTTCTTTCCACCTCCCTACGCTCGCGGCGGGGAAGCCGGCGAAAGGCCCTTCCCAGATAAAGGGCCTCCACCAGCGAGAGGTCAAAGGGGGCGTAGCAACAGTCCGTACACCCCTTGCGGCATCGCACCTGCCGGGGATACCTCCGGCGCACCTCGGTAAAATTGCGGTCCACCTCGGAGAGAAGCTCCTCAAGCTCCCTAAATTCTCCCTTACGGGGCACCTTCGTCCACCTCCTCTTTTATAATCCGGAAAATATCCTCACCCCGATAAAGCCTGGCGCGCAGGCCGACCCGCAGAGCCGCCTCACAATCCAGCTCCGGATCGTCCCCGATCATGAGAGCCTCACCGGGCTGAACGGCCATTTCCGCACAGGCCAAAAGATAAAACTCCGGCTCGGGTTTGCCGAAACCCCTTTCACAGGCCACGAACACCCGCTCGAAGTATCGGTCGAGACCAAAGGCCTCAAGCACACGGAAAAGCCTTTCGTCCCAGTTGGAAAGAACAGCCGCCTTTACGCCTCGTTCCCGCAGAAATCTCAGCCCCTCTTCCGTGCCGGGGGCCAGGCGGAAGGAGTCCGGACGGGCAAAGGCCTCGTAGACCGCGGAAAACAGCTCTTCGCCCGGATCCGCCAGCCAGGGCTCTACGGCCTCCCGAAAGATCCGGCGCCAGGTTCGGCGGCAGATCTCCGGAGAAAAGTCCCGAAAATACCTTTTAAATTCCGGCCACCTCTTACGGACGCGCCGCTCCAGTTCCTCCTCGGGCACCGGATGACCAAACTCCGCAAGTACCCGTGCGTACACCGCTCCCACCGAGGGATAAATGTGGAGCAGGGTTCCCTCGGCATCGAAGAATACGGCCCTGATCCCCATCAGCGTCTATACCCCGGAAGCTCCAGGTGGGTACAGGTTCCGGTCTCGCACCGATGACTTTCAGCCACCCGGGGACGCTCCGTCCCCTCACCGCCTCCGGAGTCCACCAGCGGGGTAATGGTGCTCATGAGTCTCCGCACTCTGCCTCCGCCGCACTTCCTGCAGGTCACCCCATCCATCTCGTTCCGGCTCTTTAGGAGGACCTCGAATTCCTCCCCGCAATCCTCACAACGAAATTCGTAAATGGGCATCTTGTCGCCTCCCCGACAAAGCGTTTTATTTAGAACACGCTCAAAAAATAAAGGAATGGGGGCCGCCGGTCAATGGAGCGGCTTTTCGTATACGGAACGCTCAGACGGGGACAACCCCTGCATTACCTGCTGGAAGGAGCCCGCTTCTTGGGAGAGGGGACCGTTCGAGGCTTCACCCTCTACGATCTGGGGGAGTATCCCGCGGTGCGGCCGGGTGCGGAGGAATCCCGCGTCCGGGGTGAGGTATACGAGATCGATCCCGGACTTTTCGAGGTCCTCGACGAGGTGGAAGACGAATACGAGCGCCGCACCGTGCCGGTGGAGCTTTCCGACGGACGGGTGCTTGAGGCCTGGATGTACATCTACCGGAAACCGCTCCCCGAAAATCGACGTCTCAAGAGGGAGGAATGGGCAGGCTAACCGTAGGCCTTACTCCCCATCGGCTGGAATTCCTGCCCGCGAGCCTCCGGTTCATGAAAGACCACCACCTCATTATCCTGGAGGAACCCCCGCACCCTCACTTTGAGGAGATGCTTTCGGGGCAAAGGGACATAGAGGATTTCGTCCTGGAGAGCGAGGCCGGATTCCCGGAATATGCCCGCGAACTCTACCGGGCCCTGCGCAAACTTCACGCCGGAGGGAAAAGGATCCTCCAGGTGGAGCCCTATCTGGAGCGCTGGGTGAGGATTCAGGAGGCCCTGGCCGCAGGGGCAAGGCCCGAGGAATTGAGGAAAGACCCCGAACTCTCGCGGGTCTACGAGATCGAACACGAAACCTTCGGACGGCTCCTGGACTTTTACGGTGCCATGAAGGCTCCCTTTGAGGAACTGGTAACGAGGATAAAGGCCTTCGCCCGGGCCGATGCCCGTCGCCTGGCCTTCCGGGACGAACTCCGGGCTGAGGCCATCCTGAGGTTGCTGCGCGCACTCCCCCCTGAAACCGATGTCTATGTGGAGGCCGGCTACATCCACCTCAAACTGGTCCACCTCCTGGCCCGGGGTAGGCCGCCGGGGGTGAAGATCAGGGTGCGAAACCTGGTCCTTTGTGCGGCAGGATCCCCGGGCCTGAACGGCCTGTGGCCCTCCCCGGGAGACGGACTCACGGCCTACTACCTTTTCGGCGGAAGACATCGCCGGGTTCCGGAGGACCTGCTGGCTGCAAGGAGTCTGATTTACATTCGTCTCATCGAAAAGGAGGAACTGAGGCCTTCCCCAGCCGATCCCTTCCCCCATCTGAGAAACGAACTTTTCTGGCGGGCTTTCGTGAGGGCCCTTTCCTATAGCGCCTGCCGGGAGCTCGACGCCCGCATCCGTCTGCTTTCCACCCGGAAGGCCCGGCAGGTGGCCTGCAGCCTTTATCCCGAGCTCTGCCGGAAGGCCGCCCGTACGGTTCCCGCATGGCTCCGGGGGAATAGACCGTGAGGATCTACCTGGGCACCTGCGGCAACCGGGTGGGGCTGGAGAAATACCTGGAGCTTTTCAACGCTCTGGAGATAAACGCCACCTTCTACCGGTTCCCCCCGGAAAAAACCCTGCGCCGGTGGGAACGGGTCTTTCGTTCCCGTGAGGGCTTTGGCCTTTCCCTCAAGGTCTTTCAGGGCCTCACCCATCCGGTTTCCTCTCCCACCTGGCGGCGGGCCGGCCTGGCCCCGGAGGAAAGGGAACGGCTGCGGAACCTCGCGGGCTGTCTCCGTCTGAACCCCGCCACCGAGGAATTCCTGGAAAGGACCATCGCCCTAACCGGAAGACTCTCGGCCCGTTTCCTTCTCTTCCAGCTTCCCCGGGTTTGTGCCGGCGAGGCCGAGGGCTTCTTTGCCTTTTTCGTCCGTCTCAGGGAGCTCCTGCCTCCGGGAACTCGCGCCGGTCTCGAGATTCGCTGGGAGGACCCCGGACTTCTGGAGGATCTCTTCCACCGGTTCGGGGTGATCCCCGTCTTCGATCCCCTGCTCTTTCCGGGGCTCCTCGAACGCTTCCGGAACCTTCCCTTTCTCTACTTTCGTCTTCACGGTGAAAGAAAGGGCGGGCGCCTCGATTACCGGAAAAATTACACGAACGAGGAATTGAAAAGGCTTGCGGATCTGGTTTTCGGCCTCGAGGCGGAGGAGGTCTGGATCCTTTTCAACAACATCCCTATGCATGAAAACGCCCTGCGTTTCCGGGAAAAATTCGTGATAACCCGGGCCACATACGCCAAAAGGTCTTCTCAATCCCCCTCGGCGGACAGATAGCGATTCAGATCCAGAATTCTTTCAGGAAGCCGTGGCGGCGGGGGAAATATTTCACATATCGGCTCCAGTCGTTGCAAAGAAAGATCAATCCTCATCCGAAAGGGTTTTAAGTAAAGGAGGACCCTACCCCGGGAAAGTGAACGGATCCGCAGGAACTCCCTTCCCCGAAAGGAAAGCCTTATGACCCCGGGGGAGCCGGTAACGGAGAGCCGGTAACCATTCCCCAGGTTCGCTTTCCCGCGGGGGTCAAGCGACGGCCCGTTCCGGGGAAGACACCCCAGGAGGAGGTAGGGCCATAGCCCGTCCAGGAGACGACTTTCGGGAGCCAGCCGAAGGCGAAGACCCTGCCCCTCCAAGAAAGAGACCATGGTTAGGACCCCTTGGTTGACCCAGAGGGAAAAGAGAACCCCTCCGAAGGGAGAAAATCCCTCCGCGTAGAGACGGTGCCCCCGGACCAGTACCACGGCCCTTCCCCGTTGCCGCCTTCCGGGGGCCGAAAATTCGTATCTCACCAGTGCCCGATAACAGGAAAAGGCGGCGCGGGGGACCTCCGGCCGCTGGGAGGGAATCCTTACGGCACAGCTCGAAATTATTATCAGAATCAGGAGGAGGGCGCCTTTCCGGGACACTCCGAGACCTTTTCTTCCAGGCGTTTGCGGTCGCGCCGGTGTTTGACCAGCTCGAGAGCCCTCCGATAGATAGCGCAGGCCTCCCCCTTTCGCCCCAGGGCCCGCAGGATGTCCCCCTTGTGTTCCAGGATGACTCCGTCGTCCGGGGCGAGTTTTACCGCCCTTTCGATCTCACGCAGGGCCTCCTCGAAACGGCCTTTCTTATAAAGGACCCAGGCCAGACTGTCCACTATGTAGCCGGCCTCGGGCTGAGCCTTAAGGGCCTTGCGCACCAGCTTTTCGGCCTCGTCCAGGTGCTCCCCGAGTTCCGCATAGGTGTATCCCACGAAGTTGAGGATCACCGGATCGTCCGGGAACCGTTCCAGTAAGGGTTCCACCACCTTCAGGGCCTCGCGTAATCTTCCCTGACAGGAAAGAAGAAGCCCCTTGGTGAGAAGAAGATCCCGGTTGTCGGAAAAATGTTTGAGCCCCTCGTCCACGAAACGAAGCCCCTCCTCGCAACGGTCCATGTCCTCGGCGGCGGTGGCGGCGAAAAAATAGACCTGAGGATCCGGGGATTCCTTCCGGATCAGCTCCGCAAGGTAGTTCAGGGCGGCCTCGTCCCCCCTGAGCTCCCTGGTAAGGGCAAACACCCTCCGGAGAGCATCGGTGTAAAAAGGACTATCCGAAGGCACCTCCCGGTACACGGAAAGAGCCTTTTCCTTACGGCCTTCCTTCTCCAGAACCAATCCCAGGAAAAAGCGCACCCCTTTCCTCCGGGGGGACCTTTCCAGGGTTTCCCGCAGGAGCTTTTCGGCCTCGCTCCACCTCTTCTGGGCGAGCAGGATCTGAAGAAGGGCCTGGCGGGCGTGAAAGTCCTCCGGATTGCGTTCAAGATAGGTGCGATAGAGATTTTCGGCCTCGGAGAGGGCCCCTATCCGCCGCAGAAACTCCCCGGCCTCCATTACCACCTCGAGACGGTAGTCGGAGAGCTTCACCGCCCTGAGGTAGCTCTTCTTGGCCTCAAGGGGACGATCGGCCCTGGCCAGCAACCGGGCCCTGAAAAGCCAGAGCGAGACCGAATCCGGGTGAACCTTGAGAAGCCGATCCAGCGAATTCACCGCCCCGGAGAGATCCTTCTCCCCCAGATAGGCGTTGAGCAGGAGCCCCAGGGCCCGCTCGTTTTCGGGATCCTTTTCCAGGACCTCCTCCAGGGTGACCACCGCCCGGGCGAACCGCTTCTCCGAGAGGTAGACCCGGGCCAGAAGCAACTTCAGCTCCGGGTCCCCCGGGGCCAGCTCCAGGGCCTTGCGCACCACCGTCTCGGCCCTTTCGTACTTTCCCAGCCGTCCGTATATCTCGGCCAGAAGCTTGCGGGGATAAACGGCTCGGGGATCCTGGCGCAGAACGCGATAGAGCTCCTTGCGCGCCTCGGTCAACCGGCCCTCCTGATAGGCCCGCACCGCCACCAGAAAGTGGTAGTAAGCCTCGGCCCGGCGTCCGGCCCGGGCCGAAGACCCCAGCACCGCCAGAATCAGGAGACTAGGCAGTAGCCCCTTCCAGAGCCAGCGGATAGTTGTGCGCATCGGGCAGTCTCTCCTCCAGGTATTTGCGAAGCTTCCTGAGAAGCCTTTCCTCGATCTGCCGTACCCTCTCCCTGGAAATGCCGAAGCGTTTCCCGATCTCCTGAAGGGTCAGGGGCTCCTCGGCCAGCAACCGTTCGTAAAAGATGACCTTCTCCTTGTCCTTGAGGGTCTTTCCGAATTCGTGCAGGATCTGAGAAAATCGGGTGAGCACCTCGTCCCGGGCGATCCGATCCTCCACCGAAGGCCCCGGAGCCCGCAGAAAGTCCCGGTAGGTGTCCTCGGAGTCCTCCTTTATGGGGGCCTCCAGGCTCACATCCGAGCCCGAAAGCCGCTGTTCCATCTCGATGACATCCTTCTCCCTGACCTGCAGTCTTTCGGCCAGCATCCGGGCCGTGGGCTTGAAGCCCAGGGCCTCCAGGCGCTCCTTCTCCTTCTTAAGGTTGTAAAAGAGCTTGCGCTGGGCCTGGGTGGTGCCGATCTTCACCAGGCGCCAGTTGTCCATGATGTACTTGAGGATGTAAGCCTTGATCCAGAAAGAGGCGTAATAGGAAAACTTGACCCCCCGGTAAGGATCGAACTTCCGCACCGCCTGAAGGAGCCCCAGGTTGCCCTCCTGGATAAGGTCCAGGAAGTTGCGATTCCAGAACTGCTGGAACTCAAGAGCGATCTTCACCACCAGGCGAAGGTTGGAGGTTACCAGTTTGTAAGCCAGGCGGGGGTCCCTGGTCTCGTAGTACTCCTTGGCGATGCGTTCCTCCTCCTCCCGGGAAAGGAGCGGGAACTTGCTGATTTCCGCAAGATACCTCTGGAGGGGATCTACCGCCGAGGGCAACCCCCTCTCCTCCGGGGCGGGAACCGGAAGGGTCTCCCCGGAGGCCGCCGGTTTCAAATCCTCTCCTTCGCCGAAGGGGGGATCCTTGGGGGGATTCTTTTTTCTTGCGGCCATAGGGCTATTATACCCGAACTAGCCCCGGCTTCTATAACCGTGTTTGCGAAGGTAGACCTGGATGGCGGCGATGGCCGCCGGAGTAACCCCCGAGATACGCAGGGCCTGTCCGAAGGAACGGGGACGCACCCGGGAAAGCTTTTCCCGCACCTCCGTGGAAAGCCCCGGGATCTTCCAGTAGTCCAGATCCTCGGGAAGGGTCATGTTTTCCCAGCGGCGGAAGCGTTCCACCTCGGCCCTCTGGCGTTCGATGTAACCGGCGTACTTGGTCTCTATCTCGAGCTCCTCCAGCACCTCGTCCGGGAACTGGGAAAGTTCCGGGAAGGCCGGACGGACCTTCTCAAGCGGTACATCCGGGCGTCGGAGGAGGTCGTACAGCCGGACCGTCTCCCTGAGGGGGCTCGCCCCCAGGCTCTCGAGCAGTCCGTTCACCTCCTCGGGCCGGACCTTTCTTTCCCGGAGAAAACGCATTCCCTCCTCAAGCAGCGCCTTTTTCCGTTCGAAACGGGCCCAGTCCTCCTCGGAGACGAGCCCCAGACGCCGGGCCAGCGGCATTAGCCGGAGATCCGCGTTGTCTTCCCGGAGAAGCAGCCGATATTCCGCCCGCGAGGTGAACATGCGGTAGGGTTCCCGGGTCCCCTTGGTTACCAAGTCGTCTATGAGGACCCCGATGTAGGCCTGGGAGCGATCCAGAATGAAGGGTTCCTCCTCCCGCACACGGAGAGCGGCGTTGATCCCGGCCACGATCCCTTGAGCCGCGGCCTCCTCGTACCCCGAGGTTCCGTTTATCTGACCGGCCAGAAAAAGCCCCTCCACGAGTTTGGTCTCCAGGGTGTGCTTGAGCTGGATAGGATTCACATAGTCGTACTCTATGGCGTAGCCCGGCCGCAGAATCTCCGCCCGCTCGAGCCCCGGAATGCTCCTTACCATGCGCCACTGCACATCCACCGGAAGGCTGGTGCTGATCCCGTTGGGGTAAACCTCCACGGTGTCCAGCCCCTCGGGCTCCAGGAAGATCTGGTGCCGCTCCCGATCCGGGAACCGAAAGACCTTGTCCTCAATGGAGGGGCAGTACCGGGCCCCCACCCCTTTTATGATCCCGGTAAAGAGGGGAGACCGATCCACCGCCCCCCGGATGATCTCGTGGGTCTCCGGGGTGGTGTAGGTGATGAAGCAGGGCACCTGAGGGAGAGGGGGGCGTTTCCCCCGGTTGCGAAAGGAAAAGAGCGGCGGGGGATCGTCGCCCCACTGCACCTCGAGCCGGGAGTAGTCGATGGTGCGGCCGTCGAGCCGCGGACAGGTTCCGGTCTTGAGGCGTCCCATCTCAAAACCCAGTTCCCGCAGACACTCCGAGAGACGGTTTGAGGGAGGATCCCCCATGCGTCCGGCGGCAAAGTTGGTAAGGCCGATGTGAATGAGCCCGCGCAGGAAGGTCCCGGTGGTCACCACCACGGTCTTTCCGTGATAGACCTCTCCCACCCGGGTCTCCACCCCGTAGACGCGCCGGTCGCGAACCAGTATCCTGGAGACCAGGGCTTGTTTTACGGTGATCCGGGGAGCACGGGTGAGCACGCGATACATGCGGGCCTGATAACGCATGCGGTCGGCCTGGGCCCGGGTGGCCCGCACCGCCGGTCCCTTCCGGGTATTGAGCTTCCGGAACTGGATACCGCATTCGTCTATGGCCCGGGCCATCTCCCCTCCCAGGGCGTCTATCTCCTTTACCAGGTGCCCCTTGGCCAGGCCTCCTATGGCCGGATTACAGCTCATGGCCCCGATACGCTCCAGGTTCACGGTCAGGACCAGCACCCGGCAACCCAGGCGGGAGGCCGCAAGCGCCGCCTCTATCCCGGCATGGCCGGCCCCGATCACGATCACATCAAAGGTCTCCGGATACACACCCACGACTCACTCACCCTTCACGGTGAGGTTGTCCACCACCGCCTTTACCCCTTTGGTGGCACGCACGATCTCCAGCACCCGACGGCGCTGTTCCTCGTTTTTCACCACTCCCGTGAGGGTCACCACCCCGTTCACCGTGTCCACATCGATGGAAAGGGAACGGATACCCGGCTCGGCGATGAGCTTGGTCTTGATCCGGGCGGTTAGAAGCTTGTCGTCCAGGCTGCGCCCGAAACTGCGGTGCCCCACCCGGAGGTTGTTGCGCACCGCCCGAACCCCGGGCACCCCCCGGGCCACCTCCTCGGCCCGCCGCTTCTCCGCCTCGGTCTCCACCATCCCCGTGAGGGTCACCACCCCGTTCACCGTGTCCACATCGATCTTGCGGGCCTTGGTCACCGGATCCTTCACCAGGGCCATTTTGACCCTGGCGGTGATGGTGGCGTCGTCCACCTGCGTGCCCACCGAACGGGCATCGGTGGCCACCTTGTAGCCCGCGGTGGCCCCTCCGGCCAGGATCGCCGCCCCGCAACCCGCAAGGAGCGGCATCATCAAAAACAACAACCAGATCCGGACCCTCATGTTTTCTTGCCTCCTTCCGAAAAGTTATTTAGGATAGAAGTCAGGAGGTCCGGCATGAAGATCTTCTGGGATCCACGATTGCCCCTTGATTTTACTCCCGGCAGGGACACTCGCAAAGTAGAGAAGGGGTTTGAGGCTCATCTCCGGGAGGCCCTGGAGGGGGCCGGAAAGAGCCCGGAGCCCCTCAGCCGGGCCCTTGATCTGGTGGAGGAGGTCCTGCCTCTCATAGAGAAATTCGCGGAGGATCCCGTCTCCCGCACCCGGGCCGAGACCCTGGCCGATCTGCTGGAGGAACGGGCCAGAGAGCTGGAGAGCCTCCTCCGGGAGATCCCGCAGGGTCCCCTTCATCGAACCATTTCGGAGGCCGCACTCTTCTTCGGCGTGGAGGCGGAAAAACTCCGCCGCGGCTTCTACACCTAGATGTTCTTCCGGCCCGGACAGGCGTAGAGGTAGTCGCAGAAACGACATCCCGGCGGCCTTTCCGGGATGAAAAAGACCGGGGCCTCGAGCATGTGCTCCACCAGGCGGGAGAGCAGGGCCGGGAAGACGCGTTCCCTGAGGTGCCGGATCTCTTCCTCCCGCAGCAGGGGATCCCGGCGCGAATTGAAGGGGGGACGATAAAAAAGGGGTTTGAAGAGCTCCCGGCTCCGGCCGCTTCCCAGCTGCACATAAACGGCCTCCGTGGCCTCGGGTCTCAGAAACAGGTAAAGAAGCAGCTGAAGATCCGGAAGCCTTTCCCGGAGAAGTTCCAGGCCCTCGGCCGTGGGTTCGATTTTGAGAGAGTCCGTTTCCCCGGAAAGGATCTCCCTGAGGCGCCTGAGACTCAGGGAACGGAGCCCGGTTCCGGTCTTGTAGTCCACAATAACGGTCCCGGATTCGAACCGATCCACCCGATCCAGTTTTCCCCGGAAACGCAGACCCAGATCCGGGTGTTCCCGGCGCAGGTCCTCTTCGAGGGCCAGGATCCGGAAGGGAGGAAGGCCCTCCAGGCCTTTCAGATAACGCTCGAGGCGGTATTCGGTGGTCTTCTGGACGAAAAAGCGCCGTTCCGGCCCCAGCTGGCGCGAAAGAGGATCCCTCTCGAAACTCTCCCGGAAAAGGGCCAGAAGACGCGCCTGATCGTTGTGTTCCCGGGGGACATACTCCCGTCCCAGGAAGGGACGGAAGTAGTCCTCAAGCACCCGGTGCACCAGGGTCCCCAAGGCGGTGGCGTCGTAATCCTGGATGCGTTCCGGGGCCCGAAGTCCCAGGAGGTATCGAAAGTAAAAACGGGCCGGGCAATCCAGGTAGGTTTCGAACAGGGTGGCGCTGACCTCTCCGGAAAGGAGGCGTTCGATCTCCCGGCGTTCGGCCTCCCCTTTGGGGATACCCGCCCCGGGGGCCGGAGCCCTGAGACGGGGACTCAGATGGCGCACCGGCCCCTCGCCGGCGGAAAAGATCCTCCGCCGGCGGCGCTCCTCCTCCCAGAGAAGGACCTCCACATAGCGACTCCGCACCCGGGGGAGAAGCCTCGGGGAGGAATCGGTCACCGAAAGGTAGAAGATGTCCACCTCCCGGGCCGCGGCCACCAGACGCATGAAATAATAGCGTTCCAGGGCTTCCTGCCTGGAACGACGGGGAAGCCCCAGAGCCGGACGCAGGCCCTCGGGAAGCACCGGATTGATCTCCTCCGGGGAGGGAAGGGCCCCCTCGTTGGCATCGAGAACGATCACCCGGCGAAAGGAAAGCAACCTGGTCTCAAGCAGCCCCATCACCTGGAGGCCCCGCAGGGGGTCCCCCTCGAAGGGGGCCTTGACCGCCCCGAGAATCTCGCGAAACATGCGAAAAAGGCCTTCGGGGGACATCCTCTCCCCGGAAAAGGCGGTGGCCTCGAACACGGGGAGGATTTCGCTCTCAAAGGCGTATAGGAAGTGACGGGCCAGCAACTCCCGATGCCCTTCGGGGTCCCGAAGCCTTTCCCGGAGCGGAAGAAGGAGGCTTTCCAGGATCCGGTAAAGGGTCCGGGCGAAATCCCTGGGGGTGGAAATCCCGGAGAAGGGTTCGAGAAACTCCCGGTGGAATTTACGCAGGGGTTCAGGGGCTCCGGAAAGTTCCTCTATCTCCGAAAGGGTAAGGTAGGGGCTTCCGTGGGCCCGCAGACGGCTCTCGAGCTCCTGCACTTCCTCCGCGAAAGATCCCAGGACGCCCCGGCAGTAGGGATGTTTGAGCAGGGCCAGGTAGGTGAGCACCGGATAGCGTTCCTCCACCCGATTCTCGAGAAGCTCGAACAGGGTGAGGAGAAAGGTGGCCGGGAGGGATCTCTTTACCGGGAACCCCAGGGTGATGTTGACCGGAACCCCCTCGGGTAGGGCGTAGAGCAGGGGCAGGAGGTGCCCGGCCACGGGGAGGAGCACGAGGACCTCGTCCGGGGCCTCCGGACGGGCGGGAAGTAGCCGGGCCGCCTCCCGGACCTCCTGATGCACATCCGCGGCGGCCCAGAACCGCACCCGACTCCGCGGACGGTGCCCCGAACCGAGCGGCTCCGGGGAGAGTTCGAGTTCCCTCAAAACCTCCTCCAGAAACTCCGGCACCTCCCCCTCCGGATCAAACTCGAAAAAGATCTCTCCCCCGGCGGAAAGTATCTCCCGGAAGATCTTTCTTTCGGCGGCGGTAAGGGCGGCAAACCCCGCAAGATACACCGGTCCCTCCGGAGAGAAGACCTCGGAAAGGCCTTCGGCCACGGTTCGAAGTCTTTCCGCAGGGGTGGTTACCCCGGCCCTTCTAAGGGCCTCCCGATAACTCCGGCTGATCTCGGCCAGATGCCCCAGAAAGGCCCGGGCCTCCGGGGGGATCCCCTCCGGAGGCTCCAGGAGATCCCGGGGGGTTACGCCCTCCCGGAGGAATTCCTCAAGGACCTCCGCAAACTTTAGGCCCCAGGGAATGAATCGATCAAAGGAATCCCCGATCTTTTCGAAACCGGGGCGCCCGGAGGCGATGTGGAAGAGCCACCAGGCCCGTTCCGCCGGAAGGATCACCGGCCGGGGATCCAGGCGCACGGCCAGCTCGTTCACCCAGTCGGAGAAGGCCTGGATCCGGGGAAGCCAGAGGGGGCCCCGGGCCTCCCGAACGAGGTAATAACGGAGATAGTGGACGGATCTGCGGGTGGGAAGGAGCACGGTAACCCGGGAGAGATCCCTTCCGTGCCGGGCAAGCAGTTCCCGGGCCAGGGTGGGCAGGAACCCGGCGGACGGTGGGACGACCCACGCCCTAAGTCCTTTCAAGCTCCACCTCCCGCACCTCGGGGGGATCGAGGTAGATCAAGTAGCCCCGGGGAGGCCTCCCCTCAAGGCGCCGGATGACCGCGAGATAGGTGCGGAGTTGTTTCTCGTGGGCGGCGACTCCATCCGGCCCCCCCGGCCTCAACTTGTATTCCAGCACCACCGGTCCCTCGGGGGTAAAAAGGATCCGATCCGGACGGTGCACCTCCGCGGAAAGGCCTTCCGGATCGGGAAAAACCAGGGTGTGCTCCCGGAGGTCGGTGGTTCCGGGGGCAAAGAAACGGGCTATCCCGGGGTGAGAGAGGGCCCGAACCAGGATCTCGAGGAGCCTCTTCCGGAGGATCTCGCGGCGGGGAAGGGGTTCCGGGTAAAGAGCGAGAGCCCGATCCACCGCCTTCTCCACCTCCTCCCTCCGCCCGGTAAAGCCTTCCAGAAAATAAAGGGCCAGGTGGGCCATTTCCCCCAGCTGGCGTTCCTCGTCCCTTTCCCCGAGAAGGGCAAGGGCCCTCTTCTGCTGATAGATGCGCAACCTCACCGGAAAAGCCTCCTGAGCTTCCTCCGGGACGCCTCGAGGGTGCTCATCCGGAAAGCTCCCTCGCTATCTCCCGGGCCGAGAGGTCCTGGAGGACCGAGGCCACGGTGTAGTAGCGGGTTTTCCGGGGCAGAAAGAGGTACAGGGCCTCCCGGGGACGGGTCAGGGCCACATAGAGCAGGTTCAGGGTCTCGAAGACCTCCCGGGCCTTTTCCCGGAGTCTGGCCCGGGCCACCTCCTCGGCGGAGTCCCTCCTGGCGCGGATGAGCCCCCAGTCGGTAAGGACCACCTCGTTTCGTCCCCGCGGCCCCCAGGTGAGGAAGGGGAGCACCACCGCGTCGAACTCCAGCCCCTTGGCCGCGTGAATGGTGAGGACCCGCACGGCCTGAAGTTCCCCGGGAAGTCCGATCTTTTCCTCACCACCGGTTTCCTCCCACCGGGCCAGAAAGTCGGAAAGCCCCAGGGCTTCCTCCTCGTAGGCCAGAACCGCCGAAAGAAACCGCATGAGGTAGAGTTCCTCCTCCGGGAACCTCTCCCGGACCCCGAATTCCCGGACCATCTCTTGAACCAGCTCGTAAAGGGTGGCGCCCTCCCGGTGAAATTCCGAAAGTCTTTGCAGGCGACGATGAAGTCCCGGGGCCTCCCGGGCCAGAAGTCCGGCCAGCCCCGGGGTGCGTTCACGGAAGTAGCGGGTCAGGATTTCCGGCCCCGAAGGGGAAAGCGGACTCATGAGGAAACCGGCGAGTGCCGTCTCGTCCCCCGGATAGTCCAGATACCGGAGGAGGGAAAGAAGCCCCTTGACCAGGGGAGAATTTTCCAGGCGCAGGGCCCGCTCGGTCACCGCCGGGATACCGATCCCGAAAAGGAAGGTGGCTATCTCCTCGGCCTCCCCGTTTTCGCGCACGAGAATGGCCACGCTTTTGCCGGCCTCCACATACTCGCGAAAGAGCACCGGAACCAGATCCTCCAGCGCCCGCCACACCGCCTCCCGAAAAGCCTCCCGATCCTCGTCCGGGGGAAGATCGAGAAACTCCACCCTGCCCTCGGGATTACCGGAGAGGCTTTCCTGCTCCGCCTCCCGGTAAACCTCCGCGAGTTTTCGGGAAAGCTCCCGGCTGACCGGGCAATCCTTCATCCTGCGGGCCTCGCTCTCACCGTGAAGAAACTTCCGAACCACCTCCTCCAGGTCCTCACGAAGCCGGGCGAACAGGCGATTGTTAAAGAGGACGATTTTTTCCGCGGAGCGCCGGTTTACCGGAAGGTTTTCCGTCCTGAGCTCCCAGGGAAGGCTTTTCGGGACCTCGAAGAACAGTTCCGGATCCCCTCCGCGCCACATGTAGATGGCCTGTTTCACATCGCCCACATAAAAGAGGGAACCGCCGGTGGCCAGCACCTCCTCCACCAGGGGTTTCAGGGCCTCCCACTGTCGGCGGTCGGTATCCTGGAATTCGTCCAGGAGGAAGTGTCTGAGTCTGGTTCCGAGTTTCAGGTAGATTACCGGCAGAAATTCCCGGGCCCTCTCGGCCAGAAGATCCGTCCAGCTTCCCGCCTGGAGCACCCCCTCCTCCTCCCTGAGGAGTTTCATCTCCCGCAGGATCTCCCGGAAGAGCCGTTCGTAGGGGGCCACCTCCGCCCGGGCCTTGGCCCGGAGGTAAAGGGCCAGCAACTCCTTAAGCCGCCGGTATTCCTCCTCGAGGACCCCGGGGAGGTTCCGGACCCTTCCTTTGATTATCCCCTTCACCGAGTCCTTTCGGAAAAGAGCCCGCCAGTAGTGTGCGGGGGGATCGCGGAGATACTCGTCCCAGCCCGGGTAGGCGGGCTCAAGGCGCATTTCCTCGAAGAGCCTGCGGGAAAGATCCCGGCCCCGCTCCCGCAACTCCTCCTCCACCAGGGCCAGCTCCGCGCGATCAGGGGGATCGGCAAGCGGGGACGAAAGGGGCTTTCTGCGCAGGAGCCGGTGGAGTTCCTCCATCCGCCGGCGGAAGTGTTTTTCCGGGTTGAAGCCCCCCCGCTCCTCGAGTTCGAGGAAGGTGTAAAGGGCCTCCTCGAAGAGGCGGCGCAGGGAATCGCTTTCCCGCAGACGCAGGAGCAACCGGTCAAAGGCCCGGTTGAGGAAAAACTCCTCCCGGATCTCGGCGGAAAGATCCGGTCGCAGTCCCAGTTCCCAGGCGAGCCCCCGGATGAGGGTGAAGATCAGGCTGTCTATGGTGCGCACCTGAAAGGAGGGATAGGCCGAAAAGATGACGGCCAGCCAGCCCCCGGCCTCTTCCGGGGTGAGTCCGGTTTCGGCCGAGAGTCGGCGTCCCTCGGGGGTGGCCAGGGCCATGTGTTTGAGGAAGGCAAGGATGCGTTCCCGCATTTCCGCGGCGGCCTGATTGGTGAAGGTGAGGGCCACCACGGAAGAAAGCCCCCCTTCCGAGGGAGGGGAGAGGCTTTTGAGGAGTCTCAGGTAATGCAGGGCCAGGCGATAGGTCTTACCGGCTCCGGCGGAGGCCGAGACCCGGAAGATTCCCCGCGGTTCCGGATAAAGGGGCAGTTCCTGCACCCGCATCATTCCTCCATTTTAACACCCGGCCGGACCGATTTCCCGGGGCCCTTTTCCGTCCTCCACGGGCCCGTTATGATGAAAACCATGGCGAAACAGGAATCCTTCCGGGTACCCCATCGATTCCCCGCCTGGGTTTCCTGGGGGGCCTTTTTTCTGGGCCTCACCGGGTCCATCTCCCTCCGTCTCATCCTGGTGGCCAAGGCCTACCGTCCGCAACTCATAGATGTGTTCTGGTATGTGGGAGTGTGCGGGAACCTCGTCTTCTTCCTCTTCAGGGCCTACATTACCTCCCGCCGGAGGAAGACCATCGAGGAACTCCACCTCCTCGAAAAACTGGGGAGCCGGAGGCCTCTCTCCTCCACCGACCTTGAGGCCCTGCGGTACATCGTGGCCAGCGTACAGGTCTCCAAGGAACGCTGGAACTACCTGATCATCTCCCTCTGTTCCCTGGTGGCCATTCTCTGGGACCTGTGGTTTCGTTTTCTCCGTCAGGGCTAGCCCCCTACGGCCTCCCTGCGGGCCTCCTCAAGCAACCGGCAGAATTCGGCCCGTTCCTCCCTCCGACAGGCCCGCTGAGCCGTCCATCTCAGGGAGATCGGGGCCAGGACCGTGGTCACGAAGGCCATTACCACCAGGGCGGAAAATTGCGCTTCGGTAAGGAGAGGGGTAGAAATCTTGCCCTGAGCCAGGAGCTCCCGGCTCAGGCTCATGGCCACCGCGGCCACCACCATCTCCACCGCCCCGCGTCCGTTCATCCCGGAACCCACCACCAGACATTCCCAGAATCCGAAGCCGAAAAGCCTGAGCCCCAGGCCGGCACCGACGAATTTACCCACAAGAGCCACCGCAGTAATGGCCACGGTCAGGAGGAGGAACCCGGGATCGAGGCTCCAGTGCAGATGAAAGGCCAGGGTTACAAAAAATACGGGAAGAAGGAAACCGTAACTCAATCCGTAAAAACGATCCTCGATGATCTCGTACACCTCGGGGCGCATAATCTCCCGTCGCACGAACTGGCCGGCCAGAAAGGCCCCGATGACATGATGTAGCCCGGCCTCTTCGGCCAGAAAGGCCATCACCAGAGCCACCACCAGGGCGAAGGTCACGGCCTTGCCTCCCTCATCGGTAATCCGCCGCGTGAAGCGGGGAAGCACGACCTCCCCCAGAAATATGGTGACCCCGAAAAAGGCCAGGACCTTCAGGACGATGAAGCCGATACCCGCCACATCCACGCGTCCGCTGCGGGCCAGTCCCAGGAGCACGGAAAGGGTGACGAGGGCCAGGAGATCGTCCACCAGGGCCGCCCCGATGATGATGTGCCCCAGTTCGGTACGGTTTATGCGGAGGCTCTTGAGCACCACGGTCTGCACCGCGATGGCCGTTATGGAGGTACCCATCCCCACGAAGAGACTCTGGTAGAGGGTGCCCCCGAAGAGATAAGCCGTAAGGGCCCCGAGGACGAACGGCAACACAAAACCTCCCAGGGCCACCGCCAGGGAGGGCCTGAGGTGCTCCAGGAGTTCCCGGGGGTCCATCTCGAGCCCGGCGTAAAACATGGCGAAGAAGATCCCCAACTCCGCCAGGAGTTCCAGCGACTCGGAAGGGGATACGAGCCCCAGGACCGGGGGACCGAGAATAAGACCGGCCACCAGTTCACCCAGCATCACCGGAAGCCCCAGACGCTGAGCCACATAGCCCAGCGCCCAGGCCCCGCAGAGGACGAGGAGAAGGTCCAGCAAGAAGGCAGTATTGAGCATAGACCCTTACTCTTTATAGCAAATCTCTCCGGCTTGACCAGCCTTACATATGGGCTATCTTTCAGGTGTGAGGGCTCTTCTCTATCCACAGACCCACCTGCGGGGGGATCTCGCTGAGGTCCTCCTCCAGGTGGTGGAGGCACTGATTCTCCTGCGTCCGGCGGAGTATCCCCCCCGGGGGGTGGCCCGGGAGCTCGCCGAGGAGGGCCGGGTACACTTCCTTTATCCTCCCCCCCTGGGAGAAAAACTTTCCGTCTTTCTGGATCTCGTATCCGGATACGAGGAATGGGGGCGCCTTATGCGCAGTCCCGAGAATGTAGCCCTTTTTAAAGCCGCTCCGGAGACCCTGGAGGAAAGCGTATCGGACATAAAACGGGCCCTTCTGGGAGATTCCTCCCGCAGGGAGGATCCCTTGCTCACCGCACGGGTGAGGCTGGCCCTGGCCGAACGCCTGGACCACTATCTGGAGGAACTGGATAAGGAACTGCACGAACTCGAAGAAAAGAGTCGCTTTCTTTCCCGCATGATCGTGGGCGACACCACAGGGGTGCGTTTTCCCGAATGGGTTACCGAGATCCGGGAACCCGGCTGGGAACTCCCCGCCCTGAGGGAAAGACTGGCCGCCTGGAAGACCCTTCTCCCCCTCCTGCCGGAGCTTCCCGACACCCTGGTCGTGGATCAGCCGCTCCTTCTCGAGGAATGGCGGGACCTTTCTCCGGAGGAGGTCACGGTTCGTCCCCTGGGAAAGAACCTTCGTCTCCGGGAAATATTCTATCCCCTTTCCCCCCGCGAGCTCCTGGCCCTCCCCCACTCCCCGCCTCCCCAATCCCGCGGAAAGACCCGCGTGCTATTCCTGGAAAGAATTTAAAGGAATAGTCTAAACCAGTTCGGCCAGGCGTTTAAACAATCCGGCAAAGGCCGGAAGTCCCAGGGCGCGGTCCAGAACCGCGCCCACTCTTTCCCTATAGGGACGGGAAGGTTTTTCCGGAAGTCCCGCCTTTCGGCGGACATAGTTCAGAAAGGCCTCCCGAAAACGGTCCTCGAAGAAGATCCCGTGGAGGTAGGTCCCCATGATCCGCTCCTTAAAGACGCTCACCACCTCGTTGCCCCCGAGATAGCTTCGACCGTAGCGAATCTCAAACCCGGAAAGGGCCTCCTTCCAGAAGGGGAAGGGAGGATGATCCGTGAGGGGACCGGAGCGCTTGGGGGAGCGAAAGATCGTCTCGTGGGGGAGAAGGCCGAGTCCCGGCAGTTCCCCCCCGAACTCAAGCCCCTCGGGATCAATCAGGCGCCGCCCCAGGATCTGGAATCCCCCGCAGAGTCCCAGGATCACTCCCCGTTCGGCGATCCGACCCAGGACCTCGTCCAGACCGTTTTCCCTGATCCAGGCCAGGCTCTGCCCCACATTGCGGGATCCGGGGAGGATGACCAGGTGAGCCTCGGCCACCACCCGGGGGTTGCGGGTGAAGAGCAGCTCCACCCCCTCTTCGTAACGAAGCGGATCCAGGTCCAGGAAATTGGCCAGATAGGGATAGGCCAGTACCGCCACCCGAAGGCCCTCGGTCCGGAAGGACTGGTCCGAGAGTCTGAGTGAGGCGCTGTCCTCCTCCAGAAAATGATCGGAAAGATAGGGCAGAAGTCCCAGCGCGGGGCGACCAGTGCGTTCCTCGAGGAGGCGGAGCCCCTCCTCAAAAAGGGCCGGGTCCCCCCGGAACTTGTTTACCACGAACCCCAGGGACTGGGCCTTGAGCTCCGGAACCAGCTCGTAAGTCCCCCAGATCTGGGCGAAGATTCCACCCCGGTCTATTTCCCCCACCAGCACATAGGGAATTCCGTAGGTGCGCAGGAGCTCGTAATTGGCGATATCCCCCTCAAGGAGGTTCAATTCCGCCAGCCCCCCGGCTCCCTCTATTATCACCAGATCGTTTTCGTGAAGGAGTTCCTCGAAGACGGCGAAGACCCTTTCCCGGTAGCGCCGGCGGAAGGCCCTGAACTCCCCGGCCGGAAGTATCCCTTCCGGTTTTCCCAGGAAAATGATCTCCGCCCGGCGTTCGGCCAGGGGCTTCAGGAGAAGGGGATTCATACGCACCGAGGGACGCCTTCCCGCGGCCAGGGCCTGATAAGCCTGCGCCCAGGCCATCTCCCCCTCTTCGGTGGCCAGCGCGTTCAGGCTCATGTTCTGCGCCTTAAAGGGCACCACCCTCAGGCCCCGTCGGGAAAAATAACGACAGGCCAGGGCCGCAAGGAGGCTTTTGCCCACCGAGGACATCGTTCCCACGAAGGCCAGGGCCCTTCCCATGTCCTCACCTCAATTCCATAAAAAAGAGTTTCTCCTTCAGAAATACTTCCAGCTGAAACACGAGGGTCATTTCGTCTTCCTGTGCCTTTTGCAGAAAAATCAACTTTTCGTGAGGAAAATGTTCGCGAAACCACGCACAAAAAAAATTGCGACAGATAATAGGCCGGGCCTTTAGGGAGCACCCTTTCAGAGTGAGAAAGAAGCAACCCCGGGCAAATGTCCTCTTTTCGGGAAAAGTAACCCCCAGGAATAGGTTTAAAATAAGAAGCTCCCGGCTTACCGACAGTTCCATGTCTCTTCCGCAGCAGGTAGATCTTTCCCGAATCGCACAATCCGCACACAGTCGGTAGGCCCCGGTGGAATAATAGGCCTTTTCGGAAACACTCAGAGATTTCCGCAGTTCTCGCAAAAGAACATGAAAGTCGGGATCATCTCCCAGAAGTTCCCGGATACGCGGAAAAATCCGCAAAACCTCGGACAGAGTCCGGACAAAGAGGTCCTCGGCTTTTAAGGACAAGGAGGGGCGGCCTCCGGAGTTATACGGAATACCACCAGTCCGGTAAGAATTTTGGGGTGGAAGTAAGTGGACTTGTGTGGCATCACCTTTCCGCTTGAGGCTACCCTCTCGAGAGCTTCAATGGGAGTGGGCGGGAGGAGTATTCCCAGAGCGCCCTTGCTGGCTTCTTTATACACCTCTTCGGACCAGGGAGTATAGGAAAGGAGACCCTTTTCTTTCAGATCTTTCTCGGACTCTCCGAAAAGGGCTTTAATAAATCGGGCACACCAGGCTGCGGGAAGTTGCGTCTCCGGAAGTCCATTTTCCCGTTCCCAGCGGAGTAAAATCTCCGGTCTTAAACGCACCTCATAGGGACGGCCTTCAAAAAAGATAACAAAAACCCTTTTTTCCAGATCGGGACGCCCCGCATCAGGGGGAAAAGAAATCGATTCAGCCATTTCTCGGAGGACTTCCTCAAGTTTTCCCCTTTCCGGACTGCGCCGAACTATCCGGTGGGTAGGAAGAACAATGAGCCCGGGATCCTCAAAGGGACAAAGATAAGACATGATATAGTGAAAACAGCGGGGCTCCCCGGGTTTGAAGCGGGCCTCCATCTCCTCGGCATACCGCAACGCGGTAGTGTAACGATGATGGCCATCAGCAATATAAAAAACACGATCCCGGAAAAATTGCTGAAGCTTCCCTTGAACCCCCGGATCGTCAATTCGAACCAGTTCATGAACGGTACCATCCGAAATCTCCACCCGAAGAATCTCTTTCCCGGGAACGGTCTTTAAGGTTTCTCTCTCTGGATCCCGATAAAGGACAAAGATCTGGCTGAACTGGGCCGAGGTGGCCCGAAGAAGTCTAAGTCGGTCCTCGGTGATGCGGGAAAAGGTCTTCTCATGGGGAAGAATTTTTCCCTCACTAAAAGGACTGAGCCGAACCAACGCAATAAATCCGGTTCGAGTGTATCTCTGTCCATTATGACTAAAATGCAAACGATAAAGATAAAAACTGGGGTATTTCTCCCTTATGAGGATGCCTTCCTCCACCCACTTTTTCAACCTTTCGGCGGCCCGTTGATAGCGATCCGGTCCTTCGGGAGAAATCTCCAGATGGAAAATATTGTGAGGATCCTTCGCAAGATACTGAAAAACCTCCTCTGGACTGACCACATCATACGGAGGAGCCACTACCCGAGAAAGATTCACCCGTTCGGGATTGTAGCGCCATCCGTAAAAAGGACACACATCCGGCATGGGCATTTGGGTAATATAAAACCTCGCTTTCGTCAACTTGGGCAAATTCCGGGACTTGACATCCAGAGATCCACAGAGAAAAGATGTTATGCGATCTTCAGGTGAGGAAAAAAATGTGCGCAAGGTCTCTCGGCACCTTAGCAAAGAGGGCCTCACCGGAGGGGCCGAGGAATCCTTCACCCTGGCAATACAGATATGACCGCGCAGCCGTCCGAGCTGTGGTGCAAACGACCTCAGGTTATCATGGTACGGAACCTATCCCATACGGCTTGAGGATCCCAACGGACTCGACGAGTCCCTTACGATTATTACGATTTCACCACGAATGCCGGGTGTTCGAAGATTACTGACCGTCTAGCTTATATTCTGGCTATTTTTTTCGGTTTAGGGAAAATTCCCTGGGCCCCGGGCACCTGGGGCTCAGCAGCCGGAATCTTTCTTTACTGGATCACCTCCGGCTGGCCTTTATGGGGCCGGGGACTTTTTCTGGTGGTTCTTACGCTGATGGGGGTATGGGCCTCGGGACGAACCGAAGATATCCTGCGGAGTAAAGATCCCTCGTGCGTGATCATCGACGAGGTGGCCGGAGCCTACCTGGCCGTACTGGGACATGCGGCCGATCCTTTGCACCTTGCAATGGGATTCTTGCTCTTCAGAATCCTTGACATCGGAAAACCATGGCCTGTAAATCAGGGCGAAAAGTGGCCCGGAGGCCGGGGAATTATGGCTGACGATCTCCTGGCCGGAGGAATCGTTAACGGAATAATAACCATCTTCATCCGGTAGCACCCCGCAAATAAATCCGTATGTCGCTCTTCATATGTAAGGATCACTGTCTCTGATAGGATCTACCCTTCCACCACTCGTAGAGGACCGGGATGAGGAGCAGGGTGACCAGGGTGGAGGTGACGAGCCCTCCGATCATGGGGGCGGCGATGCGGCGCATCACATCCGCTCCGGTGCCCCGGGACCAGAGGAGCGGCAGGAGACCGGCAATGGTGGTGGCCACGGTCATAACCTTGGGGCGCAGGCGCATGACCGCTCCCTCCACCACCGCCTCTCTCAGGACGCGAGAATCAAGCGGACCGGCACTCTCCCTCTTGCGCCGGGCCGCGTCCAGATACACCAGCATCACCACTCCCGTCTCGGTGGCCACCCCCGCCAGCGCGATCATTCCCACCCCCACCGCCACCGAGAGATTGTAACCCAGAAACCAGAGAAGCCAAACCGAACCCACCAGGGCAAAGGGGATGGAAAGCATCACCAGGGTGACCTCCACCAGGTTGCGGAAGTGGAGGTAGAGCAGGAAGAAGATGAGAAAGACCGTAAAGGGTATGAGGAGGGTCAGGCGCCGTTTGACCCGCTCCATGTAGCGGTATTGACCGCTCCATTCCAGAAAGTATCCCGGGGGGAGCCTGAGTTTTTCCCGAACCACCCGCCTGGCCTCGCGGACATAGCTCCCGATGTCCCTCCCCACCACATCCACATAAACATACCCCACCCGGAAACCGTTTTCGTCCTTGATCATGGGAGGACCGTCGGTGAGCCTTACGCGAGCAAGCTCCCCCAGGGGGACCATGGCCCCGGAGGGGGTCTTTACCAGGATACCTTTCAGCCCGGGGAGATCCTCCCGGAATTCCCGGGCGTAGCGAACCTGGACGGGGTATCGCTCCCGCCCTTCTACGGTGTAGTCTATCACCAGGCCCCCTACCGCGGTGCGCACCAGATCCAGGACCTCGCCCACGGTCAAACCGTAGCGGGCACAGGCCCTTCGATCCGGCACTATGTCCACATAGTATCCCCCGCTGGTCCTTTCGGCATAAACGCTGCGGGTCCCCGGGAGACCGCGGAGCAGGGCCTCCAGTTCCTCACCGATCCGCTGGATGGTGGCCAGATCCTTTCCGTAGATCTTGATCCCGATGGGGGTGCGGATCCCGGTGGTGAGCATGTCTATGCGGGTCTTTATGGGCATGGTCCAGGCGTTGGTCCACCCCGGAATCTGCATGGCCCGATCCATCTCGGCGATGAGTTTGTCCCAGGTCATCCCCGGTCGCCACTTATCCCGGGGTTTGAGGAGCACCGTGGTCTCCACCATGGAGAGCGGAGCCGGATCGGTGGCGGTTTCCGCCCGGCCCACCTTGCCGAAAACGGTCTTCACCTCGGGGAAACTCTTGAGGATACGGTCCTGGATCTGGAGCACCCTCACGGCTTCGGTGACGGAGATCCCGGGAAGGGTGGTGGGCATGTAGAGGATGGATCCCTCGTTCAGCGGAGGCATGAACTCCGAGCCCAGGCGTTGCCATACCGGCACCGTGGCGGCGAGCGAGGCCAGGGAAAGGAGCACCACCAGCCATTTCCAGCGCAGGGCCAACCCCAGAACCGGACGATAGACGGCGATCAGGATCCGGGAGAGGGGATTCTTGCCCTCCGGGAAACCGCGGCGCACGAACCAGACCATTAGGGCCGGAGCCAGGGTGATGGAAAGAAGAGCGGCGAAGAACATGGAAAAGGTCTTGGTGTAGGCCAGCGGCTTGAACAGACGCCCCTCCTGGGCCTGAAGGGCGAAGACCGGCAGGAAGGAGACCGTGATCACCAGAAGGGAGAAGAAGATGGCCGGTCCCACCTCCCGGGCCGCCCGCAGGATCACCTCCCTGCGGGGGCCGGTGTCGTGTTCCAGGTGCTTGTGAGCGTTTTCCACCAGCACGATAACCGCGTCCACCATGGCCCCTATGGCGATGGCTATGCCCCCCAGAGACATGATGTTGGCGGTGATGCGAAGGTAGTACATGGGGATAAAGGAAAGGGCCACCGCCACCGGAAGGATCACCACCGCCACCAGGGCCGAGGGAGGGTGAAGCAGGAAGAGAAAGATCACCACCGAAACCACGATCATTTCCTCAAGGAGGGTCTTGCGGAGGGTGCCGATGGCCCGTTTGATGAGTTCGGAACGATCGTAGGTGGTGACGATCTTCACCCCTTCCGGGAGGGCGGGTTCTATTTCCTTCAGGCGCTCCTTCACCCGCCGGATCACATTGAGGGCGTTCTCCCCGTAACGCATGACCACGATGCCCCCCACCACCTCGCCCTCGCCGTTCAGTTCCGCCGCCCCTCGCCGCAACGCCGCCCCCAGACGCACCTCCGCCACATCCCTGAGCAGCACGGGCGTGCCGGTCACCGGATCGTTACGAAGCACGATGTTTTCGAGGTCGGAGATTCCCTTCACATACCCCCGGCCGCGAACAAAAAATTCCTTGCCGGAGAACTCCAGGATCCTTCCTCCCACCTCCTGATTGCTCCGCCGGATGGCCCTTATGACCTCGAGCACCGAGAGCCCGTGGGCATAGAGTTTCACCGGATCGAGGAGAACCTGGTATTCCTTTACGAATCCTCCCACGGTGGCCACCTCGGCCACGCCGGGCACGGCCTCCAGCCAGTACTTGAGGTAGAAGTCCTGAAAGGTGCGAAGCTCGGAAAGGTCGTGACGCCCGCTCTTGTCCACCAGGGCATACTCAAAGACCCAGCCCACCCCGGTGGCGTCCGGCCCCAGACTCACCCGCACCCCCCGGGGAAGCTTTCCCTTGATGCGGTCCAGATACTCGAGCACCCGACTCCTCGCCCAGTAGAGATCCGTGCCGTCCTTAAAGAGCACATAGATGAAGGCCTGGCCGAAATAGGAATAACCCCGGACCGTCTTCACCCGGGGAGCGGCCACCAGGGAGGAGACTATGGGATAGGTGACCTGGTCCTCCATGATGTCCGGACTCTGTCCCGGCCATTCCGCCACCACGATCACCTGGATGTCCGAGAGATCCGGAATGGCATCCAGGGGGACCCGGTGGACGGCGAACCAGGCCGCCAGGCACAGGAAGGCCACGGTGGTAAGCACCAGAAAGGGGTTGCGCCCGGAGGCCTCAATGACCCGCGTGACCACCGCCTCCCCCTCCGAAGGCCGAAAGGGCGGCTTTGAGACGCGACTCCGCGTCGATCAGGAAGTTGGCCGAGACCACCACCTCCTCGCCGTGCCTGAGACCGGAGAGCACGATGCGTTTGCCGTCCACCTTGCGGCCCACCCGGACCATGCGGGGTTCGAAGAGTCCCGGCCCTTTCTTTACGAAGACATAGTAGTGCCCTCCGCCGTAGATCAGGGCCTCGTCCGGGATCACCATCTTCATCCCCAGGGGAATGCGCACCCGCACCTCCGCCCACATCCCCGGCTTTAACCTTCCCCCGGGGTTGTCCAGGGTGAGTCTCGCCCGCATCACGCGAAGCCTGTCCTCCACCCAGGGATAGACCTCCTCTATCCGGGCCCTGAGGGAGCGAGGGACCCCAGGGACGAACACCTCCACCTCAAGACCGGGTTTGATCTCCGGTATCTCGGTCTCGTAAAAATCCGCCTCGATCCACACCCGGGAAAGATCCGCCAGGGTGTAAAGGGGTTCCGCGGGAGTGATCCTCTTTCCGGTGAAGACGGTCTTCTTTATCACGAAGCCCGAGACCGGAGCCACCACCGGGAAGGCCCGGAGGGGTTTGCGTTTGCTCTTCAGGAGCGCGAGAGCCGATTCCGGAAATCCCCACAGCCGGAGCCTCCTTTCCGCGGCCCGAAGGGCCTCTCTGGCGGTGGATAGGGCCTCGGGGGAAGCCCTCGTTTCTTTCAGTTCGTCGAGCCACCGGAGGGCGCGGAGCAGTTCCTCCTCCGTGGCCAGAACCCGGGGAGAGTAAAGGGTAAAGAGGGTTTCACCGCGGCGCACGAACCTTCCGGTCCAGTCCACCCGGACCTCCTCCACCCAGCCCGCCACCCGGGTGTGGACCTCGAAGATCCTGGTCTCGTCGTAGGCGACCCGGGCCGGGGCCCGCAGGGTTAACACCAGACGCTGGTGAGATACCGGAGCCGTACGCACCCCGATGAGCTGTTGCCTTTCCGGGGAAATCCTCACCGGAACCAGGGGAAAAGCACGCTCCCTCGGGGCCTTACGGGTTCCGGGAGCCTTTTCCCCTTTCCGCCTCTCGCCCTTGGCCGAAGGGACCGCAACCTGGCTGGCCGGCACCAGATCCATCCCGCAGATGGGACACTTTCCCGGCCGGTCGGACTTGTAGCTGGGATGCATGGGACAGATGTAAATGGTCTTCCTGGCGGAAAGACCCACCCCCGGAGAAAACAACAACCACAGGGTCAGCCACAGCACCGCCGGTCTCATGGCCCACCTCCTTCGGGCCCCGGAAGCTCCGGCGTAAGGGAGGCCCCCAGAAGGGTCTGCATCCTCACCAGAGCCAGGAGATAATTGATCCGGTGCCGTTCGAGGCCCAGCCGATATTCCAGAAGCCGTCGCCACCTTTCCAGGACATTAAGAAAATCCAGGGTCCCGGTCCCGTAATAGGACCGGGCCGACTCGAAATCGGCCTCGGCTCGCGGAAGGACCTCCTCCTGATAGAGACGAACGAGCTCGGCCTCGGTTTCCGCCCGAACGAGCCATTCCTCCAGCCGATAGCGAAGCTCGGACTTTATGTCCTCCAGGGTCTTTTTCGAGGACACCACCTCTTCCTTGGCGGCCTCCCATAGAGGTTCCTGTTTCCGGGAGATGAAGAGGGGCACACTTATCCCCACCCCGAACTCGTAAATTTCCGGATAGGGCCCCCGGGAATACCAGCCGGCAAAGACCTTGAGGTCGGGATAGCGGTTCAGTTCGGCTAGGTGCGCCGAAACCTCGCGCCGGCGCAGTCTTAGGCGATAAAGAACCACCCGGGGCGATTTATCCATGAGCGCAAGGAGCGTCTCCCTCCCGGGAAGCGGGGGAAGCCTCCGGGGAAGGGCGAGCTCGGGAAGCCGGGAAAAGGGGGTGAAGAGAAGGCGTTTTTCCAGACGCTCCCGGAGGATACGCCGTCTTTCCCGGTTGCGCCGGATCCTCTCCGTGAGAAGACTCCTTTCCGTGGCGGCCCGGAAGATGTCGGCCTGAAGTCCCTTCCCGGCCTCGTATCGGGCCCGGGCGCTTTCCTCAAGGCTCACCAGGGTGCCGGAGAGGTCGTCCAGGACCCGGGCCTCGGTTTCCAGATAAGCGGCCTCGAGCAGGGTCTCGGCCAGATCCCCCCAGAGGGACCAGACCCTCTGACGATAGCGCACCCTCAGGATCTTTTCCTCCAGGCTGACGAGATCCCGGCGGGCCCGCCGTTTGCCTCGCCAGGGAAGCCTCTCTTCAATGCGGAGACCCGTAAGGCTCATGGGTTCCTCTCCCAGGGTGTTGGCCGGCACGGGATCACCCACATTCCGCACCACGAAGGAGATCCGCGGATCCGGAAGGGCGCCGGCCGGAGCGATGCGTTTTTCCTGAGCCCTGATGCGCGCAGAGAGGGCGGAAAGCGCCGGGTGTCTTTTGAGAAGCACCGGGGTGAAGCGGTGAAGACACTCCCTGAGGGTCTCGGCCCGGCCGAGACCCGGGAGAAGCCCCAGGAGGAGAATCAACAGGAGGGTGAAGAGGGTGCCCTGGGCCGGGCGCCTTACCGGACGGGGTGCCCCTTCCGCAAGGGGGACGGTAGCGAGCCAGGGGGAAGGCCGGCCCGGAAGACGCTTCCCGAAGAGGGTCCTCGCCCGGGAAACGGTAAAAATAAAGGTCTCCCGGGCCCGGGTCAGGGCCACATAGAGGAGACGCTTCTCCTCGGAGGGATCGGTGTCCGGAAAGAGGGTGAGGGGCACGAGCCCCTCCTCCGCCCCCACCAGCACCACCGCCTCGGCCTCGAGGCCCTTGGCTCCGTGAATGGTGACCAGATTGACCCCCTCCCGGGAACCGGAGATCACATCCGCCAGCGAAAGGAGTTTCAATCGGGCCGAGATCCTCTCCCGTTCCAGATCCGGCTCCAGGACGAGTTCCGCCACATGGGGAGCGAGAGCCCGAACCTCCCGGGCCAGATCCCCGCGGGAGAGGGCCCCCGAGGAGAAGGACTCCGCCAGGGACCTGAGTCTCTCCAGGGTCTCGGCGGCCCTCTCCTCCGGCTCGGCCACCGGAACCCCCTCCCGCAAAAGGGCCTCGCGAACCCGGGAAAGCAGGGCCCGGAGGCGGGCCAGAACCAGGATGTCCCCCGGAGAGACCCGGCCGCCCCGGCCCGAACTCTCCAGATAAACCCCTCCCAGAAGGGCGGCCACCTCCTTGGCCACCCCCACGGCCTCGGACTTCTCCGTGGGAAAAACCAGACCTTTCAGCGTCCCCCCGGGACGCATCGCGGAAAGACGAACCTTGAGGCCGAAGGGATCCTCCCTCAGACCCTCCGCCATTCCGAGAAGCGCTTCCGGCACCCGGTAGCTTCTTTTCAGGGTAAGGAGACGAAGTTCCGGGACGATTTCCCGGAGGTGGGTCTGGAGGATCTCCGGACGGGCTCCCCGAAACCCGTAGATGGCCTGAGCCGGGTCTCCCACCAGAAAGAACTCCGCTCCGGAAAAGATTCTGAGGAAGGAGAGCATCTCCGGGGAAAGATCCTGGTACTCGTCGATGAGAAGCGCACAGTTCGAAAAGTCTGCCCGCACGATCTCCGGGGCGTAAAGGAGCAGGCGATAGTAATCGAAGAGCCCCCGGGCGGAGAGGTATTCGAGGTATTCCCTGCGGAGAGGCTCCAGAGTCTCGTCCCCGGCCCGGATCTTCTCCAGCACCCGACGGGGACTCCCCTTAAGGCCGTGTTTTTTGAGGAGTTTTCCCACCAGGGCCTCGGCCTCTTCCTCGGAGACGAGACGCGGGGGAGAGCCCGTGGCCTCCGCGATGAGGTCGTAGGCCAGGGCGTGGAAGGTCTCCACCCGTATCCCGGATATCCCCAGGGCGGAGAGTCTATCCCTCAGCTCCTGGCGGGTGCGCACCGTAAAAGTCAGGAGGAAAATCCTTTCCGTAGGCACCCCCTTTCCCAGGAGGTGAAGGGCGCGTCCCAGAAGCACCCTGGTCTTTCCGGCCCCGGGCCCGGCCACCACCAGCGCCGACCCCGAAACCGCGACCGCCTTCCTCTGATCCTCGTCCAGCTCCAGACCCATACCTCCTTTTTTAAATCACATTTAAACCATCCGCCAATACGAAATTTCGTTTTCCGATTTTCCCGGAAAAATAGGCTCGGATCCTATTTCCGGGGATTGCCCCGGGGAAAAGGGGCCTTTAAAGTTTAGGGCATGTCTCTTTACCTCAAACTGAAAAGGCTCATCGGGCGGGCACTGCACCGGTACGAAATGCTTTCTCCCGGTGATCGCATTCTCGTGGCCCTTTCCGGAGGGGCGGACAGCCTGGTCCTTACCTACTTTCTGGCCGAATGGCGGCGCAAGGTGCGTTTCGAGTACGAGCTCCGGGCCGTGCACCTGGACATGGGGTTTCCCCGGGGCCCCGAATACGAGGAAGGGCTCTCGAGGCTTGAGGAGTTCTGCCGGGGTCTCGGGGTGCCCTTCCAGCTCCTCCGAACCGACTGCGGATCGAGGGCCATGGAGGCCGCCGAACGGGGCAAACCATCCCCCTGTTTCGTGTGTTCCTGGTATCGTCGCAAACACCTCTTCCGGCTGGCCGGCGAGGAGGGCTTCAACAAGATCGCCTTCGGGCATCATCGGGACGACCTGGTGGTCACCTTCTTCCTGAACATGTGCTTTCAAGGGGAACTTTCCACCATTCTTCCGGTCCAGGAGATGTTCCAGGGCCGGATTTACCTGATAAGACCCCTCATTCTCGTGGAAAAGTCGGTGCTCAAGGCCTTTGCCCAGAAACGGGGCTTTCCCGTAGTGGAAAATCCCTGCCCCTTTTCCGGCGAGACCAGGCGCGTCTTCATGGAACGGTGGCTCGAGGAGCACCTCTACACCATCAATCCCAAGGTGCGGGGGTCGGTATTCCGGGCCATCTTTAACTGGCGACCGGAGTATCTTCCCCGGTAAGAAATGGCCTGAGGAGAAGCCAGAGGATCACCACGGGAAGGGTCGCCGCAAGGAGGGTCTTCCAGTGTCCCGTGAGAGCGGCGTCCCCCTGAACGGTAAGGACCAGGGTGGCCGGAGCCCTTCCCAGGAGCATGATCGGAAAAAACACCCGAAAGGGCATGGGGAGAAGGCCCAGGGCATAGCAGAGATAGTCCTTGGGGAACCCCGGAAAGAGAAACAGGAGAAAGGCCGCAGCGGGACCGCGTCGGCGGGTGAATTCCGTGATCCGCCGGTAGAACCTCTTTTCGGCCAGGTGCCGTTTCACCCTCTCCCGGAAGATCCTTCCCAGTCCGAAGGCCGCACTTGACCCCAGGGCCAGACCGACCATGGCCAGGACAAATCCCTTCCAGGGGCCGAAGAGTGCTCCGGCGAGAAATCCGGTCATCTCCCCGGGTACGGGGGCCAGAACCACCTGCCCGGCCTGAAGCATCACGAAGGCCAGCGGAGCCCATAAGCCCTGAGCCTCAACAAAAGTCCTGAGAACCTCTCGATTCCTCCACAGGTGCGCCAAAATCTCAAAAATAAATTTACCCCCACCGAGTCTGCTACTTGAAAATATCAAACACAAGTTACCTTATCCCCGCATCTCCGGTCATTTTAAACAACGGAGAGGAGAAAGGCCAAAAAAGGAGAACTAGACCATTTGGTGATAGTGACTTGGGGGAACTCCTTCATCCTGCTAAAATATCTTCGGCTGGCAGAAAAACTCTAACCGGGTTTCAAGGATGCCCATCTACGAGTTTCGGTGTGAGGTGTGCGGGGAGATTTTCGAGAAGCTCATGAAAATGGGGGAGGAGTTTCCGCCCTGTCCCCGGTGTGGGGAAAAGCGCGTGATGAAGTTGCCCTCCCTGTTTGGGTTCCAGGACGCCTCGGGATGGCGTTCCGAAAGGGAGAGAGCGGTTCTCAAGCGGGCCCGGGACTACCTGGTGGACGGTAAGGTGGGGGAGGCCCGTCGTTTCCTCTCCATGGCCAAGGAATATGTAAAGACCGACGCGGTGAAGAAACTGCACGACACTCTAAGCGAGAAAAAACCCCTCAAAGGGGGGTACATAAGCCGCACGGAAGTGGTGATCAAAAAACGGGGGTAAATCATGGGTAAGGATAAGACCGAAGCTCCGCTTCCTCCGGTGACCTTCAGCACCTTTATTCTTTCCCTGAATACCGCAGCGCTCATTCATCTGGGGGAGCTTCCCAATCCGGAAACCAACGAAAAGAGCGTGAACCTGGAGCTGGCCCGCCACACCATCGACACCCTGGACATGCTCCGGGAAAAGACCCGGGGGAATCTTACCCCCGACGAGGAGCGGCTGCTCGAAAGCATTCTCTACGAACTGCGTATCCGGTATGTAAAGTTGACCTCCTGAAGATTGGTAATGCGGCTTGTGGCTCCCGCCAAAATCAACCTCTTTCTTAGGATCTTGCGCCGGCGCAGGGACGGCTATCACGAGATAGAGACCTGTTTTCAGAAGATCACCCTGTGCGACGAGGTCTTCGTGGAAAGGGCCACGGACATAACCCTTGAGGTGGAGGGCGAGGCCCCTCCGGGACGGGAGAACCTCTGTTTCCGGGCGGCGGAGGGGTTTCTCAACCGGGCCGCGGTGGAGGCCGGGGTCTTCATCCGTTTGCGCAAGAGGATTCCTCCGGGAACGGGTCTCGGCGGGGCCTCGAGCGACGCCGCGGCGGTGCTCAGGGGGCTGGCCCGGCTCTATCCCGGCCACCTTTCCCGGGAGGACCTTTTCCGTCTGGCCCGGGAGCTGGGAGCGGATGTGCCCTTCTTTCTCTCCGAACACTCCACGGCCCTTGGACGGGGAATCGGCGACGAGCTTACGCCCTGGCCGGCCAGACCGGCCTGGTATGTAGTGGCGGTGCCCCCCTTCCGGATCTCCACCGCCTGGGCCTACCGCAACCTGAGATTGACAAAGGAAAAAACCCCGCTTAATTATGGGCCGGAAAATTTTTCGCCGGAGAAAGACCTGAGCAACGACTTTCGGGAGCTGGTTTTTGCCCGACATCCGGAGCTCAGGGGGCTCGAAGAGGAGATGAAGAAGGTGCAGGCCCGGGGAGTGGGACTTTCCGGAAGCGGCTCGGCCCTCTTTGCGATCTTTGAGGCGGAGGGCGAGGCCCGAGGGGCCGCGGAGGCCCTGAGAAACCGCTTCCCGGAATACCGATTTTTCGTGGCCACCAATTACGCAGAGGAGGAGGCCTTCCCATGTTCATCAATCACCTGAAGATCTTCAGCGGCACCTCCAATCCGGAGCTGGCCCGCAAGATCTGCGAGTATCTGGCCGTGCCCCTGGGAGCCATGGAGATCCGGCGTTTCAGCGATGGGGAGATCTTCGTGGAGATAAAGGAAAATGTGCGGGGAGCGGATGTCTTCGTGGTGCAGTCCACCTGCACGCCGGTGAACGAGCACCTCATGGAGCTTCTCATCATCATCGACGCCCTGCGCCGGGCCTCGGCTCGCCGCATAACCGCGGTTATTCCCTACTACGGATACGCCCGGCAGGATCGGAAGACCGCCCCGCGCACGCCCATCACCGCCAAACTGGTGGCCAATCTGCTTACCGTGGCCGGGGCGCGCCGGGTGCTCACCATGGACCTTCACGCCGGCCAGATTCAAGGCTTTTTCGACATCCCGGTGGATCATCTCTTCGCCGCCCCGGTGCTCCTGGACTACCTGCGGGACACCTTCCGGGGCGAGGAGCTGGTGATCGTATCGCCGGATGCCGGCGGGGTGGAGAGGGCCCGGGCCTACGCCAAACGGCTGGATGCCGGGATAGCCATCGTGGACAAGCGCCGCCCCGGACCGAATCAGAGCGAGGTGATGCATGTGGTGGGCGAGGTGAAAGGCAAGGTGGCCATCATCCTGGACGACATGGTGGACACCGCGGGGACCATGTGCAAGGCCGCCGAGGCCATAAAGGAACGCGGCGCCAAGGAGGTTCACGGCATGGCCACCCATCCCGTGCTCTCCGGGCCGGCGGTGGAGCGCATAAGAAAATCGTCCCTGAAGTCCCTGGTGGTCACCGACACCATCCCCTTGCGCGAGGAGGCAAAAGAGATTAAAAAGATCAAGGTTCTCTCGGTGGCCCGGCTTCTGGGGGAGGCCATCCGCAGGATCCATGCGGATGATTCGGTAAGTTCTCTCTTCGTCTAATTCGGAAGGAGGGTTAAGGAATGAGGCAGGTAGCCTTTACGGTGGAGGTTAGAAAGAAGACCGGAAAAGAGGTGGCCAAGAAGCTGCGCAGGCAGGGGCTCATCCCGGCCATTCTTTACGGTCCGCAGACCGAACCGATCCCGCTTACGGCGCGTCTGAACGAGCTCAAAAAGATCCTTCTGCGTCACCGGGGGGAACAGCTCATTTTCAACCTCACCATTCAGGACAACGGGCAGAGCACCCAGAAGATGGCCTTGATCAAGGAGTTACAATATCATCCGGTCACCGACGAGATCATTCACGCCGACTTCTACGAGGTGCGGATGGATCGTCCGGTGGAGGTGGATGTGCCCGTGGTGGTGGTGGGCAAGGCCAAAGGGGTGGAGCGCGGAGGGTTGCTGGAGGTGCTCATGCACGAGCTCACGGTTTCCTGTCTCCCGGACCGCATCCCGGACAGAATTGAGATCGATGTATCGGATCTCGATGTGGGCGACACCCTCCATGTGCGGGATCTTACTCCTCCGGAGGGGGTGAGGTTTGCGGAGGATCCGGAGGCACCGGTGGTGACCATCGTGGAGGTGGAGGAGGAAGGAGCCGCCGAGGAGGAGACCGAGGGCGGCGAAGCAGCCTAACATGTGGCTGGTGGTGGGGCTGGGGAACCCCGGCCCGCGCTACGCCCGCACCCGACACAACTTCGGCTGGATGGCGGTGGAGGCCCTGGCCCGGAGCCAGGGCCTTGTCTTTAGGGAGACCCCCGAGGGGCGGGCCCTTGCGGCGGAATGGCCGGAAAGAGCGGTGTTCCTCCTGCCCCTTACCTACATGAATCTTTCGGGAGAGGCCGTGGCCTCGGCTCTCAGGAGATGGCCGGTCCCACGGGAAAGGGTGCTCGTGGTCTACGACGACCTGGATCTTCCCCTGGGCCGTCTCAAACTGGCCCCCCGCGGAGGAAGCGGGGGGCACCGCGGGATGGCCTCAGTGCTCGCAAGCCTCGGCACCGAGGAGATTCCCCGTCTGCGGATGGGGATAGGACGGCCGGCCCGGGGGATTCCGGTGCCGGATTATGTGCTTTCGGAGTTCGCGCCGGAGGAATGGCCCCTTGCGGAACGGATCCTTACCCTGGCCGGGGAGGCCGTAAGGACCGTGCTTGAAGAGGGACTGGCCAGGGCCATGACCCTTTACAACCGCCGCGACCTTCTCCAAAATGTGAAGGAAGGGGTGAAAGATGGCCGATAAAAAAAGACCGGGCCGGCGTTCCTCGATGGACATATGGCTTCAGGACACCTTCCTCAAGGTGGAACGCCTCCTCTACATCCTGGTGGCCCTGGGTATCGTCCTGGCCACCGTTGAGGTAATCTACGACGGCTATCACGCCCTCATCCGGGCCTTCGGATACAAGGACTTCGCCCTGGGGGTACTCAAGGTCATCGACCGGTTCCTGATCGCCCTCATGTTCTTGGAGATCCTCTACACGGTGCAGATCATCTTCGGGGAGGAGTATCACCTGCAGTGCGTGGAACCCTTCCTGATGGTGGCCATCATTGCCCTGGTGCGGCGGCTCCTGATTCTGGCCTTCGAGGTTTCCCACGGGGAAGTAACCATGGATAGGCTGCGCTTTTACCTCATGGAGATGATCGTCGTAGGGGTGCTCATTCTGGCCCTGGTTGGAGCGGTCATTCTTCTCCGAAGAGTACGGTGGAGGGAAAAGGATCATGGTGCATGAGGATTCCATTCTCGTTCTGGATTTTGGCTCCCAGACCACCCAGCTCATAGCCCGGCGGGTGCGGGAACTCCGTGTTTACAGCGAGATAAAACCCTGCACGGTTCCTCCGGAGGAAATTCGTTCCTTTCGGCCCCGGGGGATCATCCTCTCCGGAGGTCCGGCCAGCGTTTACGATCCCGGAGCCCCCACCGTTTCGCCGGAGATCTTCGAACTGGAAGTACCGGTTCTGGGGATCTGCTACGGAATGCAGCTCATAGCCCACCTTCTGGGGGGACGGGTGGAACGCTCCCCCCGAAGGGAATACGGTCCGGCGGAACTCAGGATCCTTTCCACGGAGGACCTTTTCGCGGGGCTCGAGCCTTCCCGCACCTTCCGGGTCTGGATGAGCCACGGGGATCGCATAGAGGTTCTTCCCCCGGGTTTCGTGACGCTGGCCGAAAGTGAAAATTCCCCCTACGCGGCCATGCGCCATCGGGAAAAGCCCCTTTTCGGCGTGCAGTTTCATCCGGAGGTGGCCCACACCGAGATAGGCCGCGAGGTGCTGGCCAACTTCGTTTTCCGGATCTGCGGTTGCCAGCCCACCTGGACCATGGAGTCCTTCATCGAGTCCGCGGTGCGGGAGATCCGGGAGATGGTCCCCCCGGAGGACCGGGTGGTCTGTGCGCTTTCCGGGGGCATCGATTCCACGGTTACGGCCCTTCTGGTGCACCGGGCCATAGGGGATCGTCTCATCCCCATCTTCGTCAACAACGGAGTCCTGCGCAAGAACGAGCCCGAAGAAGTTCTGGAGCTCATGAGCTCCCTGGGGCTTCGGGTCCACTATGTGGACGCCTCGGAGAGGTTTCTGGAGAGACTCCGCGGGGTTACCGATCCCGAGGAAAAACGGCGGATAATCGGACACACCTTCATCGAGGTCTTTGAGGAGGAGGCCCGGCGGATAGGCGGGGTGCGCTGGCTGGCTCAGGGCACGCTTTATCCGGATGTGATCGAAAGCGTGTCCTTCAGGGGCCCCTCGGCCACCATAAAGACCCACCACAATGTGGGAGGGCTTCCGGAACGGATGAACCTGAAACTCATCGAACCCCTCCGGGAACTCTTCAAGGACGAGGTACGGGAGATCGCCCGGGAGCTGGGGCTTCCAAAAAAGGTGGTCTGGCGCCAGCCCTTCCCCGGTCCTGGCCTGGCCATCCGGATCCTGGGGGAGGTCACCGAGGAACGGCTGCGCATCCTCCGGGAGGCCGACGCCATCGTTACCGAGGAGATGCTGGAAAGCGGCTGGTATTATCGGGTGTGGCAGAGCTTCGCCGTGCTGGTTCCGGTCAAAACCGTGGGGGTTATGGGGGATTACCGCACCTACGAGTATGTGATCGCGGTGCGCTGCGTGGAAAGCCAGGACGCCATGACCGCCGACTGGGTCAGACTCCCTTACGATCTTCTGGCCCGGATCTCAAACCGCATCATCAACGAGGTCAAAGGGGTAAACCGGGTGGTCTACGACATCTCCTCCAAGCCCCCGGCCACCATTGAATGGGAGTAGGGACATGGGAGAGCCGGCCCGAGTCCCCGTTCATTACACCGTTTCCGACTGGGAGACCTGGGAGGGAAACTGGGAGCTCGTCTACGGGCAGCCGGTGGCCATGGTGGCCCCGGCCCTGCGTCATCAATGGATTAGTTATCGATTGACCCGGCAGTTGATGGATCAGTTCGAGACCTGCGAGAAAGCCCGGTGTCTGGCCCTGCAGGAGGTGGCCTGGGAGGTGGCCGAGGACACGGTTCTGGTACCGGATCTGGTGGTGGTCTGCGACGAGGACTTGGATCAGAGGCGCCTGGTGCGGACACCGGAGATGGTCGTGGAGATCGTCTCGCCTAATACGGCCCGGCTCGACGAGACCGTAAAGTTCGAGATCTGCGCCCGGGAGGGGGTCCGCTACTTCGTGCTCGTCTATCCGGAAAAGAGGCTGGCCAAGATCTGGCACCTGCGGGAGGGGCGTTACCACAAGGAGGGAGACTTTCGAGAGGGAGGTTTCCTTTTTCGGGAGCTGACCTGTCCGGCGCGACTTGACTTCGAAAACCTCTGGGTTGATCCTCGTTGAGGGAGGTTTACCGGAAACTACTTCACCTTTCCGGACTGATTCTCCATCCCCTGGTCCTCTGGCTGGGAGCAAGATCCGTTCTTCTCTGGGGGCCGCTTCTCGTCGGAGTAACGGCTTTTGAGATCCTGCGTCTTTGCGGGAGGGGATGGTTTCCCCCGGGCCTCGGGAAACTCCTTCGCCCGGAGGAAAAACGGCGCCCCACCGGAACTTTCTATTACCTGTGGGGGGTGGGACTCGCCTTCCTCCTCTTTCCCGTGCGGGCGGCTCTGGCGGGGCTCTGGGTGCTGGCCCTGGCCGACGCCCTGGCCGGCCTTTCCGGACGGGGTCTCAGGCATCACCTGGTCTTCTTCCTCACGGCTCTGCTGGTGGCCCTGGGATGGGGACACCCCCCTTCCCTCCCCCTGATCCTAAAGGTCCTCCTCTGGACCCTGATCGAGGCCCTTCCGGGCTTAAACGACAACCTCACCCTTCCCCTGGCGGTGGCGGTTACCTGGAGCCGGTGAAAAACCGGGAGGGGATCTTCCTTCTGAGGACCACGAAGGGACCGAAACCGCGCGCCGTGGGGGCACCGGGGAGGAAAAGGAGGGTCTGCGGACAGAGGTGATAGGCGGCCGCAGAAAGGGCGCAGGAAAGGGCATCCACCAGACCATCGGTGGGAGGCACCGGAGGGTCCGCCGGCACCAGGGCCCTCCACAGAGAAAGGACCGCCTTTGCCCTTTCCTCCGCCGGGCTGCGGGGATCCTTGTAAAGGCGAACCGCCTCCCTGAGCCCGGGAAAGGTGAAATAAAGCCCGGCCCGGGGATGGGTCTCCAGAATCGTTCCCACGAAGGGACTCAGGGCCTCGGCCAGGAGCAGCCCTCTTACCGGGGCCGCCTGAAGAGCGTGGTAGGAAAGGACCCAGCCGGGCTGCCCTCCCTCCCGCGCGAGACTTTCGCGAAGGGCGGTATCCGCTTCGCGAAACCCGCGCCGATCCTTCAGGGAAAAGGAAAGGGGAGCGTCCAGGGCCACCGCAAGCACCCTCTCCTTCCGGACGAATTCCGTGATCTCCTCAAGGCCCACCGGCCTTGCCCCCGAGAGGGAAAGCACCGGAAGCGGCCTGAGCCCCTCCCTCTCCACCGCCACCGCCCAGGTGTTCTCCTCCCCTCCCACATCCACCCCCAGGAAACAAAAGCTCATCCCTTCACCCTTTCGGCCAGGAATTCCAGCATTTCCTGAATCCCCCGCGTCTTGAGCACCTCACTGAAACCGGAAACATCCAGCTGATACCCGTCGGGCCTCCTCCGGATGAAGACGAAAAACTTCTGCACATACCCCTCCTCTGAGAGAAGCACCTCCAGAAGCCGATCCTCGCCGTGTTCCCAGACCCGAAAGGTCCGAAGGATCAGGCCTTCTCTCAGGCGAAAGGTCTTCTGGAGCACCATGGGAAGGCCGGTGATATCGGGAACCCTTACCGGAAACACCTCCTGCACCTCCTCTATCCGGGGATGGGGAATTTCCCGCGGGGGGCGGATCTTTTTCAGGACCAGGGCCCAGAGGGTCTTCCCCCGGGCGAGCCACTTGGCCTCGTATTTGGTTAAGGGGGAGGTGGGCCTCAGGGTCTCGACGGACACCTCGAAGGCCTCCACCTCCCGGGCCGCCTCCAGAGTGTAGTCCAGAAAAGGCCGGTCGTCGGTGCGCAGCCTTATCTCACCCCCGGTCCGCAACCTCCGGGCAAAGAGGTAAAGGTTTTCGGGTCTGGTAAGGCGCCGCTTGTGATGTCTCTTCTTAAACCAGGGATCCGGATAGTTCATGTAGATAGTTTCCACGCTCTCGTCCGCAAAAAGGAGGTAAAAGGCCCAGTAGGCGTCGAGCCTAACGCAATATACATTCCGGAGGTCCCTTCGACGGATCTCCCGCAGGAGCTTTTCGATGGAGATCCCCGACAGTTCTATCCCCAAGAAGTGGCGTTCGGGATGCTCCAGGGCCATCCGCGTCAGAAACTCCCCGTTTCCGAACCCGATCTCCACCGTGAGGTTCGGTAAAAGAAGGGGTTTTTTCAGGCGCTTGTAGTTGAGATAACCCTGCAAGGCCTGTCGGGCCTCCTGAGATTCATGCTTATAAATTCCAAAAGTTTGGCAAAGATTTCAGATGATAGTAATATAATGACAGAAAAATTCCACAGGGAAGGGATATGAGCGCCGTAAAGAGAGAGTGGGATCCGGAAATTCTGGTCGAAGTTTTCAGGAAGTATCTGGAGGAACATCCGGAGGTGGTCTCCCGAATTCTCGGTTCCTCGGCAATCCTGGAAAAACTGGTTACTAAGGAGGACCTCAAACTCCTCCTGGAGCTTTTGAACTCCCGCTTCGAGGCCATGGAAAGACGCTTCGAGGCGCTCCAGCGGGAAATGGACAAGCGCTTCGAAGCCATGGACAAACGCTTCGAGGCCATGGAAAAAGCCAATCAGCAACGCTTCGAAGCCATGGACAAACGCTTCGAGGCCATGGAAAAAGCCAATCAGCAACGCTTCGAAGCCATGGACAAACGCTTCGAGGCCATGGAAAAAGCCAATCAGCAACGCTTCGAAGCCATGGACAAACGCTTCGAGGCGCTCCAGCGGGAAATGGACAAGCGCTTCGAAGCCATGGACAAACGCTTCGAGGCCATGGAGAAGACCAATCAACAACGCTTCGAGGCCATAAACGGACGCTTCGAGGCGCTCCAGCGGGAAATGGACAAGCGCTTCGAGGCCATGGAAAAACGCTTCGAGGCCATGGAAAAAGCCAATCAGCAACGCTTCGAGGCCATGAGCAAACGCTTCGAGGCGCTTGAAAAGCGTCTTTCTTTTCTCCAGTGGTTCACCGGGCTGGGTTTTACCTTCGTCAGCATCCTTCTCGTGCTTCTCAAATTTTTCGGCTAGATGTATCCCGCGGAGCTTCTTCCCCGCGTCCGCAAGCCCGCTCGCTATCTGGACGGCGAGGTCAACGCCTTCCGCAAGCCCTGGGAGGAGGCGGAGGTCCGTTTCTGTCTGGTTTATCCGGATCTTTACGAAATCGGTATGTCCCACATAGGGCTCCTCATCCTTTACCTCATTCTGAACAGCCGGGAGGGCTTCCTGGCGGACCGGGCTTATGTTCCGGCCCGGGATCTGGAACGACTCCTGCGGGAAAGGGGGCTAACCCTTCTTTCCTGGGAGCACTCTCGTCCGCTTCGGGATTTCGATGTGGTGGGAATTTCCTATCCTTACGAGCTCTGCGCCACCAACATTGTGACCGTGCTCGAGCTTTCCGGCATTCCGATTCTGGCCGGGGAGCGTGGTGAGGGGGATCCCCTCGTTCTCGGCGGGGGCTCGGCCATGGCCAATCCGGAACCGGTGGCGGACTTTTACGACGCCATCGTGTTCGGGGACGGAGAGGAGGCCATCGTCGAGGTGGCCGAGGTGGTCAGGGAATGGAAGGCCGCCCGGGGCACGCGAAGGGAGCTTCTCGAGGCCCTTACGAGGCTTCCGGGGCTTTATGTGCCGGCCTACTTCCGTCCGGTTTACGATGAAGGACGGCTCGCGGCGGTAGAACCCTTAAAGCCCGGTTACGAAAGGGTACGCCGGCGCGTGGTGGCGGATCTCGACGCCGTGGTCTATCCCTTTCGCCCCCCGGTGCCCTGGTTTGCCGCCCACGATCGGCTCTCCGTAGAAATCTCCCGGGGCTGCACCAGGGGATGCCGCTTCTGTCAGGCGAGCTCCATTTACCGTCCGGTGAGGGAACGAAGCCCGGAGAGGGTGCTGGCCCTGGCCGAGGAGGGGCTTTCCGCCACCGGCTACGAGGAACTCTCCCTCCTTTCCCTTTCCGCCGGAGATTACACGGCGCTGGAGAGCCTGGTAAGGGCCCTCTATCGCCGTTTCGGAGAAAAACGGGTCTCCCTGTCCCTCCCCTCTTTGAGGGTGGGAAGCCTCACGCCGGGCCTTCTGGAGGTCCTCTCCCGGGGACGCCGCACTGGGCTGACCCTGGCCCCCGAGGCCGGGACCGAACGCCTCCGCCGGGTCATCAACAAGGACATTTCCGAAGAGGAGCTGCTGCGGGGGGCTGAACTCGCCCGGGAGCTGGGCTGGCGCGACCTCAAGCTTTACTTCATGATCGGGCTTCCCACCGAGACCGAGGAGGATCTCGAGGCCATACCGGCTCTCGCCCGCAGGGTTCGCAAGGCCGGCCGCGGCCTCGAGGTCACCGTCTCCGTGTCCACCTTCGTGCCCAAACCCCACACCCCCTTTCAGTGGGAGCGCCAGATAGACCTAGAGGCGACGCGGGAGAGACTGCGTTTCCTGAAACGGCGGACGCGCGGCCGCGGGCTGCGGCTCAAGTGGCACCTCCCGGAGCAGAGTTTCCTCGAGGGCGTGCTCTCCCGGGGAGACCGGCGGCTTTCCACCCTCATTCTGGAGGCCCATCGGCTCGGAGCCCGCCTTGACGGGTGGAGCGAGGAGTTCCGTCTGGAACGCTGGCTCGCCGCCGCCCGCAACTTAGGCCTGGATCTTTCCGCCTACCTTCGGGAACGCGACCCGGCGGAGGTCCTCCCCTGGGAGCACCTGGAAAGCGGTCTTGCCCGGGAGTTCCTCCTTGCCGAAAGGGAGAGGGCCCTGCGCGGAGAGGTCTCCCCCGATTGCCGTTTCGAAAAGTGTCTCCGATGCGGGGTCTGCGGAAAGGAGATCCGCAATCGCCTCTTCTCCCCGGTGGAAGACCGCGAGCCCCTTCCGGACCTTCCCGCAAGCGAATCCCTTTTCTGGTACCGGGTGATTTACGCCAGGGAGGGGACCGCCAGTTTTCTTTCTCAGATCGAGGTCCAGAGGGTCCTGGAGCGGGCTCTGCGAAGGGCCGGTGTGCCGCTGGCCTTCACCCGGGGGTTCAATCCCCGCCCGAAACTCTCCTTCGGCCGAGCCCTTCCGGTGGGAGTGGCCTCCCAACGGGAGGTCTTCTTCGTGGCCCTTTCCGCGGAGATCCCCGCGGAGGTCTTCCGGAACGCGTTTTCCCGGCAGTTGCCGGAGGGATTTTCGGTGCGCGAGGTAAGCAGGGTGCCCGAACCGGAAAGGGAACCGGGAGAGGCCCTCTTTGAGGCCGTTCTTCCGGGCGGGGTATCCCCGGAAGGCGTAGAAAGACGCCTCCGCACGCCGCTTACGGTGAAACGGTCCGGAGGATCCCGGACCCTGAATCTCGAAGAATGGATAGGAGAGTGGCGGGTGGAGGGAGACCGACTTCGATTCACCCTGAGGCTGGCCTCCGGAGGCCCACGTCCCGAGGAGGTGGCCGCTCACCTCCTGGGAGAATCCCCCGAGGAAATCCTGGCCCGGGGCCTGAAAAAGCTTGCCTAAATCGGCCTAATTTTCTATAAAGAAGAAGATCATGGAAAGAAAACCCATAGGTCAGCTTCTCAAGGAGCGGGGGCTTCTCACCGAGGAACACATCCGTTTCGCCCTTCTGGAGCAGAAGGCCACCCGGGAGCGCCTGGGGGAGATCCTGGTGCGGCTCGGGATGGTCACGGACTTCGAGGTGGCTCAGGTTCTGGCCGAGCAGGCGGGACTTCCCTTCGAGGACATTTCCGCCCTATCCCCCGAGCCGCAGGCCCTGCTCAAGGTCTCCCCGGCCTTTGCCCGTCAGCGGGAGGTGCTTCCCCTGCGGATCTCCGGGGGTGCCCTGGTGGTGGCCCTGCACGATCCCTTCGATCCGATCCTCCAGGAGGCGGTGTCCCGGGTCTCCGGCATGAGGATTCAGCCCCTGGTGGCCCCCCGTTCCCAGATCACCCGGGCCCTGGAACGCTATTACTACTTTCTGGAAAATCCCCCGGAAAAGGACCTCGAGGCGGTTACCGAAAGGCTCCGCGAGAACCCCAACGCCGAGGTCCAGATGGAGGACCTCATCGAAAAACTCCTCATCGTGGCCACCGGTCGAAGGGTCACGGACATCCACATTACCCCCTCGGAGAAGACCACCCAGATCTTCTTTCGCATCGACGGGGTGCTGGAACCCTTCTGGGTCTTTCCCCGGGCCATCCACAACCGGCTCATCGGGGCCATAAAGGTGCGGGCGGGGATGGACATAGCCGAGACCCGGCTGCCTCAGGACGGACGCATGCCCTTTCGATTCCTGGGGGAGGAATACGATCTCCGCATCTCCACCGTGCGCACCCCGGCGGGGGAAAACATGGTCCTCCGCGTCCTGTCTCTGGGGGGCACGGTGTATCACCTGAGCAGCCTGGGGTTTACCGAGGAGGAGGTGGCCGTCATCCGGGATCTCTTTGAAAAACCCTACGGAATGTTTCTGGTCACCGGTCCCACCGGCTCGGGGAAGACCACTACCCTTTACGCCGGGCTGAGGCTGCTCAACCTTCTCGAAAAAAATGTGCTTACCGCGGAGGACCCCATAGAGTATCGTCTGCCCCTGGCCCGCCAGACCCAGGTGAACGAGGAGGCCGGTTACACCTTCGCCCGGGCCATCCGGCACTTCCTGCGTCAGGATCCGGATGTGATCCTGGTGGGAGAGGTCCGGGACGAGGAGACCGCGGAAATGGCCATAAGAAGCGCTCTTACCGGGCACCTGTTTCTCTCCACCCTGCACACCAACGACGCCCTTTCCGCCCTTTATCGCCTGAAGGACCTGGGGGTGAGCGCGGACCTCCTGGCCTCCTCCCTCCTGGGGGTGCTGGCCCAGCGGCTGGTGAGAAAGATCTGTCCCTACTGCCGCGAGGAATATCGTCCCCCGGAATCCCTGCTCAAGCATTACGATCTGCCGCCGGATCGTGCGTATTACCGGGGCAAGGGGTGCGAGCAGTGTCAGGGTCGGGGGTATCTGGGACGAACCGTGGTGGCGGAGATCTTTCGCCTGGACGAGAGAATCAAGACCCTGGTAGCCGAGGACGCGCCGCTGGTTAAGATCGCCGAGGCGGCCCTAAAGGCCGGCATGCGCACCCTCCGCGACTCCGCCAGACAGAAGGTCCTTCAGGGAATTACCACCGTGGAAGAGATTCGCAGGGTGGTGGGGTAATGCCTCTTTATCGGTTTAAGGCCCTGACCCGGGACGGAAGTATAGTCAAGGATCAAGTGGAGTTCCCGGACCTGCGGGCCCTCTATCAGTACATCCAGCAGGAAGGTCTGGTGCTCATCAAGTACTCCTCCCGTCCGGTCTTCCCCTGGGATCGCCTCACCTTCAAGGGGGTTTCCCGGCCCGAGCTCGCGGAACTGTGCCACAACCTGGCCCTGCTGGTGCGGGGAGGGGTGCCACTTTTTCAGGCCCTGCGCGACCTGAGGGAGGCCACCCCCAATCCCCGGCTCAAAAAGGCCCTGGGAGTGCTCCTTCAGGAGATTCGGGCCGGAAATCCCCTTTCCGCGGGCATGGAAAGGGAAAAGGGCGTCTTCCCCGGGATCGTGCGCTCGCTCGCGGCGCTGGGGGAGGAGACCGGTCGCCTGGATCACACCCTGGAGGAGGCTGCCCAGCATCTCTACCGCATTCACACCATCATCACCCAGACCAAGCGGGCCATGCTCTACCCGGCCTTCGTCCTGGTGGCCATGACCGGAGCCCTCCTCTTCTGGCTGCTTTTCGTCCTGCCCAAGATCCTGGGACTCTTCGCCCAGATGCAGGTGGCCCTCCCGGCCCCCACCCGCTTCCTCATGGTCACGGTGTCCTTCCTGCAGTCCTACATACCGTACCTTGCGGGAGCCGCAATGGTTCTGCTGGTAACCTCGCTGATCCTTTACCGCAGGTTCCCCTGGTTTAGACTACACATAGAAAAAATTCTCCTTAAACTTCCCGTCGTATCCCGCGTTAAGCGTAGTTCTATACTTGCTTTCTTTTTTGAGTATCTGGCTTTACTCCTTGGTGCAGGAATTGATATCCTACGCAGTTTTGATATCATGGCCATGAACATCCAGAGTGAACTGTGTAAGAGAATTATCAGGGAAATGAGAGAAGGGGTGCTGAGAGGTGAAGGTTTCCGGGATGTAGCCTCCCGCTCGGGTCTGTTTTCGCCTCTGGACCTCAGGATGATCGCGGTGGGGGAGGAGACGGGACGACTGGTGGACCAGCTGCGTTATCTGGCCAGACATTATTACGAAATCATTCAGGGACTGGTGGAGACCCTGAGCAAGATTCTGGAGCCGGTGCTTATCGTCGTCACCGGTTTGATCTTTCTCCTGATCGTAATAGCGTTAATAGGGCCCATCTATGAGCTCATCTCCCAGATACACTGAAGTTCCCGATTATCTGGGCTTTTTCGGCCTGAGGGACCATCCCTTCCGTATTACGCCGGATACGGACTACTTTTATCCCTCGCGAGCCCACAAGGCCGCCCTCGAGGCCCTCAAGTACGGCATTTTGCGGCGGGAGGGATTCCTGGTGCTCACCGGCGAGCCGGGCACGGGCAAGACGCTTCTCATCCGGATGCTCTTTCGGGAGCTTCCCGAAGAGGTGGTTACGGCCATGGTGCTGACGCCGGCCCTGGGGCCGGAGGCCCTCTTCGAGGCCGTTCTGGAGGATCTGGAGATCCGGGCCTCGGGATCCAAAGAGGCCATGCTCAAGACCTTCAGGGATTACCTCTTTGAGCTTTCCCGGCGGGGGCGCACCCTTTTGCTGGTGATCGACGAGGCGCAGAATCTCCCCCCGGAAAGCCTGGAGGAGTTGCGGCTCCTTTCCAACTTTGAGACCGAGAAGGGTAAGCTCCTCCAGATTCTCCTTTCCGGACAGCCCGCCCTGGAGGAGAAGCTCCGCTCCCCGGAGCTGGCCCAGCTGGCCCAGAGGATTACGGTGTGGGAGAGGCTGTCTCCCTTTTCCCGGGAGGAGGTAGCGGACTATGTGCGTTTTCGGCTGGCCCGGGCCGGAGGGGCCGGGATAGTCTTTTCCCGGGGGGCCGAGGGGGAACTCACCCGTTTGAGCGGGGGGATCCCCAGAGTCATAAACAAGATCATGGATCGGGCTCTGCTCGTGGCCTTCGCCCGGGGTACCCATCGCCTGAGTCCGGGGCTTCTGCGGGAGGCGGCGGAGGCAGCGGCCCTGCCCTCCACCGCGATTCGAACCGGCGGGAAAAGGATCCGGTGGATGGCCGGATTGGTCTTATTGGTGCTTCTTCTGGGGCTGGCCTATGTCTACCTTGTGGGTCGTTAAACCCAAAGGGGAGGGCTTCGTAGGGCTTCGGGCCTCCGGTGGTCGCCGGGGCTGGACCTTTTCGGAGGTGCGGGAGCTCGAGCCCGGAGAACTCCGGAATCGTCCCGTTCTGGCCCTGGATACCCGGCCCCAGGTTTACTTTTCCCGTGAGACCCTGACCAAGGGCCCTCGCGAGATCCTGGCCATTCAGGCCGAGGACAAGGTCCGGGAGTCCGGCTTTTTTACCGGGACCTTCAGAGTGGTCTTTCACAAACTTTCGGAAGGGCCGGTCAACATTGAGGTCGGGCTTCTGGCCCTGGATCCCTCCGGAGCGGAGGGGCTGCTCAGGCGGCTCGGAGAGGTTCAGGCTCGCCTCAAGGGGATCTATCACGAGGTCCTGGGGCTGGCCTACCTGGTGGCCCGGGAGGACGGAGAACCGATCCTGACCGCCCGGTTGAACGAGGAGGGGCTCTGGCTGGTGGTCTCCGAAAGGGGACACCCCACCTACATGCGCTTTCAGGCCGTGGACGAGTTCCTGGGGGTGGAGGGACTCCCGGTGGAAGAAAACATCCTGGCGGTACTCGATTATTACGAGAGGTTTTTCGGGAAACCCATCCGCCGGCTCTTCCCCTGCGGTCCGCTAAGGGATCGCCTCCGTGAGGCCGGACACCTGGAGGTGTGGACCCCTTCCCTCGAAGGCTTTAAGGCCCGCGAGGAGGACATCCTTACCCATCCGGAGCTCTTCGGAGCCCCTTTCGTCCCCGGGGACTACAACCTCCTTCCCCCCTATCACCGAAGCTTCCTCCGGGGCCTGGAGTGGGTGCGTTACGCCGGAGCGGCCCTTTTCGCGATAACCATACTGAATTACGGTCTCTTTTTTCACCTTTATCGCAAGAATCGTCACCTGGATCGAGAGCTGAGGGGGCTCTCCCGGCAGTTACAGCGGAATATCGCCCGGCTGGAAAAAGACTATCCCCCGGATCAGGTGGAAAAACTCCGGATGTACCTCGAGTTGAAGAAAAAGTTCGAGGCTCAGCCCCGCATGGACGAATTTCTCTGGTGGCTGGCCCAGAAGTTGCCCGAGGGGGTGCGGGTCAAAGAAATACGGGTGCGCAGGGAGGCTCAGGGATACCGGCTGAGGCTTTCCTTCGCGTTTGAGGGGAGGCTCCGCCCGGCTCGACGGGCCTTTTACTCCTTTTTCGAGGCCTTCAAAGAGAGAGCCCGGGTGGAGAAGAGTCGTTTCGACTACGACGAACTGAACCAAAAGGCCTCCTTTTTCCTGGAGGTGCGTCTCCGATGAGGGAGCTTCTGCGCGTCTATCGCCGGGAGTGGCTGGGGCTGGTGGCTCTGCTCGCCGTCTTCACCCTGAGTTTCTACCTGGTGATGCGAGCCTACTCCCACTATCGGAAAGACCTTCACCTTGTCCGTCAGACCCGGAGCAGTCTGGCCCAGACCCGGGACCTTTTGACCCGCCTGGAAACCTACGGTAGATATCCATTCTGGCGCCGCCTCACCCCCCCGCAGGAAATCCAGATTCTGGAAAAGGTGGGACTCCGCCCCCTCGATGAGGCCATCCTTAAACTTTCCGAGCTTTACACCGAACGGGGCTTTTTCTTCCTGGAGGAATTTCGGCTTAACACCTGCGTGGAGACGGGAGGGCGACGCCGTGGTTGCGTGCCCCACCTCCTGGTAAGAGGAAAAAAGGCGGTTTTTTGAACCATGGGAAGGTACATAGGATATCTGGTCTGGTGGGGACCGGTGCTCGTGGCGCTTACGATCTGCGCCCTTATTTACTGGCACCTTCGCCCCGATCTTTCCCGCCTGAGGGTCCCGCGTCCTCCGGAGGTTTACCGGAATCTGCCCCGGGTCTCTCCGGAAGTCGTAAAGTATGTCCCGGTTAGCCCGGTGCCGATCAGGGGTTTTGAGGAACCCCCGCCTTCTGCCCCCGCATCCCCCCGTGCGCTCGTCTCTCCCAGGTCTTACTACGAACTGAAAGCCGTGTTACGGGTGGGAAGACGGGCGATCTGCAAGTTTGAGGATAGTCTCTTCACGGTGGGCGATTCTCTGGGGCCCTTTAAAATAGTAAAAATCGGAGAAAATTATGTGGTACTCAGGGGCAAGAGGAAAACGATCAGGGTTTTTGTGGGTGAAAAGCTGGCTTTTTAGCCTGTGTATCCTCCTTCTGTGGGGATGCGCAGCCCACACCCCTCCTCCCTCACCGGAGCCCTCCCCGAATCCGGTTCCAGGGGGCTCCCCCGCTTCCCCCAAAAAGGAAACTCCCGATGCGGCGGTTCCGGTCATCAAACCTGTTTTCAAAAAGATCTCACCTCTGGAGACGCACCGGCTGAGTCTCTCTCTCCACCGGGAGGACGCTCTGGAGGTATTTTATCTTCTGGCCCGGGAGGCCGGGTTGAACCTGGTGATTTCCAAGGAGGTTAACCAGTACCTTCCCCCGGAGGCCCGGCTGATTACCGCGGAGTTTCACGACTACACCATAAAAGAAATTCTGGACACCCTGTGTCGGATCCTGGACCTTCACTACGAGATAAAGGAAGGAGTGATTTATGTAGAGGCCTTTCAGGAGCGAATATTTGATCTTTCCTTCCTTCAGACCCTTCGGGGGGCCAAATTCAACATCGGGGGGGATGTCCTGGGAGGGGTGGGAGGATATTCCACCGGAGGCGGCGGTACCGCCGGTGGCACCGCCGGCACCAGCGGCACCACCGAGTTCGTCTCTCCCCTCCAGGGACGATACGAGGTCACCGGAGAGACGGCCCGGGAATCCACGGACATATACAAACAGCTCGAGGCCTCCCTCAAGGCCCTTCTCTCCAAGGAGGGCACCTTCACCCTCAATCGACTCACCGGGAACCTCTATGTGCGCGATCATCCTTCCCGGGTGCGCCGGGTGGCGGAATTCGTGGAACGGCTCAAGAAACGCTACAGCCGCCAGGTACTCATCGAAGCCAAGATCGTGGAGGTGGACCTCTCCCGGGGACACGACCTAGGTATCGACTGGGTGACCCTGCGCGACACCCGCCTGCCCACGGTCTCCAGCGCCAGTCTCGACCTTCGCTCCGGCATGCCCACCCTCACCTTTTCCTACCAGCACAAGCCCTCCTTCGAGGGCGTTCTCAAACTCCTAGAAAGGTACGGGAGGGTGCACATCCTTTCCAATCCCCGAATAAGGGTACTCCACGGCCAGCCCGCCCTGATCAGCGTGGGCCGCTCCGTGGGATATGTGCGGGAGATAACCCGGGAAGTCATCTCCTCGGAAAACATCTCGCAGACCCAGACCACCGTGGACACCAGCGCCATCTTCGACGGGCTTTTGCTGGGGGTCACCCCGCACATCACCGACTCCGGAGAAATCATCCTCCACATCGTTCCCATCAAGAGCGACCTGGTGGAGTTGCGCCGGGAGGAATTTGGCCAGAACACCGCCGTTACCCTTCCCCAGGTGAACCTGCGGGAGATGAGTACCGTTATCCGGGTTACCGATCACGACCTCATTGTCATCGGCGGACTGATCCTCAACAAGAAAAACACCGAGACCCGGAGCGTGTGGGGACTGGGTCGTCTTCCCGGCGTAGGGGCCCTTTTCCGGCATTCGGTAAGATCCTCGGACAAGGTGGAACTGGTAATCCTTCTCCGGGTATCTCTGGTCTAACGGTAATGAGCAAACTTTACGACATCCTCAAGGAAATAGAGAGGAAACCCGCGGACAAATCCCCTTCGGAAGGGGCCTCCACCGGGGGCCGGAACCGACTCCCGGGACGACCGCTGTGGCTTGCGGGATTGGTATTCCTCTTTTTCCTGGCGTCAGGGGGAAGTTTTTGGGTGTTTGAAAGGACGATCCTGCACAGGACTCAACCCCCGCGGAGGATCTCTTCGGGGATGAGGCCTCCTCCTTCTCCAAGGATCGGGGCTCCGACCAAAACCAAAGCGGTCACGAAAGTCGGCCCCGGGGAAAAGAAGTCGACCGCTCCTTCAGGGCTCCCGGAGAGGGTGGTTTTGCTCCGCACGGAAAAGTCCGAGCCGAAGGGAGGGAGAGCCTCACCGCCCCGCAAGAGTTCGCCGCGCCCCGAAACCCGGGCAGAGGTTCGCAAAAACCCGGCGGTACCCCCGCCCCTGGCCCCGGAGGAGAGGCTGCGAGGGCTTCTGGTGCGAGCCGAAGTCCTGCGGGCGGAGGGACGCTGTGAGGAGGCCCTTCCCCTTTATCAGGAGTATCTCCGGGCCCGGCGGGATCCGGGAGTGCTCAACAATTACGGGGCCTGCCTGTGGCTTGAGGGAAGGCTTTCCGAGGCCGATCGGGTCTTCCGGCAGGCCCTGAAACTCAAAAACGATCCCCTTATAAGACTCAACCTGGTACTTCTAGCCCTGGAAAGAGGGGACCTGGAGAACGCCTGTCGGCAATTCCGTTTCCTGACCGGGAATCTTTCGGATCCCTCGGCGCGAAGCCTCTACGAAGCCGCCCGAATACGCCTTAAGGGAAGGTGCGTCCGGAACCGATGAAGATCACCGTGGTGGGGGCCGGAAGCTGGGGCACGGCGCTCGGGAAGATCTGGGCCGAGGCGGGCCACCGGGTCACCCTTCTTGCACGCCGTAGTGCGGTGGCCGAAAACATAAATGTCCGGAGGGAAAATCCCGATTACCTTCCCGGGATCAAGCTTCCCCCGGGGTTGCGGGCGACAACCGACCCCGGAAAGGCCCTGAAAGGGGCCGACCTCGTGGTCTGGGCGGTCCCCTGCCAGAGGTTGCGGGAGGTGGTCTCCACCCTGCGAAATCACCTTCCGCCCGGAGGCCCTTTCCTTTCGGTAATCAAGGGGCTTGAGGTAGCCGGTCTCAGAACTCCCCTTGAAGTACTGCGGGAGGTCCTCGAAAGAGGCCTTTTCATGGTGCTTTCCGGACCCAGCTTCGCCCTGGAGGTGGCCCGGGGACTTCCCACGGCGGTGGTTCTGGCCGGAGAGGACGAGGGCACGGTTTCCCGCTGGCAGGAGGCCCTGGCCACGGAGAGATTCCGTATCTATCGCAGCCGGGATGTGCGGGGGGTGGAACTCTGCGGAGCCCTGAAGAATGTAGTGGCCATTGCCGCGGGGATCAGCGACGGACTCGGGCTGGGGCTGAACGCCCGGGCAGCCCTCATAACCAGGGGGCTTGCCGAGATCATGAGGCTGGGGATCAGGCTGGGCGCCGATCCCCTCACTTTCTCGGGACTCTCCGGCCTGGGGGATCTGGTGCTCACCTGCACCGGAAACCTCTCCCGAAACTACACCGTGGGCTATCGTCTGGCCAGAGGCGAAAGCCTTCAGACCGTTCTGCATTCCCTGGGGCAGGTGGCCGAGGGGGTGGAGACGGTGAAGGCGGTACGCAAACTGGCTCATGAACTTTCCATCGAAATGCCCATCACCGAGGCGGTATATCGCATCCTTTACGCCGGCGAGCCCCCCGAAGTCGCCCTCAAGGGGCTTCTGGAACGCCCCCTGAAACCGGAATTTGCCCCTCTTCGACCTTAATTGTGCCCTCTATGCGGGCCCCCTCCTCCACGGTAAGTCTCTCCGTAAATATCTCCCCCCGAACGAAACCCGAGCTTCTGAGGTCGAGATGGCGGACCCGAATGATCCCCTCCAGTTTCCCGAAACAGACCACTTCCTCGGCCTGAATCTCTCCCTTAAGCACCCCGGTGTCCCCCACCACGATGCTTTCACCCCGTATCCTGCCGCTCAACTCTCCCTCGAATCGTATCCTCCCGGAGAAGACGAGCTCACCTTCCAGCTTTAATCCCGCCCCGATGTAAGCACTTATTTCCGGAGGCTGTTTCTTGCGGGACAATCTCATTTAGAGACTTTTTCTCCACGGGAAAGCCTTATTCGAATGTAACGGTAGGGGTTGAGGTACCTTCCGTAGCGCCGGACCTCGTAGTGAAGGTGCGGGCCGGTGCTACGCCCCGTATTGCCGAGATAGCCTATGATCTGCCCCCGTTTGACTTTCTGTCCGGCGCGCACGGTTATCTTTTGAAGATGACCGTAAAGGGTGCTGTACCCGTAACCGTGACGGATAACCACCACCTTGCCGTATCCGCTGTGCCGCCCCGCGTAAACGACCTTTCCGTCCGCGGTGCTTCTCACGGGGGTGCCGGGATAGCTCACCAGATCGATCCCGGTGTGAAAGGCGGGTTTTCCGGTAAAGGGATCCCGGCGCCGACCGAAACCCGAAGATATATACCCCGGACAGGGACGACCTATGGGAACACGGGAAAGAACACCGAGATAGGCATCCACCGTGGTGATCAAATCCTGATAATTTTCCGAAAGCGGCACATAGATTCCTCCCTCGCCTTCGGGGAGTTTTCCCGGCCGCAGGGGACCACCGCGATAGTTCTTGCGTGCTTCAGGCAAATAGCGCTTGAGCCCCAGATCCGAAACCAGCTTCTCGATCACTTTCGAACGGGCCTTGAGCTCCCCCACCGCACCGGCCAGAAGCTCCTGCTTCTCCTTCTTGAGGGCCGCTATCTTCGTCTCCAGAATCCGGTTTTCCTTTTCCAGATCCCTGATCTTCGTCTCGAGGGCCAGCCGCTTCTCTCGGAGTTTTCGGATCTCGGGAACCGAAAAGAGGCCCACCAGACCGAGCACGAACCACAAAAGCCCCATTATCCCCATCAGCCTCAGGAGGGATACCGGGATGCTGATCCTTCGCGTTTGCTTTTCGTCGGAAAGGATAATCAGATGGAGATAGCGCTTCATGTCGTTCCTTCCCGGAAGTCCTTTTCGCTGAAGATCTCCGCGGTGAAGAGGTAAAGTTCGGTTTCCGGATCCTGCCAGCACCGGGGAGGAAGCCCGGCCTTGAGACACACATGATCCAGGAAGGTTTCCCGATCCCATCCGTGTTCCACGGCTACCTGAGGAAGAAGCACACCCCGGTACACTCCCTTAACCACATACACCCCGTGACGCCCCACCTCCACCTCCTCGGGCCGACCCCGCCGGAGAGGCGATAGAACGGAGATTTCTATTTCCACTTCGGGGAGCTCTTCCGCGGAAAGAGGGGGGAAGCGAGGATCGTTAAAGGCCGCGGCCAGGGCCATTTCCCGTACCACCTCGTAGAGGGGGGCCCTGGCCTCGAAGGTTCCGATGCATCCGCGGAGTTGCCCGTGCCTGTGCAGGGTCACGAAAGCCCCCCGGGGCTCCTTTAGCCCCTCAAAAGGTGGAACCCGGGGTTCCGCCTTACGGCCACTCAGGGCCGCGGCTATAGTATCCCGGGCCAGCTGCAAGAGATAGAGTCTCTCCCGAGGCTCAAGAGGCATTGCCCAGCAGTTCCAGGAGTTTCTCCCTGGAAAGCACCCCCGAGTGAGTGGCTCCGGAAGGCAGCACATAGGTGGGGGTCCCCCTTATGCCCAGAGCCTTCACGAATCGAGCCCCCTCCTCCACCTTCTTCTTTCCTTCCGCACACATCTTGTTTCCGTTGTAAGGAACCAGCAGGGCCTCGAAACCTTTACCCTCGCAGATCATGGAGATGGCCTTCTGTTTAGCCCTGGGATGCAGGCGTTCCAGAGGGAAAAACACCACATTTACCCGGACCTTATTCTCCCGAATGAGCTCCCACAGGATCCTTTCGGCCCTCTGACAGAAAGGACAGTCCGGATCGATAATAAAGAAAATTTCCGGCCCCTTCCCCGCGGAAAAGGCCACATATCGTCTGAGCTTGCGCATCTCCTCCGGGGAAAGCTTTATCCGGTTGAGTTCCGCCAGTTTTTCCCCGGTGAGATCCCGGACCTTTTCACCCAGTTCCACGATCCGTCCGGCAATGAGGTAGCGTCCGCTTTCGTCGAGGTAGGTGATCCCCTTTCGTCCTCCCCCGGCGGGCTGGATGATCACCTCGCAGAGTCCCTTTATGGGAGCAGGCGCCACCGAAAGCACCCTCAACGATTGCCTGGAAATCTTCCGCAGAATCTTTTCCGCCTCCTTGGAAGAGGGACAGGCCTGAACCCCTGCCCCCACAAGGAAAAAGGCCAGCCACACGAAGATAACCTTTTTCATGCTCTCCTCCCGTATGGATTCGGTTCGCTCAGAGGATACCATACACGGCTTGGAAAAGGAAGCGCACCAAAGAAACCTCCCCGCAAGAAGAGCCGGTCAGGGTGGTCATCCGGCGGAAGTGGGGTAAATTAGGCCCGATAAAAACCGAGGAGGCGGGCGAATGTTCAAAAAATGGCACTTATTCACTCCGGGTCCGGTTCCGGTTTCCTCGCGGGTGCTTCTGGCCGGTGCGGGGGAGATTCCGCACCATCGTCTTCCCGAATTTTCCCGTATCCTTGCCGAGGTGCGGGAGGACCTGCGTTATCTCTTTCAGACCGAGCGACCGGTCTTCTTCTTCGCGTCCTCCGGGACCGGGGCCATGGAAGCCGCGGTGGCCAACCTCTTTTCTCCGGGGGAAAGGGTCCTGGTGGTGCGCGGGGGAAAGTTCGGGGAACGCTGGGGAGAGATCGCCGAGGCCTACGGTCTCCGTCCCGCCTACCTGGATGTTCCCTGGGGTACGGCGGTCCGCCCGGAGGAGGTGGAGGAGGCTTTGATCAGGGATCCGGAGATCAGGGCCGTCCTGGTACAGGCCCACGAGACCTCCACGGGGGTTAAACACCCGGTGAGGGAACTGGCGGAGCTGAGCCGATCCCGGGAGGTCCTCCTGGTGGTGGATGCCATTTCCGCCCTCGGGGTGTACCCTTTACCCATGGATGAATGGGGACTGGATGTGGTGGTGGCCGGCTCCCAGAAGAGTCTTGCCCTTCCCCCCGGGCTTTCCTTTATCGCCCTTTCCGAGCGGGCCTGGGAACGGGTGGAAAGATCCGGCTCCCCGCGCTACTACTTCGACCTGCGCAGGGAGTGGAAGGCCTACCGGAAGGAGACCACCGCCTACACTCCGGCGGTATCTCTCCTCCTCTGTCTGCGCGAGTCGCTCAAAACGATTCGGGAGCTGGGGCTCGAAAGGCTCTTCGCCCACTATGCGCTGATTTCCCGGGCCTGTCGGGAAGGGGTTCGGGCCATGGGGCTCGAGGTCTTTTCCGATCCTCCCTGCGAGGCCCTTACCGTGGTGAAACTACCGGAGGATCTCGACGGCGGACGGCTCACCAAACTCCTGCGGCAGCGCTACGGGGTGGTGCTGGCCGGGGGACAGGGCCGGCTTAAGGGAAAGGTGGTGCGCATCACCCACATGGGCTACCAGAGCCCCCTCGAGGTGGTGCTGGCCCTTTCGGCCCTTGCGGTGGGGCTTTCGGAGCTGGGCCATCCCGTTAAAATGGAAGCCGGGGTCTTGCGAGCCCTGGAGATCATCAGGGAAGAAGGAAAGGAGGTTTACGCATGAAGGTCCTGGTAACGGATCCGCTTTTGCCGGAGGGGCTGGAGATCCTGAGGAAGGCCGGCCTGACCGTGGAGGAAAGGATCGGGCTTTCGCCGGAGGAACTGAGGGAGGCCATTCGCGAGGCGGAGGCCATCATCATCCGGAGCGGCACGAAGCTTACCGCGGACATCATCGAGGCCGCCGAAAGGCTCCGGGTCATCGCCCGGGCCGGAACCGGCCTCGACAATGTGGACCTCGAGGCGGCCAGTCGCCGGGGCATCGTGGTCATGAACTGCCCCGGGGGAAACACCAACTCCGCGGCGGAACACACCCTGGCCCTGATGTTTGCCCTGGCCCGCAACATCCCCCAGGCCATGGCTTCGCTTAAGGCCGGGCGCTGGGAGCGCAAGAAGTTCATGGGGCGCGAACTCATGGGCAAGACCCTGGGTATCGTGGGTCTGGGGAGGATCGGTTCGGTGGTGGCCGAGCGGGCCCAGGGGCTCAAAATGAAGGTCGTCGCCTACGATCCCTTCGTGACCCCGGAACGGGCCTCGGAAATGGGCGTGGAGCTGGTCTCCCTGGACGAACTATACGCCCGGGCGGACATCATCACCGTGCATGTGCCCCTCATGAAGGAGACCTACCACCTCATCAACGCGGAAAGTTTCGCCAAGATGAAAGACGGGGTGCTCTTCATAAACTGCGCCCGGGGAGGCATCGTGGACGAAATGGCCCTTTACGAGGCCATGAAGAGCGGGAAGGTGGCCGGGGCGGCCCTGGATGTCTTCGAGAAGGAGCCCCCGGATCCGGACCATCCCCTTCTTAAGATGGAAAACTTCGTGTGCACGCCCCACCTGGGGGCCTCCACCCTTGAAGCGCAGAAGAATGTGGCCGTGGCCGTGGCCACCCAGGTGGTGGATTTCCTGGTGCACGGGGTGGTCCGCAACGCGGTGAACATGCCCTCGGTCTCCGCCGAAGCCCTCAAGGTCCTTCAGCCCTACCTGGTACTGGCCGAGAAACTGGGAAGTCTCCAGGCCCAGCTTGCCGAGGGCCCGGTGGAGGAGGTTCACATCGAATACCAGGGGGAGGTGTCGAGACTCGACACCGCGCCCCTTACCCTCTCCCTGATGAAGGGACTCCTTTCCCGCGCCCTGAGGGAGGATGTTAATTATGTGAACGCCCTTTTCCGGGCCAAGGAACGGGGCATAAAGGTCAAGGAATCCAGAACCGAGACCGCCGAGGACTTCCTGAACCTCATCGGGGTGAGGGTCCGGTTTCGGGGCGGGGAAAACTATGTGGCCGGGACCCTCTTCGGCAAGAAGGAACCACGCATCGTAAGGATAAACGACTTCCGGCTGGACGCCCTTCCCGAAGGCCCCATGCTCTACATCCACAACGAGGATCGCCCCGGAGTGATCGGTCTCATCGGGGTTACTCTGGGCGAGGCCGACCTCAACATCTCCCGGATGTATGTGGGGCAGGAACCGGAGAAGCGGCGCAATGTGATCCTGCTTTCCCTGGATCGGCTACCCGAGGAAAAGGTCCTCTCCGCCCTGCGCAATCTCCCGCATGTGTTTTCGGTGAAACCGCTGGAGCTATGAAGGTGAACCTGCGGGATCTGACTCCGGAGGAACTGGAACACTTCATGACGGACCGGGGCGAGCCGGCCTACCGGGGGCGTCAGATCTTTCGGTGGCTGGCCCGACCGGAGGTGGAAGACTTTTCTCAGATGACCGATTTGCCCAGGGACCTCCGGGAAAGGCTTTCCCGGGAGGCTTCCCTGGAACTCCCCGAGACGGTGGAGCGGAAACTTTCCACGGACGGGACGGTTAAGCTGGCCCTCAGGCTCCGGGACGGGGAGGTGATCGAGTGCGTGCTCATCCCGGAGCGGGACCACTACACCCTGTGCGTGTCCACTCAGGTGGGTTGCGCCATGGGGTGTCGTTTCTGTCTCACCGGACGCATGGGGTTTCGGCGCAACCTTTCCCCCGGCGAGATCGTCTCCCAGGTGATTCTGGCCCGTCGCTTCATGGCCGAGGCCGGTCTTGAGGATCGCCCTCTCCGCAACCTGGTCTTCATGGGAATGGGGGAGCCGCTAGCCAACTACCGCCACCTGGTCAAGGCCCTTAAGATCCTCACCCATCCCAAGGGATTCCACTTCGCCCGCAAGCGCACTACGGTTTCCACGGTGGGGCTGGTCCCTCAGATCCGGGCTCTGGCCGAGGAATTTCCGGTGGCGCTAGCCATCTCCCTCCACGCCCCGGACAACTCCCTTCGCGAAAAACTCATCCCCGCCACCCGGCGCTATCCCCTGGAAGAGATCCTCGCCGCCTGTCGGGACTATCCCCTCCGGCGGGGGGCCAGGATCACCGTGGAATATGTGTTGCTGGCCGGAGTGAACGATCACCCCTGGCAGGCCCGGCGCCTGGTGGAGATTCTGCGGGGGATTCCCTCCAAGGTGAATCTGATCCCCTTCAACCCCCATCCGGAGCTACCCTTCCGACGCCCATCGGAGGAGCGCATCCGGCGTTTTCAGGAAATCATCCTCTCAGAAGGGCTGGTAGCCACGGTGCGCAAGAGCAAGGGGCTGGACATCGGCGCCGCCTGCGGACAGCTCAGGTCCGAATTGTCCCTTTCCTGAGGCGTCTTTACTCCTCCACCTCCGAGAGGTTGGCGAAGGTGGAATAGGGGGCCTGGAAGGCCAGTTTGACCACCCCGGTGGGGCCGTTTCTCTGCTTGCCGATGATAAGCTCCGCCACCCCCTTGTGGGGAGTATCCCGGTGATAAACCTCGTCCCGGTAAATGAAGACGATGAGGTCGGCGTCCTGCTCGATGGCCCCGGATTCCCGGAGGTCGGAAAGCTGGGGGCGTTTGTCCGGCCTCTCCTCCACCCGGCGGTTGAGCTGGGAGAGGGCCACCACCGGCACATTGAATTCCTTGGCCATGGCCTTGAGCGAAGAGGATATCTCGGAGATTTCCTGTTCCCGGCGCTCGCGCCGTTCCCGGCTCTGGAGGAGCTGGAGGTAGTCGATGATGATGAGTCCCAGGCCGTGTTCGCTCATGAGGCGCCGGGCCTTGGCCCGAAGATCCAGGATGGAAAGGGCCGGGGTGTCGTCCACATAGATGGGAGCCCGGGAAAGCTTGTTGGCGGCAAAGGTCAGCCTCTGCCATTCCGATTCCGAGAGACGCCCGGTACGCAGGCTCTGGAGGTTGACCCGGGCCTCGGCGCAGAGCATCCGGGCGGCCAGCTGCTCCCGGCTCATTTCCAGCGAAAATATCCCCACCGGAACACCCGCCTCCGCCGCGGCGTAACAGGCGATGTTAAGCGCAAAGGAGGTCTTCCCCATGCTCGGGCGCCCGGCCACAATGATGAGATCCCCGGGCTGGAGTCCCGCGGTCATGTGGTCGAATTCCGTAAACCCGGTGGGCACGCCGGTGATGAGTTCCGGACGCTGATGAAGCTTCTCCAGGTTGCGGATGGCCTCCTTTATGAGTTCCTTTATGTTGCGAAAACCGCCCCTTTCCGAATAGGACCGCAACTCGAAGACCGCCTTTTCCGCGGCCTCCAGGATGTCCTCCACCGGCTCGGCGGCCTCGTAGGCCCGGGCCGCGATGTCGGTGGCGGCCTGAATCAGACGGCGCAATAGGGCCTTTTCCCGAACGATCTGGGCGTAGTGCACCGCGTGAGCGGAGGTGGGAAGAAGCCCGGCCAGCTCGGCGAGATAGGCGGCCCCTCCCACCTCCTCAAGGGTGCCCCGGGAAAGCAACTCGTCGTGAACGGTGATGAGATCTATGGGTTCGTGACGCTCGAAGAGGGCCAGCATGGCCCGGTAAATCTCGGCGTGGGCGGACCGGTAAAAGTCCTCGGGGGAGAGGACCTCCACCACCTTGAGGATGACCGAGGGATCCAGGAAGATGCTCCCCAGAACCCCCCTTTCCGCCTCGAGGTTTTGAGGCGGGAGGCGATCCAGAAGAAGGGCCGGGGCCTCCCTGCGACGAGCCAAGCTACTCTTCCAGCGGCACCACTTTTATTCTGACCCTGGCGGTCACCTCCGGCGAAAGCCGGACGGGTACCTCGTATTCCCCCAGGGTCTTTATGGGAGAGTCGAGAAGGACCTGGCGCCGGGAAATCTCGATCCCCTCCTCGGCCAGTGCGTTTACGATGTCCTGGGCGGAAACGGAACCGTAGAGACGGTCCTCCTCGATGACCCTCTGGGCGATGGTAAGAGTCAGCGCCTCCAGCTTTTCGGCAAGGCTCATGTGTTTGCGGCGCTCCCTTTCCGCCTTGGCCAGGATGATCCGCCGCTCCTTCTCCATGGCCGCAAGGTTCTTGCGATTGGCCGGAATGGCCAGCCCTTTGGGAATGAGGTAGTTCCGGGCGTATCCGTCCTTTACCCGAACCACATCCCCGGGGCCCCCCAGCTTGGGCACATGGGTGCGCAGGATGACCTCCATGGTTAGCCTCCCATGCGGATGATCTCTTCGGGCTCGAGCTCGGCCACAAAGGGAAGCAGGGCCATGATCCGGGCGCGTTTTATGGCCGTGGTGAGCCGGCGCTGATGATAGGCGCAGGTCCCGGTCTGACGCCGGTGAATGATCTTGCCCCGCTCGGTGAGGAAGGGCTTCAAAACCTCGGGATCCTTGTAGTCGATCTTGAGATTGGGATCCGCGCAGAACTTGCACACCTTCTTGCGCGGGAAAAAGCGTCTTCTAACCGTGGGGTTCTCGGCCATGGATCCTCCTCCTTTCCGGATTTAGGCCGCCTCGGCCGCGGCCTCCTCTTCGGGCCGATAGCGATCCTCCAGCTTGACCACGATAAACCGGATGACCCTCTCGTCCACCCGGAAGAAGTACTCCAGCTTCGCCGGAAGCTCGGCGTTTCCGTAAAACTCCACCAGGATGTAATATCCCTGCCTTTTCTTCTCGATGGGATAGGCCAGCTTGCGCATCCCCCACTCGTCCACCTTAAGAACATCTCCATCGTTTTCCCGAACGATCTGAGAGAGCCTGTCCAGAACCTCCTGGCGTTCCTCCACCCGGTCGGGATGGATGATAAAGAGGGTCTCGTACTTACGGATGCGCTTCGGACGACGATATTCCAGCATCTCTTACCTCCCCTCGGTCTTTACGGCCCCCGGCCCGGGCCGGGAGCAAGGAGTTCAAATAAAAAAACCTGGTGGGCGGTGCTGGATTCGAACCAGCGACTTCCACCGTGTGAGGATGACGCTCTACCACTGAGCTAACCGCCCACCGGCTACAAATATAGCCCGCTTTTCCCGAAGCGCAAGCCCCTCTCCTTCCACCGTTAGACCCAAACTCCCGCGTTCCTGCGTAGTCGTGCCCCCGTGAGGAAATGATCCCGACCACCTCGCGCCGCTGCGCCTACGCTTTCACCACCTCAGGATTGAGGGGTTCCAGGTATTCCCCACCCATGCGAACGAGCAATATCCTTCTTTTGTTAGCCAAATTGACCAGGTCAGGAGGTATCCTAAAAGCAGCCAGAAGGGGAACGATCCTCTTGGAAGCAAATTCGGGTTTGAACCAGAGAAGATCCGCCACAAGGGACCTCAGTTGCTCAAAATCTTCACTTCTGGCCTGACTTTTCACCTCGGCCACAAAAAGCACCTCCCTCCGGACCTCGTCTTCGGCTATAACCAGAGCGTCGTACTGTCGGCGCCGGCCATCCTTCTCGTATTCCACATCCAGCATGCGCTCTTTTACCCTGTAGCCCAACCTTTCGATCAAATAGGGGATCCCGGGAGCGAAAATGTCCTCGGTAAGAGTGCCCAGTCTCTGGGCCATCTCCCCCCACTTCCTGCGCATCCATTCCCGATCCCTCTCCGCCTTTTCCTCAAGTTCTCTCAACCATTTCCGATCCTCCTCCCTCCCCTCCGCAAGTCTCCTCACCATCTCCCTGTCCTTCTCCGCCTCCTCCGCAAGCCTTATCAAAAATTTACGATCCTCTCTCACCTCCTCCGCCAGCTTCTTCAAAAACTCCCGGTCCCTCAAAAACTCCTCCGCCAACCTCCTCAAAAACTCCCGATCCTCTTGCCTACCCTCCGCCAAACTCCTCAATACCTCCCGGTCCCTCAAAAACTCCTCCGCCAACCTCCTCAAAAACTCCCGATCCTCCTGCCTACCCTCCGCCAGCAATTTTACGGAATCCTTCAGGTTGACCACGCTCAGGAGAATGGATGAGGCCAGGTCCTTGAGCAATTCGATCTCTCTTTCCAGGCTCCCCAGCCGGGGATCCACCTCTTTCAACCTTTTAAGGATCTCCTGCAGGTCAACCTCCGTACGATCCAGGGGTTCCATAGGATACTCCTCAAACAGAAACCCTTTTTATTTTTAAAAACTTTAGCACGATTCTAGTAGTGTCTCATGCCCATGGACATCATGTGGAAGGGGGCGGTGACGAGGCCGATAAAAAAGAACAGCAGAAAGGTGGCGGCCAGCACCACCAGGGTAAAGAGACCGGCCTTCTCCCGCGGGATCTTCTTAAGGGTCGGGGCCCCCGCGTAGAAGAGGTAGATTCCGTAGAGCCCGAAAAGGGCCCCCAGAACCCCCAGCGGGGGTATGATCCCCAGAAGTCCGCCCACCCACCCCGGCGTGGCGGAATAAACCACCAGCTTGTGCGAGGCCAGGAGATCCCGCTCCCCGTCGAAACGCTGGGCCAGATAGTCCACCAGGTAGGCCATGACCATGAGACTCAGGAAGGTCACGACGATCTCGAACACCGCTCCGGCCAGTGCGGCCCCGCCGGAGTAGGTCCCGTGAAGGTGAGGCATACCCCAGCCGAAGAGCATCCGCCCCACCACCCCGGCCAGGGTGGAGGCCACGGTGAGCACCAGAACATACCGAAGATACAGCTCTCCCACCGTGGTCTCCTCCCGGGCAATCGTCTCCCACTCCTGCCCCGGAGCCAGAATAAGGTTTTTGACCCTATTGATCAGATCCATGAATTCACCCCCCTCCTGTGGATGAGCCTTTACCCGTCCTTTATATCACGGATGGCTAATTACCGAAAGAACGGCTTCCCACAGCCTGCGGTCAGCCGGGCACAGAGGCAGTCCGGATATTTTTTCCGGGAGAAACCAGCCCAGCTCCTGGTTTTCCAGGGCCCGGGGTGTGCCGAGGGGGCGGGCTTCGTAGAGGACGAGCTCGATGGAAATTTCCGGATAATCGTGCCGGAGGCGCCCCACCTCCGCCAGCACCTGTACCTCCAGCGCGAGCTCCTCCCGCAGCTCCCGGCGCAGGGCCTCTTCCGGACTTTCCCCGGGGCGCACCTTGCCCCCGGGAAACTCCCACAGACCGGCCCGGGCCTTCCCGGGGGGACGGCGGGCCAGCAGAACGCGGCCGGCCTCGTCCCGAAGGAGACCGGCCACCACCAGAAGCGGTCTATCCCTCCTCACCGAACACCCTCTCAAAGAGGGTATCCACATGACGGAGATAGCGCCTGAGGTCGAAGAGGTCCTCGATCTCCTCCCGGGAGAGGTGTTTCAGGATTTCCCCGTCCGAGAGGACCTGGTCCCGGAAATTCCGGTTCGGGTCCTGCCACACCTCCATGGCGTTGCGCTGGACCAGACGGTAGGCCTCCTGCCGGGGAAGTCCCTTTTCGGTGAGGGCGAGAAGCAGGGGCTGCGAGTAGATCAATCCCCGTAGCAGCTCCAGGTTTCGCCTCATTCGTTCGGGGTAGACCACCAGGCGGGAAAGGAGCCCCTCAAGGCGCCGGAGCATGAAGTCCGCGGCGGTGGTGGCGTCGGGCACGATGACCCGTTCCACCGAGGAGTGGCTTATGTCCCTTTCGTGCCAGAGGACCATGTTTTCGAGGGCCGGGGTGAGGTAACCCCGCACCAGTCGGGCCAGCCCGCAGAGGTTTTCCGAAAGGATGGGATTACGCTTGTGGGGCATGGCCGAGGAGCCCTTCTGACCCTTGGCGAAGTATTCCTCGGCCTCCAGCACCTCGGTGCGCTGGAGGTGACGGATCTCGGTGGCGATCTTTTCCACGGTTCCGGCCAGGATGGCCAGCGCCGCCATGTATTCCGCGTAACGATCCCGCTGAATGATCTGGTTGGAGATGGGGGCGGGTTTCAGGCCGAGTCTTTCGCACACATAGGCCTCCACCTGGGGTTCCACATGGGCGAAGGTCCCCACGGCTCCGGAGATCTTGCCGTAGGAGATGGTCTCGAGAGCCGCCGAAAGGCGCCTCAGGTTGCGCCGCATTTCCTCGTACCACAGGGCCAGTTTGAGCCCGAAAGTGATGGGTTCGGCGTGGATGCCGTGGGTGCGGCCGATCATCACCGTGTCTTTGTGTTCGAAGGCCCGCCGTCTCAGGACCTCGAGCACCCCCTTCACATCCTCGATGATGATCTCCATAGCCCTTTTCATGAGCCAGGCCATGGCCGTGTCCAGCATGTCCGAAGAGGTCATACCCAGGTGAAGCCACCGCCCCTCGGGCCCGATGATCCTTTCCATGTAGGTGAGAAAGGCGATGACATCGTGGCGGGTTTCCCGTTCGATCTCCTCCACCCGGGACACATCCTCCGGGCCGAATCCCTTCTCCAGGAAGGGAGCGGTCTTCTCCTTGATGACCCTGAGGGCCTCCTCGGGCACGCGTCCCAGCCGGGCCCAGGCCTCGCAGGCCAGAACCTCCACCAGGAGCCAGGCCCGCAACTTCTCCTCCGGGCTCCAGAGTCGGGCCATTTCCGGACGGGTGTAACGGGGAATCATGCCGAACCTCCTGATCACTTTGTTCGCTCCCCAAAAATAAACGGAAACCCCTGTTCTTACTACCCCCTTCCGAAGGGCCCTCAAAGGCTAAGGGATTTTGAAGAGATGATCCCCCGGTGAATCACCTGGGAGGCCCGAAAGATTATTATCCGGGGGGCGCGAACCCGGTTTCTATCTCCGCAAAGGAGGTTTAAATTAAAGATATGAACCCGGTGCGGCGGGACATCGTCCGCCTGAGTGATATCCTGGATCAGATCCAGAGCTACCTTCCCGGGGCCAACACCTACCTGGTGGAAAAGGCCTATGTGTTCGCGGCCAAGGCCCACGCCGGCCAGATCCGCAAGTCCGGCGAGCCCTATCTTTCCCATCCCCTGGCCGTGGCCTACATCCTGGCCCAGATGAAACTCGATCTTCCCACCATCGCCGCCGGAATGCTTCACGACACCGTGGAGGATTCCTCTCTCACCCTGGATGACCTACGCAAACATTTCGGTGAGGAGGTGGCCCTGATCGTTGACGGGGTGACCAAGCTTTCGGCCCTCCCCACCTCGAGCCGTCTGCACCAGCAGGCCGAAAACTTCCGCAAGATGTTACTGGCCATGGCCAAGGACCTGCGGGTCATCCTGGTCAAGCTCGCCGACCGTCTCCACAACATGCGCACCCTTCAGTATCAGCCCGAACCCAAGCGACGGCGCATCGCCCGCGAAACCCTGGACATCTACGCCCCTCTGGCCAGCCGTCTGGGCATAGACTGGATCAAACAGGAACTGGAAGACCTTTCCTTCCGGTATCTCTATCCCGAGGAGTACGCCCGGCTCAGGGCCGAGGTGGAAAAACGGGTGGAGGAAGCCCAGGAATATGTGGAGGAGGTCAAGGAACTCATACGAAAGACGCTTTCGAAACACGGAATTTCCGCCCGCGTCCTGGGGCGCACCAAGCATCTCTGGAGCGTGTACCGGAAGCTCGAACGCTACGGACTCACCGTGGATCAGCTGGATCAGATTTACGACCTCATCGGTTTCCGGGTAATCGTGAAAACGGTTAAGGAATGTTACGAGGTGCTGGGTATCATCCACGCCCTCTGGCCTCCCATCCCCGGACGGTTCAAGGACTACATAAGTCTTCCGAAACCCAATCTCTATCAGAGTCTGCACACCACCGTTATGGGGCCGAAGGGTAAACGCATCGAGATACAGATCCGCACCGAGGAGATGGACCGCATCGCCAACGAGGGAATTGCGGCCCACTGGCTCTACAAGGAAGGGGCCATCCTTTCCCCCTCGGAAAGCAAAAAGTTCGAATGGCTGGAACGCCTGGTGGAGCTTCAGAAGGAACTCAAAAACCCCCGGGAGTTTCTGGAGTCCCTGCGCATGGACCTCTTTCCCGAGGAGGTTTATGTGTTCACTCCTCAGGGGGACATCAAGGTTCTTCCCCGGGGGGCCACGCCGGTGGACTTTGCCTACGCCATTCACACCGAGGTGGGGCATCACTGTGCCCGGGCCTGGGTGAACGGGCGTCTGGTCCCGCTCGACTACCGACTCGAGACCGGAGATGTGGTGAAGATCGACACCTCTCCTCAGCACCGCCCCAGCCGGGACTGGCTCAAGTTCGTCAAGACCAGCCGGGCGAGGAGCCGCATCCGTCAGTGGCTGCGCCAGGAGGAGAGGGAACGCGTTGTGGCCGCCGGCCGGGAGATCCTGGCCCGGGAATTCCGCAAACATCGCCGCAATGTCACCGAGTTTCTGGAATCGCAACGGGCCCTGGAGATAGCTCAAAAGTTCAACCTGAAAAGCGTGGAGGATCTCCTGGCCGCGGTGGGCTACGGAAAGATCACTCCCGCCCAGGTGGTGCGGAGGGCCCTGGGCGAGGAGAAACCCGCCCGGACGGTCTGCGAGAGGGTGCCGGAGACCGGGGAAGTGCAGTGCCCCGGGGAGGTTCTCCTGATGGACGGCACCCGGGATGTCCTTTTTCACCTGAGTCGTTGCTGCAATCCGGTGCCCGGGGACGAGGTGGTGGGATACATTACCCGGGGCCGGGGGATATCCGTGCACCGGGTCAACTGCCCCAATGTGGCCATCCTGGACGACGAACGCAAGATCGAGGTGCGCTGGGAAAAATCCGACGGGAGCGTCCATCCGGTCCGGCTCTCGGTGATCACCCAGGACCGCAAGGGAATGCTCGCCGCGGTCTCAAGTGCCATTTCCACCGCTGAGGCGAACATCCTCAAGGCCGAGGTTCAGACCACCCCGGACCGTCGCGCCGTCTTCGACATCGTGGTGGAGGTCACGGACCGCCGACACCTGGATAAGATAATGGCCAATGTGCGGTCCGTGGACGGGGTGCTAAAGGTGGAAAGGCGACTGACCTAACGAACGGCCTTCTGGATCTTGCCGGCCTTGATGCAGCGGGTGCACACCCGCATGCGTTTTACCTGCCCGTTGGGAAGCCGCACCCGCACCCGCTGAAGATTGGGATACCACCAGCGCCCCGAGCGTTTGGCCGAATGGCTGATCTTGTGTCCGGTGTGAGGGCGTTTCCCGCAGATCTGACAGATCCGGGCCATCCTTTGCCTCCTTACCTAAAAGTTTCCTCCCAGCTGGAAGTTCCAGTTGCTGCTGTCCTCGCCGGGCTTCTTATCTATATTCCATCCGAACTCGATGCGCAAGGGCCCCATGGGAGAGAGCCACCGTATCCCGAATCCCACGCTCTTGCGAAGCTCCGAGCTGTCGAAACCGTGGGCCTTGTCCCAGACGGTCCCGGTATCAAAGAAAAGGACTCCCTTGAGGTTGATGCTTTTGATAAGGGTAAAGATGGTCTCGGCCTGGAGAAAGGCCATGCGGGTGCCCCCGATGCGCTCGCCGGTCTCGGGATCGATGGGACTCACATCTCCATAGCGATAACCCCGAATGGAATTGAGCCCCCCCAGGAAAAACCTCTCGTAAACCGGAACTTTCTTCCCGGAACCTTCGGTAATGTATCCGGCTCCCACATGGAGGTGGGCCACAAACTCCCGGGGCAGTCTGGGGATGGGGAAGTAGACATGGCCCTGATAGATGGTCTTGAGATACTCACTGTCGCCTCCCAGGAACTGACCGGCCAGCTCAAAGTCCAGCTTCTGAAGGGTGCCCCGGGTGGGCACGAACCAGCGATTGCGCGTGTCGTAGGCCATGCCGAACTCGATGGCGCTGGTTATCTCGATGTTTTTGGATTCCTGGATGATCCTGGAAACATAGGGGTTGAGGTCGGTAAGATTGGTATCATCGTAACGATACCCTCCGTAAACCCGGAGGTCCGGGGTGAGGGGATAGCCCACGCGAACGCTCCCCCCCGAGGATTCCCGGGTGAAGTCCTCGTATTCCCGGCTCCAGTTGTAGAGACTGAATCCCAGGGAGAACTTGGAGTCCCGGAAGTAAGGCTCCAGAAAACTCAGGGCGTAACGGTTGGAACGCGTTCCCAGGATGCCCTGGAAGGAAAGGGTCTGCCCCTTGCCCAGGAAATTGCGCTGGGAGATCTGGCCCATGAAGATGAGCTTGTCCACGGAGCTGTATCCCGCTCCTATACTGAAGGTGCCGGTGGGTTGTTCCTTGACCTTAACGGTGATGTCCATGAGGTTTTCCTGCACGCCCTTCTCTTTCTCGAAGCTCACATCTTCGAAGTACCCCAGGCGCCGGAGACGGGCCTCGCTTTTCCGGAGGCGTCCGGCGCTGAAAGGTCTTTGCTCCACCACCAGAAGCTCCCGCCGGATGACTTTGTCCCGGGTCTTGGTATTGCCCACGATCTCGATGCGGTTCACATAGACCAGAGGACCCCGGTCCACCCTGAAGGTCACATCCACGGTGTGGGTATCGGGATGACGTTTCAGCTCGGGTTTGACCTGGGCGTAGGCGTAGCCCTTGTCGGCGAAGAGATCGGCAATGTGCATCTGGTCCCGCCGCAGGGCCTCCCGGCTGAAGTACTTCTCCCTGGGAAGGGTGAGCTCGCGAAAAATCTTATCCCGGGGAAAGAGATCCTGAACCACCTCCACCCTGCCCACCCGGTAACGGGGGCCCTCTTCGATGGGGATGGTGATGTACACCCAGCCCTTTTCCTCACGGATCTTGGGCTCCCCCACCCGGGCCTCTATGTATCCGTGGTTCTGGTAGAAGGTCTCGATCTTTTCGAGATCCCGGTAAAGGAAGGCCAGGCTGTAAACGCCGGGTTCGGCCGCAGGCTCCGGTGAGACGAACCCCTTGACCGTGCGGGCCACCTTTTTCACCCAGGAGAAGGAGGTCTTCTCACTTACGGAAAGAAGTTTCTTCAATCTCCTGTCCGAAAAGGCTCTGTTCCCCACGAATTCAATCTTTTTAATGTAAAGCTTGCGCCCCTCCTTGATCCGGAAGATCACCCTGACCCGCCGACCGGCCAGCGTCTTTATCTCCGGAACCACCCGGGTATGATAGTATCCCCGCGATTGGTAGAGGGCCTTTATGGTCTCGGCGGCCTTGTCCACCTCCTTGAGGTTAAGGATGGAAAGCGGTTTGATCTCGATAACCTTCTTGAGATCCGCATCTTTGATGGCCTTGTTTCCCTTAAAGACGATCTTCTGAATAACGGGTTTCTCAAGCACCTCGTAGGTAAGAATCAGACCACCCTGTCCCTTTTCCACCTCCGCCCGAACATCCTCGAAGTATCCCAGTTTGTAAATGGCCTTAATGTCCCTGCGGACCTTGAGGGGATCGAGGTACTCTCCGGCCTTCACGGAGACCTTGGCCAGGATCACCTCATCGTCCACCCGGAGGTTGCCCTTCACCCTTACCTGAACGACCTTCTGCTTTTCCAGGATCCCTGCGGAAAGGGCCTCGGCGGCCTGATTTTCCAGCTCGGGCCAGTCCGAGAGGACCCCGGAAATGTAAGTATGCCTTGGAGTCTCCCAGTCCCGCCGCAGAAAGGAGAAGTCCAGACTCACCCGGCCTCCCAGTTCCGTGATCGAACCCCAGGCCGCGGCGAAAAACCCCTCCTCCTCAAGGAGACGGCGCAGCCTTTCTCCGGCCGGAGGTGGACCCTCCCGAATCTCCACCCGAAATCCCTCCTCCCGGAGTCTTTCCGCAACGGCTTCCACCAGGCGCTTTACCAGAAGGGGTCTTTTTTCGGGACCGTAATACACGGGGCGATAAAGCACCAGCGGGAGATGAATCTTTAGCTGGGCCCGGGTGGTCCCGGCAAGTAGAGCCCAGAATATTACGACGGCCAATCCCAGGGCGCGCTTTCTCAAGAGGAAACCTCCCGCAGTCTTCCGTTTTCCAGCCGCAGAACCCGGTCCATTCTTTCGGCGAGTTCGAGATTGTGGGTCACCACCACCAGGGTAGTATCATACTTCCGGTTCAATTGCAAAAGGAGATCCGCGACCTCCCGGGCATTTTCGGCATCGAGGTTACCGGTGGGCTCGTCGGCGAAAAGGATCCGTGGTCGAAGGAGGAGGGCCCGGGCCAGGGCCGCCCGCTGACGCTCCCCCCCGGAAAGCTGGGTAAGGCGGTGATGGATGCGTCCGGAGAGCCCCAGTCGATCCAGCCATTCCTCGGCCCTCCGGCGGACCTCCCTCCGGGGAACCCCGGCCAGAAGGCCCGGCAACATCACATTTTCCAGAGTGTCGAACTCCGGTAGCAGGTAGTGGAACTGAAAGACGAAACCCAGGTAGCGGTTGCGGTAGGCCGAGAGGGCCTCATCGGAAAGTCCGGAGAGGTCTTCTCCGAAATGAAGCACCCGTCCCTTCGTGGGGCGATCGAGTCCTCCGAGGATGTGAAGGAGGGTGGTTTTTCCCACCCCGGACGGCCCCACGATGGCCACCGCTTCCCCGGATCGCACGACGAGATCCACGCCCTTCAGGATCTCCAGTTCTCCCTCGGCGGAGGGGAAGATCTTGCGGATTCCCTCGGCCCGGAGGGCTTCCTCCCTAGCCATGGCGCAGCACCTCCGCCGGGGGGAGCTTGGCGGCCTGCCGGGCCGGGAAAAGGGCCGCAAGAAGGGTCAGCACCAGGGCCGAGATCACGATAATACTCACATCCAGCGCCTCCACCCGCACCGGAAGATAATCCACCGGATAGACATCGCTGGGAAGTTTTATGACCGGATAACGGGCCAGCACCGCGCAGAGGAGAAGACCCAGGGTGAGCCCGATCCCCGTGCCGAGGGCCCCCAGAAGCGTTCCCGAAAGAAGAAACACCCGCATGATGGTGCGCTCCGTGGCCCCCAGGACCTTGAGAAGGGCGATGTCCGGTCGTTTTTCGGAAACCAGCATCACCAGGGCGGCTACGATGTTAAAGGCCGCTACCACCACGATGAGGGTAAGTACCACGAACATTCCGGTTTTTTCAAGCTTAAGGGCCGAAAAAAGACTCCGGTTAAGGGTCTGCCAGTCCACCACATAATAGGGATACCCCAAGGTGGTGGCGAGATGTCGGGCCAGCCGGTGGGCCTCAAAAGGATCTCGAAGCTTGACCTCGATTCCGGTCACCGCGGCTCCGAGTCCACCGATCCTCCGGGCCACCGAAAGGGAGGTGAGGGCCAGGGATAAATCGTAGTCGTAAAGCCCGGTCTCAAAGATACCCACCACCTCCAGGGTGCTGAAGCGGGGCATGAGCCCGAGGGGGGTAACCCGCCCCCGGGGGAGAAGAAAGCGCACCCGATCCCCCACCGAAACCCCCAGTCTCTCCGCGAGACGCCTTCCCAGAAGCACTCCGGAATCCCTGCCCGGAGGGAGGCTTCCGGAAACCAGTCTCAGGACCCGCATGCGTCGAAGGGCCTCCGGGGGGATTCCCTTGAGGATAACCCCGGCCTGCCCGGTGGAAGAGATCATGAGCCCCTGCTCCGAAACGAAAGGATAGACATCCTCGATCCGGATTCCGGTCTTCCGGCTCTCGGTGCGAAGGCGCCTCTCCACGCCGGCGAACTCCACAAAAGGGCCCTCCAGGCGTTCCACCACCAGATGGGGATTGGCGGAGAGGATCTTGTCCCGGAGGATGTCCTGGAAGCCGGTCATGACCGCGATGACCACGATGAGGGCCGCCACGCCGATGGCGATTCCGGCCACCGAAATGTTGGCGATCACCCCGGTTAACCGGTTGCGTTTGCGGGAAAACACATACCTCCGGGCCACGAACCATTCAAAGGCAAGCCCCATCACTCCTCCGGACGCAGGTGAGGAAAGAGGATGACCTCCCGGATGGAGGGGGAATCGGTAAAGAGCATCACCACTCGATCCACCCCGATGCCCTCCCCGGCCGCCGGGGGCATGCCGTACTCCAGGGCCCGGATGAAATCCTCGTCTATTTCGGGGTGGATCTCCGGATCGTCGGCCAGCCGTTTACGAATCTGTTCCTCGAACCGGGCCCGCTGATCCCGGGGATCGTTCAGCTCGGAAAAGGCATTGGCCACCTCGCGTCCGGCCACGATGAGTTCGAAGCGGTCGGTGATGGAGGGGTCGCGATCGTTGCGCCGGGCCAGCGGCGAGAGTTCCACCGGAAATTCGGTCACGAAGGTGGGCTGAATGAGTTTGGGTTCCACCAGGGCGTCGAAGAGTTTGGCCCAGAGCTTCTGGAGCACCGGTTCCCGGGGGTCCACCTTGATCCCCCGTTCGGCGGCGAACTCGAGCACCTTTTCCCTCGAGGCCAGCACCTCCTCCGGCACACCGCCTATTTTGACCAGGGCCTCCCGATAGGGAATTCTCGGCCAGGGTGGGGTGAAGTCTATCTCCTGCCCCTGATAGGTGATCTTCTTTTTACCGAAGAGTTCTTCGGCCAGACCCGAAAAGATCTCCTCGGTCCGCCGCATCAGATCCTCGTGGGTGGCGTAGGCCTCGTAAAACTCGAGCATGGTAAATTCCGGATTGTGCTGGGTGGAGATGCCCTCGTTGCGGAAGTTTCGGTTGAGCTCAAAGACCCGTTCGAAGCCTCCTACGAGGAGTCTTTTCAGGTAAAGCTCCGGGGCGATGCGCAGGTAGAGCTCCATGTCCAGGGCGTGGTGATGGGTCTTGAAGGGGCGGGCCGTGGCCCCTCCGGGGATGGGCTGCATCATGGGGGTCTCCACCTCCAGAAAGCCGTTCGAAATGAAGTAATCCCGCAGGTACTGCACTATCCGGGTGCGGGTACGGAAGATCTCGCGCACCCGGGGATTCACGATGAGGTCCACATAGCGCATCCGGTAACGGAGCTCGGTGTCCCGCAGGCCGTGGAACTTTTCCGGTAGAGGCCGGAAGGCCTTGGTTACGAGACGAATGTCCCGCGCGAGCACCGTAAGCTCGCCGGTCTTGGTGCGGAAAAGCGGCCCTTCCACCCCGATGATGTCCCCTATGTCGAAGTACTTCTTGAAAAGCCGGAATTTTTCCTCGCCGAGTTCGTCCCTTTTTACGAAGACCTGAATGCGGCCGGTCTCGTCCTGGATGTGAGTGAAAACGGCTTTGCCGAAGTCCCGCCGGGCCATCATGCGTCCGGCCAGCCGAAAACTTTTCCCCAGCCTCTCCAGGGACTCGTTGTCGTAATCCCGAAAGATCTCCTGAAGAACCCCGGCCCGATCCGTGGGCCGAAAGTCGTTGGGGAAGAGGGAATAGCCCTGTTTTTCCAGCTCCTCGGCCTTCCGGCGTCTGGCCTCAAGAATCGCACTTTCCTCCTTCACCGTGATCCCTCCCGGGAAAAAGATGTCCCTGAAACCATATTTCCTTCTCGCGGAATCTTCAAGCCATTCCGATCAACGCCCCGGAGCCATCAATTGCCATTGACAGTTTTTCAGATACTTGCTTACAATTTATATGGAGAATCGATGTATTCCGGTAAGGAGAGCGGAAAATTATGAGATCGAGGAGGGTTCCTTTTCCCTGCAAAGGCCTGGCCGGGAAGATTATCTGTGGAAGTACGCTGGCTATACTTCTTCCCTTTATAATTTTTTACCTCCTTCTCGGATACTACGACGAGAAATGGCTGGAGCACGAGCTCCGCTCCCAGGCCCGGGCCATCTATCACCTCATTACCGTAACCCGGCACTGGATCGCCTGGCACGGAGGAATTTACATCAAAAAAGAGGATCAATTTCACCTACTTACTCCATCTCACTTCGTACGCGACCTTTCCCTCTTTTCCCGGGGTAGCCTGCCCTACACCATAAAGATCGCCGTGGAACATCCCAAAAATCCCCTCCACGCACCGGATCCCTTTGAAAAGGAGGCCATCCGTCAGTTCAAGACCGGCAAAAAGGAATACTGGAAACTTAAGGGAACCCTTTACCGCTACGCCGCCCCCTTAACCTTTCGAAGCGAATGTCTGAACTGTCACCGCTGGTCCGCCGAAAAGACCGTGGCGGGATGCATTAGCATCGCTCTGGACACCACGCGCATGAAGGAACACCTTTCCCGCAGACGAGAACTCATCAACGCCTTTTTCGTCCTGACCTTTCTCCTCATGATGGTCAGTCTGTCCGTCCTCATCCGTCGCTGGATCCTTCATCCCATGGACAGGTTCAAGACCGCCACCCAGAGAATCAGGGAGGGAAAATACACCCGGGTGGACCTGAACAGCCGGGACGAATGGCAGGAACTCGCCGAAACCTTCAACTCCATGGTAAACCGGATCAAAAATCACCAGGAGGAGCTTGAGGCCAAAATCGCCGAGGCCACCGAGAAGCTGCGCACCGCCTACGAGGAACTCAAGAAGACCGATCAGTTCAAGAGCGAATTCTTTTCCCACATCTCCCACGACCTCAAGACCCCCCTCAGCGCCATAAAGGGCACCATCGACTTCCTCCTGAGGAAGAATCCGGGGGATCAACACCTCCTGATCGCTCAAAAGAACGCTCACAAGCTCCTCCAGATGATCAACACCATCCTGGACATAACCCGACTGGAACACGGCCAGCTGGAGCTCACCAAAGATCTGGTCGATCTGCGGGAACTGGTGGAGGAGGTCTGTGAGGCCCATCAACCCCTGGCCTGGGAAAAAGAGGTAAGGATCTCCTGGCATCCGCCGGAGGAGCCCCTTTGGGTGGAAGCGGATGCGGAACGCATGTACGGCGTTCTTTCGAACATCCTCGACAACGCCATTCGCTTTTCCCCCCGGGGGTCCGAGGTGATCGTAAGGGCCTCCAAAAACGGGAATCGGGTGCTTCTTGAGATAGAGGATTACGGACCGGGTATCCAGTCCGAGGAAAAAAGACGCATCTTCGAAAAGTTTTACCACCGGAATTCCGGAGGCCTGGGGTTGGGGCTGGCCATAAGTTATGGTATCATTAAGGCACATAAGGGAGAAATCTGGGTTAAAGACCCGGAGGGACATCAAGGAAGCGTTTTCGTCATTGCCCTGCCGTTGAAGGATGCCTAGGGAGAGACTGCTTCTCATAGAGGACGATCCGGATCTTCAAAAGGTCTTGCGGTCCCAGTTTGAGCTGGACAATTACACCGTGGAGACGGCCGAAAGCGGCGAGGAAGCCCTGGCCAAGGTAAAGGGCTTCCAGCCCGAACTCATCATCCTTGACCTCAATCTGCCCGATACGGACGGACTGAAACTGTGCAAGAGCCTTCGCTCCCTCACCAAGGCCCCCATCATCATCCTCACCGTGAGGGACAACCTCTCGGACAAGCTCAAGGGTTTTGAGATGGGGGCGGACGACTATCTCACCAAGCCCTTCGAGTATCTGGAACTTGAGGCCCGGGTGCGGGCCTGTCTGCGTCGGGCCCGGCTCATCAGCCCGGAAAAGGAGGAACTGGACTTCGGTCACTTCAAGGTCATACCGGCCAAAAGGGAGGTGTGGGTGCGGGGCCAGCGGGTTCACCTCACCCGCAAGGAGTACGACCTCCTGGAACTCTTCATCTCCCATCCCGGAGAGGTCCTGAGCCGGGACTTCATCAAACAGGAGATCTGGCCCAACAAGGAGATCTATCCCTGGAGTCGCACGCTGGATGTCCACATAAAACGACTGCGCGAAAAAATCGAACCCGACCCCGAAAACCCCCGCTACATCATCACCCATCCCGGGGTGGGTTATCGTTTTGAACCCTAGGGGCTATTCCCGCCGCGGGTTTCAGGTAATAGGATCTCTTCCAGTAAAACCCCAGGGCTCCGGTGGGACAGAAGTCCACGCATTCTCCGCAGTTCCAGCAATAGGGGCTGTAGGACCCGCCCCGATTGACCGGTAATCCCAGAGGGCAAACCTTCTCACAGATCCCGCAACCGGTACACTTCCGACTTTTGAGACGGACCTTTAGCCTTCTTTTCTGTCCCAAAAAGGCCAGCAGGCCCCCCAGGGGACAGAAATAACGACAATAAAACCGGCGCGTAAAAAGATGAAGGACCAGAATCACGAAAACGATGACTCCCTCCAGGGCGAAAGCGTGAAAGATTATCCCCAGCATTAGTTCCCGGCCTACGAGCCCCGGGGGAGACACGAACACGAAGATGGGGAAACCCAGCACCATGGAAAGAAGAAATTCCCCGATCAGGGCCACCCACAGGACCCGCAAACTCAGCACCAGTCTGTCCCGCCAGGTGAGTGGATTGTATCCGAAAAGCCTTTTTCGGATACGATCGAGGGTTTCCTGTAAAAAGCTGATCGGACAGATCCAGGAACAAAACACCCTTCCAAGATAAAGGGCCACCAGCACCGGAATGAGCATCCCTATGAGGGAGGGAAGGTAAACATACTTGGAAATGAGAAGGCTTTCGAGTCCCTCAAGAGGGGATACGATCCAGAGCCTCCCGATCCCGAGAGACTGGTACCAACCCTGAACGAAGGTGAAGTGGAGGTAAAGGTTGAGTATGGGAGGGATCAGAATAAGCAAAAAGGCGGCGCTCAGGGTGAGGTATCGCCAGCGTCGGTAATAGATCTTTCTTTTACTCATCGGGAGATCCTGAAGGCGTAAATGGGTTCCACCACGATGGCCCTGGGGATTACCGGACAGGCGTAAGTGCACAGTCCGCAACCCACGCAAAACTCCGGTACGACCACCGGTCGCAATCTGTCGAGCCTGATGGCTTTCTCCCTGAAGGGACAGGCATTGTAGCAGGAGCGACATATCCCCTGCCCCTTCCAGGTCACGCAGAGGCGTCGGTTTACCCGGGCCAGGCCCATACGGACCTCTTTCTGGGAGATCTTGCGCAGGGTACCGGTGGGACAGACCTTCACGCAGCGCATGCACAGGTAACAGGGAATCTTTTCCACATAGATAACCGGGGTGCCGGCGTAAAATCCGTGGCGAATGTCCAGGATTTTTATGCTGCGATAGGGACAACTTTCGGCGCAGCGCCCGCAGCGAATGCAACGGGAGGCGAAGAAATCCTCCGGTATGGCTCCGGGAGGACGCAACACATTGGTCTTAATGGGAGAGGAGGTCAGTTCCCCCGGAGCGCAGGCGGTCAAAACCCCGACCAGAAGTCCCTTCAGGAAGAAACGCCTCTTCATTTCTCCTTCCAGGGTCTCTCCGGAACATACTCCCCTTTTTCCATCCTCTCGATCTCGTCCTCCACATGGAAGTAGGCCACATTTACCGAAAGAATTCCCTCGTTCCGCCTGGGCCATTCCTTTATCTCTTTTTCCATCTTTTCCACGGTCTCGTCTTCGTAGACCACCACCATCTCTCCCCGATCGTTCCAGCCGTGCACCTCCACGCCGGGGAGGGCCTCCAGAAAGGCCCTAACCTCTTCCAGCTTTTCCGGCAGGAAACAGACCACTAAACCGGAAATAGGCATTTCCACTTACTCCCCAAAAAAACCGGGCCTTCGGCCCGGCGGTATAAAGTTCGGGGCGGGTTGTTCCCCGCCCCGGAGATACTTAAATCCTGTGTCCCACCACATAGGGTTTCAAGGGTCTGGGACCGGAAACCTTACGGATCCGGCAGGCACAGATCTTGAATTCCGGCTCCTTGGAGCCGGGGTCAAAGGCGTCCTTGGTGACCCGGTTGGCCATGCGCGATTCCTCCATGTCGTACCAGTACACGAACACCATTCCCTCAATGGGCCCCTCGTACACCTTGGCCGGCAGAACGATCTTCCCGCGCCGGGTCTCTATCTCCACCATGTCGTTGGGTTTGATCCCGAGCTTGCGGGCATCCCTGGGATTGATCTCCACATAGGCGTAGGGATTGGCCCGCAAAAGCTCAGGAATACGCCCGGTCATGCTCGAGGTGTGCCAGTGATCGATCACCCGACCGGTGGAAAGGTAGAAGGGATACTCGGCGTCGGGTTCCTCGGCCGCACCCTGATAAGGACGGAGCCAGATGTAAAGCTTGTGATCCCTGTGCGCCGGACCGTAAAAGACATAGGGATCGGTGCCCGGGTGTTTGTCCGCCAGGGGATCGATACCCCGCACGAACTTGGTGGGGGTGCCTCCGCGCAACGCAATCTCCTCGGTGGGAGCGGGCCACTGGACCCCGTCCGGGCGCTTTCTGAGCACCTCGTAGGTGGCCCCGGAAAGGTCGTTGTCCCGTCCCTTGGTGAGCTTCTGGGTGTACTCTTCCCAGATAGCCTTGGGAAGCTCGTAACCCTCCTCCTTGCCGAGGAAAGGCTTCACGCAGATGCGGAGATTCCGGGCCCGGCGCCTGTCTCCGAGCCTCTCGAAGTGCTCGGCCATCCTGAGGGCCCACTCCCGAACGATCCACACCTCGGGCTTGGCCTCTCCGGGCGGATCCACCACCTTGACCGTGAGCTGACTGCGCCGCTCGGTGCATCCGTAAACCCCGGTCTTCTCGAAGTGGAAGGCCGTGGGAAGCACCAGGTTGGCCAGCTCCGTGGTCTTGGTGGGAAAGATGTCCGTCACCACCACGAACACATCGTCTCTGCGCAACCCCTTGCGGTAATAATCACAGTTGGGAAGGCTCTGGGCCGGACTGGTGCAGTTGATCCAGATGGCCTTGATCTTGCCCTGGTTGACCGCCCGGAACATGGCGATGGTGTGATAACCGGGCTTGGGGGGAATCGTTCCCCGGGGCACCCCCCACAGATCCTCCACCTGGTGACGGAGCTTGTCGATCTTTACCGGACGGTGGGCCGGAAGGATGTGACAGAGTCCTCCCCCTTCACGCACCCCGCCGCAGGCGTTGGGCTGACCGGTGAGCGAGAAACTGTCCGCTCCGGGTTTACAGAGCTGACCGGTGAGGAGGTGAAGGTTGTGTATCAGGTTGTTGGCCCACACGCCCCGGATGCGCTGGTTGATGCCCATGGTCCAGAGGGACATGGTGGCCTTGGACCTGGCAAACCAGCGGGCCGCGGTCCGGATCTTTTCCGGCGTGATGTTCCCGCCGCAGATCTCGGCCGCTTTTTCGGGAGTATACTGCTTGAGGAATTCCTTATACTCCTCGAAGCTCACATCCTTCGGCGGCTTACCTATTTTGAACTTGCAGTACTTGCGGATGAATTCCTCGTCGTAGAGCCCCTCCTCAACGATCACATAGGCCATGGCGTTAAGCAGGGCCAGATCCGTGCCAGGCTTAAACTGGAGATGGAGATCCGCGATACGGGAGGTGGGCGACACCCGAGGATCGGCGTTGATCACCTTGACCTCGTCCGGGCGGGAAAGCTTGCGATTCATCACCCGCCGGAAAAGTACCGGATGGCACTCCGCCATGTTGCTCCCGATAATGAAGAAACAGTAAGCCTTTTCGATGTTGGCGTAGGAACCGATGGGTTCGTCCGCCCCGAAAGAGGTGAGGTACCCGCCCACGGCGCTAGCCATGCATAACCGGGGATTTCCCTCCACATTGTTGGTGCCCAGGCCACCGCGCATGATCTTCTGAAAGAGATAGGTCTCCTCGGTCAGGGCCTGACCCGATCCGTAATAGGCGGTGGCGTCAGGGCCATACCGGGCTACCGTTTCCGCGAACTTACGGGCCGCTATGTCCAGGGCCTCCTCCCAGGAGATCTCCCGAAAGGGCTGATCCTTGCGTTCGCGGTAAAGGGGTTTCTTCAATCTTTCCGGATGATGGATGATCCGGTAAAAGAGCATACCCTTCATGCACACATAACCCTTGTTGGTGGCCGACTCCGTGATACCCTTAATGGCCACGGGTTTCCCGTTCTTGAGGCCCAGGTAGACCCGGCAACCCACCCCGCAGAATCGACACACGCCGGGTTCCCAGCGGTCCACATCCGCGGCCTGGGCCACCTCCCTCATCCCCCGGGGCAACTCGATGCCCACCAGGGAAGCCGCCGTCAGGGCTGCGGTTCTTTTAATGAACTGTCTTCTGGTAAGTCCCATGGGACACCTCCTCCCGAATTATTCGTGTTTTTTGAAGAGATGCGGAGTGTGACATTCCCAGCAGGCCCTGTCCTTCGGGCAATTGTCGTAGGCCTTCGCGTGACAGGTGCGACAGGTCTCCCGCGTGGGTTCGTGGAAGGTCTCAAAGGTCCCGTGGCATTGAAAGCACTTGACCATGGCCAGTCCGTGCCGGGACTTGTGCCATTCCTCGTAAATTTCGGGGGTCTCCGTCCGATGACATTCGCTACAGGCGATCCACTTCTCCTGCTCGGAAAGCTCCGGATGGGTGACCGCGGGTTTCTTGGCCACCTCAGGGGACGGAGCCTTCTGGGGAGCACAGGCAAAAAGCAGAGCGGTCAAACCGACTATCAGAGTGCCCAGTTTTACTCTCATAACCTCCCTCCTTTTAAGCCCGAAAATTAAAGGGGGAGGCTACCGCCTCCCCCAATTGACCGTCCCTAGAAAGTGAAACGAAGCTCCGCGTAGAAGAAGGTCAAATCGTCGTCGGCCTGAAAGGCATCCTCCACCACATCACCGCCCCAGATGTGGCTGAGGTAGAGGTCGAGCCCCACCTTAACGCCGTTGTACTGATAGAGGTTCTTGATGAACACCGAGAGGTCCCACATGGTAAGAAGATCGTCATCTTTCTTGGCAATGTGATTCATCACCGGGGCGTAGCTGAGAGCATCCGGGCGCATCATGCCGGAGCCGAGATACCAGATGTCCCGGTCTTCGGTGAGATTGACGAAGTGAACATCAGAACGGACGACGACATTCTTGCGAGGTTTAAGGATCACCTGGGCCATCCAGTAGTTGGTATTCATGAAGGTGTAGGAAGGAGTCATGGAGTACACCCGCAGGGTGGGGATCATCATGAAGAAGGTCTCGTGGTCGCCGTCGTTGGGGTCGTCGTCCCCGGTGCCGTAGAAGTAGCCCACCCGGAACCAGGGCTGCCAGGGAAGGTCCTTGAACTTGTAGCCGGCCTCGACAGCGATGGCCCAGGCCTTATGGTCAAGGGTGCGATCGTGTCCAGCCACGCCCCGTCCCCAGGTTCCCCACTGATAGCCGCCCCAGAGGAGGAAGTCCGCCACTCCGGAGCCCATGTCGCGGGCGTAAACGAGATGCCCACCGAGCATGTGCACCTCGCAATCTCCCAGTCCGGTCAGCTCAGCCGTGTAGTCGTAGGTCTTGGTCCCCACCGTAACGGTCTTTACCTTGGAAAGCCTGCGCTCATCGTTGTAGTAATAGTAGAAGAGCTGCGCATCGAGGTTGGGCACATAGGGATTGGTGTCCTTGAGGCTTAAAACCGCGGTCACGATGTCGATGTCGTGGGTGGACTCCCCGTTCATCTCCGGATCGTCCCGCCGGAGATAGAAACCACCCGGGGTGGGATGCATGTAGGAGAGGGTGAAATTCCAGGGATTGAAGTCGTAGGAGAGCACGCCACCGTCAAAGGCCCTTCCCACGCGAGACCAGTCGAAGGGACCGATCATGCGCTGGGAGATGCGCACCTTCTTCACCCACTTGAGCGTGGCATTCTTGGGAAGGCCGCCTTCAAGCCCGGAAAGATAGAAAAACCGGCCGAGCTTCACGCTCAGACCCGGCACCATCGGGGGTTTCACCCGCACCCAGGCCTGAGAGATGGCCCCGTAACCTATGTTCGTGGCCTTGTCCGGATGCGCGGTAGGCCCTCCAAAAGGCCCGTTGAACTTGTAATAGAGCGCCCCTAATCCGAACTCTCCGTCATCAGGAAGGCCGAAAAACTGCGTCCAGTGGAGCTGGGCGTAGGCGTCCACCACCGGGGAAGAAAAGCCGGCCCCGAAACGCATCTTGCTGGAGACGAAGGAATACGAGTCATCGTAATCAAAGTTGTCCTGAGCGTACTTTTTGTCAAAGGTGTTCCAGTATTCGTAACGGATCTCCTCCTTAAAATCCAGCCGGCCCTTGACCTTCCCCTCTACCGTATAGGCCAGGGCCCCGGAAACCCACATCAAAATCCCAAAAAATGCCAACCATACCCAGCGTTTCATGTTACCACCTCCTTAATTTATTTTTTGTTTATGTATCGTTTCTATGCGTACGAATCTTTTGATTAATGCCGGAGAATAGACGGTAAAGTAGGCTTTGGCCTTATCGTCTCGTCTCTTCTTATCCGCGAAATCTATTATGTTTTGATTGCAGTAAAACTTGGCTACCGCCAGCAATTCCGGGACTTTCCCGCTCTCGCGCAGGCGTTCGAATTCCTCGGAAGAAACCTTGCCCTTGGAGGTGAAGTACCAGAAGAGCATTCGGTCGTGGGCCTCGAAGGTGGGTTCACCGAACCTGGCCACCAGGGTTCCCACCAGTTTTCTCAGGTCTTCCGGCGAAAGAGCGGGATATTCCTCAAAAAGAGCTATAATCCGTTGCGTGCGAGCCTCCACCGCCACCACGAGAGAGTTCCTGCGATACCTTCGAGTCCCCGGCCAGGCCTCCCTTTCGGGAACGAAGTCCCCGGAGTCCACGAACTTCGCTCCCAGCAGGAGATTCCCGTGGGTTAAACCGAGTTGCTGAACCTTGTCGAACTCGGAGGAGGCAAAGCCCGAGACGGACACGAAAAACCAGGCCATCATTACGATCAGGGTCTTCTTCATCTTTTCGCCTCAAAACGCGGGGGGAGGGGTGGCCCCTCCCCCTCTCGTTCTCGTTTACTGTTCCTTTCCGTAGCGCTCCTTGTACTCCTGCTCGATGGCCTTCATCATCTTGCCGAAGCCCTTGAGCTTCCACTCGTGCTCGGGGGTGTTCAGGATCTGCGCGATGAGCTTCTGATACTTGGCCAGCTTGCCGTGCTCCTTGGCCACCTTGAGGACTTCGGGGATGTACTCGTAGTAAAAGTGGCGAGCTACCTCATACAGCCCGTGCCAGTGCGTGTAGTCCGGCCCCAGCATGGCCGCTCCGTGACGGGCACGGCGTCCCTCGTGGTGCCAGATCTCGAACCAAATCCAGCCCACCTTGGACATGAAGGGCGACTTAGGCACCAGACCGTCCTTGACCATCTCCTGGAAGATCCGCTTGGCCGGCTTGGCGAACTTCTCGTTGTAGGTCACCACCAGAGCGTCGAACTGCTTGTAGAAGTTCTCCACCTGCTGCATACCGTGACAGCTCTTGCACACCTCCATCATGGCCGCCCGGCGCTCCTTCCAGCTAATGACCTTCTGGACCTGCTTCTTGGTTCTGACCTTCACCAGCTTGTCGCCCTTGCGCACATAGTCGTAGACCTCCACATACTGACCCGGAAGCGGCGGAATGTCCCCGGGCACATCGTAGACCTTGCCGTCGGTGGTGATCACCCGGTTGAGGTGCACGGAGATGGGCGGACGCAGGTTCCAGGAGATACGATCACCCACATTGTGGGTGTTGCGGGCGATGGAGCCGTTGGGCTTCACATAGGCTCCCATGTGGCAGGTGGAACAGGTGGGGGCAAAGTAGTAGTCCTTACCCAGCACCCAGGATCCGGTCTTGAGGATGTTCATCCCCATGAGCCCCTTCTCCCGCACGGCCGAAAGATAGGCGATCCCGTGCTTGGACTCCTCGTAAACCTCCTTCTGGGGATGATCCGGTCCCAGGTGGCACTTTCCGCAGGCGAAGGGCTGCCGCGCCACGCTGGCCCGGAAGGCGTGCTTGGAATGGCAGGCGTTACAGGCCCCCTTGGAGCCGTCGGGATTGATCCGCCCCATTCCGCTGTTGGGCCAGGTGGAAGGATCGAACTGCGGTGCCCCCTCCTTGTTGCGCAGAATCTTTCCGTTCTTGTCCCTGAGGACCTTCACCACCGATCCGTGGCACTGCCAGCAGGCGTTCTGGGCGTCGGCCTTGGCCGCCGTGGGCGGAAGCCCCCACTTGGTCACCGACTCCACCGGCGCGCTGCAGACCACCTCCCCCAGAAGGTTATCCAGAGAGGCCATGATCTGGCCGGCCGTGGCGTGATGAGAATTCTCGTACTCCCTGTACTCCCGCGGGTGGCAGTAAGAGCAATCCCGGGGCGTGATGAGGGTCTTGATGAAGGCCCCCTCGTGATTGTAGCCCAGGGGATCCCCCTTGTCCGCCGCGTGACAGGTATAACAACCCACCGGGCCCTCCTTGGCCGCGGCGTGCGGGGATTCCTGCCACTGAAAGACCAGCGACTTGTTCTCCTTCAGGTGACACATCATGCACTTCTTGTTGAGCTCGCGCACCTTGGGGTTGGTGACATCCTTTGAAAATTGCGTCACCGCCAACCCCGATCCTCCCCAGCCCAGAAGGGCCAGGCCCACCAGAAACGACCAAAACACCTTCCATCTCATACCCGACACCTCCTCAAAATATTTTTTAGGTATGGTTTTGGGCCTCCTCGGTAACCCACAGGGGAAAGATCTTGGAAAGCAGGTAAAGGATGACCACCGGGGCCATTAGGATAAGGATGGTGGGAAGAATGCCCTCCTTCTCAAAAAATCCGGGGTGATAGAAGGTGAAACCCCGACCGCTTTTCGAGACCATCTGCCCCCCGATCACCACATTCCACCGCATGCAGTAGACCTGGATAAGCAGCATCACCGAACACAAGGCCGCCAGATACTGCAAGGCTTTCCCTCGAATATTGGCCAGAGAGAGCACTCCGAGGATCACGAGCGGAATAAAGGAAAAAATAAAGATCTGCATCACGATAAAGCTCGTAAAAAGCGGTCCCGAAATGAGCTTCTCCAGCACATGCCAGCTCTCCACGCGCAGGTAGGCGTGCACTCCGAGATCCAGCATCTCCAGGACCACATCCAGAATGAGAAATCCCCACAGGTACTTCACCAGAGCGGAAAGACACTCCTCGTCCACGGGGCGCTTCTTCACCCACTGCACCAGGAGATATCCCAGGATGATGCCGGCGATACCCGAGACGCAGGCCGAAAGCAGAAAGATCACCGGCATGAGGGGCGTAAGCCACCAGTGCACCGCCTTGACCCCTCCGAAGATGAACCCCACATATCCGTGAAGCACGCAGGCCATGGGGATTCCGATGAGGGCCAGCCAGCCGGTCACCTTGTGGTCGAACTGAAGCGTGGCCGGAGAAAGATCAGTGTTCCCGAAGGTGAGAAACCGATAAACGGCGGCCTTAAGGCCGGTGGTCTGAGGAAGCAGGCGGGCAAAGACCGCCCGATAGATGAAGACGATCTCCAGGAGAAGAACCACCATGTAGGAGCTATACACATACCCGAAACCGGCCATGGCCGAGGTGGGGTGCGGGGTGAGCATGATGTTAAAGCAGCGCTCCGGACGCCCCAGGTGATTCAGAAGCGGCCAGGTGCAGCAGATTCCGAAGGCCAGGGCGAAGATCAACGCGAAACGCGAGACCGGACGCAGAGCCTTCACATGGAACACATGGTAAAGGGAGGACACGATGAAGGCCCCGGCGATAATTCCGGTGATGTAAGGATAGGTAACGATCATAAGACTCCAGTGGATGTGATGCTCGTTGGGAAATACATACCCTACGATGTCGGCCATCAGATGACCTCCTGCCGCAGATGGAGATATTTGAGACGGGGAAAGGTCCCCATGTCCGGCTTGAGCACGAAAAGCGGCTCACTGCTCTTCACTATCCGGGCCACCTCGGAGTTCTCGTCCCTAAGGTCCCCGAACTTGCGCGCCCCGGTGGGACAGGCGTTCACACAGGCCGGAAGCAACCCCCTCCGGACCCGGTGATAGCACCAGGTACACTTGTCCGCGGTACGCTTCTTCTTGTGGATGTAACGCACCCCGTAGGGACAGGCCTGCACGCAATAGGCACACCCTATACAACGCTTGTAATCTATGAGCACGAAGCCGTCGTCGGTCTTAAAGGTGGCCCCCACCGGACAGACCTGAACGCAGGAAGGCTCCTCGCACATGTTGCAGAGCTTGGGCACGAAAAAGGCGTCCCTGATGGGCTCGTCCACTTTTCGGGGCTCGGGATACCCCTCAAGGGCCCCCTTGGGGGAATCCACCAGCACCTTCCCGTCCTGAGTTATGATGTAGCGCTCCACCCAGGTGCGGTACTGCCCGTCAGGCACTCGATATTCCCGCTTGTCCGCCACGCAGCAGCTCCCGCAACCGATGCAGCGATTGATGTCCACCAGAAAAACGAACTCGTGCTTTTCCGGATCGTACTTTCCCTCTCCGCCCAGGCCGGGGATCTGGAGAGGCACCTTCACCGGCATGGGAAGCATCCAGTAAAGGGACCCCGCCGCCCCCTTAAGCAGACATCCCAGAAACCTTCGACGATCCTTATTCACGAGCCCCTCCCTTTCCGAGACTGGACCAGAATTCTTTGACCTGATTGATGTAGTAAAGCGGTGCGTGAACCAGATGACACTGATCGCAGGCGTGATCCTCCCGCACATGCTGCTTGCGCAGGTGGTCCGGAAAGAGCACGGTCTTTATGACTTTGGGATCCCTGGGACGGGCCTGAATGGCCCCGTTGTGACACCTCAGGCACAGCGCCCGAATGGCCTCCTTCCCCCTGGGATCCGGAAGGTGGCCGATCAGCTCGCCCCTCGCGTTCACATGATCGGCCCAGGGCCCGTGACAGAACTCGCAGGAAAGGCTCCGATGCTTGCTGGCGCTCTGAAGGGTGTACTCCCAGGGATGACAGCTCTTGCAGGAGGCATTGGTCATGTGGCGGGGCATACGAGCCAGCTCGTCGTCTATGGCCCCCTTCCGGTAGTACTTGTAAAAAATACTTCCGTGATTGCCGAAGTCCCGGGGAACCAAAAGGGTCCTCACTATCCCACCCAGCACCACCAAAACCACCAGCCCTATCAGGATTCTCTTCACATGGGTGCGATTGGGTTTCTCCGACACCTTACACTCCCCGTAAACGAAGTAGCGATTCTGGGTATATCAGGAGGAAATAAGCGCTACAAGAGAAAAAAGGTTTAAATTTGTTAAATTCCGGTTAAAAAGGTTAACTTCTGAGCACAATCTTTGCGGAGAGGTGTCTTTCGAGAAGGCTCTGAAGGGAAAGGAGATCCTCCTCGGCGGGCGGCGTTTTCGGAAAGGAGGGATCCAGGGTTTCGGCCCGGGGAAAGAACCTCTGGAGGGCTATTTGCCTGACCCCTTCCAGGTAGGGAAGCATCTCCTTTATTTCCGGTTCTCCCACCAGGGAAGGAACCACGGTGATGCGGACCTCGGCCTTTCCGTTAAGGCTTTTTACGCACTCCAGAGTCCGGGCTACGGGAGCGAAGTCTCCGCCCAGTTCCCCGTAACGGGAGGGAGCCGTCTTAAAATCCAGAGCCAGGTAGTCCACCAGCCCCTCCTCCACCAGAGAGAAGACCACCTCCGGATGGGAACCGTTGGTGTCGAGTTTCACCGGAAGACCCACCTCGTGCCGGACGCGTTCGAGAAAGGCTCGCAGGCGCCGTCCCCACAGGGTGGGCTCTCCCCCGGTAATCACCACCCCTTTGATGAAACCCTTTCGCCGGGAGAGCTCGGACAGAACCTCCTCTTCCGGCAGGTCCGGGATTTCCCGGAGTCTTTCCGGGAGCACCAGGTCCAGGTTGTAACAGTAGGGACAGCGCCAGTTACAACCCCCGAGGAAGACCACCGCCGCGATCTTCCCCGGGTAATCCACCAGGCTCGTACCCCGAAAGCCCTTGATCATCTAGCCGCAGCAGGCCCGGCGGGCAAACTTCCGGAAAGACTCCAGCCTCACCGTCTTGCGTTCGGAAAACTCCTGCTGTTTTCCGGCATTCCAGTTCTGAACCGGACGAAAGTAACCCACCACCCGACTGTAAATCTCGCAGGGTACCGCCTTAACCTTGACTCTTTCCATGGCCGACCTCCTCCTTAGTTTTATCTTTTACCGATTCGGGGTTTTCCAGCACGCGATAGGCCCCGGAGGGGAGCTCCCGCAGCCTCTCCCGGGGAAGCTCCACCTCCCGACCGTACCGGGCCAGATCCTCCTCGCTGTGAGGATAGGGACAGAATTCGTGTTTCCCGGGAATGTATCCGTGCACGGGACACACGGAAAAGGTGGGGGTGATGGAGAAGTAAGGAAGCCTGAAGTTTTCCACCACCGCCCGCACCAGCTCCCGAACCATCCGCGTGTCCGGGATCTCCTCGCCCACGAAAAGGTGCACCACCGTGCCTCCGGTAAAGAGGACCTGAAGATCGTCCTGGTGGGAGAGGATCTCGAAGATGTCGTCGGTGTAGCCCACCGGAAGGTGCACGGAGTTGGTGTAATAAGGCACCCGGTCCGTTCCGGCGGTCTTAATGCGCGGAAACTTCTTCTTGTCCAGGCGGGCCAGACGATAGCTGGCCCCTTCGGCCGGCGTGGCCTCGAGGTTGTAAAGGTTCCCGGTCTCCTCCTGAAAGTCCGCGAGCTTCTCCCGCATGAAACGCAGGACCTTTATGGCCCACTCCTTCCCCTCCGGGTGATAAATGGGCACCCCGAGGAAGTTGAGACAGGCCTCGTTCATGCCGATGATCCCGATGGTGGAAAAGTGGTTGCGCCAGTACTGCCCGGAGCACTCCTTGACCGGCTGAAGATAGACCCGGGAATAGGGATAAAGTCCCCGTTCGGTGAAGTCCTCGATGACCTTGCGCTTGATCTCGAGAGAGGTCTTGGCGAGCTCCATGAGATCGCTCAGGCGCTCGAAAAATTCCTCTTCACAGGTAGAGAGATAAGCGATGCGCGGCAGGTTGATGGTGACCACCCCGATAGAGCCCGTAAGCGGCGAGGCCCCAAAGAGCCCTCCGCCCCGTCTCTCAAGCTCCCGGTTGTCGAGTCTCAGGCGACAGCACATGGAACGGGCGTCCTCCGGACGCATGTCCGAGTTCACGAAATTGGCAAAGTAGGGAATGCCGTAACGCCGGGTCATCTCCCAGAGGGGCTCCAGGTTGGGATTCTCGTAGTCGAAATCCCGGGTGAGGTTGTAGGTGGGGATGGGGAAGGTAAAGATCCGGCCCTTGGCGTCGCCGGCAATCATTAGCTCGCAAAAGGCCCGGTTGATCATGTCCATTTCCTTCTGGAACTCGGCGTAGGTCTCCTCCTGCTCGCGGCCACCGATGATCACCGGAAGATCCTTTAGGGTCTCGGGGCACCTGAGGTCAAAGGTGAGGTTCGTGAAAGGGGTTTGGAAGCCTACCCTGGTGGGCACATTCACATTGAAGATGAATTCCTGGAGGCACTGCTTGACCTCCTCGTAGGAGAGCCGGTCGTAGCGCACGAAGGGGGCCAGCAGGGTATCGAAGTTGGAGAAGGCCTGGGCTCCGGCGGCCTCGCCCTGAAGGGTGTAAAAGAAGTTTACCACCTGGCCGAGGGCGCTCCGGAAGTGTTTGGGCGGAGCGCTTTCCACCTTTCCGGGGACTCCCCCGAAGCCCCGCTTGAGCAGATCGTAAAGATCCCACCCCACGCAGTATGGCCCAAGTATTCCTAAATCATGCACATGGAAGTCTCCCTCGAAGTGGGCCTCGCCCACCCTGGCCGGATAAAGCTTGTTCAGCCAGTAGCGAGCCACCACCGAGGAGGAAATGTGGAAGTTGAGCCCCTGGAGGCTGTAATTCATGTTGGAGTTTTCCTGAACCCGCCAGTCCTCCCGGGTGAGGTACTCCTCGATGAGGTTTACGCCGTCCACCAGGGCCTTGCCGAGCTCCCGGGCCTCCCGGCGCTTTTCCCGGTAGAGAATGTAGGCCTTGGCCGCCTCGGTAAAGCCCAGCTCCATCAGGGTCTTTTCCACCAGATCCTGGATCTGCTCCACATGAGGGACCCCGCCGTGCTTGAAGAACTGGCGATAGAGCTTTACCGCCACCGCATCCGCCACCTTCTCGGCCGCGGCCTTGTCCTTCTGCCCCACCGCCCGCAGGGCCTTGAAGACCGCCCGCACGATGCGATGCCGATTAAAAGGCTGAAACTTCCCGTCCCGCTTCCTGACCAAAGGCTCCATGACGCCTCCCCTCTCCCTGCATCCGTTTTTCTGCGATTATACCTACAGCATATAGGGTGTCAAGGTCAATAATATTACAACATATTGGTTAGTTACGAACCGTCCCCGGAAAGAAAAAAGGGGGCCGCACAGGCCCCCTGAGGAAGGCAGCGAAAGAAGGGGTGGCGTATTATCCCAGGGTGGGAAGCTTCCGCAGAGCCATCTTGATGAGCCCCCGGCGGGTGCGGGCCCGGACCTCCACATCCTCCCAGGTCCGCTTGCGCGGAGCAAAGTGTTTGAAGAGGAGCTCCAGGTTCTTCTCCTTGCCCATGAAGTAAACATTGGGGCCGATCTTCACCTTGTCGGACTCAAGCCTCCGGGCCTTGCCGCTGCGCACCAGTTTCGCCACCTCGGAGTTGGGGTCGGAGAGGTCACCGAAGATACGGGCGTCGGCGATGCAGGTCTTCACGCAGGCCGGAAGCTCACCCCGGGTCACCCGCTCGTAACAGAAGGTGCACTTGTCCGCCTTGGGCTCGTCCAAGGTATCGTTGAGATAACGGGCCCGATAAGGACAGGCCTCCACGCAGTTGCCGCAACCGATGCAGCGCTCCTTGTCGATGAGAACCGCACCGGTAAAGGGCTCCTTGTAGGTGGCCTTGATCTCCATGGTGACGGTCTTTCCGGTCTTGTAACACTTAAAGGTGCGCTTTTCGGGCTCCACCGGGCACACATCCACGCACACCGGATGGTCGCAGTGATTACAGAGCCCGGGGAAGAAGGTGAAGGCGATCTCCCCCTTGGAGGTGCGCTCAGGGCCCAGACGAAGCACCCAGTTTCGGCGATAGTCCCCGCCTTCCGCCGAAACCACCCCCAGCCACTGATCGTAATCGCCGATAAAAGAATATCCGTCGTAGTCCGGATTTACCGGAACCTGCCACTCCGCGCGACAGGCCACCGCGCAGGCGTGGCACCCCACACATCTATCTAAATCTATTACCATGGCCCACTGATGTTTCATTTTCGCCCTCCTTCATAAACTTTTTAGCAGCCCTCGATGGTCATCCTCTTGTGATGCTTCTTCTTTTTCATCATCTTTTCGCACTGGCCTCCCATCATCCCCGCGGCGGCCAGTTTAAAACGGGGAATCTCCGGGGGCAGCGGACGAAGTTCGGGGATGTCGAGCACCTTGCCGTCCTTGACTATCCGCACGAAGCTCGTGCGGTGACTGGAGGCCCCCATGAAGGGGTCCTGCACATAGTGAGTGATGAGGAACTGATCGCTAGCCCCTTTCCTGTAGGCCCGGCGAAGTTTCTGGGAAAGGCTTCCGAAGCCGTGAGGTAGGAAAATACAGTCAGGCCGGATACCCGGAGTGACCTTGGCCTTCACCGGGAGGGAACGCTTGCCGTCCTGATTCTCGAACACGATCTCGTCACCGTCCTTAATGCCCAGCTTGGCCGCCACCTCGTCGTTGATCCAGGCGTGGTTCTCGGGCCACTCGTGATGGAGCCACTCGTTGTTCATGGTGCGGCTGAAGGTGTGCACCGGCACGCGTCCGTAAATGAGCCGGGCAAACCCCTTGGGCGGAGCCGGCGTGGGCTCGAATACCGGCACCGGAGAGAAGTCCTCGTCCTCGAAGTCCTCAACGGCCAGATTAACCTTGAAACCCTTTTCTCCGAAAACATTCCGGAAGTTCTCTCGATCATAGGCCCCTTTCGCCGGAAGGGTTATTATCCCACCTTGCTCCTGAAGATCCTTAAGGGTAACATTCAGCGCTCTCAGTTTATCATTGATAATATCGGTCTCGTTTTCCGTGAAAAATATTTCGAACCCGAGCCGATGAGCCAGTTGCTTGGCTACCCACAGCGGAGTCCTAGCCTCCCCAAGAGGCTCTACTGCGGGCTGTCTGACCGTGACATAGCATTCCGGCAACCCGTCATATACATATACATCGTCATAGCGTTCCAGATAAACGGTATCCGGGAGGACGATATCCGACCAGAGAGCGGTCTCCGTGGGAAGAATTTCAAAGGAGAAGATAAAGTCCAGCTTCTTTATCGCTTCCATGGTCTGATAAGGATTAGGAATGGTTTGGAGGATATTTACCCCGCAGATACCCCAGGCCTTAATGGGATAGGGTTTGCCGGTAAGGGTGGCCTTAATGATCTCGTGGGTGGGACTTCCGGGAATGGGCCCAGAAAAGGGATACTTTTCCTTAAGAGGAGTATCCGAACTGCGGGGCTTGATCTCTCGCACGCAGCTTACCGGAGCCAAAGGCACATGGGTGGGGAAGTAAAGACCGCCGGGAGTCCCTACACTTCCAAAAAGGGCGGCCAGGATGGCCAGGGCCTGGTGGCGATACACATCGCCCTTGCCGTACCAGGCGGAATGCCGCCCCGGATGAATGAGGACATGCGGACGGGCCGCCGCCAGGATCTTTATGGCCTCCTCGATCTTGTCCTTGGGGAGATCGCAGATACGGGCGGCTTTCTCCAGCGTCCAGCCCTTGACCTTCTTCTTGAGAATCTCAAATCCCTCGCAGTACTTGGAGACGAATTCCTTATCGTAAAGATCGTGCTCAATGACATAGTTGATCCAGGCCAGAAGGAGGGCCGTATCCGTCCCGGGACGGATGGGAAGCCAGAGGTCCGCCTTGCCCGCCGCCACGGAAAAACGCGGATCCACTACTACCAGTTTGGCCCCCTTGGAAAGCCCGTCCACAAAGGACATCACATGGGAAACATGCACATTCTCTCCGATGTGGGAACCCACGAGAAGCATGGCCTTGGCGTTGGCCATGTCGGTGTACTGCATGGTACCGGAGGTGAGATACCCGAGAGAGGAGATGTAGGCCACGGCCACCGGCCCCACGCACTGGAAGAAGGCCGGCTCGTTGGAGTAGTTTTCCGTGCCCAGGGCCTTAAAGACCTCCCGCAAGGCCTCCGCCGAGGCACCGTGATCGAAGTAGGCGATGGCGTGAGGACCGTATTTCTCCTTAACCTTCTTGAGGTTGTACGCCACCTCGTCCAGGGCCTCGTCCCAGGAGATCTTCACGAACTTGCCCTCACCCCGCTCTCCCACTCTCTTGAGGGGATGGAGCACCCGGTCGGGATCGTAAAGGAGCTTCACCCCGGAATTGCCCCGGGCGCAGACCCGGGCCTTGTCCCCCCGACCGTTGGTGGGACTTTTGGGATTGCCCTCGATCTTGACCACCTTGCCGTGCTTCACCTTGGCCACGATGGGGCAGCGCCAGAAACACATCTCGCAGACCGAGGGAACCTCCTTGGCCCCCAGGCTTCCGGGAAGCTCCTCTCCGCCGGCCTCCGCGGCGTACGCCTTACGGAAAAGTCCCTCGGAACGGAGCCGAAGCCCGGCCAGAGCCAGCGAGGCCCCCGCCGAAAGTTTAAGAAAGTCCCTTCTTTTCATGAGCAACCTCCTCCCGCAATCTATTTGTGAGAAACAAAACCAGATCTCCCAGGGCCCTGTAAAAGGGCCGGGGTTGCGCCTGTCTCAGGGCCCCGAGAAATCGGGGATACCACTTCAAAAAGTGCTCGGTCAGGAACCTGGCCAGAAGGTCTCTCCTTCCCTCTTCAAGGAGAAGGGCCATAAAGGCCAGCTCGTAGGCCACATGATCGGCTAGATCCCCCTCCTCCACCGGCTGATAGCCGGCCTCCCGATAAAAGGCCAGGGCCTGATCGTAACCCTCCCCCTTGAGGCGCCGATCCCCGGAGAGATATACCGAGGCATAGGGAGGAGCCGGAGTGCGATAAGGTGAAGTAATAAAAAGGCGTGTGTATTCCACCCGGAGATCCTCCAGGTTCTCCCCCCCAAAATCTCCGTTCAGATAGAGCCCCAGCCTACGCCCCAAGGACACCAGATAAGGAATCAATTCGAGGAAAGAGGAATCCTCCGGATACAGAAAGGCCTCCGCCACCACACGCAAATCTTCGGACTTAAACATCAATCCTCCTACTACTCCGATATTAGAAATTTTTCAAGTCCAATTATAGCCATTTTCAGATACTTTTGAGGATGTTATGTCAATTTTATGTTTATATTTCAATAGCTTAGGTTTTAAAATTGTTAAAATGCATATGGCTAAAAATTGGAAGTAATTCTTTCCTATTTTTATCAGGAACACGATCAATCGAATTTCATTAATTTGATCCGAATATGTAAATATAAGAAAATTTTAACGATGAATTTGCAATTCGTCCTTAGGATGAAGCCTTTCAAAAAAATTAACATATTTTCTAAAAAATGAAAAATTACTTCCTCATTAAAACATCTTGTAAAAATATCCATTTTCTGGTTTGTATAGGCCCATGGCTTATATTCTTGAGGTACGGCGGCTCAGCAAGAGATTCGGAGCCCTCAGGGCGGTGGAGGATCTTTCCTTTACCGTGAGGAAGGGAACCATATCCGCCCTCATCGGCCCCAACGGCTCGGGAAAATCCACCACCTTTAACCTCATCACCGGACACCTCAAACCGGACGCCGGAGAGATTCTCTTCGAGGGACACCACCTGGAGGGGCTTCCCGCGGAAGCCGTGGCCCGCCTGGGAATAGCCCGCACCTTTCAAACCCCGCAGGTCTTCTCTCACCTTACCGTGCTCGAAAATGTGTTACTTGCCGTTTATCAGCACCTTCGGCCCGGAAGGCTTTCCGCCCTCCTGCGCACCCCGAGTTTTTTTCGTAAGGAAAAGGGGGCCCGGGAGGAAGCCCTTTACTGGCTGGAAAGATTCTTTCTGGCCGACGAGGCCGCGCGCAGGGCCTCGGAACTTCCCCTGGGCAAACTCCGCTACCTGGAACTGGCCCGGGCCCTGGCCCTGCGGCCCAAACTCCTCCTCCTCGACGAGGCCGCCTCCGGACTCGACCCCCGGGAAAAAGAGGACCTGGCCCGAATCCTTTCGCAACTTCCCCGAGAGGGACTCACCCTCTTCTGGGTGGAGCACGACCTGAACCTCCTTATGGAGCTGGCCGAAGAGGTGATCGTGCTCGATCAGGGGCGTAAGATCGCCCAGGGACCTCCGGCGGAGATCCAGAAGGATCCCAGGGTAATTCAGGTATACCTGGGAGAGGAATGATGCTTGAGGTGCGCAATCTTCACCTTTCCTACGGGAAACTGAATGTACTGCGCGGGATCTCCCTGCATGTGGAGGAGGGAGAGATCGTGTGTCTTCTGGGGAGCAACGGGGCCGGAAAGAGCAGTCTTCTTCTCACTCTCATTGGAATCAATCGTCCCCGAAAGGGACGGATCTTCTTCGAGGGCCGGGACATCACCGGCTGGCCCCCTCAAAAGCTGGTGGGCATGGGCCTGAGCCTGGTGCCGGAGGGAAGACAGATCTTTTATCCCCTCACGGTGGAGGAAAACCTGATTCTGGGGGCCTATCATCGCTTCGTAAGAGAGGGAAAGCGGGCGGTCATGGCGGATCTGGAGCGGGTTTACGAGCTCTTTCCCAGGTTGCGGGAGCGACGCAAACAGAAAGCCGGCACTCTTTCCGGAGGAGAGCAACAAATGCTGGCCCTGGGGCGGGCCTTCATGGCCCGTCCCAGACTCCTTCTTCTCGATGAACCCTCTCTGGGACTTGCGCCGAAGGTGGTGGACCTCATCATGCACACCATAGTGGAACTCAACAGGGAAGGCCTCACCGTTCTACTGGTGGAACAAAACGCCCGCAAGGCCCTGTCCATAGCTCACCGGGCCTATGTGCTGGAGACCGGACGCATCACCCTCCAGGGACCGGCCCGGGAACTCCTTCACGACGAGGAGGTAAAAAGGGCCTATCTGGGCAAGGACTACCGGGAATTCACCGAGGGGAGGGGAAGCCCATGAGCATCGAAAATCCGGAATACCTGAGCCCGGAGGAATGGCGCCAGTGGCACACCGAGCTCCTCCAGAGCACCCTGAACCGGATCTATCAGAGGGTTCCCTTCTACCGGGAGCGCCTGGAGGAAAGCGGACTTCTGCCCGAGGACCTGCGTGCTCCGGAGGACCTGATCCGCTTTCCCGTCACCACCCGGGAGGATCTATCCGCCCACTACCCCTACGAACTCTTCGCGGTACCCCTGCGCGACATCGTACGCCTTCGGGCCTTCCCCTGGTGGCCCAACCCCATAGTAAAGGGGTACACCCTGCAGGATGTGGAAAACCTGCGGCAGCTCTGCGTAAGATTCCTCAAAGCCTGCGGGCTGCGCCCGGAGGACATCGTTTTCATCTCCTTTGAGCCAGGCATGGCCGCCTGGACGGAGGACCTTCGCGAGGCTGCCGAGGCCGTGGGAGCCGCGGTCATCCCCCCGGCTCCCCGAACCCCTGAGGTGAGCCTCCGCATTCTCCGGGACTTCCGGGCCTCGGTGGTGATCACCACCCCCTCGCTCGCCCTGCGTTATCTCAGGGTTTGCGAAAGGCGGGGCTTGAGGCCCCCGGAAAGTCTCAGGCTCCTCATTCTGGTGGGGGAAGAACTTAAAGGACGGGATCGGGCCCTCCTGGAAGAGTTCTTCGGGGCCGAATCCCGGCTGGGTTACGGTATCTCCGAGGTCCTGGGGCCCGGCCTGGCCTACGAATGTGAGGCCCGAAGGGGACTGCACCTGGCCTCGGATCATGTGTTTGCCGAGGTCATTCACCCCGAAAAGGGGACGCCCGCCGAGGAGGGGGAACTGGTGCTCACCACCCTTCGGGTAAGGGCCAATCCGCTCCTGCGTTTCCTCACCGGAGACCGGGTCCGGATAACCCACGAACCGTGTCCCTGCGGAAGAACCACGCCGCGGTTTCTCTCCATCGAGGCCGGAAGCGGCCGGGTGCTTTCCTTCAGGGGCATAAAGGTGCCCCGGAAGGTGCTCGAGGGACTGCTGGAGGAGGTGTACGGCCGAAAACCACGCTACCGGCTAAGGATCGTGGGGGAGGAACCGGAAAGCGAACTTCTCGTGGAACTGGTGATGGAGGAATCCCTCTTTCGGCCGAGCATCGTGGAACTCCACGAGGAGGCCCATCGCCTGGAGCGGGCCTTTTTCGAGTTCCTCGGACTGCCCTGCAGGGTCAGGTGGGTGGAGGGTTAACGATAATCCTTTAAGGGGTCCAGGATCCGGGTCCTCACCCAGCGGGGATCCAGCCATTCTATAGGGGTCACGAACACCCCCTGCACCAGGACGGAGAAGTGGAGGTGATCGCCTCCGGCCAGTCCGGTGGTGTCGGTGTGGCCGATGGTCTGGCCCGCGGAGACCTCCTCCCCCACCTGCACCTCAATCCCGGCCAGGTGGGCGTAAAGGGTATAAAGCCCCAGCCCGTGATCCAGGATCACGGTGTTTCCGTAAATGCCCAGGTAGTCCGCAAACACCACCCGGCCGGGCGCGGCGGCGGGTACCGGGCTTCGGGCCACCGAGGCCAGATCCAGCCCCAGGTGCCAGGCCCGGGAGACCTTCCGCCCCCGGTAATAATAGGTGCGAAACTCCCCGAAGTCGGCTCTCTTGGCCGCGTGAGGCAGGGCTCGAAGGGCTCCCGAAATCCGAAAGGGGGCCTCCGAGGGACGGGAGGTGATCTCCGCAATGGTTTTATTGTTCCGACGGCGCAGGGTTTCGTTAACCCAGATAAAGGTCCCGAGCAGGTCGTTTTTCTGGGCCTCGGGATAGCGGGAGATAAACTCCGGCATCTTAAAGTTGAGGAACCGATCACTGAGACGCATGCGCACCCTGGGGAAACGGCGCCTCTTCAGGTAATAACTCACCGGGAGCTCCAGTCGATTGCCGGCCCCGTCCTCGGCCAGCACCACGAACTTCCGCACCACCTTTTCCGTCACCGGGAGGGCCACCAGAGCGGCGTACGCCCCCTGCTTCAGGGGATAGCCCCGGAAAAAACGGTCGTTGAGGAGGACCCCCGTGCGAGCGGGCTTCTCCCCCACCCGATAGAGCACCAGGGCCGAGCCCCCCGGAGCCAGGTAAACCGTGCGGGAAAGGACGGTCACCCGAGGAGGAGTGAGATCCAGGGTAAAGGGAACCCGTTTCACGGAAAGGTTTCCCCGAAGACGGTTACGCCAGGAGGCATCCGCTGCGGAAACCACGAGCACCGCCGGCCCCTCGGAAAGGCCCTTTTCCACCGGAGAGACGGAAAAGGAGATCTCCCGGCTGTGAACCCGCGACCCCCGGAGAAAGGAAACCGGCCAGCCGAGTTCCTTTAGGAGGATCTTCTTCCTTCCCTGAACCAGATAAACCGAAAGCTCGCGCAATCCGGAATGTCGGTCCTCGGCCCGCACGGTAAAAGTGAGCTTCCGTCCGGCCAATTTCGGAAGCCCCTTCACCTCTATCACCGGAGGGTGGCTCTCCAGCTTTACGAAGAAGACGAAGACCGCAGCCCCGCACAGGGCCAGAAGCAGCAAAAGAAGCATCCCCTTCAGTACGGACTTCATGGCCTCACTCCTACCCTTTTCAGGATTTTTCTACTATAACAGAAGGGATGAAACCCAGAAAGCACGGGCTTGCGGTCCTCGTGATGCTGATCTTCGTCTGGGGGAGCGCCTTTTCCCTTCCGGAAATCCACCGTCCGGAACTTTCCCCCTACGCCCGTTATCGTCTCTCCCGAATTCCCCTTATCCGGCGATTCGTCAAGCCTCCCACCCCTCCGGAAAAGGCCTATCAGGAAACGCGCAGGCTGGTGGAGAAACTTAGGGAGGAGGGGGCCGATATTTATGCGCCGGATCTGTTTTCCCGGGTGGAAAAAAAGTGGGAAAGGGCCCGAACCTATTACCGAACCGGGCACTACGACTGGGCCGAGACCTACTTCAGGGAGATCGCGGAGCTCGGGAGGAAGGCCCTGGAGGAAACGCGTCGGCGCCGGGAGGCCAGGAAGAGAGCCGCCGAGGAGGTACTGAAGAAACTCCGTCGCAGTTTCGAGGCCCGGCGCGAAAGGCTTTCTCCGGAAAAGAGGCTCCGGATCGCGCTGGCCCTCTGGCGCCTGGAACTCCTCATCCAGCTCGAACAGTTCGAGGACTTTCGTCGGGAGGCCCGGCGCATAAGCCAAACCTACGGTCTTTAACCCTTCAGACGGCCTCCCTTGCGCAAAATCCGCTTATCTCCCACCCGGATGGTGACCTTCTCCCGATCAAGGTATTCCAGGAGGGGAATGAGATACTTGCGGGAGGCCCCGCCGGTTAGCCTGCGGAAGTCCCCCACCCCCATCTCCCCGTGCTTCCTGAGATAATCCACCGCCAGCTTCCGGGCCCTCTCGAGAGCCTCCCGATGGAAATAGAGCTTCTCGGAAAGCCGCACCAGGACCCCATCCTGCACCAGCACCTCGAAGAGATCCAGGGCCAGACGGGGACGATCACGGAAACGGGAAAGGGCCTCCTCCGGGTCCGGCGGGGTGAAACCGGCCTTCCTGAAGATCTCTTCGATCTCTCTTTTCAGGGCCTCGGCCTCCTCCGGAAGCACCGGACGATGGGTGGAAAGACGCAGAAATTCCCTCTCGGCGGAGATGCGTCCCGCGGCAAGGAGTTCCGAGAGCGCAGCCTCAAAGATCCTGGAGGAGGCTCGATCCGAAACCCGGGCCCGGAGTTCCTCCTTGGTCAGGCCGGGTTTCAGGGGAAAACGCTCGTGAAATCCGGCCAGGGCCCGGAGTATTTCCTCCTTGAATTCCTCGAAGGCCCGGCGTGAAATCAGCACGGATTCCTCCTCGCCGGGAACCCGCACCACCTCGTCCCCGAGCTCCGCCAGGAGCCGATCCCAGGAATCCCCGAACACCGAGACCTTAAAACGCAGGAGGGATTCCCTGAGCCCGGCCTCCCGGGCCTTTTCCAGGTGATACAGAAGGACCTCCCGATCCCCTCCCCGCCGGAGCCGTTCGAGTTCCTCCCTTTCCCACGGCTTGGTGCGCTTTCTCCGGCGGGCGAGAGGATTGAGCACCCGCCCTCCCCCCACCGTCACCAGCGGGCTTCCGGACCGGATGACGAAACGGTCGCCCCGCAGGCACACCACCGGTTCCGAAAGCCTGACCTGTACCACATCCCTTTCCCCGGGCTCAAGCCGGTCTTTCCCGAAAAGGACCATCTCTCCCATGATCTCGGCGGTTCCGAGATGGAAGTGAACCTTCTCCAGGTTCCTGAGGGGCCGGGGAGCACTCTTGAGGTATAAAAGTTCGAGGTCAAGGATCTGCGAAGGCCGGAGCACCCCCGGTTCCGCCACCACATCCCCCCGGGAGACCTCCTCCTTCTCCACTCCCTGAAGGTTAAGCGCCGTGCGCATGCCGGCCAGGGCCTCCTCCCTCTCCTCTCCGTGGCTCTGAATGCGCCGCACCCTGGCCAGGACCCCTTTGGGATAGACCTCCACCTCCTGGCCCACCTCAAGACGGCCGGAAAGGGCCGTGCCCGTAACCACCGTGCCGAAGCCCTTCACGGTAAAGACCCGATCCACCGGGAGCCGAAAGGGGCCCTCGAGCGATCGATCCGGAACCTTCCGAACCAGCTCGTCCAGAATCTCTACCAGCCGGTCGAGCCCCTCACCGGTCACCGCGGAGACCGCCACCATGGGGGCCGCCTCCAGGAAAGTCCCTTTAAGGGCCTCGCGGACCTCTTCCCTGACCAGCTCCAGCCACTCCTCGTCCACCAGGTCCTTCTTGGTGAGGACCACCAGCCCGGCCTTTACCCCCAGAAGTTCGCAGATCTCCAGGTGTTCGCGGGTCTGGGGACGCACCCCCTCGTCCGCGGCCACCACCAGGGCCACCAGGTCCACCCCCGCGGCCCCGGCCACCATGGTGCGCACGAACCGTTCGTGACCCGGCACATCCACGATGCCCACGCGCACCCCGGAGGGCAAATCCAGACGGGCAAATCCCAGCTCTATGGTGATACCCCGCTCCTTCTCCTCCTTCAGGCGATCGGTGTCCACCCCGGTCAGGGCCTTGACCAGGGTGGTCTTTCCGTGATCCACATGCCCGGCGGTCCCCAGAACGACCCGCTTCATGAGGGCGCGTCTCCGGCCTTTACGAGATTTACCTTCCGACCCAGGAAGATCTGGGCTATGCGGCTGAAATTCGGCGTGAGATCGGATACCAGAATAAGGGGTTCCCCGTCTTTTTCAAGCTCCAGGGCCAGTCGGGGATGGGTCTCGAGATAGGCCCTTACCTCCTCGGCCAGCTCCTCCGCAGGATCCACTAGGGTCACGCGCTTTCCGGCCTTGGCCTGGATGACCTTCTTAAGTACCGGATAATGGGTGCAGCCCAGGACGAGGGTGTCTATACCGCGCATCTTGAGGGGGAGGAGACACTTCTTCACGATCATACGGGTCTCGGGCTTTTTTATCCAGCCCTCCTCCACCAGGGGCACCAGGAGGGGGCAGGGATTTCCGTAAACCTTCACCTCCGGATCGCGGGCGGTAAGGAGCCGCTGATAGATCCCGCTTTCTATGGTGGCCCGGGTGCCGATCACCCCTATGACCTTCCGGCGCGTCACGGAGAGGGCCTTTTTCACCGACGGGGTAACCACCTCAAAGATGGGAAGGTCCGGGAACCTTTCCCGGAGGGCCTCCGTAGCCACGGAGGAGGCCGAATGACAGGCCACCACTATCATCCTGGCCCCGTGGCGCAACAGGAATTCGGTATCCTCGATGGCGTAGCGAACGATGGTCTCGGGACTTTTGGTTCCGTAGGGGGTGCGGGCCGTGTCTCCGAAATAGACAAAACGATATCCGGGAAGCCGGCGCACCAGCTCCCGCAACACGGTCAGCCCACCTATACCGGAATCGAAGACCCCGATCAAAGGATCAGCCTGACCTCCCCGCGTCGAACCTGCGCCAGCCGAAGCCGGGTCTGACATTCGGGGCAGAAGTCCGTCCCCTTAAGATCCAGTTCCATGAGGGATGAGGGGGGATGCATGACACAACGGGGATTGGGGCAGGAGGGAAGCCCCAGGAGATGTCCCAGGGCCCGAATGGCCTCCTTGCGCAGCCTTTCCACGAAGAGACTCTCCGGCTCGGGACCAAAAAGGAATTCCTGGAGCTGACGGGCCGAAACCAGGGCCGCCCGGGCCGAGAAACTCACCTCCGTAAACACGAGAGGGGTCCTCGGGGAATAGACCTCCTCACCGCAAACCCCCAGGACGAAGTCCACCTCCGGAGAAAGGGAACGCAGAAAGTCGGCCAGGTAGGGAGCAAAGAACTTGCGCAGCCGGGGATGAAAGGCCGCAGCCGGTGGGGGAACCGGACGGGTCAGTTCCACCTGCACGCGCCAGAAATCCGAAAGCTCCTGAAGCAACCGTTCAAGCCAGGGGCCGAAGACCCGTCCGATGGGCACCACCAGAATGCGCCGCATGTCTTTAGTTTAGATCAGAATCAGAAAAAGGAAAAGAAACTCCGTCACCTCACAGAGGGCCCCCAGGAGATCACCGGTAAGTCCCCCGAAGACCCTCCGGAAGTAGGCATTAAGGGCGAGAAGCACGAAAAACAGCACCGCGGCGGGGAACCGGAAGAACCAGAAGAGCAGAAGGAAAAGTCCGAGGAAGACGGGGAGGGCCCTCTGCCGGGCGACGGAGGAGAAGAAGAGCGCCCCCAGACCCTCCTTTCTGGCCGCCTTTCCCAGAAGCGGCCCGGAAAGAAGGGCCCACCTTCCGAAAAGGGGTTTCCAGAAAACCACCCCCGGAAGGCCCCTCTCGAGGACCCCCTTCAGAAAAAGCCACTGACCCAGGAGGAAAAGGGTTCCGAAGAGGAGGCCGAGGGCTCCCACCTCCGGGCTTTTGAGGATCCGGAGGCGCCTTTCCCGGGAACCTCCGGCGGAGAGGGCGTCCAGGGTGTCCACCAGACCGTCGAAGTGAAAGTAATTGGCCAGCGAGTACTGGAGGAGCATAATCCCGAAGGCGGCAACATCCGGCCCGAGACGGGGCTCGAGAAAACGGACCGCAAGGAAGTTCAGGGTTCCCAGAAAAGCTCCCACCAGGGGAAGGTAGAGCACGGACTCGGCCGGTCGAAACTCGCGCGACCTTACCGGAAATCGGGTGAAGAAGGAGAAGGCCGTGGCCAGGGCGGAGAGTTCATCCCTGAGTCTCAAACTCGCGCCCCCTGGTGACCCCGGCGTCCTCGAAGGTGGCCATCTCACGGTAGATGCGCAGGGCGGTCTCGATGATCATGGAGGCCAGCGCCGCCCCAGTCCCCTCCCCCAGGCGCAGATCCAGATCCACTATCGGGCGAAGGCCCAGTTTCAGGATGGCCGGACGGGCTCCGTTTTCCGCGGACACATGCCCGCAGAACACGAACTCCTCGAGGCCGGGAGCCAGGGCCCGGGCCACGAGAAAACCCGCAAGCGAGATAAACCCGTCCATAACCACCGGGACGCGGTTTGCGGCCCCGCCCAGAAAGAGCCCGGCGATGGCTCCGATCTCCGCCCCGCCGAAGGCCGCCAGGGCCTCAACGGGATCCTTCGGACGATGAAGCTCAAGGGCCCGGCGCACCACCTCCACCTTGCGTCTGAGGCCCCGGTCGTCCACCCCCGTGCCTCTTCCCACGATCCTTTCCGGTGGTTCCCCCAAGAAGTGACAGATCAGACAGGCCGAGGGCGTGGTGTTTCCTATACCCATGTCCCCGGGGATGAGGAGCCGAACCCCCTCCCGGGCGGCCTCTTCCGCGAGCTCCATTCCCACGCGGATGGCCTCCTCGGCCTCCGCTCTCGTCATGGCCGGTTCTCTGGCCAGATTGCGGGTGCCGGAGACCACCTTCCGTTTGACGAGCCCGGGGGCCTCCACCTCCCCGGCCACTCCCACATCCACCACGAAGACCTCGGCCCCGGCCTGACGGGCGATCACATTGATACCCGCCCCTCCGGAAAGAAAGTTGTAGATCATCTGCCGGGTTACCTCCTGAGGATAGGTGCTCACCCCCTCCTCCACCACCCCGTGGTCTCCGGCGAAGACATAGACCCTCTTCCTGAGGGGAAGCTCCGGATCGAGATCCCCGGTGATCATCACATACCGGCGGGCTATTTCTTCGAGGTATCCCAGGCTCCCCCGGGGCTTGGTCTTGAAATCTAGACGCCGGGATGCCTCTTCGTAATGAGCTCGATCAAGCTCCGGCAACCGGATTTCCATAGGAAAACCTCCCCCACGAGAATCGCCGCGGCGAAAAGGAAGGCCGCGGCCCGTACCAGTCGAACCCCTATCTTTATGTCCCGGATTTCCACCTCCCGCAAGGGGGTCCCCATGAAGGCCCGCTGCTGGAGTCCTCCGGGGTAGGGGATGGGACCGCCCAGGGCCACCCCCAGGGCCCCGGCCAGAGCCGCCTGGGGCCACCCGGAATTGGGGGAGGGATGCACTGAGGCGTCCCGCAGCGCCGTTCTAAACGCCCCCACCGGGGAAAGACCCACCAGAGGGGCGGCCAGAGCCAGAAAAAGGGCCGAAAACCTCGCCGGCAGAAAGTTCAACACATCGTCGGTACGAGCCGGAAAGAACCCGAAGTCCCGATAGGGTCCGTGCCGATAACCGAACATGGAGTCCAGGATCTCGGTCACCTTGTAGAGGATGGCCGCCGGAAGACCTCCCACGAGGTACCAGAAGAGCGGACCGCAGAAGGCGTCGTTGAAGTTTTCGGCGAGGGTTTCGAGGGCGCCGCGAATCACGCCTTCGGCGGGAAGAACCTCGGTGCGGCGCGAGACCAGGAAGGAGAGCCGGCGGCGAGCCAGCCCCAGATCCCCCCTCTCGAGAGCCCTTCCCACCGAAAGAACCTCCCTTTCGAGAGAGGTGAGGGCCACGAAGTAGAAGAGCCATAGAACCTCGAGCGGAGGGAACAGCCTTACCGAAAGCAGGACCCCTCCCCCGAAAAGGGTCACGACGAGGAAAAGCGTGCCGAGCCCCCCTGTCCGGCCCCCTCCCCGGAAAAGACGGAACCCCAGGTGCCCCAGGGTGCCGATCCACCTCACCGGATGGCCCCGGGGGGGATCGCCCAGGAGCCGGTCCAGGAGGAGGGCCAGGGTCAGCTCAACCGGTGGAGGCCATCCCCGCACTCACAGAAGCCCCCGTTTGACATAGTAGGAATCGGGGATCTCCCGGTAGTAGTCCTGAAGGGGTCGCACCCGGAAGTCGGTCTCCCTGAGACGCCTTATGGCGCAGGCCATGGCCCGGGCCCCGGCGATGGTGGTCGCATAGGGTATGTCCAGCTCCATGGCGTAGCGCCGGATGAGGTAGGCGTCCTCCCGGCTGACCTTGCCCTCCGCGGTGTTTATCACCAGGTGTATCTCCCCGTTCTTGAGAAGATCCACGGCGTTGGGACGCAGCCCCTCGGATATCTTGGGCACCACCCGGGCCGAAAGCCCACAATTCTTGAGATACTCCGCGGTGCCCCGGGTGGCCAGGATCTCGAATCCGCACTCGGCCAGCGTTCGGGCCACCTGCACCACCTTGTCCTTGTCCCGATCCCTGACGGAGACGAAGACCCGCCCAGAAGTGGGAAGCCTCATCCCCGCCGCGAACTGGGCCTTGGCGTAGGCCAGGGGAAAGTCCCGGTCTATGCCCATGACCTCACCGGTGGACTTCATTTCCGGCCCCAGCATGACATCCACCCCGGGAAAACGCCGGAAGGGAAAGACCGCCTCCTTGACCGAAAGGTGTTCGGGCTCGATCTCTCTGGTGAAGCCCAGGCTCCTGAGGCTCTCCCCGAGCATGATCCAGGTGGCCAGCCGGGCCAGCGGCACCCCGATGGCCTTCGAGACGAAGGGCACGGTGCGGCTCGCCCGGGGGTTCACCTCCAGCACATAGAGTTCCCCGTCTTTTATGGCGTACTGCACATTCATGAGCCCCACCACCTGAAGCTCCCGGGCCAGCGCCCGGGTGGCCTCCTTGATCTCCTCGATGAGGGGCCTCGGGATGTGGACCGGGGGCAGCACGCAGGCCGAATCCCCGGAGTGCACCCCGGCCTCCTCAATGTGCTCCATGATCCCGGCCACCACCGTGGTCTCCCCGTCGGAGATGGCGTCCACATCCACCTCGGTGGCGTCCTCCAGAAACTTGTCGATGAGGACCGGATGCTCCGGGTTGATCTCCGCGGCGGTGGACATGTAGCGGCGCAGTTCCTCCTCGGAGTAAACGATCTGCATGGCCCGACCGCCGAGCACATAGGAAGGCCGTACCAGAACCGGGTATCCGATGCGGGAAGCCACCTCGGCGGCCTCCTCCACGGTGTAGGCCGTGCCGGCCGGGGGTTTCTGAAGCCCGAGTTTGTCCAGCAACTCCACGAAACGCTCCCGATCCTCGGCCCGGTCGATGCTGTCCGGAGAGGTGCCGAGAATCCTCACCCCGGCTCTCGCCAGCGGCACCGCGAGATTGAGCGGGGTCTGTCCGCCGAACTGCACGATCACCCCCTCCGGCTCCTCCTCCTCGTAGATGTTGAGCACATCCTCCAGAGTCAGGGGCTCGAAGTAGAGTCGATCGGAGGTGTCGTAGTCCGTGGAGACGGTCTCCGGGTTGGAATTCACCATGATGGATTCGATCCCCCGCTCGCGAAGGGCGAAGGAGGCGTGCACGCAGCAGTAGTCGAACTCGATCCCCTGCCCTATCCGGTTGGGACCGCCTCCGATGATCATCACCTTGCGTTTCCGGGAGGAACGGGCCTCGTTTTCCACCTCGTAGGTGGAGTAGTAGTAAGGGGTGTAGGCCTCGAATTCCGCGGCGCAGGTGTCCACCAGCTTGTAGGTAGCCCGAATCCCCATGGAAAGACGGCGGCGGCGCACCTCCTCCTCGGTGGATCCGGTGAGAAAGGCGATCTGACGGTCGGAAAAACCGGCCTGCTTGAGCTCCCGGAGTTCCTCTCCGGAGAGATCCTCGAGTTTCCGGCCCTTAACCCCGTCCTCCAGCTCCAGAATCTCGGCCAGCTGCCAGAGGAACCAGCGGTCTATCCTGGTTAGCTCGTAGATTTCGTCCACGGTAAAACCAGCCCGAAAGGCTTCCCGCAGATAGAAAATCCTCTGGCTGTTCGGGCGGGCCAGCTTTTCCACGATGAGTTCCCGGGGAAGGACTTCCCCGCGATCGGAGGGGGACTTCCCGTCGGCCCCGAAGCCGAAGCGCCCGATCTCAAGCCCCCGCAGGGCCTTCTGCAGGGCCTCCTTGAAGGTGCGTCCGATGGCCATGGTCTCCCCCACCGACCGCATGGAGGTGGTGATCTCGTCCCGGGTCTCCGGAAACTTTTCAAAGGTGAAACGGGGGCACTTCACCACCACATAATCTATGGTGGGCTCGAAGGCCGCCCTGGTCTCCCGGGTGATGTCGTTGGGCAGTTCGTCCAGGGTGTAGCCCACGGCGAGCTTGGCCGCGATCTTGGCGATGGGAAAACCGGTGGCCTTGGAGGCCAGGGCCGAGGAACGGGACACGCGGGGGTTCATCTCGATGACCACCATCTCCCCGGTCTCGGGATGGATGGCGAACTGGATGTTGGAGCCGCCGGTCTCCACCCCGATCTCCCGGATAACCGCGATGGCTGCGCTCCGCATGCGCTGGTACTCGCGGTCGGTAAGGGTCTGGGCCGGAGCCACGGTGATGGAGTCTCCGGTGTGCACCCCCATGGGATCGAAGTTTTCGATGGAACAGATGATCACCACGGAATCCTTGCGGTCGCGCATGACCTCCAGCTCGAACTCCTTCCAGCCCAGCACCGATTCCTCGAGCATGACCTGGTGGATGAGGGAAAGCTCCAGTCCCTGTTCCACGATCTCGCGCAGCTCCTCGATGTTGTAGGCCACCCCGCCGCCGGTCCCCCCCAGGGTAAAACTGGGACGCACGATGATGGGGAAGCCGATACGCCGAGCCGCGGCCTCGGCCTCGGAGAGGCTGCGCACGATCTCGCTCCGGGGCACCTTGAGACCTATGCGGGCCATGGCCTCGCGGAACTTCTCCCGGTCCTCGGCCTTCTCGATGACCTCGGCCCGGGCCGCCAGCAACTCCACCCCGTAGCGTTCAAGCACTCCGCGCCGGGAAAGCTCAAAGGCCAGGTTGAGCCCGGTCTGCCCCCCCAGGGTGGGAAGCAGCGCGTCGGGACGCTCCTCCCTGATGATCTCGGCCACCACCTCCGGGGTCAGGGGCTCGATGTAGGTGCGGTGAGCCATCTCTGGGTCGGTCATGATGGTGGCCGGGTTGGAGTTCACCAGCACCACCTCGTACCCCTCCTCCCGGAGGGCCTTGACCGCCTGCGTCCCGGAATAGTCGAACTCGCAGGCCTGTCCGATGACGATGGGCCCCGAACCGATGATGAGGATCTTCTTAATGTCCGTGCGTTTCGGCATGGCTCCTTCCCGAAGGGTGTCTACGCGTGTAAAGGTAAGCCCCTATGGTTCCCGCGGTGCCTATTACGAGGATAAGAAAAAAAATATACATATACACATTTTCCATCCTATCTTCCTCCTTCTATGAAACTCTATCCAGCAGAAAGAAAATCACCAGGGCAAAAAGAAAACAGGAAATGATACCTAATACGGACCACATAATGTCTCTCCCGGAAAGATGTCCTTTAGCCAAAGGAGAAATTACCAGAGTTCCCGTTACCAGAAGGGCTACATGGAAGAACCATCTGGCCAGCTCTTCGAAAAACCTCTTCATTTCGGAAGTTCCTTGTAAAGTTTGATCTTGGCCCGGCGGCGGAGATCCCGGTACCAGGCCCGGTAATAGGCCGCCCGTTTCTCCTGGGTGAGCACATGGAAGAGAACGGTCCGCTCCTCGTCCCAGTTCGAAAAATCTGCGGGACGCACCTCGGCGAGTTGCACCAGATAGCAGGCCTCCCCGTCACAGGCCGGCCGATCGAGGAGCCCCGGATCGGTCCGCCCTCCCAGGGCCCGGGCCACCGCCCGGGGTATTTCCCCGGAAAAAAGCTCGTTTCTCTTAAGGGTGCGTTCGACCACCTTAAATCCCCGGTGAGCCGCCTCGGAGAGGGACTTCTTCCCCGAAAGCTCTTTCAGGAGTTCGGAGGCCCTCTTCCGACATCTTTCCGCGGCCTTTTCGCGGATCAGGTCCCGCCGGACGAATCTCCTGGCCTCGGAAAAGGTCATGATCCGGGAGGGTTCCTTTTTCTCCACCTGGAAAAGGATCACCCCCCCTCCGGCCTCCACCGGAGAGGATATCTCCCCTTCCTCGAGGGAAAAGACCGCCTCCAGAAGTTCCTTGCCGGACAAAATCTCGGGAGGCTTTTTACGGGTAAAACTCACCTCCTTCACCTTCAGGCCTGCTTTGGCGGCGGCCTCCGGGAGGCTTCCCGAAAGCACCGCCTTTTGATAAAGATCGTCCGCCGCCTCGTAAGCCGCCTCGTGGACCTTCCGCCGGAGAAGCTCCTTTTCGAGCTCGGTCTTCACCTCCCGGAAGGGCCTGGTGCCCGCGGGAAGGATCTTTTGCACATAAAACAGATAATAGCCCTGCGGGCCCTCCACCGGCCCCACCACCCGGCCCTCCTCCGCGGAAAAGACCGCCTGATCCGCGGCCTTGAAGAGCTCCCCGGGCTTCACCACCCCCAGATCCCCGCCCAGCTTAGCCGTAGCCCGGTCCTGAGAATACCGGCGGGCCATCCTCTCGAAATCGGTCAGGGTCTTTATCTTTTCGGCCAGGGCCTCGGCCTTTTTAAGGGCCGCGGCCTTTTTCCCGGGCTCGGCCTTTATGAGAATCATGCGCACCCTCCGGCGCTCCGGCTCAAAAAAGCGATCCTTCTCGCTCTCGTAGTAGGCCTTTAGTTCCTCCTCCGAAACCTTAATTTTCCCCCGATACCGCGCATAGGGGAAAAACACATAGGCCACCTGCACCCGGGGTTCGGTCCGGTATTCCTCACGATGTTTCCGGTAGTAATCCCGCAATTCCTCCTCCGTGACCTTTAGGCCCCTTTCGCAGGTGGCGTAAGGGAGGGAGGCGTAGCGTATCCTGAGAACCTGGTTTTCGAAGGCGTAACGCTCGCGCACCTCGGTTTCCGGGGCAAAGATGGTGGCGGTAAGGAAGTGCCGGATCCGGGCCTCAAGTAGATCCGCCCGCACATTCTCTTCGAAATCCCGGGGAAGAATTCCGAGATCCCTGAGCACCGCCCGATAACGCCGGAAGCTGAAACGGCCTCCCTCCTGAAAGGCCGGAATCTGCGCTATAGCCCACTGCACCTCCCGCGGATGCACCGAAAGACCGAGGCGATCCGCGGCCTCCTCCAGCAACCGCCTCTTGATCAACTCCTCCAGCACCTGCTCCCGAAAGTGCATGTTTTTCAGAAAATCCTCGTCCACCCGGTTGCCGAACATCTGGCGCAATTGCCTATAGCGGAACTCGTAGAGGAGCTGATACTCCCGAACGGTAATGGGTTTTCCGTTCACCCGGGCCAGCACATCCACCCTAGAGGCCCGGAAAGTACCCACACCCCAGAAGACGAAGACCAGAATGATTACGGCAAAGAGGATCTTTACCGCGGTGGACTGGGCCCCTTTGCGCAGAAAATCGAGCATGGCGGCCTCCTTCCTGAGTCGGCCTATTATAAGATCTTTAGTCGGTTTTGCAAAACTCTACGCCACCGTTCCCGCCCCTCGGCGATTCTATCCCGGAGCACCCGGCTTCGCCTCGCTTCCCGATCCAGTTCCAGGAGGGCCTCCGCCGCCTCGAGGAGACTTCCGCAATATAGCCACAGGTCGTGCCCGGAAAGGAGGGCGTAAAGGAATCGCTCCGGAAGTTCGTAAGAGTTCAAGGCCCCCATGGCGAGATCGTCGGTGATAATCAGTCCCTCAAAGGAAAGATCCCGACGAAGGAGACCCACCACCTCCTCCGAAAAGGTGGCCGGCTGTGGGGAAAGGCTCCGGATGATGAGATGGGTGGTCATCACCAGGGGAACCCCCGCGTCCACCGCTTCCCGAAAGGGGAGGAGGTTTTCGGCCGGAAGGTCCTCCAGCCGGGGAAGTTCCCGATGGGGGTCCGGCTGAACGCCGCGAAGACCGGGAAAGTGTTTGGCGCAGGGCAGAACCCCCTCGGCGAGATGGGCCTCGATGAAGACCCGGCCCAGACGGGCCACCTCTTCGGGATCCTCACCCAGAGTGCGTCCGCGAAGGAACTCCGGGGCCTCCTCCCCGGCAAGATCCAGTACCGGAGCCAGGTTCGTGTTGAGTCCCAGGTCCCTGACCGTGCGGGCCAGCTCCCGCGAGAAGCGACGCACCTCTTCTTCTCCCCTTCGCGCCACCGAAAGGGGGGCGGGAAACTCCGGAGCGAGAGGCGGACCGATCCTCTGCACCCGCCCCCCCTCCTGATCCACCATGAGAAGACCGGGCTCCGCGGCTTCCCGAAGGGCCTCCAGAAGCCCCCGGAAGGTCTCACGGTCGGGAAAGTGTCTCGTGAAGAAAATGAAGTGTCGCAGTCGGAGATCGCGGACGATCTCGCGCTCCTCCGCCGAAAGCTCGGCTGCAGAGGGGCTCACCACCGGGAAGGTTCCTAGGGACCTTATCACGGTGCGAACCCGTAACGGGCGTAAATCCTGCGGGCCTCCTCCGAAAGGAGAAACTCCCGAAAGGCCTCGGCCGCCTCTCCGGAGTGGTTCCGCATTAGAGCCACCTGATACTCGTTCCGAATCCGGGCCCCCTCGGGGAACTCCACACAATCAAAAAGGGGCTCGGGGAAAAACTCGGGATTGCGATAGTAAAGGCCGAAATGATGGTAAAGGGGGGCTACATCCGCAATCCCGTGATAGATCATGGCCGGAATCTCGCGATGATGAATGAAGCGGCTCGTGAGGGCCTCCCTCCGGATCTTTTCCGGGAGTCCGGGCACATGAGAGAGGGCCGAGAGGTAGGTGCGGTAGGAGTTGACCTCCGTCTGCGGGTTTGAGATAGCCACCCGAATGTCCGGCCGCAGGAGGTCCTCCGGCCCGGAAATCCCTTTAGGGTTTCCCCGTTTCACCACCAGGACCACCCCCTGATTGCGGATAAAGGTCCGGGGTTCGTCGATGAGGTCCTTCTCCAGGAGACCCTTCATGAATTCCGGAGGGCCCATGACCACATGGGGTTTTACGGAAAGAACCAGGTTTCCGATGGCAAGCGGGGCCCCCTCCACCAGGGGCCTGAATCGGGGCGGTGGCAGGGTGACATAGAAGACCGAAACCCGGCGACCGATGTACTCGCAGAAGGCCCTGAGGAGAGTCGGGATGACCATGAACTGGTTGCCTTCCATGGTGATGACGAGCTCGGCCCGGCAGGGATCTCCGTGGAAGTCGTAAACCAGATTGGAGCCCGGAAGAAAGAGGTTCTCGGGAATTTCCCTTCCCGTATCCAGGGGCCAGGGAAGATAAAGAGGCTGCATTTAAAACACCTCCCTGAGGATTTTAAGGGCCCGGTCGATCTCCTCCGGGGTGGTGAATCTTCCCAGGGAGAATCTCACGGTTCCCCGGGCCACCTCCGGCGGCACTCCCATGGCCGAAAGGACATGGGAGACGGCCTCGGAGCGGTCGTGACAGGCCGCCCCGGTGGTGGCACAGATCCCGGGCACCCGGGTCAAAATCTCCGCCCCGGATAGTCCCGGAAAGGAGACGCTCAGGGTGTTGGGAAGGGTGCGTTCGGGATCAGCGTGGCGCACGGCCCGCGGGAAAATCTCGCGGAGCCCCTCCCAGAGGCGTTCCCGCAGGTGTCGCTGGCGTTCGGCCTCCTCCGGGAGATCCTGCAGGGCTATTTCCGCCGCCCTTCCCAGGGCCGCGGCCAGGGCCACGGGTTCGGTCCCGGGCCGGAGCCCTCCTTCCTGTCCGCCCCCGAAGAGGATGGGGGAAAGCTTCACCCCCTCGCGCACATAAAGGGCCCCTATCCCCTTGGGGGCATACATCTTGTGGCCGGCGAGCGTAAGCAGATCGCAGCCGATCTCCCGTACCGAGACCGGGATCTTGCCCACGGCCTGGGCGGCATCGGTATGGAAAAGAACCTCGGCTTCCCGACAGATCCGGGCTATCTCCTTTACCGGCTGAAGGGCTCCGGTTTCGTTGTTGGCGAGCATCACCGAAACCAGCACCGTGTCGGCCCGCAGCCGTCGCCGGACCTCTCCGGGATCCACATATCCCCCGCCGTCCACCGGGATCGTCTCCACGGAGAAACCGAGCTCCGCAAGCCTTCGCGCCGGGGCCAGCACCGAGGGGTGTTCCACGGCGGAAACCAGGATGTGCCCCCCTCCCCGGGGAAGCACCGTCCCCAGGAGGGCCAGGTTGTTGGCCTCGGTGCCCCCGGAGACGAAGACGACTTCCTCCGGCCGGGCGGAGATCAGGGCCGCCACCCGCCGACGAGCCGCCGAAAGGGCCTCCCTCGCCCGCTGGCCGTAAAGGTGCCCGGAACCGGGATTACCGAACTCCTCCACCGCCCAGAGGCGAAACTCCTCCAGCACCTCCGGAAGGACGGGAGTGGTGGCGTTGTAATCCAGATAAATCCTCACGCCTCTTTATATAACACCCCACCCCACCCCCTTCCACCTCCCCGAAAAATTAGGATCGGATCCTATTTTAGAAACTTTGGAAACAAAGATTTCGCAAATTGTGGGCAATAATAGGGACAATTTGAAGGAAAGCCTGAAATTAGAAAATAGGATCGGATCCTATTTTTCGAGAAGGGACGAAGCGGAGGTTTGACTTGAGGGAGCATTTTAAGTATTTTGGCTCTTGGAAATCGGGAGAGGAGGACAATATGCCCTCGGTAGTGGTGGTGGGCACCCAGTGGGGAGACGAAGGCAAGGGAAAGATCGTGGACCTCCTGGCCGAACGGGCCGATTACATCGTGCGCTTTCAGGGAGGCAACAACGCCGGGCACACCCTGGTCATAAACGGTCGGAAACACATCCTTCACCTCATTCCCTCGGGGATCTTTCACGAGGGCAAGGTCTGTCTCATCGGGAACGGGGTGGTGGTGGACCCGGAGGTCCTTATTTCGGAGATAGATCGACTGGAGGCCGCCGGGCTTCCGGTGCCCCCGGGCCGGCTCTACATAAGCGAAAAGGCCCATCTCATCATGCCCTATCACAAGGCCATCGACCACGGTCGCGAGGCCCGCAGGGGCAAGACCCGCATCGGAACCACCGGGCGCGGCATAGGCCCCTGTTACGAGGACAAAGTGGCCCGCCGGGGCATCCGGGTGGGGGACCTGCTGGATCCGGATCTTTTCGCCCAAAAACTGCGGGAAGTCCTGGAGGAAAAGAACTTCTATCTGGAGAGGTATCTGGGAAGGGATCCCCTTTCCTACGAGGAGATCTACAGCACCTACCTCCGTTTCGGCGAGCGTCTGGCCCCTTATGTGGCCGATGTATCGGAGATCCTGGCCCGGGCCCGAAGGGCCGGAAAGAACATCCTCTTTGAGGGCGCCCAGGGCACCCAGCTCGACATCGATCACGGCACCTATCCCTTCGTCACCTCGTCGAATACGGTGGCCGGCGGGGCCTGTGCCGGGGCCGGCGTGGGGCCCACCACCATAGACTATGTCCTGGGGATATGCAAAGCCTACACCACCCGGGTGGGGGAAGGCCCCTTTCCCACCGAGCTTACCGACGAGATAGGAAACCACCTGCGGGAGTGCGGAGGAGAATACGGTTCCACCACCGGAAGACCCCGGCGCTGCGGATGGCTCGACGGGGTCATCCTGAAAGAGGCGGTCCGTCTCAACGGCCTTTCCGGCCTGGCCATCACCAAGCTGGATGTGCTCTCGGGGCTCACCGAGATCCGCTTCTGCGAGGCCTACGAGCTTTCCGGACGCCGCCTCACCTCCGTCCCGGCCCGTCTCTCCGAGATCTACCGGGTAAAGCCCCTCTACCGGAGTTTCCGGGGCTGGATGGAGGACCTCTCCCGCTGTCGCACGCTGGAGGATCTCCCCGCTGCGGCCAGGGATTACCTGCGTTTCATCGAGGAGTACGCGGGTGTTCCGGTGATCATGGTCTCCACCGGTCCGGCCCGGGATCAGAACATCCTCCTGCGGGACCCCTTCCACCCGTAAACCGACCATGAAAAAAGACCGCGTGCTCATCGCCAATCGGGGGGAGATTGCCTTGAGGATCATGGAGGCCTGCGAGGAGCTGGGCCTGGAGTATGTGGCGGTCTATACCCGGGCCGACGAGGAGAGCCTTCATGTCCGCAGGGCCGCCAGGAAATACCGCATCGCGGACTACCGCGATCCCAACGAATTGCTCGCCGTGGCCGACGAAGCGGGTTGCACGGCCATTCACCCCGGCTACGGCTTCCTGGCCGAGGACTTCCGTTTCGCCCGCCGGGTGGCCAAACGATCCCGTCCCCTGACCTTCATAGGTCCCCGCTGGGAGGTCATCCGGGATCTGGGAAGCAAACTCAATGTAAAGCGCCTGGCCCGCGAGATAGGGATCCCGGTCATACCCGGCACCACCGAACCCCTCTACAACGAGATCGAGGCCGAGGCCCGGGCGGAGGAACTCTTCGAGTGGCTCTCCGAATCGGGGGAAAGGGATCCCCGACTCCTCATCAAGGCCTCGGCCGGCGGAGGCGGAATGGGAATAGAGGAGGTGCGGGAGATAGGCGAGGTGCGCCCGGTGTTCCGGCGGGTAAGGGCCTACGCCAAAAGGATCTTCGGGGACGAGGGGGTCCTCATCGAGGCCCGGCTCTCCCGTTTCCAGCACCTTGAGGTCCAGCTCCTCGGAACCTCCCACGGGGAACTGGTCCACTTCGGAACCCGCAACTGCACCATCCAGAGCCCCGGACGCCAGAAACGGGTGGAGATTGCCCCCGGCTTCGACCCTTCCTATGTCTCTTACTCCTTTCCGGCGGAAGAGGTGCTTACGGAAATCATCAACCACTCCCTGAAACTGGCCGAGGTCGTGGCCTACGACAGCGTGGGGACCTGGGAATGGCTGGTGACCCCCGAGGGAAAGGCCTACCTGATGGAGGTAAACACCCGTATCCAGGTGGAAAACGAGATCTCGGCCCGCATCTCCAGGGTGAAGGGACGGGAGGTAAACCTGATTCGGGAACAGATCCGCACGGCCCTCGGGGATCGCCTGGGTTACAGCCAGAGGGACATCACCTTCTCCGGTACGGCCATCGAGCTGCGTCTGGTGGCGGAGGATACCCGGCGCAACTTCAAGCCGCTTTCCGGGACCATCACCCGCTTTACCTGGCCGGATTACCCCTGGCTGACCCTCCGCACCCATGTCCCCTCGGACAGGCCTTACACCATTCCCACGGAATACGATCCCAATCTGGCCCTGGCCATCGTGTGGGGCAGGGACACCGCCGAAGCGGTGGAACGGGCTCGAAGGGTGCTTGAGGAGGCGGTCATCGAGGGGCACACCTCCCGGGGGGACCCTCTAACGACCAATGTGGAGTATCTTAAGAAAAAACTCGAGGACATATTCCGGTTCCCCTCATGAGCGAACTTTACCGGGAACTTACCGATCTGTGGGAAAGGGCCGTGTACCTCCGCGACATAAAGGGGGAGGACTGGGAGGGGATCTCCTCGGTGGTGGAGGCCCTGGAGGAGCTCCGGCGTGACTTCTACGAACGCCCCCTCGATGAGGCGAGGAAACGACTCCCGCAACTTCGTTCAAGGCTTGTGGAGCTCGAGGAGCTTGCCGCCCGCACCCTCACTCCGTACGAGATCGTGAAGATAGTGCGGCACCCCCAGCGTTTTACCCTGCAGGACATCCTGGAGAATGTTTACGACAGCTACACCGAGCTCGGGGGGGAGGGCGAGATCAACATCGACCCGGCGGTGGTGGTGGCCCGGGCCATGATTTCCCGGCGGGTGGGGGACAGGGTTTACCTTCATCAGGTCATGGTCATCGGGCATGAAAAGGGCCACGGGGAGGAATTCCGCGAAGGCGGAAGCGCCAAGCCCTGGGGGAACGAAAAGGCCCTCCGTTACATGAGGATTGCCGAAACCGAAGGCATTCCCATCCACTTCTACATCTTTACGCCCGGGGCCTATCCCATCGAGGACTATCCGGGGGCGGCGCAGCAGATCGCCCGCAACCTCTACGCCATGGCCAAGTTAAAGGTGCCCATGATCTCCTTCATTTCCGAGGGAGGCTCCGGAGGCGCCGAGGCCATAGGCCTTACGGACTTAAGGCTCATGGCCTCCCGGGGGTATTATTCGGTGATAAGCCCCGAGGGGGCGGCGGCCATCGAGGCCAAGCTCCGGGAGGGGCGTCCCCCGCGGGACCTGGTGGAACGCTGCGCCCGCAACCTCAAACTTACCGCCGAGGACAACCTGCGCCTCGGCACCATAGACCGCATCGTCCCGGAACCCCCTCTGGGGGCCCGCCGCAGAGACTACGCCTTCTTCAAGCGCCTGCGTTACGAAATGATCCGGGCCACGGACGAGGTGGTCCTTCAGACCCGGAGCCTCCGCACCTTCCGGAAATATGTGCTTTCCCGGCAAAACGGCGAGGAGGTCCCGGACGACTTCGGTATCTATGTGAACTGGGAGCTCTCCGAGGACGAAAAGGAGATCCTGCTCGAGAACCGCTCCCGGAAGTATCGGGAAATGGGACGCTGGGCCGTCTGCGGAAGGGCCTCGCGTCTTAAGACCTTCGTGGAGAAGGGACACGACCTCGGCACGCGGGTCTTTCACGGCTTGCGCTACGGGGTGTTCCGGCAGAGCCACAGGGCCCTGCGGCGCATGTTCGAGGAATTCACCCAAGAGGGCTCGGCCTTTCTCAAACCGGTAACCGACCCGGTAAAGACCGTTTACAACCTGGTGGCCGGAAAACGCCGCCGCCCGCCCAGGATCGTTTCTCCCATAGAGAGACTCGAGGAACAGGAGGAGCTCTATGTAAGTCCGCTGGCCCTGGAGGACCGGACCGTAACCTGTCCCAACGCCGAGACCCACGGCTGTCCGGACCTCTGGGTGCCGGACCTTTACGGAGAGTTCTGCGGGGTCTGCCCCAACTGCGGCCACCACTTTCCCCTGGAATACCAGTGGTACCTCAACAACATCTTCGACCGGGGAAGCATAAAGGAATTCAACGAGGAAATCTCCTCCGGGAATCCGCTCAACTTCGAGGGCTACGCTCAGAAGCTGGCCGAGGCCCGGAAGAAGACCGGGCGCAACTCGGCCATGCTCACCTTTGAAGCCCGGATAGGCGGAATTTCGCTGATCGTGGCCATGCTGATCGCGGACTTCCGGCAGGGCACGGTGGGGGTGGCGGAGGGGGAAAAGTTTGTTCGGGCCTGCGATCGGGCCCGGATCACCCGGAGGCCCCTTCTGGCCCTGATCCACACCACCGGAGGAATACGGATCCACGAGGGTACCCTGGGGGTCATACAGATGCCCCGGTGCACGCTTGCGGCCCGGGAATATGTGGACTCCGGAGGGCTCTACATCGTGGTGTACGACAACAACTCCTATGCCGGGCCGGTGGCCAGTTTTCTGGGATGCGCCCCCTATCAATTTGCCTTGCGCTCCACCCGCCTGGGGTTTGCCGGGCCGCGGGTGATCTTGGAGACCACCGGAAAACCCGTGCCCCCGGACTATCACAGCGCCGAAAACGCCCTGCGGCGGGGGCACATTCAGGGCGTGTGGGACCGCCGGGAGCTGCGGCTCAAGCTTTACGAGGCCCTTCTTACCATGGGGGGTCGGAATCTCTATTACCGGTAGGAGCCATGGCCATAGAGCACCGAAAGATAAACGCTCTGCTCCAGAAACTCCGTTCCCTTCCTTATCGGGTTCACGCCGTGGAGACCCCGCACACGGGGTATCTGCGGGAGTTCAGAGTAAAAGAGGGAGAGGAGGTGCACCCGGGGAGTCCCCTTTTCGTGCTGGAGCGGGAGCGCAATCCCAAGCTCGTCCGGGCCCGGGTGGGAGGAAAGGTTCGGCAGGTGCGCACGGAACTTACGGAAAGATTCGTAGAGGCCGGGGAAAGGGTGCTCGAGATCTGGCATCCCCTCTCCCAGGAGGAGGTCATCTCCGAAGTGCTCCGGAAAGCGCTTACCGTGATCCACGCCCCGGAGACGGCCCGCTACATTCTCGCCCCGGAAGTGGAAAAAAGGGTGCGCAAGGAGGGCCCCGGACGAGCCCGGGTGGAGCCCGGAGAGGACCTTCTCATCATGACCTTCATGAAGAGGGAAACCCCTCTGCGCCACGAAGGCCCCCCCATGGTGATCTACCGGATCTTTTTCGATCCCCGGGAGCTGGTTCCCGCCGGAGCCGCCCTGGTGGGGCTGTGTGCTCCGGACGAGGTTCCCTATCTCGACCGGGTGCTGGCCCGGATCAGAGAGGAATGGCCGCGGAGCTAGCGCCTTCCACTCGACGGGCCGCGGAACTGGGGGTCGACCTCCGGTTCTACGGGGAGGTGGAAAGGCTCATGCCGCTGGCCTACGAGCTGGCCCTGCGGGAGCCCCGCACGGCTCACGGCCGTGTGCTTCTGGCCGAAAGGGTGCGAGGGGCCCGGGGCCGGCACGGGCGCATCTGGGTGGCCGAACGGGGAGGCCTGTGGCTGGCTCTGAGTCTTTACGACGACCACCTGCCGCAAACCCGGGGGCTCTTTTCCCTCCTTTTCGGAGTGGCCCTGGGGGCTCTCGCCCGGGAAATGGGACTTCCGGCCCACGTGCGGTGGATAAACGACCTGCACCACCGGGGACGCAAGATCGCCGGAGTTCTCATCGAAAAGAGGGGAGACTGGCTGGTGGTGGGCATAGGAGTCAATGTGAACAATCCCCCTCCCCATCACCTCCCCGCCGAAAGTCTCGCGCGGCTCGCGGGAGCCCCCCTGTCCCTGGAGGACCTCACGGACGCCCTCCTGGGAAAACTGCGTTACTATTACGGCCTCCTGAGGGAGCTGGAGAGTTCGCTGGCCCCGGGGGAGGACCTCCCGGAAAATCCCCTGGTGCGGGACTTCCTGGAGCTCTCGGACACCCCGGGTCGCTGCGTGGCCTGGGCCCGGGATCTGGATCGGGATCCCCCCCTCCTGGGAAGGGCCGAGGGGGTGCTCCCCGACGGTTCCCTTCTCCTGCGCACCGGCGGGGACCTCCTGACCCTGGAAACCGGAGAGATCATTTACCTCTACTGATCTCCAGGGCTTCCCTTTCCAGAACCCTTAAAAAAAGATCCCCGGCCCTGCGGCGGGCCTCCCACTCCTCCGGCCTCCAGCCCACGGGTTCCACCCGGGGAGCGGCCAGCCGGGCCCTGGACAGAACCTCCCTTTTCATTCCCTTCCCTCCAGGACGCGGAAAAGACGATCCACGGCCTCTTCGGGAGTTTCCACATAGAGCACGCCCTCGATTCCGGGCCAGGTGCGCAGCCCCACCACGGGCTTCCACATCTTGAGGGCCAGGGCGATCTCGGAAAGGGTTCCGTATCCCCCGGCCACCGCGATCACCCCCTCCACCGAACGCACCAGAATCACATTTCGGGCGTGTCCCATGTCGGTGACCACGGGGATTTGAATGTAGGGGTTGGCCTCCTCGGCCTTGTTTCCCGGGAGGATTCCCACCGTGAGTCCACCCGCCTCGGAAGCCCCCCGGGCGGCGGCCTCCATCACCCCGCCCAGGCCACCGCAATAGACCAGGGCGCCTCTCCGGGCCAGCAGCCAGCCCACCCGATAGGCCATCTCGTACACCCCGGAATCGGCGATCCCGGTGCCGATCACCGCCACCCGGCGGGCCTCACTCCTCAAATCCATACTCCCCCACCAGTTTCACGAAACGCACCGGCTCGAGCGTTTGCCGGTGGAAGGTCCCCCCGCGTTTGACCACCTTCACCAGCACCTGGGACCACTCGTCTCCCACGGGCATGACCAGACGCCCTCCCTCGGCCAGCTGTTCCAGGAGAGGCTCCGGAACGCGGGGCCCGGCGGCGGTGACTATTATGGCGTCAAAGGGAGCGGCCTCCGGCCAGCCCCGGGTCCCGTCCCCCACCCGAAAAAACACATTGTCGTAGCCCAGGGCTTCGAGTACCCTGCGGGCCCGCTCCAGAAGGGGCGCGTGCCTCTCGATGGAATAAACCCAGCGGGCCAGTTCCGCCAGAATGGCCGTTTGATACCCCGACCCCGTGCCCACCTCCAGCACCTTTTCCGGACCCCTGAGCTCCAGGGCCTCGGTCATCAGGGCCACGATGTAGGGCTGGGAGATGGTCTGTCCGTAGCCTATGGGAAGGGGATGGTCGGCGTAAGCCTGATCCCGCAGGGCCTCCTCCACGAAGAGATGCCGGGGGATCCTGCGCATGGCCTCAAGGACCCGCTCGTCGGTAATACCCCGGGCCGCGATCTGCTGGGACACCATGCGCTCCCTGGCCCGACGGTAAATGTCCCTTTCCGGAGAGTACAGGCTCATGTTCCCGGTTTGCTCACATAATAAATGCAGTCCACCACTCGATCCCCGGAAAAGGTGATCCTTAGCACCTCCACCTTTTCCCGGCCCAGTTTCTCCCCCAGCCCGGGAATTCTGGCCAGGGTATCCTTCTTCACCTCGTAGTAGATCCAGACCTCACGCCCGTCGGGAAGGCGCTCCACCCTGCGGGGAGGTCCCAGATAGTAGCGCACCTCGGCCCGGGTGGAAAGTCCCTTGTGGACCATGCAGGCCTTGGAAGCCAGATTGACCCCGGGTTTGGTGGCGCAGGCCGAGAAGAACAGAAGAACGAAACCCAGAATCCACCGGCGCATTTTTCCCCCTGCCCTCTTTTTATAGTATAATCATCCAAAAGATAAAGGAGGTTCCCATGCGGTGTCCCAAGTGCAAGCTTCTCACCTTTGAGGGGAACACCACCTGCCCTCGCTGCGGGGAAGACCTGAGCGCCCTGGCGCGGAGATTCGGTCCCTTTTATCAGTTTACCGTGGACGAGGTAATCCTCAAGGATACCCTCCTCACGGCTCCTCCCTTCATAAGCCCGCCGGAGGAGATTCCTAAGACCACCTCCCCGCCGGAGGGAATGCCGGATCTTACCGAGGTAATATCCCCGGAGGTCCGGGAAGAGACGGCTCACCCGGGGGAAACCTCCTCCTCTCCCGGCGAGGCCGAAATCTTTCAGGAACTTGCGGAGGCCCTGCGGGAGGATCAGGGATAAGGCCGTCCCCAGTAGTCCTTAAGGCGCCCCTCGGCAAGGGCCCGGGTCTCCTCCAGGGCCTTTTCGTAGTACCGGCGAGCCAGAAGTCGAGCCTTGCGCGCCGGAGCGGTTTCTGGATAATTGTCCAGTAAATACAGAAGACGATAATAAGCGGCCCGGAACCGTCCGGTGCGATAGTAAAAACGGGCCACATAGAGTTCGTGTTCGGCCAGGCGCTCCCTGGCCCTGGCGATGCGGCGCTTGGCCTCGTAAACATAAGGGGAGTCGGGATAGTTCTCTATGAGACGCCGGTAGGCCTGAATGGCCTTTTTGGTGTTGGTCTGATCCCGATCCGGGGAGAGCATCATACGGTAATAACAGGTTCCGATCTGAAAGATCACATAAGGCACCGCCTCGTTGGTGGGATGAAGCTTCTCAAATTCCTCGTACAGGACCGCGGCCTCCAGATACTTTCCGGCAAAAAACTTGCAATCCGCGAGCTTTAGCTCGGCCCACAGGGCATAGGGAGAATCGGGATAGCGATCCCTGATCTCCTCGAAGTCTTTCTCCGCAAGTTCGTAGTAGCCCTTGTTAAAGTGCCTTTGGGCCCGCTCCACCAGTTCCCTGAGTTTGGACTCGGGGGGTTTGGGCTTTTTGGTAAACCAGGAAAGAAGACCACCCCGGCCACCCTCCCGGGATCCGCAGGAGGGGAGCCCCACGAGCAGGGCCACGAAGAGTGCGGAAATCACCAGCGGCCTCATGCCCCCCGCCTTTCGGCCAGATAGTGCTCGGCCATGTAAGCGGCCACGGCCCCGTCGCCCGCGGCGGTAACGATCTGCCGGCAGGCCTTGGCCCGCACATCACCGGCGGCAAAGACCCCGGGGAGACTGGTGCGCGTCTCCGAATCGGTTACGACGAAACCGGCCTCGTCCAGGGCCACCGTCCCTCCCAGCCACTCCGTCTGAGGTTTTATGCCGATGAAGATGAAAACGCCGCCCACGGCAAGGGTGGACTCCTCCCCGGTCTTAACATTTTTTATCCGCAGACCCTCCACCCTATCCTCACCCAGAACCTCCGTTACCACGGTGTTCCAGAGGGGTTCGATCTGAGGGTGACTAAGGGCGCGTTCCTGAAGGATGCGGGTGGCCCGGAGCTGATCCCTCCGGTGAATGAGATAGATCTTGCGGGCAAACCGGGTGAGAAAAAGACTCTCCTGCACCGCCGTGTTTCCGCCCCCTACCACCGCAATGACCTCGTCTCGAAAAAAGGGACCGTCGCAGGTGGCACAGTAGGAAACGCCTTTTCCCGTAAGCTCCGCCTCCCCGGGCACGCCCAGTTTCTTGGGAGAGGCACCGGTGGCGATGATGACCGTGGGGGCCGCGAGCGTCTTTCCGCCGGCCAGATGCACCAGACGCAGATCTCCGTCCGGGGTAAGGCCCACGGCCTCGTCCAGCACCGGCTCAAGGCCCAGGGCCCGGGCCTGAGCGGCGAACTTCTCCATCAATTCCGCCCCGGAGATCCCCTCCGGGAAACCGGGGTAATTTTCCACCCAGTCCGTAACCAGGACCTGACCTCCGGGGGACAGCTTCTCCACCAGAACCGTCCTGAGGCGGGCCCGCGCCGCATAGATGTATGCCGTGAGACCCGCGGGCCCACCCCCGACGATAATGAGATCGAACTCCCTTTCCATCAGGATCCCAGCACCTTGGAGATCACCGCCTCGATGGTGCTTTTGGCCACCGCTCCGGTTATGCTTTCCACCGGCTGTCCGTTCTTGAAAAAGATGAGCGTGGGAATGGCCCGGATACCGTACTTTCCGGGGGTCATCGGATTCTCGTCCACATTGAGCTTGCACACCTTGAGCCGTCCCTGATACTCCTCGGCCAGCTCCTCGATCACCGGGGCGATAGCCCGACAGGGCCCGCACCAGGCCGCCCAGAAATCCACCAGCACCGGAATGTCGGACTGAAGGACCTCGGTCTCGAAGTTCTGATCGGTCACCTGACAAACGGCCATAACACCCTCCTTTTGCTGGAATCTGGGTTTCCTTTAAAACATAATAAGGCGCCGCCCGCAAGACAAGCTTCAGGAAAGATCTTCGAGAAGGGCCTCCACCCGGGAGAGAGTGACGAGATCCGGCAAACCCGGTTCGGGGGAGGTGCCGGAGGGGACCACCGCCCGTCGGAATCCCAGCCTGGCGGCCTCCTTAAGCCGAACGGAAAGCCCCATCACCCTGCGCACCTCTCCGGAAAGTCCCACCTCGCCGCAGAAGACCGTCTCGGGGGGGAGGGTCTTTTCCAGGCGGCTGGCGAGCAGGGCCGCACATACGGCGAGATCCGCCGCCGGTTCCCTTATCTTGAGCCCCCCGGCCACATTGAGAAAGACATCCCGGTCGTAGAAGGAGATCCCCAGGTGTTTCTCCAGGATGGCCAGCAGCATGGAGAGTCGCCAGGGATCGAATCCCACGCAGGTCCTTCGGGGAGCCGCGAGATAACTCTTCACCACCAGGGCCTGAATCTCCACCAGGAGGGGTCTCGTGCCCTCCAGCGCCGGAAAGACCGCCCCTCCTCCCCCTGAAAGGAAGAAGGCCGAGGGGTTGGCCACCGGGGAAAGCCCCCTCTCGCCCATCTCGAAGACTCCGATCTCGTCCACCGGGCCGAAACGATTCTTCACCGCCCGGAGGATCCGGTACGGACCGGAGCGGTCGCCCTCAAAGTAGAGCACCACATCCACCAGGTGTTCGAGGACCCGCGGACCGGCCAGTGCCCCCTCCTTGGTAACATGTCCCACCACGAAGACCGCGGTGCCCTTTTCCTTGGCCCACCGGAGAAGCCGCGCCGCGGCCTCCCGCACCTGGGATACCGACCCCGGAGCCGAGGACAGATCCGGCAGGTACACCGTCTGGATGGAATCCACGATGAGGACCTGAGGAGGATTTTCGCCGAGAGTCTCCAGCACCGCCGCCAGATCGGTCTCGGCGGCGAGCTCGAGGTCCCCGGGCACCGCCACCCTCTCGGCCCGCAGACGCACCTGGGCCGGAGACTCTTCGCCCGCCAGGTACACGACCCGGAGCCCGCCGCGGAGGTATTCCCCCGCCGCCTGGAGAAGCAGGGTGGACTTGCCTATCCCCGGATCGCCGCCGATGAGGACCAGAGAGGCCGGAACCAGCCCCCCTCCCAGAACCCGGTCGAATTCACCGATCCCCGAGGAGTAGCGGCGAAACTCGGCCCTTTCCACCTCCGCAAGCCGGAGAAGCGACGCCCGGCGCCCCCCTCCCCCACGACTCCTCCGGCTCCCCTCCGGTTCCTCCACCAGGGTGTCCCAGCCGCCGCACCCGGGACAGCGCCCCAGCCACTTGACCGCACGATAACCGCACACCTGACAGAGATACATGTCCCCTTAAAAGTCCACCGTGGCCTCGCCCAGAAGCTCCCGCAATTCCCGTTCGGCTTCGTCCGCATCTCCCAGGTTGAAGTAAAGGAGACGCCGCAGGTGCCCCAGGCTTCGCCAGTCGATGCCCGTGAGCTTAACTCCTATGCCGTCGGCCCCGTGGCGAACCACCCGGGCCTTAAAGCGAATCTCGGGCGGCGGATCCATTCCGGAAAGACGGAAACGAATCTCCACCTCCGCACCCACCGGGGGGCGCTCGGAACATGTCAGATAAGCCCCGCCGTAGGCAACATCCCTCAGCCCGGCGGGTATCTCTCCGTCCGCCCACAGAAGAGAAGCCTCCGCCGGAAAAACGGCCCGCAGGAAGCGCCTTCGCTCCACGCTTAACTTTTACCCCATCTCTTGCAAAGAAAAAGGGGGGTTACCCCCCCCTTAAAAAATCCGATCCCGGGACACCCTTAGAACCAGTGCTGATACATCACCCGGAACCGCCAGTCGTCCTGGGTTCCGGAATCGAAGTCCGCAGCCGTCTTTCCAATCTCCGCGGCCTCGGAAGCCGAGGCGTCGTCTGCGTGAAGCTGAAGTAGCGATACATCGAAGGTTATGTATTGATTGAATCCGTGGAAGTAGTAATTGACTCCAAGAACGAACTGCTGAAGATAGTCTTCCACTCCGTACTTATCATTGTCAAACTTTACCAGGCCGAGACCGCTCTTACGGGAATCGAGCGGAGTGTTGTCGTCCAGACGCACAAGATAGGCGTACTTAAAGGTTACTTCCCACTTGCGCGGCACTAAAAAGTAACCCAAATTAACCCTCACCCCCCATCGATCCCAGGTTTCCTCGTCGTGGGTTCCGATTGCAGTGAGATTGTAGGCATTGCCTCCCTTGTCCGGATCCTGGATGAACTCCTCCCAGGCCCCCTCCACATCCGCGGAAAATCCCCGGTAACGGAAGAGAAGCGCCACATCAAACCCGTAATTTTCTATGTCGTGGGGAGCGTTGGTTATAGATGTACCATTATATGCGTAATAAGTCGTCCTCCTGTCCTTGGTCCAGAAGCCAGAGAGCACCAAAGCCAGGGCCGGAGTGGTGTTGTAGCCGTAATCCCCCTGCATGAAGTAATTGTTGAAGGTCCCGGGTCCGAGAGGCCCACGGGGATCGGAGCCGGGAAGCAGGTTGAAGGCCAGGCGCCAGGCGTAGAGGTGATCGTCGCTAGCGGTATTCTTGTTACCCTGCGTGTCGCGTCCGTTGTACCAGCCGAGCCAGTAAACCAGGAACTGCTTTTTACCGAAGAGATCGAGCGCCCCGTTCACATTGATCCCCTGCGAGCGGTAGAGCAACATGCCCCCGATGGGAAAACCGTTGTCTAAAAGATGACCGCCCACTTTAAGTTTTTTAGTCCCGGAATACGGCCAGTAGCCTTCGCTGTCGTCCGTAAAGATCGTCCGGTCGGTACCGTTCTGTTTGAAACCGCTCTGCCAGTACTCCATGCTCATGGCCGGGATTTTCATCCGTCCGAACTGGACCTTCACGAAAGGAGCGTACTTCTGCCAGATCACGAAGGCGTCGTGCACATTGACCTTGCTCTTGGGCTCAAGCTGAACATGAACATAGTATTTCCAGTCCCTGTTCGGGGCCGTGCCGTCCACGAAGAACCGCAGACGCCGCATGGTAAAGCTGCTGTAGTTCTCGTTGCCCCCGGAGAAGTCCTCGTCGCGGCTCATGTAGGTGTAGCGCAGCTGAATCCCCGTCCGAAAACGAAAACGGTATTCCCGATTCTTTTCCGGATTCTTGTACTCGATCCGGAAACCGTTTTTCCAGTAGGCCTTCCAGTTGACCGGGGCCTTGGTCTCCACCGCCTTTTCCGTCTGCGCCTGCCGCTTCTCCAGCTCCTCTATCCGCTTGAGGAGCATCTGCACCTGGGCCTTGAGCTGGCGGATCTCCTCCTCCTGGGTCATGGCCCGTCCCGCCGAGACCGTGACTAAAAGGAAAAGGCCCATCACCACCAGAATCATTCCCCCCTTTAATACCCTGGATACCCTCATCACCTCACCTCCCCGACGGTTTAAAATTTTAAGGAGGGGAGACCCCTCCCCCTCCGAATTACTCCCCGGACCAGGCAATCAAAGCCACCACCCAACCTATGACTATCAAGGCCACCAAACCCCAGGGTATCATAATCCCCCTCCTTTGGTCAAATTTTTAAAACGGTCCCTGATGTCCCGGGGGCATGGACCACAGGATGGCCGGAATGGCGAAGGTGTAGAGGGCCGCAAAGGTCACCACATAACCCAGCACCTTCTCGCTCACCTTTCCGTTCATGAAAAAGCCCGCCAGATTCATGGCCACGAACCACACGAAGGCGATGCTGAAGTGATAAATCCACTTCGGGGTGGGATAAACCAGCCAGTAGACACCGTAAGCCAGGGTGAGCCAACCGATGAGGATGAAAACCGCTCCCAGCTGACGCCTGGGCTTCAAGTCCCAGATCTCGCAGGCCCCGAGAGCGGTAAAGGCGAAGGCGTACATCCCCGCCAGACCGGTAACGAAGTTGGTTATGGGACCCAGACCCTGCTCCATCATCATGGCGATGAGAAAGGGCCACCACATCACTCCCACCACGAAGGTGATCACGCCCACCACCCGCTCGCTGGACTTCCTGCGTTCGGGATCCAGGTGCAGGAGCCCGTTGGCCAGAAGCACCGCGGCTCCCAGGTAAATGATGGGGGCTATCCATTTTCCTACCGTGGGATCGGCCATGTTTTCACCTCCTTCTTTCATATGGGTGTTAACCACAATCCTCGAAAGCCCCTTCTTACCTCCTCACCTCATCCTCTCACCCCCCTCAGGCCTTGATTTTTTCCCACCACAGGGGATGGTGGGTCCTGACATGGTCCTCGGGCAGGGTGCCGGTTTCGAACATGGCCCGGAAGCCCTTACGATTCAGCGGATGGAGGGCCATGTAGATGTGGATCGGGAGAATCACCAGGAAGATCACGAAACCCACATCGTGGAAAAACCTGGCCCACCGCCAGGCCGGGGGGCTGAAGGCGTCCTTGAAGAGGAGCACGATCCCGCTGGCCACCATGATCCCGGTGGCCAGGATGGTGAGCCAGGCCAGGCACTTCTGGCCCAGGTTGTACTTTCCGAATCGCGCCGGCCGAAAGCCCAGGTAGTGGCGAAAGAGTTCGCGCACCCCGTCCACGGGGCCTCCCTCCGGCCAGATCTGCCACCGCCCCATGTTCTTGATCTCCCGAAGCACGAAGAGGGGCAACCAGAGGAGAAGCCCTGCGGCCGCCAGCCGATGAAGCACCATGGCCACCTTCATGCCCCCGGAAAGGTAGCTCGTCTCCGGGGAAAAGTGGGCAAAGGGCATCCAGAAGAAGTAGAGAAGCCACCGGAAGGCGTGGGGATAGGCCTGAGGAAGCCCCGTCAAAAAGAAGATGACCATAAAATGGATGTAGTGAAGGTGCATACTCCGCTGAAACTTGTTAAAAGCCTGTATTTCCCTCATGATTGACCTCCCTTCTTAGACCTCTTTTTCTTCTCTTCCCAGACTGTAAAGGAAGTGTCCCAGGATACCCGCGGCCTCGACGCCGAAAAGCACCCAGCCCAGGGTGCGGACGGCGTCCACGGCCTCGATCTGGGGCCGGGAGGCCCCCGGCCGCAGCTGATAGTCCGCGAGAATCCTGCTGGGCCCCACCGTGACCCAGTGGAGGTAACCGGTGGCCTCGCTCACCGGTTCGGCTCCGTAGACGGTGAAGTCCTCCCCCAGGCGGCGACGGTAGTTCTCCGCCCGGCGGCGGGCTTCGGCCAGCACCTCCTCCCGGGAGCCGAAGTATAGGGCTTTCGCCGGACAGGCCTCCACGCAGGCCGGAGGCAGTCCGGCCTCGATCCGGTCGTAACACATGAAGCACTTGAAGGTCTTGCCCAATCTGGGGTTGAAGCGCGGAACATCAAAGGGACAGGCCTCAAGACAGGCCCGACACCCTATGCACCTCTCCTCGTGGATCACCACCACCCCGTAGGGCTTCACCTCGATGGCCGCCGCCGGACAGCGCCTGGCACAGGGAGCATTCGCACAGTGCATGCAGTGGCGCAATTCCGTTACCGGACGAGCCGAAGGATAGGTTCCCCGATAGCCCGGTACCGGAAATATATAACGGAGTTCCGGCCGCTGCTCCGCCACCACCCGTTCCGTGCCCCCGCGTCCGTCCCGGCTGAGACGGGCACGGTTTTCTATCCCGCACTGCACGGAACAGGCGAAACATCTAATGCAGGCCTGCATATCGTAAAGCATGCTCACCTTGGTCATGATTAGACCCTCCTAATCTTGATGATGACATCCTGAGTGGCGTGTCCACCCTCAAGGGGCGCAAACCTCCAGCGGGAAAAGTGATTCATGTTCACCCCGTGCTCGGGAAGAAAGGCCAGAAAACGCTTGAGCTGAGGAAAGATCCCCGCCCCCACTCCGTAATAGGTGAAAAGGGCGTCGGGATGAACGAGGGGCGTCACCCACACCCTGGCCGTGGCCTTGAACTCCGGGGCGTGGGCCGGAAAGACCTCCACCACATCCCCGTCGGAGATCCCCAGCCGGCGGGCCCGCTCGGGATGAATCCACACCCGATCCACCCCCAACTGATCCCAAATCTCCCGGAGAAGGGGATTGTCCCTGGTCTGTCCCCCCGTAAAGGAGTTGAGAGGCGAAAAACCGGTGGTCAGCACGAACTCGTCCTCGGCCAGGCCGTTGCGCCTCTCCCCCATCCAGAAGGGCGGAATCCACCGGGGAAGGGGATGAGCATGCTCGGCAAAGGGATGTCCGCCGGCCTTGAGTTTTTTGTAAACTTCGAGAAAGGTGAGGCTAAAGATCTCCACCTCGCCGGTGGGAGTCTTTTTCTTGATTTTGTAGTTCTGCCTGCCGTGCCAGACGCCGTATTTCTTCAGGTGTTCCAGGGTGAGACCGGGATGTTTCTCCGAAACCCCTTTCAGTTGCCTTCGCCACCCGGCCTCCCAGCCCCCGCGGGCGAACTCTCCGAAGTACTTCTCGAATTCCTGGGGAGAAAGCACCCGGCGGGCCAGCTCCAGAATCACCCAGGATCCCGGCCGGGCCTCGAAGGGCGGCTCCACCGCCTTCATGTGCATGGCCACCGTGGGCATACTCTGCTTGAACTTGAAGTGCAGGGCCTCGTCCCGTTCGGGGAAAAGGGTGTCGGGAAGGATGATGTCCGCGTAAAGACAGCTCTCGTCCATGAAGGGGGTCATGCACACGATGAGTTCCACCTTGTCAAGGAGCCGCACTATCTCCGGCGAGCCGGCTGAACCTCCGATGAAGTTCTGCCCCATGGCAAAGATTACTTTGGGCTCGTAGGGTTTTCCGGTGCGCAGGGCCTCGAAAACGAAACGGCGTCCGGCCTTGGGGACGAGAAAGGGATAACCGTTTTTCTGGTAATACTTGGTGATCTGGAGGGCCTTGGGCTTGGGCACCTTCGGGAGGGGGCCGTGGAGCTTCACCTTGGGCACGCCCCCTATTCCCCCCTCCCTCTCCCAGACCCCCAGCAGGGTGTCCACCAGGCCGATGGCGTGAAACTGGCGCATTACATTGCCGTAGCGTTCCGAATACCAGCCGGTGTCCACGAACACGCGGGGTCTGTGGCGCATGAGGTCCCGGGCCACCCGGCGGATCTCTTCCGCCGGCACCGTGGTGATCCCCTGGGCCCACTCGGGGGTGTACGCTTCCAGGGCCCGGGTGATGGCCTCGAAGGCGGTGATTACCCTGCGACCTCCCGCGGTAAATTCACCGCGCAGGGCCGGTCTTTGCGCCTCGGACTTGAGCACCGGAACCCCCCGGGCCTCGTCCCACACCCGGTAGCGCACGTGTTTCTTCTTTTTCCCGGTCTTTGGATCCACCTTCTCCTCCACCACGGGATCGAAGGGCTCGAGGGTCTCGGGGTCGATGAGCATGCAGGCGTTGGTGTGCCTGATCAGGTAGTCCTCGTCGTAGCCCTTTTCCTTCACGATCACATGGGCCAGGGCCAGGTGAAAGGCCAGGTCCGTCCCCGGACGGATGGGGAGCCAGCGGTGTCCGGCTCCCTCCACGGCCTCGTTCGGGAAACGCACATCCACGGCCACCAGCCGCAGACCGTTTCGCTTGCCCTCGGCAAAAAGCGTCCCGAACTGATAGACGCAAAGCCCGCCCCCAGGGTTCCGCATGGCCAGCACTCCGAAACGGGCCCGGGGATAGTCCATCCAGAAGGCCCCGGGGGTCATAGGGTGTCCGAAAAAGGCCCCCAGCCCCCAGTCGTGACCGGCGGAATGACAGGTGTCGGCGTAGGAGACGATGTTGGGCGTCCCGTAGAGGTGCCAGAAGGGCTTGTCCAAGCCGGCGGCGGAGGTGAACCGGGGAAGATACACCACGCGCTCGGGTTCGCCCTTCTCCCGATACTTTCTAAGCACCGCCGCAATGCGATCCAGGGCCTCCTCCCAGCTGATCCGCTTGAACTTCCCCTCGCCGCGCTTTCCCACCCGAAGCAGGGGATACTTGAGACGATCCGGATTGTAGACTGCCGCCGGCGTGGAGCGACTGCGCCCGCAGATTCCCGCGTAGGGCAGATAGGGACTGGCCTCCATCTTTATGAGCTTACCTCCCTTCACCACCCCCACCGCGGGACACTGCTGGGCACACATCCTACACCGGAGCGGCACTCTCCTTTCCACCCCCTCGTCCACCGGAGAGGGGGCCCTGCGCCCCGGCCCCACCGTTCCGGAAAGGGGCACGAAGGGCGAAAAAGCCGCCAATCCGCTGATCTGCAGAAACCTCCGGCGCGATATTCCGCTCATAAAGCCTCCCCTCTCTGTGGTTTTTGTCGAAAGCGAGTAATGCAAAATAAAGGCCAAAAATAAAAGGGAGTAAAACGAAAAAATTCTCGTTAAAACGCGTGAATTCGTCTGACTAAAAGTTTAAAAAATTGTAACTTAAAAGTGGCAGGTGCTACCTTTAGGTTGCAGGACGAAACTTTTCGGCGGAGATGCCGTAGCGGCGGAGGAGCCTCTGGAAGCTGGGGCGTTCCAGACCGGCCAGCCGGGCCGCCTGGGAGACATTTCCCCCGGTGTGGCGCAGCAATCCCTCCAGGTACTGGCGGGCGAACTCGTCCATCACCTCCCTCTTGGCCTCGTGATAGGGACGGAGGTAGAAGGGACGGGCTTCCGGAGCCCCGGGCCTCAGGGAAAGCTTGAGGTCGCCGGGGGTAATGGTGTTCTCCCGGGCCAGAAGGACGGCCCTTTTCACCGCATTCTTGAGTTCGCGAACATTACCCCTCCAGGGTTGTGCCTTAAGGAACTCCAGGGCCTCCGGAGAGAAACGCAGTCCCGGTCGTCCGTATTCCCGGGCGTACTCCTCGAGAAAGTGTTCGGCCAGAAGCAGGACATCGTCCCCCCGTTCGCGAAGAGGGGGCACCCACAGGGTGACCTCGTTCAGGCGATAGTAAAGGTCCTCCCGGAAGCGTCCCTCGGCCATCTTTTTCTCTAGATCCTGATTGGTGGAGGCGATGACCCGCACATTAACTCTTCGACTCTGGGTGGACCCCAGAGGGCGGACCTCACCGTCCTGAAGCACACGCAGCAGTTTGACCTGAAGGGAGGGAGGCATGTCCCCGATTTCGTCCAGGAAGATGGTGGATCCGTCGGCCTCCTGAAATAGACCCGTCTTGTCCCGGTCGGCCCCGGTGAAGGCTCCCTTGACATAGCCGAAAAGTTCGCTCTCCAGGATGTTTTCCGGAATGGCCGCGCAGTTTACGGTCACCATCCTCCAGCTTCGACGGGGACTGAGGTGATGTATGGCCCTGGCGATGAGCTCCTTTCCGGTTCCGGACTCCCCGCGGATGAGCACCGTGGCGTTGGTGGGGGCCACCCTTTCCACCAGGCTCAAGAGCTCCCTCATGAGGGGGGACCGCCCGATAATACCCAGCTCCTCCCACCAGAAGTCGTCCTTGAGGGCTTTAAGGCGACGGTTTTCCCGGAGGAGAAGGCTCCGTTCCAGCGCCCTTTCCACCATATGGCGCAGGCGCTCCTTCTCAAACGGCTTGGTGATGAAGTCGTAGGCCCCCTTCTTTATGGCCTCCACCGCCCGCTCGATGGTCCCGTAGCCGGTCACGATGAGGACGGAGATGGTCTCGTCCCGCTCCCGGATCCTCGCGAGAAGCTCCAGCCCGTCCAGCCCGGGCATCTTGAGATCCGCCACCACCACCTCGGGCAGAAGACGCTGCACCTTCTCCCAGGCCTCCTCCCCGGAATAGGCCCGTTCGAAGCGCACCTCCGGAAGGCCCCGCAGAATCCTTTCCCAGAGAAGGACCATTTCCGGTTCGTCGTCCACCAGAAGTACGGTGGCCTCAGGCATCTTCACCCCCCAGGGGAAAGGTTATGCGGAAAAGGGTCTGGATCCCCAGGGCCCTATAGGGTCCCTCGGCGGGCGGGGGAGAGAGGACCCGGATGTCTCCCCCGTGATCCCTGACGATGCCGTACGAGACGAAAAGCCCCAGACCGGTGCCCTTCCCCGGGGGCTTGGTGGTGAAAAAGGGTTCAAAGATGCGGTCGCGGATTCCGGCGGGAACCCCGCAGCCGGTGTCCCCCACCTCGAGTATCACCTCCGCGGAGTCGGATCGGGTCCACACATGGATCTCGCCCGCATCCTCCAGGGCGTCCCGGGCGTTAATCAGAAGGTTCAGGAGGACCTCCCTCAGGCGCCCTTCCTCCCCGGAAATGAGGGGAAGATCTTCGGCGAGGTGCACCTCCAGCCTCACCCCGGACTTGCGATAGGTGGGCTCCAGCATCTCCACCACCTGGCGCACGATGGCATTCAGCGAAACGGGGACCTTCTCTCCCGCCGAGGAACGGGAAAAGAGAAGAAGATCCGCAATCAAGCGCTGACAGACCCTGACCTGTTCCTCGATCTTTTTCAGATCCTCCGCCGGGGGCCCTTCCTTGAGCTCCTCCCGAAGAAGCTGTGTGTATCCGTAAATGATCCCCAGAGGGGTGTTTATCTCGTGGGCGATCCCCGCGGCCAGCTGTCCCACCGCGGCCATCTTCTCCGAATGGATCATGCGTCTGGTCATTTCCTTAAAGGCGGTCAGATCCTTCATGATGCCCTGGCACCCCAGCCGACACCCCTCCGCATAATCAATGGAATCGGAAGTAATGATAACAAATCGCCTGTCCCCGTCGCGGGTCCGAATTTCGGTCTCGAAGTTGTGAATGCGCCCCTCCCGGCACAGTTCCTCCCTGTAGCGTTCCCAGTCCTCCCTGAAGACGAAAAACTCGCCCAGGCTCTTTCCCAGGACTTCCTCCTTGTGGGCAAAGCCCAGAAGGGCAAGACCGCTGGGGTTTATGTCGCGCAGGCGCCCCTCGGGATCGCAGAAAAAGATGGCGTCCCCGGAGGACTCGAAAAGCCTGCGAAACTTCTCCTCCGAAAGGGCGAGAGCCAGGGTTCGCTCCTCCACCTTTTCCTCGAGAGATTGAGAGAGCTCCCGCAGGCGTCGATTGGCCTCCTCGAGCTCCCGTTTGGTGCGACGGAGGTCCTTGGCCTCCCGTTCCAGCTGGGAAAACAGGGAGTAAACCGCCGGAAAAATAAGAGTAAGCATCGCCGCCCAGAAAATAAATACGGTATTGAGTGCCCCGGAAAAGGGAGCCAGGCTTCGCCACCAGGAAGCCCGGTTCGTCCACAGAAGAATCACATGGACAATATGTCCTAAACTGCGGGAAAGGGCGAAAGAGGCGAAGGAAAAAGACAATCCTAGAAGATAACCGAAAAAGATATTGCGCGGATTCCTTAACCAGAGATACAAGGACTCCCTTAACGCCAGAAAAGAAAAGAGAATCATCAGAAGCGCCCCGGTAAAATCTTCAAAAAAAATGGGATATAGCGGAAAGCGGAAACTCATACGGTCTTAATCAGAAGGGGCAAGCTTTTTGAAACTCCTTCAACGTTTTCCACAAAAAAAACATGGCCGGAACGCAAAAAAAATGGTCAAAGCGCAGGAAGTAATAAATCCAGACCCAGGGGGTAACAGCCCTCAGGTGGGAAGAAAAAGTTAACGCGTAATAAGATGAGGTTTTAAAACCAAAATGAAATTCCATGAAATGAACCACAGAAGTATCCAGATTCCACAAGAAAAAGAAAAGGAAGGCCAGCTTAAGGTAAAACCAGGTCTTACCGGAAACGCGCAGGTAGCGGGAAAACCAGTAGAAGATGAGGGCCAGGGAAAGCATGAAGTAGAAATGGCTGAAGAGGTGCACATAGAGGCCTTCCGGGTAGGGATGAATCTGGGTAGCCCGGGCCGGTGAAGAAATCAAGAAAGAAAAAAGGACGAAAAGGGAAACGACCGTTCCTTGCCGCACATTTTTAAGTTTAGGGGCCGGGGACAGAAGGTGTCAAGGTGCCGCGAAAGATGTGGTAAGAGAGGAAACGCCCTCCGGGAAGGGGGATCTTTCCCGAGGTCAGTTTAAGGAAGGCCGTAGATGGGGGAGAGGGGTGGCGCCCCACCCAGAGCACGGGGCGGCCTCCGAGGTGGGAGGGAAGGCCCCAGAGGTGATACTGAGAGCGGGGAGGATTCAGTACGGGAAACTGATAGACCCGCGGGTGATCCGGAAGGTAAAAGGCCAGTTCCGAGGCGAAGTAACGGTTGTCGGTCAGGATGACCTCCCCCGGACGGCGATACTTCCTGACCACGGAGGCGAGTTCCTTCCATCCGTAGAAGCGAAAGAGCAGACCGGCCAGGGGGCGGGGAAACTTTTCCGGAAAACGCGGAAGCTGATAGACGAGGGCCGTGCCCAGGAAGGCCAGGAGGAGTCCCAGGGCATAGAGTCCCCGAAGGATGCGGGGCCATCGGGTGCCGCGCAGGGAAAAGATCACCCCGGCGGCAAGCCCCAGACCGGCCACGAAAAAGGGCATGGGCCAGTTGGCGTTCACCCTCCGGAAAAAGGAAAGGGGAAGAACCGCAAGATACGGCCAGGCCGAAAGGGCCCAGAGGTAAGTGAGACGCGGTTCGGCGCGCCAGTTCCTCCGCCGGAGCATTTCCAGGGACACCCACAGGAAAAGCCCGAAAAGAAGGGGGGTGAACACCCCGGCCTGTTCCGCCAGAAAGCGGAGGGGCCCTGCGGGATTCAGGCCCTGTTCCCGGAAGTGGTGCTCGGTGTGCCTGAGCGTGATCCACTGATGGGTGGCCATCCAGTAGAGGTTGGGGGCCCAGAGGACGAGGGCCACCACCAGAGCCAACCAGGGCCCGGGGGTGCGGAGCAATTCCCGCCGGAAGGCCAGCAGCCACAGGCCGTAAAAAAATCCGAAGGCCAGCATGGTTTGCTTCGTGAGAAGCCCCAGGCCGCAGAAAATTCCGAGAGATAGCCAGTGAAACCGGCGATTTTTCTCCGCGGCCAGCCAGCCCCAGTAAAGGGCCGCGGTCCAGAAGAAGAGAAGCGGGGGGTCTATGGTCATGAGGAGACCGAACACGGTGAAGATGGGGACCAGGGCCGCGGCAAAGAGAGCCCAGCGGGCGGGAAGCCGGCCAAAAAGACGATGGGTAAGACGATAAAAGATCACCAGGAAGCCCAGACCGCATAACACCGCGGGCACCCGCACCGCATACTCTGACACCCCCAGGAACCGGGTGAAAGCCGCAATCAGCCAGGCCACCATCGGAGGTTTGCTGTAGTATCCCCAGGAAAGTTCCCGGGACCAGTCCCAGTAGTAGGCCTCGTCCGGGGAGAGCTGGAGGGAAATCTCCCGGACAAATCCCAGCCTGAAGGCCAGGATGATCAGAAGGAAAAGGCCCTCGATGGAAAAAAGGAGGTCTAGGAGCCCTTTTTCGTGGTCCTTCGTCGCCAAAGCATCCCTCCCGCGAATCCCGCAAGTCCTCCGAAGGCCCAGCCGAAGAGGACATCCTCGGGAAAGTGCGCCCCCAGATAGACCCTGGAGACTCCCACCAGAAGGGTGAAGGCGCCCGTGGCCGGGGCCACCAGGGGATCGGCCAGGGAGAGGGCCACCGCCGCCGCCGCGGTGTTGGTGGCGTGACAGGAGGGGAATCCGTAGTGTTCGGCGGAAAGGGGCCGTTTCGTGATCCGGAATCGCCCGCCCTTAAAGACGCGCACCCCGGAGAGCGCGGCGTAGGGACGCGGATGCGCGAAAAAGGGTTTAAGGAGTCGGGCGCAGGCGAAGTCCACCACGAGCACCACCGCCAGCGCCACCACCACGGCCTCCATCCCCGACCGCCCCTTTCGCAGCACCACCACTCCCCCTGCCAGCACGAAAAAAATCCAGATCACCTCGGGTCGGCTCACCAGCACCATGAGCCGATCCACGGCGGGGCCCAGGTCGCGATTCAGGAGATGGAAAAGAGCGCTCAAATCTTGATACCTGCCTCCTCGGCGTCGCGGAGGAAACGCTCAAGCCCCACATCCGTGAGCGGGTGCCGGAACATCTGCTTTATGACCTTGTAGGGGATGGTGGCAATGTCCACCCCCAGCTCGGCACACCGGCGCACATGATCCACATGGCGTATGCTCGCGGCAATGATCTCGGTCTCCACTCCGTAAACCTCGTAAATGTTCACCACCTCCTCAATCACCGAAAGGCCGTCATAGCCGATGTCGTCGATGCGGCCGATGAAGGGCGAAACATAGGTGGCCCCCACCTTGGCCGCAAGAAGGGCCTGAAGGGGGGAAAAGACCAGGGTGACATTGGTCTTTATGCCCTCGGCCGTGAGGGTCCTTACGGCCTTAATGCCCTCCTCGGTACAGGGGATCTTGATCACGGCGTTATCCCCCAGCCTGGCCAGCTCCCGGGCCTCCCGGATCATGCCCCCGGCGTCCGTGGCTACCACCTCCACGGAAACCGGAAGCCCCTCGCATTCTTTAAGGATTTCGCTTACGGCCTCCTTCCAGGGTCGCCCGGTCTTTTTGACCAGCGAGGGGTTGGTGGTCACCCCGTCGAGAATCCCCAGGGCCTTGATCTCCCGGATCTCGTTTATGTCCGCGGTGTCAATAAAGATCTTCATCCGCTACCTCCTTCCGAGTTTTAACCTCAGGGCCTGGAGTTTTATAAAGCCCTCGGCGTCCTTCTGATCGTAGCCCCCGGCCTCGTCGAAGCTCGCCAGTTCCCGGCGATATAGACTCACCGGGGACTTCCGCCCCACCACCATGACATTTCCTTTGTAGAGCTTGAGGCGCACCGTGCCGGTGACACTTTTCTGGGTTTCCTCGATGAAGGCCCTAAGGGCCTCCATCTCCGGGGAGAACCAGAAACCGTAATAGATAAGCTCCGCGAACTTCGGCACCAGGGAGTCCCGCAGGTGCATGACCTCCCGATCCATGGTGAGGTGCTCGAGGGCCCGGTGGGCCACCTGGAGGATGGTTCCCCCAGGGGTCTCGTAAATGCCGCGGCTCTTGAGCCCCACGAACCGGTTCTCCACCATGTCCACCCGGCCCACCCCGTGCCGACCCCCGATCTCGTTGACCCGGAGGAGAAGCTCCACAGGGCCGAGTTTCTCCCCGTTTATCGCCACCGGCACCCCCCTCTCGAACTCGATCTCCACATACTCCGGCTCGTCCGGGGCCCGCTCCGGGGAGACGGTCATCCGGAACATGTCCTCCGGGGGCTCCGCCCAGGGATCCTCCAGGATCCCTCCCTCGTAACTTATGTGAAAGAGATTGGCGTCGATGCTGTAGGGCTTTTCCCGGGTGACCGGAACGGGGATACCATGCTCCTCGGCAAACCGGATGAGGTCCTCCCGACCCTGGAACTCCCACTCCCGCCAGGGGGCGATGACCTTGAGGTCCGGGGCCAGGGCCGCGTAGGTGAGCTCGAAACGGACCTGATCGTTTCCCTTGCCGGTGGCCCCGTGGGCCACGGCGTCGGCCCCCACCTCCCGGGCCACCCGAACCTGCTCGCGGGCAATGAGCGGCCGGGCCAGCGAGGTCCCCATGAGATACCAGCCCTCGTAGGCGGCGTTGGCCTTGAGGGCCGTGAAGACGAACTCCGAAACGAATTCCTCCCGCAGATCCCGGATCACGATGTCCTCGGCCCCCACGGAAAGGGCCCTGCGGCGCACCTCCTCCCAGTCCTCCTCCTGGCCCACATCCGCACAGAAGGCCACCACCGGGCACCGGTACTTCTCGATGAGCCATTTGAGGATTACCGAGGTGTCCAGGCCTCCGGAGTAGGCCAGCACGATCTTTTCGGGCATCCCAGGACCTCCCTGAAAAAACCTTTTTCAAGCATAGCCCGTTTTCGGGAACTATTCACCCCCTTTTCCTGTTCCATTCTCTCATGATCTTCGGCGAGGCCACCTCTCGCGTTGGGGGCTTCGCCCCAGCCACCCTAGTGCCGACAACTCCGGAGAAGATCCCTTCAAAATTATCTGAAATTCATTCTCAATAAATAAAAATTTGTAATACATGAACCCGTCTTGAGCCCCGATTTAACCTCTTGACAAGGCGAAAAGACTTTGTAGTATTTTAGTGCAAAAGATTTTCAATAACTAAAGGGAGGTGACGGCCATGGGTGAAGTAAGGATAACTGACCTGAAGTCCGGAGAGAGAGGCAGGGTTAGCGGTTGGGTCGAGGAAGTAGAGGGAGGAGGAAGAGGATGGGGAAGGAGAAGAGGGCGAGGTTGCGAATGCGGTCGAGGGAGGGGATGGGGGCGGAGACTTTTTGAGGTACTGGGATTGCGGCCCGGACAGGAGGTGGAGGTACTGGAAAACCGGGGTTGTGGCCCGGTGGTCCTGAGGGTGGGGGAGAGCCGGTTCGTGCTGGGCCGGGGGCAGGCCGCTCGCATCCTGGTAGAACGAGCGGAGGAGCGGTCATGAGGCTCTCCGAGGTCCCCCCGGGCACCAGAGTAAGGATTGTAAGACTCGGCGGCGGTTCCCCGGCCCTCCGCCGGCGACTCATGGACATGGGAGTCCTTTCCGGAGAGCCGGTTTCCGTGGAGCGGGTGGCTCCTCTGGGGGATCCCCTGGAGATCCGTATCCGGGGCTACCGGCTCTCCCTCCGCAGGGAGGAGGCGGAAAAAATCCTGGTGGAGGTACTCTCATGAAAGAGGAGATAGTGGTAGCGGTGGCCGGAAATCCCAACACCGGGAAGACCACCTTCGTGAACGCCCTGGCCGGAACCAGACTCCGCGTGGGCAACTGGCCCGGGGTTACGGTGGAAAAGAAGGAGGCGCGGATGGAGGTTGACGGGGCAAAAGTGCGACTGGTGGATCTTCCCGGAACCTATAGCCTGAGCCCTTTCAGTCTGGAGGAGCTTATCGCCCGGGATTTTCTGGTGAAGGAAAGACCGGATGTGGTGCTGAACATCGTGGACGCCACCAATCTCGAGCGAAATCTCTACCTCACCCTGCAGTTACTGGAAACCGGAAGACCGGTGGTACTGGTGCTCAATATGATGGACGAGGCCCAAAAAAAGGGATGGAAGATTGCCGCGGAGAGACTGGAGGAAGCACTCGGGATCCCGGTGGTTCCCGCCGTGGCCGTGAGGGGCGAGGGAGTACAGGAAGCCCTCCGCGTGGCCTTAAAGGTAGCCCGGAAGGAGGTGAGGGTTAACGGAGTTCCGCGTTACGGAGAGGAGGTGGAAAGGGCTATAGCGGAGCTTGAGGGATGGTTAAGCCGGGAGGCGAGCCACCTTCTGGATCGTTATCCGGGGCGCTGGGTAGCCTCAAGCTGCTGGAGGAGGATGAAAAGGTAATGAAGGAGACCGGGATCTCCGCCCTTCCGGATCTTCCGGGGCTAAGACACCTGCGTTCGGCTCACGGCGATCTCGGCCAGGTTCTGGCCGAGACCCGGTACGGGTTGGCGGCCGGAGTGGTGCGGGAGTGCGCCCGCAGGGAGGCCCCCCGACCGGATCTTTCGGAGAAGCTGGATCGGATATTCCTGCATCGCTACCTGGGACTTCCCGTCTTTCTGGGAGCTATGTGGCTACTTTTCAAACTGGCCTTTGACCTTTCCGCACCCTTTGCGGACTGGCTCGACACCCTCATCTCCGGGGCCCTTACCGATACCCTGGCCTGGGTTCTCTCCGGGGTTTCGGCCCCGGAGTGGTTCCGATCCCTTGTGCTTGACGGAATAGTGGCCGGAGTGGGCACGGTGGCGGTCTTTCTTCCGGTAATCTTCGCCATGATGTTTCTCATCACCTTTCTTGAGGGAAGCGGATACCTGGCCCGGGCCGCCTTCGTAATGGATCGGGCCATGCATACCGTTGGACTTCACGGCAAGAGTTTCATCCCGCTTCTTCTCGGCTTCGGGTGCAATGTGCCTGCGGTCTATGCCACGCGGGTTCTCGATTCCAGAAGGGATCGGGTGCTTACGGCCTTTCTGGCTCCCCTCATGTCGTGTGGAGCACGACTTCCCGTGTATGTTCTATTTGCGGGAGCCCTTTTCGGGTCACACACCGGAACGATAATCTGGTCTCTTTACATCCTGGGAATCGGTGCCGCCTTGGTGCTGGGAATTATTCTCCAGAAAACCTTATTCCGGGAGGAAAGTTCCCTTTTTGTTATGGAATTACCTCCCTATCGGCTGCCCAGAGCCAGATACCTACTCACTCATACTTGGGAAAAGACACGCCACTTTGCCGTAAAGGCCGGAACCTATATCCTGATCGCTTCCATCCTGGTGTGGCTTCTGCTGCACATGCCTCCCAACACACGGTCCCTGAAGGACTCTTATCTCGGACGGCTGAGTGAAAAAGTGGCTCCGGTATTAGAACCTCTGGGATTCGGGAGATGGGAGGCCGCAGCTTCCCTGCTTACCGGTGTAATAGCTAAAGAGGTGGTGGTAAGTACTCTGGGCCAGATCTACGGCCCGAAGCAAACACCGGAGGAGACAGAAAGCCCCCCTCAGGGATTTCCCATAAGGAGCTGGGGAGAGGTCCTCAGGGGATTGCCGGGGGCCTTTACGAAAGCCCTTCACAATCTTTTAGGCGGACTTTACCCCGTGAGTTTGAAACCGGAAGAGACGAGCTCTCCCCTCCTCTCCCGTATACGCAAGACTTACGATCCCCTTTCGGCTTACGCCTTCATGATCTTCGTCCTGCTCTACATGCCCTGCATGGTGGTGCTGGCGGCCTTCTACATGGAATTCCGCAGTCTCCGACTTACCGGGCTCATGGTGCTCTCCCATCTCCTCCTGGCTTACAGTCTGACTTTCTCCCTGTATCAAACAGGAAAATTCTTGGGATACGGAGGTTAAGGATGAGCGGTACGGATGTGGTCTTCGGACTCATCGTGACGGTGAGTCTGTGGGTTCTGATGCGAAAGATATGGCGGCTCTTTCAGGACGAAAGCCCCTGCTGCCATTGTCCCGACCAAAACTGCCCGGCCAGTAGATCTTCAAAAATTTCTCAAAAATTTTTTTACCTTTTTACTGCAAAAGAGAATCAACAAAATTAAAGGAGGTGCAAGATGGAATGGATAAAAGGCAAGATTCTGTTGATGACCATGGCCTTGACGGTAATTTTCGGGGTGGGTTTTACGGGAGAGGTTTTGGCCCTCTCTCCGGAGGTGGAGGAGCTGAAGAGGATGCTCCGGCAGGTGATGGAGGAGAACCGGAGGCTTGCCGAGCGGGTCTCGGAGCTTGAGCGCAGGCTTGCGGCCTACGAGAGGGAGCGCAGTCCGGTGGCGGAGACCGCGGCCACCGGGGCCGAGAGACCTTGGTACGAGAGGGTGGAGGTGGGGCTTTCGGTGGCCGGTCTGGTGCAGGGGGTGGTGGGCGTGGACAGGGAGGCGGCCAACCTTCACGCCCACGGCGGACGGGAGCCGGCCGGGAACATAGGGCCGGTCATAACCGACGAGGACAAGGCCTACGGGGCGGCGGCGGTGGATCTGGAGCTTTCCGCGGAATTTTCGGAAAGGGATAGGGCCTATGTGCTCCTTGAGATGGGCTCGGGTAAGAATCCGGACTCCGAGGTGCCGTCGTTTTCGGGGATCGTGGACGAGGCCCTTTCCATGGTGCCGGTGGAGACCGAGGACGGGGATGTGCGGGTGAGCGAGGCCTGGTACGAGAGGGAGTGGGCCTTCGGGAGCGGGAGGTTCAGGTTCCGGTTCGGGAAGATCGACATCACCACGGAGGTGGACCAGAACGCCTACGCCAACGACGAGAACGGGCAGTTCATGAGTCCGGTCTTCGTGAACAACGCCGCGGTGGAGTGGGCCTCCTACAGCTTCGGGATGGTGGCCAGTTACGAGACGGAGAGGTGGGCCCTTACCCTGGGCTACGAGGACGCGGATTCGAGCTGGGACAACCTCTTTGACTATCCCTTTCTGGTGGGGCAGCTTGCGGTAAGCACTGAATTTCTGGGTCGGCCGGGAAATTATCGGTTCTATGTGTGGTATCAGGGGGAGAAGCACCTCGAGTGGGACGAGCTTGAGGACTATTTTGCCTCCGGTGGGGCCCGGAGCCCGGAAAACGACAAGGCGGCCTGGGGATTCGGGTTGTCCTTTGATCAGGAGGTGGCCGAGGGCGTGGGGGTGTTTTTGCGCTACGGATGGCGGGGTGGAGATCTTGCGGGCTACTGGAACGGGGATCTTACGGATCTGGACTTTTCCTACGGGTTTGAGCAGGCGGCGAGCGCAGGAATATCGGTTTCCGGAAGGTTATGGGGACGCGAGGGGGACGAGCTGGGGCTTGGTGTGGCCTGGTTCGGGATTTCGGACGATTACGAGGACTACTGGGAGGCGAAGGGGGTATATGCGGCGCGGCTGGGGTTTGATCCGCACATGCACCGGCACGAGGCCCGGGACGAGTGGCACCTGGAGGTCTATTATCGTCTGAAGGCGGCGGAGCATCTGGCCCTGACCCCGGACCTTCAGTACACCTGGAACCCGGCCGGTCTTCGCGACGACGGCTTCTGGGTCTTCACCCTCCGGGGAGTGTGGGAGTACTGAGAGACCGAAAAAACTAACCCCGGTAAGGTCGCGGAAAAAAGAGAGTAAGCTCCGAATCTGGCTTATCCCCGGTTTCCGGTCAACCGGAAACCGGGGATGGAAGCCTTCCCATTTCTTTCGTTTTGTAGCATTATAGATTCGGACCATGGAAAAGGAAAGGTTAAAAGCAGCCCTTGCCGGGGATCTCCGGAGAATCGAAGAGGCACTTTCCGCGGTGCGGGCCTCGCAGGTCCCCTTCATAAACGAGGTCAGCCACTACATCCTCTTTGCCGGGGGAAAACGCCTGCGACCGCTCCTTACGGTGCTGTGCGCCAGGCTCTGCGGATACGAGGATCCGCGGATTTACGATCTGGCGGTGCTTTTCGAGTACCTGCACGCCGCCACCCTCCTTCACGACGATGTGGTGGACGGGGCGGAGTTTCGCCGGGGACGCCGGGCGGCGCACAACCTGTGGGGCAACCAGGCCACCATCCTGGTGGGAGACTACCTCTACGCCCGGGCCCTGCGCATCGCGGTGGAAAAGGGCAACTTCGAGGTCCTGAAGGTGGTTACCGAAACCACCCTCCTCATGAGCGAGGGGGAGGTGCTCCAGCTTCTAAATTGCGACAACACCGGACTTACCGAGGCGGAATACGAGGAGGTCATCTTCCGCAAGACCGCAGCCCTGATTTCAGCGGCCTGCGAGTGCGGGGGGATCATGGCCGGGGTCTCCGGGGAGGAACGGCGGCGGCTTCGGGACTTCGGGAGGCACCTGGGCCTGGCCTTCCAGATCACCGACGACCTTCTTGACTATGTGGGGGTCTCCGAAAAAACGGGAAAGGACCTCGGCACGGACTTCAAGGAGGGCAAGGTGACCCTGCCTCTGCTTTACGCCCTGCGAACCGCCTCCGATCCCGATCGTTCCCGTCTTCTGGCCCTGTTGCGCGACACCGATCCCACGCCGGAAGGGTTCCGGGAGGCCCGGGAGATCATCGCCCGCTGCGGAGGCTTCGATTATACCCGCAAAAAGGCCCGGGAAGAGGTGGACCGGGCCCTGGAAAACCTCCTTCACTTCCCCCCCAACCCCACCCGATACCTTCTTGAGGATCTCACGCGCTACATCCTGGAGAGACAGAAGTGAGACCGAAACTCCTGGTCTTTGACTGCGACGGGGTGCTCTTTGACTCGCGGGAGGCCAACCGCGCCTATTACGAAGACATCTGCCGCGCCCTAGGGCGAGGGCCTCTGAGTGAGGAGGAGCTTCACTATGTACACATGCACACCGCCGAGGAGTCCGTAAAATATCTCTTCCGGAATCACCCGGAAAAACTGCCCGCCGCCCTGGAATACCATAGGAACCTTCCCTACGAGAAGTTCCTGCGGTTCATGAGGATGGAGCCGGGGCTTAAGGAATTTCTGGAATGGGCCAGGCCCCGTTTCCGGCTGGCCATCTCCACCAACCGCACCACCACCATGGGTCGTCTGCTGGAGATCTACGGCCTTAAGGAGTACTTCGATCTGGTCATGACCGCACTCAGGAGCCCCAAACCGAAACCCCACCCGGAGGCCCTGACCGTGATTCTGAACCACTTCCGGGTAACCCCCTCGGAGGCCCTTTACATCGGAGACTCCGAGGTGGACCTTCGTCTCTGCCGGGCCGTAGGGGTGCCGCTCGTGGCCTACAGGAACCCTTCTCTTTCCGCGGACTATCATGTAAAAAGCTATCGGGAACTCCGGACCTTACTTTCCTTCCCCACCGAAAGGGAGTAAGCTTGGGGAAAGGGTCTTCCGGGCCGGGGTGGTCCGGAGCTCCAGGAAGGGAGGTCTTTCCCATGGAAAAACCCGCTTTGAGGATCCCTCTCGAGGACATCCCCCCTGAGGGCTTACGACTGGAGTTCGAGGAGGGGCCGGAACTCCTTGCGGACTGTTTTCCCCTGAAAAAGCCTCTTTCGGCCCGGGTCTTCTTGAAAAAAGAGGGAATCAATGTTAAAGCCAAAGGCCGGGTGGAAACCCGGGTGGAACTTTCCTGTGATCGGTGTCTGGAGCGCTTTGAGATGGAGGTGCGGGAGGAGTTCGAGGTGGAGTTCAGGCCGGTGGCCAGCCTACCCCTTCAGGAGGAAACCAGGCTCAGTGCGGAGGACCTGGAGGTGATCTTCTTTGAGGGAAATGTGATTCCGGTGGACGAGCTGGTGCGGGAGCAGGTGATCCTGGCCGTACCCTACAAAAAGCTCTGTCGGGAGGATTGTCGGGGGCTGTGTCCCCGCTGTGGCAAGAACCTAAACGAAGGGGCCTGCGGATGCGCGGTGCACCGGGAAAGCCCCTTCGCGGTGCTGAAGAATCTATTGAAGAAGACTTCACAGGCAGGAGGTAGGTAAGATGGCGGTTCCCAAGAGAAAGACCTCGCGTTCGCGCCGCGGAATGCGCCGGGCGCACAAACACCTTACCGCTCCCAGCATTTCGGTGTGCCCCCGGTGCAAGGCTCCCAAGCTTCCCCATCGGATCTGTCCCAGCTGCGGGACTTATCGGGGAAAGGAGTTCCTGCCCTCCGAAGAGGTTTGACGGTGAGCCCGGCCCGGGGTTGAGAGGGTGATCAGGATCGCTCTAGATGTGATGGGGGGCGACCACGCCCCCCGGGAGATCCTGGCCGGAGCCCACCGGGCCCTCCGGGAGAGCCGGGATCTCTTCGTGTACCTGGTGGGCACGGAGGAGGCCCTTTCCGCCTTCCCCGACCACGAACGGGTGGAGAAGGTACCCGCCCCGGAATGGGTGGAAATGGACGAGACCCCCAGCGAAGCCCTGCGGAGGAAACCCCGTTCTTCCATCCGCCGGGCCTTTGAGCTGGTAAAAGAGGGACGGGCCGGGGCGGTGGTGAGCGCGGGAAACTCGGGAGTAACCTACGCCTGTGCCCTTTTCCTTCTGGGAAGACTGCCCGGGGTGTCCCGTCCGGCCATCGCCACGGTGCTTCCCACGCTGAAGAATCCCGCGGTGCTGATCGACGCCGGCGCCAATGTGGACTGCAAGCCCAACCATCTCCTCCAGTTCGCCATCATGGGGGCGCTCTTTTCGGAGAAGATCCTGGGGCTCAGGGCTCCCCGGGTGGGGCTTCTTTCCATAGGGGAGGAGGGGGGCAAGGGGAACTTCCTGGTAAAGAGAGCGCACAGTCTCCTTGAGGAAAGTTCCCTCAACTACATAGGGAATGTGGAGGGGCGGCACATCTATTCCGGTGAGGCCGAGGTCATCGTGTGTGACGGATTCGTGGGGAACATCTGCCTCAAGGTCTCGGAGGGGGTGGCCGAGGCCCTTGCCGAAATGCTCAGGCGGGAAGTGAGGCGCGACCCTCTGGCCGTGCTGGGATTCGGTCTGGCCCGGAGGGCGCTCAACCGATTCCGGCGCCGAACGGACTGGCGGGAATACGGGGGGGCGCCGCTTCTCGGGGTGAACGGCGTGGTCATTATCGGACACGGTCGGTCCGACGCCCGGGCCGTCCGCAACGCCATCTTCACGGCCAGGCGCTTCGTGGAAATGGGTCTGGTGGAGAAGTTAAAGGAAGCCCTGGATCGTCGGAAACATCCCTCGGACCTTCAGGCCATCTCATGAGGAAAGCCGGAGCCTTTATTCTGGGAACCGGGCGGGCGCTGCCCTCGAGAGTGCTCACCAATCAGGATCTGGAAAGGATGGTGGACACCTCGGACGAATGGATCACGCAGCGCACCGGCATCAAGGAAAGGCGCATCGTGGGGGAAGGGGAATCCAACAGTCGGCTGGCCACCACCGCCGCCCGCAGGGCCCTCTCCCGGGCCGGGGTCTCCCCGGAGGACCTGGACCTCATCATCGTGGCCACCCTCACCCCGGACTACCTCATGCCCTCGGTGGCGGTGCTGGTGCAGCAGGCTCTGGGAGCCAGACGCGCCGGGGCCTTCGATCTCTCGGCCACCTGTTCGGGTTTTCTCTACGCCCTTTCCATAGCCGACAAGTTCGTGCGGGAGGACCCGAAACGCAAGATCCTGGTCATCGGAAGCGAGGTCCTTTCCCACAAGACCAACTGGGAGGACCGGACCACCTGCGTCCTTTTTGGGGACGGGGCCGGGGCCGCGGTGGTCACGGGATCCCCGGACGGTGAAAGAGGGGTGCTTTCCACCCACCTCCACGCCGACGGCTCCCTGTGGCACCTCCTCACCCTCAAGGGGTGCGGTTCCCTGTATCCCCCGTGTGATCCCCGCATCCCCCGCGAGGACTACTTCATCCGCATGCAGGGACGGGAGGTCTTCAAACAGGCCGTGCGGGCCATGGAAGCCGTGGCCATGGAGGCCCTTGAGACCGCCGGGGTGGCCCCCGGGGAACTGGACCTTCTCATCCCTCATCAGGCCAACATCCGCATAATAGAATACCTCCGGGAACGGCTGGAACTTCCGCCGGAAAAGGTCTTCGTAAACATACACCGCTACGGCAACACTTCAGCGGCCAGCATCCCCATCGCTCTCGACGAGGCCCTGGAGGAGGGGCGACTTAAAGAAGGCGATCTCGTCCTCATGGTCTCGTTCGGGGGGGGCTTCACCTGGGCCTCCGTGCTGATGCGGTGGTAAGTTTCAGTCTCTGAATCTCTTCCGGACTAAGTTTCCGGAATTCTCCCGGGCGCAGGTGGCCGAGTTCCAGAGGACCGAAGCGCACCCTTTTCAGGCCGATCACCTCAAACCCCAGGGCCCGAAACATGCGTTTTATTTGATGATGCCGGCCCTCGAAGAGGGTTATTTCGAGAAGAGTGTCCTCCTCGCCTCTTTCCAGGATCCGGGCCCGGGCCGGAAGGGTCCTCCGGCCGTCCAGGACGAACCCCTCCTCAAAGGCGCGAAGCTTCTCCTCCGGAAACTCACCTCTTACCCGGACCCGGTAGACCCGGGGAACGCGATACCTGGGGTGAAGGAGCCTGTGGGCCAGTTCCCCGTCGTCGGTTACGAGGAGGAGCCCTTCGGCATCCCGATCGAGTCGGCCCACCGGGAAAAGCCTTTCGGCCCGGGGCACATCCCGGAAAAACTCCATTACCGTGGGATGAGGATCACGGGTGGAGGTCACATAGCCCCGGGGCTTGTAAAGGAGAAAGTACCGGGGTCCCTGAGGAGTGGGTACCGGTTCTCCGTCCAGGGTCACCTCCTCGCCGGGCCGGACCCGATAGGCGGGATCCCGCACCCGCCTTCCGTTTACGGTCACACGGCCCTTAAGGATCAGCTTTTTCACCTCCCTGCGGGAGCCCAGCCCGGCTTCGGCGAGGAAACGATCCAGGCGCATCACCGGTAAATTCCCGCCGCAGCGATGGAGACGAGAGAACCCGGACCGAAGGGCACCGCCTCCTGGTGATATATTTCCCCCCGCAGATCCAGACCGGAAAGCATCCGGGCCGTAAAGAGGAGAACGCTCAGTCCACAGATCTTGAAGGGGAGACTTTGCCGGGCTTCGAGGAAAAACCGCGGGTAATCCCCGGAAAACAGGGCCTCAAGGAGGGCTCGATCCCGGCGGAGGGCCTCGCGGCCTTCCCTTTCGCCCGCCGGGAAGGGATCACCGTACCGGAGGCCCAGATGGGCAAAGTCTATGCCCAGCACCAGACAGGTGCGTTCGTCCAGGAGTTTCCGAAGGGCGGAAAGCCATTCCCGGTAAAGAGGTTCCGCCTCAAAGGGGTCCCTTCCCTCGGAGAGGTAACCCTCCACCGGTCCGAAAAGGATGGGCACCACCCTGAAGTCCGCGAAACGATACCTCAGAAACAGGGCCTGGAATTCCAGCGAGTGTTCGTTTCGGTGAGAGAAGTGGTCGGGGAAGGGGCGGGAGACCCTCCGGCACAGGAAGTCCACCGCCTCCCGGTCCACCGGCACGACCCCGAGGGGGGTGTCCATGTCCTTGGTGAGCACCGAGAGGGGATGGGACAGGTGATGACCGGTTCCGAAAAGAAGCACCCGGGCTCCCCGGGGAAGAGAAAGAGCCCGGTAGGCCGCGGCGAAGCCCCGGGCCCCAGAGGAGAGGTCGAGGTGCGGGGCCACCAGCACCCGGGGGGCCTGCCGGGGCGAAGGGACCTCGCGGGCCAGGATCCCCTCCAGAAACTTCCTGAGAGCCTCCGGTTCGGCGGGATAGGAACGGCCGGCGCAGGCGGGGGGACGAACGGAGGCGTTGCGCCAGGAAGCCTCCGCGGCCTCCCGGAGACGCTCGAAGGTCTCCCCCTCCAGGAAACCGCAGGCCTCCAGTCTCTCCACCAGGGAAACGACCTCCTCGAGCATGACCAGGCGTCCCAGAGTGCGGGTAGCGGCGGCCTGAAGGTCCCGCAGGTCGTGCCGACCGTCCATCAGAGAGAGAAGGGGAGCCAGCACCCGGGGAACCACCAGGAATTCCTCGCTGTAGCCCAGGGGATCGCGGAGAATGAGGGAGGGTCGCCCCTCCCATTCCACCGGAACCACATCCAGAGGCCGCAGGCAGGGGGTAAAGTCCGGTCTCATTCCATCCCGCCGAAGTCCGTCGGCCCGAGCTCCCGTACGGCCTCCTTCACCCGGGAAAGGGCGTCGTAATACTCGTCCTCTATGGTGCGCACCCGTACTCCGTAGGCCCGCTGTACGGCCTTGCGCACGATCTCTCCCTTGAGCAGCGCATTGGTCCAGCCCAGTTCGGCGTACTTGGCGTTCACCTCCTGGTTCAGGTCAACCAGGGCCTGAGCCCGGCGGCGCCGCTCCTCGGCGGCCTCCGAAAGGGGTTCCTCAAGGAAACGGTCGATCTTCGCCAGCAGGCTCTCGTAGAAACTGGCCGGGAACCGATTTTCCATTTCCTCCAGCACGAAACCGAAGGTGAGAAACTGGGGTTCCTTGAAGTAGGTGAAGAGATCGGCCTCAATGGTCTCGGGATTTTCCCGCAGGAACTCCTGAAAGAGCCGGTAGGCCTGCCGGGACTTTTCCTTCACATTCGGGGGTTTTTCGGTGTTGAACTCCAGGATGCTGAGGTAGAGCTCCTCCGGAGCCACCACCGCCACCACCTCTCTGGCTCCCAGATCCCGCAGGGCCTCCAGACGGTGCTGACCGTCCACCACATAGTAAGCCCCCTCGTGGGGACACACGATTATGGGGGTGATGAATCCCAGCTTCTCGATGGCGAGCTCCAGGTGCTTCTTCAGGCCCTCGGAAATGTCTCTCTGGAAGGGGGGAACCTTTACCTCGTCTATTTCGAACACCGCAAGCCTCAGAGGTTGCCTTTTCACCGGATCCTCAAAACGGGCCAGCTCCCGCATGGCCACCCCTCCCTCTAAATGGTCCGGTCCACGATGAGCCCCCGGTAAAACCTCTCTGGTTCGGTAAAATGTCGGTAATACCCCTGGGGGCTTTTTCCCCACAGGACGAATTCCGGAGGCGTCCCCGCCGCCCCGGCACCCGCTCTTCGGATGCCCTGCGGGGGCCCCTTATAAGGGGTAAACATTCCATCCCGGAAGTAAAGGGGGGAGGAAAGAGCCATGTTGAGGATCTTCAAAAACCCGTTCATGGGATTAAAGTTTTGGGAGGTCCTGCCGATATTAAATAATAGAAGAGGTGCGGGTGCAAGAGGACCATGAGCATAAACTTTCCTGATCTGAAAGAGGTTATTAAAATATACGAGAGGAAAGGGTTAAAGAGTCCTCTTTTGCGCAAAAAGGAGGTTGAGCGCTCGGAGGATCGGGTGAGCATTTCGGAGGAAGCGCGTCGGAAGCTTGCCGAAATTCAATCCCGGGAAGGAGAATAGCCATGAAGGTAAAAGATGTACTTCCCTACCTGCAGACCCCGGCCAGGGGGGTGGAGCGTTCCGGGAAGGGGCCGCGGCCGGAGCGGGTTCCGTCCGGTCGTCCGGAAAACACCGTCACCGAAGCGGGCGACAGGGTGGAATTGCGGTCGCGGCGGATGGTAGAGGAGGCCCGCAACCGGGCCCAGGAGATACCCGAGGTGCGGGAGGAGAAGGTGGAGGCCCTCCGGCGGCAAATAGAAAGCGGGGCCTATCGGGTGGCCCCGGAGAAGGTGGCCCGGGCCATGCTCGCCGACCTTCTCCGGGACATTTACTGATTAATCCTTGACCTCCTCGCCCAGGTTGGCCTGAGCCTCCCGGGGGCTGTACTCCTCGAGGGGTTTCACCACGAAGAGGAGCTGCCCCTCCACCACGCTTTCGTTCACCTTCACGCAGATCTCCTCGATCACGCAGTCGAAGGGCGCATAGACCGGGGTCTCCATCTTCATGGCCTCGAGGTTGGCGATCTCCTCGCCCTTGTGATAGATGTCGCCCACCTTGAGTTCGCCCCGCTTGGGGTTACCCAGACGCCACACATTCCCCTTGATGGGGGAGCCGATCTCGTTCGGACCCTTGGCCATGCGCACCTCTTTCTTCTTCACGCGCGGAGTGGCCACCTCGAAGACCCGGGTCTTGTTGTTGATCTTCACCACCACATGCACGACCCCGTCGTGCTCCGCTCCCACCGAGACCAGCTCGATGGTGTAGGGCTTGCCCTGAAAGGTGAACTCCACTTTATCCCCGGGTTTGCGCAGGCCGTAGCGAAAGACCGGCGTGGGCAGTACATAGGAAGCCTCGCCGTACTTTTCGAAGAACTCGAAAAACCCCAGGGCGTCCTTGGGGTGCATGAGATAGATGATGAACTCCTCCTCCGTGGGTTCCCGGCCCAGCTTTTCCTTGAGTTCGGCAAAGGCCTTATCCAGATCGAGCTCCGGCACGGTCTCAAGCGGACTCTCCTCCGTGCGCTCGGAGAGTTTCTCCTGCCACTGATCCCCGAAAGCACTCCGATAGACCCACTCGTCCGGCCAACCCGCAGGCAACCGCCCGTACTTTCCCAGGATGAGGTTCTTGAAGTCCCCGGGGGCGGTCTTAAAGAGCTCGAGGAGTTCCTCTTTCTCCTCCTCGCTCATGGCTTCGAAGTCACCGTTCTTCTCCTCCACGAAACGCCGCAGGAGGTCCAGGATGTGACGCACCCCGGCCTCGCCGTGTTCCTTGGCGTAGCGGTTGACTATACCCGAACAGGTCACCCAGGTGATCTGCGAGCCGGGCGTAACATCGAAATACTTCACGATGCGGTTGTAGTAGGACATGAGCTCGAGGATGTAGGGCATGAGGTGCAGAAAGCCGTTCTTCTCCGCCTGTTCGAAGGAGGAGGGAAAGGCTCCGCCGGGCATACGGTGCTTGACCACCGTGTAGTCGAAGCCCTTGAAGGGAGACTCCGCCCAGTCGTAGTAATTGATCCAGTCCCGCACCTTCTGGACCGCCAGTTCCGCAAGCCGGGGGTTGAGGTTCACCCTGAAGCCGGCCTCGGTGAGATAGGCGTAGGCCGAGAGCATGGGAGGCTGGCCGTAGAACCGACAGAGGGAATCCTCCTCCACATCTATGATCTTCACCCCGGCCTCCACCGCGGCGAGATAGGCCGGAAGGGCCAGGCCGTCGGTGGCGTGCCGGTGATAGTGGATCACCAGATCCGGATACTTGTCCTTGATGGCCGAGACCAGGCTGCGGATGCGCTCGGGGCTGCCCACCCCGGCCATGTCCTTGATGCAGAGGATGATCTCGTCGGTTCCCCCGCACAGGGCCACGATCTCGTCCACCACCCGGAGGTAGTAGGCGTTGTCGGCCCACTCGGCGTCGGTGAAGGAGATGGCCGGCTCGAAGAGCTTGCCCCGTTTCATCACCACTTCGGCCACCGTGCGCATGTTCCGGATGTCGTTAAGAAACGAGAAACAGCGCCAGAGGTCGATGTCCACCCGCGAGACCACATACTCGATGACATTCCGGGGATAGGGCCGATAGCCCCAGAGGTTGGTCTCCCGGATCAGGGTCTGGAGCATGACATTGGGCATGAGACGGCGGTAGGTGCGCAGCTCCTCGAAGGGGCTCTCCCGCCGGTTCATGATCCCCACATGCCACCGGGCCCCGCCGTGACACTCCGCACTGAAAAGTCCCATCTCGTTGTAAATGGGGCACAGGGTCTTGAGGTCGATCAGGCGGTGTCGATTCTTGTAGTCGGACTGGCCGGCGTCGCGAAGAGAAGTGGAAGTAAAGAAGACGCGATCGCTTTCCCTCAAAATTTTTACGATTTCGGCGGGTTTCATGCCGGGTTTTATGCGAATGAGATCCATGGGGCCCTCCTTTTCCGTTGATAGATGAAACCGGGCGTGATATTCTCGTCATATGTGGGAAAAAGTAGGAGATTACCTCCTGAAGGTAAGCCTTGTACTCCTGGCCACCCTGGTGCTGCAACCTCTTTTAAAACCGAGCTCGCGTCTGCTGGCCCTCTCCGGGGCACTGCTTTACCTTTTGACGGTAGGGGTAGGTTTCGTGGCCTTAAAAAAAGGGATGATGGAGGAAGAAGATGTTTAGCCTGTGGATGGCTTATGCGGCGGCCCTGGGGGGCATACTCATAGCCCTCTACTTCGGTTTTCGTACCGAACGGGAGAGGAAAAAGGCTCGCCTGTCTCATAATTGATCCCTTACATCCAGCTTTGCGGGCCCAGGGCCGAGATCTCGGCCACATACCGGGCGATCTTCAATACCTCCTCGTCGGGATCCGTTTCCTTGAAGGCGGAAACAAGTTCCTCCAGATGATGTTCGATGAAACGGGTGGAAAATTCACCGGCCCGGAACTTCGGATGCCGGATGATGCTTATGAGGAGGGGGGCAATGGTCTTCACCCCTTCCACGCGCAGACCCCGGGAAAGGGCCCGATCCATGACCCGGATGGCCTGGTCGCGATCGGCCCCGGCGCTCATGATGAGCATGAACATGGAATCGTAGTAGGGGGGGATCTCCGCCCCCTCGTAAACCCCGCTGGAGATACGGATGTTGGGGCCGTCGGGGATCTGGAGCCGGGTGATGGTGCCGAACGAAGGAGCGAAGGTCCGGGGATCCTCGGCGGTGAGACGACACTCGATGGCCCAGCGGTTGCTCTGGATGTCCCTCTGGTGGAAGGGAAGGGGTCGGCCCTCGGCGATCTGGATCATGAGGTCCACGATGTCGAGCCCCGTGGCCAGCTCCGTAACCCCGTGTTCCACCTGGAGGCGGGTGTTCACCTCCAGGAAGTAGAACTTTCGGGTGGCGGCGTCCAGGAGGAATTCCACCGTGCCGGCCGAGTCGTAACCGATCTCCCGCATGAGGCGCACGGCGGTGAAACAGATCTCCTGGCGCAGGTCGTCGTCGAGGGAAGGGGCCGGCGTTTCTTCGATGATCTTCTGGTTGCGCCGCTGAATGGTGCACTCCCGCTCGAAGAGGTGCACGATGTGACCGTGTTTATCACCAACGATCTGTACCTCGATGTGACGGCCGCGTTCGATGTACTTTTCGGCTATGAGACTCGAGTCTCCGAAGGCCTTGTAGGCCTCGGACTGGGCGTGGGAGAACTTCTGCGGGAGCTCCTCCGCGCTTTCCACCTTGACCATGCCCTTTCCGCCCCCGCCCAGGGCGGCCTTGAGCATGATGGGAAAGTCGATGCGCTCCCGTTCCATCCAGGAAAGAATCTCCTCTGGACTTTTGGGGTCCTCGATGCCCGGAATGGTGGGCACATTGGCCCGTTTGGCCACCTCCTTGGCCGCCTTCTTGTCCCCCATCAGGGCGATGATCTCCGGGTTGGGACCGATCCAGATCAATCCGGCCTCGATGACCCTCCGGGCGAATTCGGCGTTTTCGGCCAGAAACCCCCAGCCCGGATGCACCGCATCCGCCCCGGTGGAAAGGGCCGCCTCAATCACTCGATCCATGTTCAGGTAGGACTTGAGGGGAGGCCCCTCCCCGATGTGCACGGCCTCGTCGGCCATGAACACATGGAGACTCAGACGATCCGGCGTGCTGTAAACCGCCACCGTGGGAATCTTGAGGTCCCTGCAGGTCTGCATGATCCGAACCGCCGGGACTCCGCGGTTGGCCACCAGGATCTTCCTGATCTTCCTTTCCATGGAGCGAACTCCTTGCCGGGAGATTTGAGGCTCCTTAACATGTTTTCCCCGCCTTCTCAAGATGCCCCGAAGGATTTACATTTTTGGCTTATAGTATTGCCTGAGAATCGAAGCCCCGATCCCTAAAGAAAGGGGAAACCATGAAGAGGAGTCGGTTTTTATGGATTTCCTTTGACTGCTACGGAACCCTTATCGACTGGGAAAAGGGTATCCTCAATACCTTAAAACCCCTTCTTAAAAGGTCGGCTCTTAAGGTGGATCCCTTAAAAGTTCTGAGACTTTACGGGGAACTGGAAAGCCACTTCGAAAAAAACTACCGTCCCTACCGGGAGGTGTTGAAACTCGTTCTGCGGGCTCTGGCGGAAAGATTGGGCTTTGAGTTGAGACCCTCCGAGGAATACCTTCTGGCTGAGACTCTCCCGAACTGGCGTCCTTTCCCGGAGGTTAACGAAACTCTTCTTTCCTTAAAGGACCGGGGAGTAAAACTGGCCCTCATCTCCAATACCGACCGGGATCTTCTGTCCGAAACCATGAGACTCTTCTCCGTGGCCTTTGATCTGGTGGTGATCGCGGAGGAGGTCCGAACTTACAAACCCGATCCCGAAATTTTCGAGTTAATGCTTCGCAGGATGGGGGCACCCCGGTCGCAGATCCTTCATGTGGGGCAGAGTCTCTTCCACGACATAGTGCCGGCCCGGAGGCTGGGACTCACTACCTGCTGGGTCAAACGCCCGGGGAGGGACCCCTACGGGGCCACGCTCCCGGTTGAGGCCGAGCCGGATTTCGTAATCTCTGATCTTTCTGGACTTCTCACTCTCCTATCTTCGGGATGAGACCGTTTCTTCGGGCGTATTCGTACTGGCGGTAAAGAAACCAGATCCCGAAGGCGAGATAGACGACATTGAGACCCGCCGCCCAGAGGAGGTGTTTGGCCGGAAAGGTCCCCCGGGTGACGACCTCCCGCATCCCCTCAAAGACATGGGCCGAGGGAGTGAACCAGGCCCACTTCTGAAGGAAGTCCGGAAGCACCTCCAGGGGATAGAAAACCGCCGAAAGCGGTAGAAAAACGAAGATAAGGGCCCAGGCCAGGATCTCGGCCTCCTGGCCGAAGCGGAAAATGAGGCCCATGGTCACGAAACCGATACTCCATCCCAGGGCGAGAAGACTCAGGACGAAGGGAACGAGGCTCAGGCCCAGTCTGAAGAGATTGAAGCCGTAGAAAAGTCCGGCCAGCCCGCTCATGATCCCGAAGGCGAGACTCACCTTAATCAGGCTTACCAGGACGAGTCCGAGCACATATTCGGCCAGCGAGAGGGGAGCTACCATGACATTGAGAAGGTTCCGCGACCAGATGTCCTCCAGAAAGGAGACCGAGACCGCCAGCTGGGAACGGTAGAGGAGGTGCCAGAGGATAAGGGCCCCGAGGAAAAAGGAGACGAACCGGGGAGGCTGAAAGGAACCCCGCTCCAGGTAAAGGGTAAGGAATCCCCAGAGCAGGATGTCCATGGTGGGCCAGTAAAAGAGGTCCAGGATCCGGCTGAAACTTCGCCGGTAGAGGAATGCCTGGCGCGCTACCACTCCGAGAATACGCCTGAAACTAACCATGAGGATCCTCTTTCCGGTGAAGGGCTTTAAAGAAGACCTCCTCGAGATCCCGGCCCCCGAACCTGCGACAGAGATCCTCGGGGGAGCCCTCGGTGAGAATCTGGCCCTCGTTGAGAAGGATAACTCGATCCGAAAGGTCTTCCATCTCGCGAAGGTTGTGAGAGGTGAAGATGACCGAAAGTCCCCGTTTTCGCTGATATTCCCGGATAAGGCGGCGCACCTTTTCCGCCATTTCCGGATCGAGTCCGGCGGTGGGTTCGTCGAGGAGAAGGACCTCCGGATCGTTTATCAGGGCCTTGGCCAGACAGAGGCGCATCATCTGTCCCGAAGAAAGGTGACGGGTCTTCTGATCCCGCATTTCCCAGAGATCCAGAAGCCTGAGCAGTTGCTCGGCCCGGGTCCTTATTCCCGGGACCCCGTAGAGCAGACCGTAAACCAGGAGATTTTCAAAGACCGTGAGGGAAAGAGGGAGCCCCACATAATTTGAGGCGAAGTTGATGCGGGAGAGGATGTGCGTCCGGTGTTTCTCCAGCTCGAGGCCGAAAAATCGGATCTCCCCCTCCGTGGGAGTCACCAGGCCGAGGAGGCAGTTGAGGAGCGTGGTCTTTCCGGCTCCGTTCGGGCCGATAATTCCCAGGAACTCTCCCCGCCTCAGGCGGAAACTCAGGCCCGAAAGGGCCCGCTTTTCCGCAAATTCCTTGGAGAGACCTTTGACCTCGAGGACCACCTCCATGACCTTCCGGGAAGATAAGGAATGTATCGAACGATGCAAGATTTCCGGTTCGTCACCGATCCCACGGAAACGGAAATTTTTTAGTCCTTCTCAAAGTGGCGCGGAAGACTTACAATTTGGAGTTGATGGGAAAGGATCATTTCCTGGTCTTCACGCTGCAGGCCCTGGTGAGTTTTCTCGCCATCATGAATCCCGTGGGCAACACTCCCATTTTTCTTTCCCTCGTGGACGAATTTCCCGAGGAGGAGAGGATCAAGATCGCCCGCACCGCCACCCTCTGGGCCTTCTTCATCGTCACGATATTTACCCTGGGAGGCAACTTCATCTTTCGTCTATTCGGGATCACCCTTCCGGCCTTTCGGATAGCCGGAGGAATTCTGGTCTTCATGATTGCCTATCATCTGGTACGGGCCAAACGATCTCATCAGCATCATCCCACGGAGGAAGAGGCCGAGTCCGCGGAGGACATAGCGGTGACCCCCCTGGCCACGCCCATTCTGGCCGGGCCGGGGACCATCACCACCGCCCTTTCCCTGGTGGGGAGACAGACGGACCTCGTTCGAATCTTCACGATCATCGGTATTTTCGGACTGGTGTGCCTGGCCACCTACCTCTGTTTCGTTTACGGAGAAATCCTCACCAAGCGTCTGCGCCCTTACTGGATCGGGGTGATGACCCGTCTCATGGGGCTCATCCTGGCGGTGGTGGCGGTGCAGATGGTCCTGGAAGGGTTAACCGAGGTGGTCTCCCAGATAATCGTAAAAGGAGGAGGTTAAAGCATGAGCGAAAAGAAGGTCCTTTTCAAAAGCGAGGAACCCAGAACGCGGGAGGAGGTGGCGACCTTTTTCCGGGAGCTGGCCGACCGCGTAGCTTCCGGCACGGTAACCTTAAAGAGAGATTCGCAGGAGACCACCCTGACTCTCCCGGAAAATCTGATTCTTGAAATCAAGGCCGAAACCAAGACCAAACCGGGAAAGACCAAGTATGCACTGGAAGTGGAGATCGAGTGGCGCGAGGGGGAAAAAGAGGGGGCCTGAGCCCCCTCTCGAATTCAGTACTCCCACACTCCCCGGAGGGTGAAGACCCAGAAGCCGTCGTCGCGAAGACCGGCCGGGTTCCAGGTGTACTGAAGGTCCGGGGTCAGGGCCAGATGCTCCGCCGCCTTCAGACGATAATAGACCTCCAGGTGCCACTCGTCCCGGGCCTCGTGCCGGTGCATGTGCGGATCAAACCCCAGCCGCGCCGCATATACCCCCTTCGCCTCCCAGTAGTCCTCGTAATCGTCCGAAATCCCGAACCAGGCCACACCAAGCCCCAGCTCGTCCCCCTCGCGTCCCCATAACCTTCCGGAAACCGATATTCCTGCGCTCGCCGCCTGCTCAAACCCGTAGGAAAAGTCCAGATCCGTAAGATCCCCGTTCCAGTAGCCCGCAAGATCTCCACCCCGCCATCCGTAGCGCAAAAACACCCCCACGCCCTCGGCCACCTCCTGATCAAAGGACAACCCGAATCCCCAGGCCGCCTTGTCGTTTTCCGGGCTCCGGGCCCCACCGGAGGCAAAATAGTCCTCAAGCTCGTCCCACTCGAGGTGCTTCTCCCCCTGATACCACACATAGAACCGATAATTTCCCGGCCGACCCAGAAATTCAGTGCTTACCGCAAGCTGCCCCACCAGAAAGGGATAGTCAAAGAGGTTGTCCCAGCTCGAATCCGCGTCCTCGTAGCCCAGGGTAAGGGCCCACCTCTCCGTCTCGTAACTGGCCACCATCCCGAAGCTGTAGGAGGCCCACTCCACCGCGGCGTTGTTCACGAAGACCGGACTCATGAACTGCCCGTTCTCGTCGTTGGCGTAGGCGTTCTGGTCCACCTCCGTGGTGATGTCGATCTTCCCGAACCGGAACCTGAACCTCCCGCTCCCGAAGGCCCACTCCCTCTCGTACCAGGCCTCGCTCACCCGCACATCCCCGTCCTCGGTCTCCACCGGCACCATGGAAAGGGCCTCGTCCACGATCCCCGAAAACGACGGCACCTCGGAGTCCGGATTCTTACCCGAGCCCATCTCAAGGAGCACATAGGCCCTATCCCTTTCCGAAAATTCCGCGGAAAGCTCCAGATCCACCGCCGCGGCCCCGTAGGCCTTGTCCTCGTCGGTTATGACCGGCCCTATGTTCCCGGCCGGCTCCCGTCCGCCGTGGGCGTGAAGGTTGGCCGCCTCCCTGTCCACGCCCACCACCCCCTGCACCAGACCGGCCACCGAAAGCCCCACCTCCACCCTCTCGTACCAGGGTCTCTCGGCCCCGGTGGCCGCGGTCTCCGCCACCGGACTGCGCTCCCTCTCGTAGGCCGCAAGCCTGCGCTCAAGCTCCGAGACCCGCTCGGCAAGCCTCCGGTTCTCCTCCATCACCTGCCGGAGCATCCTCTTCAGCTCCTCCACCTCCGGATCCGCGGCCAGGGCCGCCCCTAAACTCAGCACCACCCAGAAAAGAATCCCCAGCAAAACCACTCTCCTCATAAAAACCCCCTTCCGGAAATTTTGTGTCACATTTTATAAATAAGTGTTACTCAGTCAAGGGACTCTCCGCCTACCAGGAGGAGGGTAAAGTAGGGTGGGGTTGAGGTGAGGAGATCCCGGGGGTCGGCGTAAACCTTTTCCTCCGGGAAGCCGCAGAAGGAAACGGCCCGGGTCTCGTCCAGGCGTCCCAGGTCTTCGATTATCCGGAGCACCTCCCCGGCCCGGCGATAAACCTTGTAGAGGGCGAAGGCGGGGAACTCCGTGGCCAATTTCCTGAGGGTAGCTTCCTCGGCCAGGGCGCTGGCGATGGCAAAGGCCCCCTCTCCTTCGGCCAGCAGGATCCTGAGGCGCGCCGCCGCCGCCTGAGCCGCGGTGATGCCCGGCACCATCTCTATCTCCGCCTCGGGGAGAATCTCCCTGACCCTGCGGGCCAGATGACCGAAGGTGGAAAAAAGGGCCGGATCCCCCATGGTGAGAAAAACCACCGGTTCCCGGCAGGAAAGGACCTCCGCCACACGACGGGCGTTTGTCTCCCAGGCCTCCTCCAGGAGACGACGCTCGCGGGTCATGGGAAAGGAAAGACGCTCCACCGGCACCCCTTTCTTCAGATGAGCCTCCGCCACCCGGAGGGCCAGCGAATGGTCGTTCCGGCTGGAGGAAGCCACGAAGACATGGGCCGCTTCCCCGAGCACTCTCACCGCTTTGAGGGTCAGGAGTTCGGGATCCCCCGGCCCCACCCCCACCCCGTAAAGCCTCGGGCGCATCCCCTCCCTCCCTCAGTACTTCTCCAGGATCTCCAGAGAACGCTTGATCTGGCGCACGAAAAACTCCTGCACCTCGGGATACATGCCCAGGCCCTTGTAGTAGGTTTTACCGTTCACCCTGGTGGTCACACACTCGGCCACCTTTCCGGCCTCCTCCACCACCTCGCGCCAGCTCTTCTCCTCTCCCTCGCCGCGACCCATGATGTCGTGCATGATGTGATCGCCGGCTACGAACATGAAGGGAATGAAGCGGACCCGTTTCCCGGGATACTTTACGGCTTCCCGGAGGACGCTCTCGGCATCAGGCACCCCCTCCACGGTGCCCACCAGCACATTGGACCAGTGATGACGCACCAGCCAGTCCAGCCCCAGATAGGTGATGTTGGCCCCGTTTATGGTCACATCCGTGCCGTGGGCCACCAGAATGTTCACCCCCTCCCCCGGGGGCAGGAACTCCCTGGAGAGCGCCTCCAGCACCTCCCTCACATATTCCCAGCGAAATAGAAGGGGCTCTCCCACTACGATCCGGAGATCGGGAAAACGATCGCAGATCTCCACCACATTTTCGTATTCCAGACCGGGGAAGATGTGGAGCGGTTGCACCACCACCCGCCGGTAGCCCTCGGCATGAAGTGCCGCCAGAACCTCCTGAAGACTGTGGAGTCTTCTATCGAGGCCCCGTTTGGCATAAATTCGATTCATCTTTTCCCGGATGACCTCCGAGGTAAAGGCCCACCGGATTTCGTAGCCGGGAAGTTCCCGCCGGACCCGTTTTTCCAGGAGATCAAAGGTGACCTGCGCCTTGGTGGAGGTTCCGAAGGCACACAGCACGATGGCCGGTTTCTCCCGGAGCTTCTGATGCCGGATCTGGGTGTAGGATATGGCCCCGGCCCGAATTGAGCTCACCATAGACATGAGAAAACACACCCCCATACCCAGTATCAACCAGAGGTTTTTCATAATAGCACCCCCTTTTTTGATTTTTCAGGGGGGCACGCGAGGAGGGACCGCTTCGTCGGCGGTCGGGTCGGAGTCCTCGCCGTACCCCGCCGCTCCTGCGGCCCCGGGCCGGTCTCCCGGCTTCCGGATCGTCCTACTCGCCGCGCCTTCCCGGGCGACCTACGGACCCTCCGGGCCCGTGGCCCACCCAGTGGCCTGTCACGGCCGGAGGCTTGCCCTCCGACCGCCCACCCGGAAACCCTCGGGGCCTTCGCCCCTTGAGCGCCCGGGCGAGGAGGCCGGGTAGCCGGCCTCCCAGCGGCTTTCGTCCCCGGTCACGGTTGCGGGCCAGCGCCGGATTCTCACCGGCTTCCCGTTTACCCCCGAGCCTTCCAGGCCCGAGGCACCCGGGACTCGACACCAAACTATCTTATTCAGTCCGCAATTGTCAACCTAAAATGTTCGTTTTAGTGCTTGAACACCCTCTGACCGGTAAAGACCATGGCCACCGGAGGATCGGCCTCATTACAGGCCTCGATGGACTCCCAGTCCCTTAGCGAACCCCCGGGCTGAATGATGGCCGAGATGCCCTCTCTTATGGCCACATCCACCGCGTCCCGAAAGGGGAAAAAGGCGTCGGAGACCATCACCGAGCCGGGAAGCCCCGCCCGAGCGGCCCTGGTCTCCTCGTCGATTTCTATCTTCTGGCTCTCCGGACGCTCTCCTCTGCGGATCTCCAATTCCAGTTGCTTGTAGGAAATTCCGTAGCGATCGTAACACAATAGATCGGCGTACTTGGTATAGGCCTTGAAAATAGCGATCTCGGTAACCCCCACCCGATCCTGTTCCCCGGTTCCGATGGCCACAGTGCACCGGTCCTTCACGAAGAGCACGGAGTTGGAGGTTACCCCCATTTCCACCGCCCAGCCGAAGATCATGTCCTCGATCTCGCGTTTGGTGGGTTCGCGTTTGCAGCGCACCTCAGTCCCGTCGGGCTTCGTGGCCAATGCGGGCCTGAGGTCCTCCGGTCCTCTGACCCTGTTGATCTGGGATTGCTGGATGATGATGCCCCCGTCCATGAGACTCTTGAACTCCACCACCGGAAGTCCCCAGTACTCCTCGAGACGATCCATGCGCTTTATCCGGATGATGCGCAGGTTGGGCCGTTTTTTCAGGATCTCCACCGCACCCTCTTCGTACTCCGGAGCGGCCACCACCTCGAAGTATTGCTCGCTTATGGCCTCGGCGCAGGCCTTGTCCACCGGACGGTTAAGGGCTATGGCCCCGCCGAAGGCCGCGATTCGATCCGCCCGAAAGGCCCGCACAAAGGCCTCAGCAATGCTATCCCCGTAAGCCACCCCGCAGGGATTATTGTGCTTCACGATCACGCAACAGGGATGACGGCTCAAATAACGCAACACATTGAGGGCATTGTCCACATCGGTAAGGTTGGTCTTGCTGGGGTGTTTCCCGAACTGCAGCATGTCCTCCTCGCGGAGGCTCGAGACCAGCCCCCGTCCCGGAGAGATGAACTCGCACTCCCCCAGCACCAGGTTTCCGTTTACCAGCTCGTAGAGAGCGGCCTCCTGGTCGGGGTTTTCTCCGTAGCGCAGACCCCGTTCCTCCACCACTCCCGGTTCCACCTCGATCTTCCAGGTCCTCTTCCGATAGACCAGCGTCTGATCGCCAAAGGTGATCCGGATCTCCGGAGGAAAATGATCTCCCCTGATGGTGCGATACATCTTCTTGAGATCTTCAGACACGACCGCACCCCCTCTCTGGTTTTTTGTCAAGGATAGCTCAGAAGGAGGGACTCCGTCAAATATTCCTAACGACGGCTGCGGGGACGAAATTTTCCCCGTCTGACCCGCGGAGCCCTCGCCGGGGGACGACCGGAGCCACCCAGTTCCTCCCGCACCTCCGCCGGGGAGATCAGCCATTCCTCCTCAGGCTCGGGGAAGATTACCCTCATGCGCTTTCCGATGAGTTCCTCAATGCCTTCCAGGAAAAAGGCCCCGGTTTCGTCGCAGAGCGAGACGATCTCCCCGGGGGCCTTACGCACGCGGGCCGCTCTCTGGAGAAAGTCGCTGGGGATCTCCGGAAGGTCGTAGTTTATGACCAGGTCGAGCTCCGGATCCTGTATGAAACGACACCCGGCATCGGTGGCCACCATGATGCGGGCCTCTCCACGGGCAAAGAGTTTCAGGAAGTTTAGCCGCAGTGGAAGCGGAAGTTCAGGCTTGAGAAAGACGGCCTTGAGGCCCAGAGCCTTGAGATCGTCGGTGAGCTTCTGCGCCTCGCTTTTTTCATTGACAAAAATAAGGGCCCGAGGCCAGCCCCTTCGCCTTAGCAATCCCAGAAGAAGAGAAAACTTCTCCTCCTTCGAGATATGAATCACCGAAAGATCCACCGAGGAAAAGTCCAGCCGCCCTTCCTCCACATAGATTTCCTCCGGTTCCCGGGTAATCTCCGCAGCCACCTCCAGGGCCGGATAGGTCAGATCCTCCATGAGAACCAGAGTCTGGCGCCTTTCCGGGGGAGGCAATTTTTGAAGAAGCTGCCTGGTGAAAGTAAGGCTTCGGGCCACCATCTTCTCAAGCTCGTCCACAATGAGGAGTTTTAATCCGTGAAGCTTGAGGAGGTGCCACTTCAGGGCCCGGTTGAGTCCGTCAGGGGTGATGATGAGAAGGTCTCCTATGTTTTCCAGAGCGCGGAGGTCCTCATCGGTTAGACGGTCCTCCGAGGAAAGTGCGGTAATCTCAATCTCTAGTCCCTCGCTAAGTCGCCGGGCCCATTCCCTCAGGAAGACAACCCTGGCTGCCTCCGGGGCAAGGATAAGAGCCCGGGGAAAGAATTCCCGATCCCCGTTTCCCCCGGAAAGACGATTGAGTGCAGCCACCACCACGAAGAGCCCCTTACCGCTTCCCCGACGGGCCTTGAGAATGAGATCCCGCCCCTTCAGCACCTCGGTGAGGGCCAGGTCCTGGAGGATGGTAGTGCGTTGAAGCCCGGTTTTTCCCAGATTCTCTTTGAGGCGCCTGGACAGGGGAAACCGATGCCACGGGCGTCCATGTAGACCTACGGTAAGCCCTACTGCACCGCCTGCACTGCCCTCCATGAAGAACCCCTCTTCCCCAAGTTAGCGAAAAGGAAGCGCCTCAAATCCGCTCCACCCGTTCTTTCATGCGGAGAAGGTAGGTAAATCCTAAAGGTTTGTCAAGTTACCAACTACCATGAAAAGGTTCAAAGATCTGACTAAAAAATTCTTCGCTTGGCTACTCCTCCTCCAGTTCGATTTCGGCAAAGGAATGCCCGCAATCGTAGCACTTTACATCCAGGATCTTTCCAAGCAGGGCCACATACACCTCGGAGGCCCCGCATTCAGGGCAGGGAGTCTCTATCTCTCCGCCTTCCACGATGTTTTTTATCTCCTCGCGCAGTTCCTCCGGCACCTCGGGATCAAACACGATCTTCACCGCCGACCTCCTCCTGGGACTTCTCCTGGCAAAATACCAACCCCTTCGATCCTTGTAAAGGAGAATTATCAAACAAAATGAAAAATTCCCGGTTTCCCGCCGGCCCCGGCACCGGGCTTTCGGCCACGCCCAGGGCCTTGAGCCCCAGTTCGTCCTCCCCGAAACGCCAGATTTCCTCGACGACCCGACGGTGTTTGGCGTGATCCCTGACCACGCCTCCGCGCCCAACCTCCCGCGGACCCACCTCGAACTGAGGTTTTACGAGGGCCAGGATGAACCCCCCGGGTTTCAGAATCCGTACCGCGGCGGGAAGAACCTTTCTCAGGGAAATGAAGGAGACATCGATGGTGACGAGGTCCATCCTCTCCGGGAGGTCCCCCGGGGAGAGGTAGCGGGCGTTAACCCCCTCGAGGGAGATCACCCGCGGATCCCGGCGCAATCTCTCGTGAAGCTGACCCCGCCCCACATCCACGGCGTACACCCTGGCCGCCCCGTGCCGCAGCAGACAGTCCGTAAATCCCCCGGTGGAGGCCCCCAGGTCCGCACAGACGAAACCCTTCACCGAAAGACCGAAGACCCGCAGGGCCCCCTCAAGCTTGAGCCCCCCGCGGGAGACATAAGGCAACCCCCGGCCCCGAATCTCGATCCCGGCCTCGACCGGCACCCTGGTACCGGCCTTGTCCACCCGCCGTCCGTCCACCCAGACGGCCCCGGACATGATGAGGGCCCGGGCCTTCTCCCGGCTCTCGCAAAACCCCCTCTGCACCAGCAATCGATCCAGCCTTTCCTTCTTCATCGTTGACTTTTGGGAACCAGCCCCTATTCTATTCGTAATCTCCGGAACGGAAAACGCAAATGCGCGTGGGACTTCTGGGCGGGACCTTTGATCCGATTCACCTGGGCCACCTGCGGGTGGCCGAGGAGGTGCGGGAGAAGCTCGACCTTTCCGAGGTCTGGTTCATCCCGGCCGGAGTCCCCCCTCACAAGCGATCGGAACCGCATCTTCCCTTCGAGGAACGCCTGAGGCTGGTTAGGCTTGCCGTGGAGGAACATCCGGCCTTCCGGGTCCTGGATCTAGAGGGACGGCGTTCCGGCCCCTCCTACACCGTGGACACCCTGGAAGAGTTGCGCCGCAGGCATCCCGACCACGACTACTTCTTCATCCTGGGACTCGACGCCTTTGTCGAGATCGAGACCTGGCACGAATTCCGGCGACTGCCGGAGCTGGCCACCTTGGTGGTGGTGAACCGGGGAGACCTCGACCTCGAATCAGCCCGGAACCTCAGTAAAAGACTCTTCCCGGGCCGGGAGGTCCTTTTTCTCCAGGTGCGGCGCCTGGACATATCCTCCACGGAGATCCGGCGTCTGCGGCGGTCCGGAAGGTCCATCCGGTATCTGGTTCCCGAGGCCGTACGACGACGGATCGAGGAACGCGGCCACTATCTTTAAGTAAGACCCGGTTTCAGGGTAAAGTTTAAGATCATGCGGACCAGACTCACCCCCATGTTCCGGCAGTACTTCGAGGTCAAGAACCGTTATCCGGATTGCATCCTCTTTTTCCGGCTGGGGGACTTTTACGAGATGTTCTTCGAGGACGCCGAGGAGGCCTCGCGGATCCTGGACATTGCGCTGACCTCCAGGGAGGCCGGAGGGGGGCAACGGGCGCCCATGTGCGGAGTCCCGGTGGCCAACGCCGCCCCTTACATCCGCAGGTTGATCGAAGCCGGAAAGAAGGTGGCCATCTGCGAGCAGGTGGAGGATCCCCGGGAGGCCCGGGGTCTGGTGCGCCGGGAGGTGGTGCGGGTAATCACCCCGGGCCTTTTCGTGGACCCGGAGGGGCTCTCCGACAAGGAAAGTCACTATCTATGCGCCCTGCGTCCGGGTAAACGCTGGGGGCTGGCCGTGCTGGAACTGTCCGCCGGCCAGTTCCGGGCCGCGATCTTCGAGGACCGCCGCGAACTCGTAAACGAGGTGTTCCGGCTCGAGCCCCGGGAACTGCTCCTTCCCGAAAACGCCCCCGAGGACCTGCGCCGGGAGCTTAGGGAGGGGCTCCCGGGCCTGGCCTTCACCCCGCTTCCGGCCGCGGCCTTTTCCGAGGCCAGGGCCCGGGAGCTTCTCTCCGAGCACTTCGGCGTGGAGGATCCGGCCGGCCTCGGCTTTGCGGAAATACCCGAAGCCCTTTCCGCCGTGGGGGCGGTTCTGGAATACCTCCTCGAAAACGAACGGGAGGCCCTGGGACGGATCTCTCCCCCCCGTCCCTACTTCCCCGGGGATTACCTCGTGCTGGACGAGGCCACCAAGAGGAACCTCGAACTCACGCGCAACCAGTTCGACGGTTCGGTGCGTCATTCTTTACTCTGGGTGCTCGACCGCACCCGCACCGCCATGGGAGGCCGCACCCTGCGCCACTGGCTCCTCTATCCCCTGAAGGATATTGCCGCCATCCGATCCCGTCAGGAGGCGATAACGACTCTTCTTGAGGACGCGACCCTGCGGGAGGGCCTGGCCGGCGCCCTTTCCCGCATCCCGGACCTAGAGAGGCTGGCCACCCGCTGCGCCCTGCGTCTGGCCGGCCCCCGGGATCTCGTCGCCCTCAGGGAGGCGCTGGCCGCTCTTCCCGAGGTCCGGGACCTCCTTGCCGGAAAAGAAGGGCTCATTTCCGAAATACGGGAACGGCTCTCCGACTTTTCTCACCTGGAGGAACGCCTCCGGAGGACCCTTCTCGACGAGGTACCGGCCACGGCCCGGGAGGGAGGGCTGGTGCGCCCCGGGGTGCATCCCGAGCTCGACGAACTGCGGGATCTCAAGGAGAACGCCCTGAGGTATCTCGCCGAAATCGAGGAACGGGAGCGCCGGCGCACCGGCATCCCCAACCTCAAGGTGGGCTACAACCGCGTCTTCGGTTACTACCTCGAGGTCACCAAGAGCCACCTTTCCCGCGTACCCAAGGACTACATTCGCAAGCAGACGCTCACCAACGCCGAGCGTTTCATCACCCCGGAGCTGAAGGAATTCGAGGCCAGAGTGCTTTCCGCGGACGAGAGGATCCGGGAGCTCGAGTACGAGATCTTTCTCGGGTTGAGGGAGGCCGTAAGCGGTGAGGCCGAGAGACTCCGGCAGGCGGCCCGGGCCCTGGGTGAGCTGGACGCCCTGGTTTCGCTGGCCGAGGTGGCCGAGGAGAACCGCTATGTCCGTCCCGAGGTGGTTCCCGAGCCCGGTATCGAGATCGTGGAGGGGCGACATCCGGTGCTGGAAAGGGTGCTTCCGGCGGGAAGTTTCGTGCCCAACACGGTGAGGCTCGATCCGGAGGAGGCCCGGCTCGTCCTCATCACCGGTCCCAACATGGCGGGAAAGTCCACCGTCCTGCGCCAGACCGCCCTCATCGTGCTTATGGCGCACACGGGGGCCTTCGTTCCCGCGGAATCCGCTCGCATCGGCCTCTGCGACCGCATATTCAGCCGGATCGGGGCCTCGGACGAGCTATCCCGGGGACGCTCCACCTTCATGGTGGAGATGGCCGAGTGCGCCAACATCCTCCACAACGCCACGGAGAGGAGCCTGGTCATCCTCGACGAGATCGGACGCGGCACCAGCACCTACGACGGGCTGGCCATCGCCTGGGCGGTGGCGGAATACCTCCACGAAAAGGGGGCCCTCACCCTCTTTGCCACCCACTATCACGAACTCACCGAACTGGCCCGGGAGCTCCCGGCAGCCAGGAACTACAATGTGGCGGTTAAGACCTGGGAGGACCGGATTATCTTTCTTTACCGGCTACAACCCGGACCGGCCAGCGAATCCTACGGAGTGCAGGTAGCGGCCCTGGCGGGGCTTCCCCGGGAGGTGGTGGAAAGGGCCCGGGAAATCCTTTCGGCCCTGGAAAGAAAGGCCGCGGCGGAACCTCCCCCTCGCCCCCCCGCCGGAAGGGATCATCCGCGCCAGCTTTCCCTTTTCGATCCCTATCTCCCCCTCAGGGAAAAACTCCTGGCGGTGGACCCCGAGGAACTCACCCCCAGGCAGGCCCTGAACCTGATTTTCGAACTGCGGGATCTTTTAGTAAAATCGGGGCTATGAGAGTCCTCCTTTCGGCCCTCCGGGCCTTTCTCTTCCTGTGGTTTATGGTCCTCTCCCTTTCCGCTCAGGCCCTGACCCCTTCGGAAAAGGCCTTTCTTTCGGCCAGGAAGGCCCTGGAGGAGTTCAGTCGCTCACCGAAGAAACAGCACTATCGCCGCTACTGGATCCGCGTGATCAATCGTTTCCGGCGGGTGTACCTGCGCTATCCCGAAAGCCCCGAGGCCCCAAAGGCCCTGATCTGGGCCGCCCGCCTCTATCGCAACCTTTACGGCTACTCCCACCTTCGCCGGGACCTCGAGGAGGCCCTGCGCCGTTACCGGATGATCTGGGAGCACTATCCCCGGAGCAATCTCGCCGACGACGCGCTCTTCGAGGCCGCCGAGATCTACGAGAAACTTCTCGGGGATCGGGTCACCGCCGAATACCTGCGGCGTCTCATCCTGAAGCGCTACCCCTCCGGCGACATGGCCGCTCGAATCGCTCCCCCGAAAAGGTCCCCTCCCGGAAAGACCCCCTCGAAAAACACCGCTCCCCCGGACAAGGCCTCCCCCCCGAAGGAAACCGCCACGGTGAAAAGGATCCGGCACTGGTCCGGCGAGGACTACAGCCGGGTGGTGGTGGACCTTTCCTCCCGGGTAACCTTTAAGGACCACGCCCTGAAGGCCTTCGCCGGAAGACCTCCCCGGGTCTATGTGGACCTCTCTCCGGCCCGGCTCTCTCCCTACCTCAAACCGGAAATCCCCATCGAGGACGGACTCCTCACCCGGGTCCGGGTGGGACAGTATCGCCCCGGCACCGTACGGGTGGTGCTGGACCTGAAGAGCCTCACCTCCTATCGGGTCTTTTACCTGGGAGATCCCCCCCGGGTGGTCATAGATCTCCTGGGGGAAAGCCCTCCACGCAGTGCCCCGAAAAAAGAAACCGAACGGGAGATCCCCCTTAAACCTCCGTCCCCGAACCATTATTCCCTGGCTCAACAGCTCGGACTCAAAATAAGACGCATCGTGATCGATCCCGGTCACGGGGGACACGACCCGGGGGCCCTCGGCCTTTACGGACTAAAGGAAAAGGACATTACCCTCAGGGTCTCGCGGTACCTGGCCGAGGAGTTACGGCGCTGTCTGGGCTGCCAGGTCATCCTGACCCGGGATCGCGATGTCTTCATTCCTCTTCTCAAACGCGCGGCCATCGCCAATCTCAAGAAGGCGGATCTTTTCGTCTCCATCCATGTAAACGCCGCCCCCAACCGGCGCTCCCGTGGCATCGAAACCTATTACCTCAGCTTCACCACCGACCCCGAGGCCATGCGGGTGGCGGCCATGGAAAACGCCATCTCTCGCCTCTCCCTGTCGGAGCTTCAGGATCTGCTGAAAAGGATCCTCCGGAACGCCAAAGTCGAGGAGTCCCGGCGCCTGGCCGAGGAGATCCAGAGACATCTGGTGAAGCGTCTTTCCCGGAGATACCGGGGGGTGCGCGATCTCGGAGTCAAGAAGGCCCCCTTCGTGGTCCTGGTGGGAACGCGCATGCCCGCGGTGCTGGTGGAGATCTCCTTCATCACCAATCCCACCGAGGCCCGACGATTGCGCTCGGAAAAATACCTCCGGGAAATCGCCCGGGGCATCGCCGAAGGAATAAAGGCCTATGTGAACGAGATCCAGGTGGCCCGGCCATGAGGGTAAGGGTAGGGCTCGAGGTGCTTCTCAGCGATCCACCCCGCTGGCTTCGCGGGCGCCGGGTGGGGCTACTCTCCCACCAGGCCGCCACCACCGCGGATCTCCGCCCCGCCCACCTCGTGCTCCGGGAAGCCCTGGGGAAAAACCTGGTGCGTCTCTTCGCCCCCCAGCACGGGTTCTACGGAACCGCCCAGGCCAACATGATCCCCGGCGAGGACCACCGGGACCCCCTGACCGGAGTCCCGGTGGTGAGCCTCTACGGGCCGCGCCTCAAGCCCTCCCCGGAACACCTCGCGGACCTGGACCTCCTCCTGGTGGATCTCGTGGATGTGGGGTGCCGGGTTTATACCTACCTCTGGACCCTCTTCCTCACCCTTGAGGCCGCGGAGAAGGCCGGAGTGGAGGTGGTCGTCCTGGATCGTCCCAATCCCCTGGGAGGGTGGCTCGAGGGGCCCGTGCTCTCTCCGGACCTCTTTTCCTTCGTGGGCCTCTGCGAGATGCCCCTGCGCCACGGACTCACCCCGGCAGAAGCGGCCCTCCTCTTCAGGAAACGCCGGGGGCTCTCCCTTACCCTGAGGGTGGTAAGGGCCGAGGGCTGGAGACGAGATCAGCTCTTCGGGGAGACCGGCCTGCCGTGGGTGCCCCCCTCGCCGAACATGCCCTCCTTCGAAACGGCCCTGGTCTATCCGGGGCAGGTCCTCCTCGAGGGCACCAACCTTTCCGAGGGTCGGGGCACCACCCGCCCCTTCGAACTCTTCGGAGCCCCCTGGCTGCGACCCGAGCGGGTGCTTTCCGCCCTGGAAGAGAAACCACCCGGGGTTGTCCTGCGACCCACGGCCTTCCGCCCCGCCTTCGACAAGTGGAAGGACCGGACCTGCTTCGGTTTCCAGCTCCATGTGCTCGACCCCCGCATCTTCCGCCCCGTTCGCACCACCCTTCTCCTCCTCCGAGCCATAGCCCGCACCCACGAAGAATTCGCTTTTCGTCCTTCTCCGTACGAATTCGAAGAAAAGAAGTTGCCTATTGAGATAATCTTCGGTCATAGAGATATAGTGTATTTTATCGTCGGTAAAAGGGAATGGGGGGATCTTGATTTTTGGGAGAAAGGGGGCTTAACTTATTACGCAAACGAAACGGCCTCCCTGGCGCTTTACGAGGGAGGCTTTTTTTTGTAAATCATGGGCTCAAATCATTCTAACGGAAGGCGTCCCCGCTTTCGCTCCAACAGAGAGCGGCTTAAGGCCCTTCTTTCCCTTTTCAGCAGGGAGGATCGGGTCCTCATTCTTATATGGGCCGATCCGGACGCTCTGGCCAGTGCCCTGGCCCTCAGGCGCCTCCTGGCCCAGCGGGTCTCCCAGGTGGTAATCGCGCACATAAACGAGATTCGCCGCATCAACAACCAGCTCATGATAAAGCTCCTGCGGATACCGCTGGTGAAAAAGAGCCAGGTCTCCCTCGACGACTTCACCAAGAAGGTTCTGGTGGACGCCCAGCCCACGCACAACGCCACCTTCAAGGAAATTCGTTTCGATGTGGTGATCGATCACCATCCCGAGACCGACGGCTGGGAGGCCGACTTCGTGGACATCCGTCCCGAATACGGAGCCACCTCCACCATCCTTTCGGAGTACCTGCGCAGCGCCGGAATCAGGCCCTCGGTGGCGCTGGCCACGGCCCTGGTCTACGGCATAAAGACCGACACCGACAACTTTGAGAAGCACTGCAGCCTGCAGGATGTAATCTGTTTTCACCACCTCTTCAAACACATGAACCGGCACCTTCTCCACAAGATCGAGTCCGCGGACATCCGCCGTTCGGAGCTCAAGTACATGAAGCTGGCCCTGGAGAACATGAAGTTCCGCAAGCAGCGGCTCTTCACCCATGTGGGGCGGGTGCCCAATCCCGACATCCTGGTGGTAATCGCGGACTTCCTGAACCATGTCCAGGAGGCGGGATGGGTCTTCGTATCCGGAGAATACCGTCAGAAACTGGTCATCATCATCCGGTGCGACGGGTACCGGAAGGACGCCGGAAGGCTGGCCTCCCGGGCCTTCGGACACCTGGGTTTTGCCGGGGGGCACCGGGAAAAGGCCCGGGCCGAAATCCCCCTCAGCAACCTGAACGGAAACCGCAATCAACCCATCGACACTCTTTTCATCATTCGTCTCCTCAAAAAATACTTCCGGGATCTCCGGGAGGCACGGAGGGTAAGGCATGCCTCTTTATGAGTATCTGTGCCTTGAATGCCGGAGGATCTCGGAACACCTGGTCTTCCGGGAGGAGGACTTTGAACCCTACTGCCGGCGGTGCGGCTCCCGTCGGGTGAAGAAGCTGGTCTCCCGGGTGCGGGTGCGGCTCTCGCTGGACACCCGACTGGAACGAATGACGGATCCGGCCCTCTGGGAGGGGCTGGACGAAGAGGACCCCCGTAGCGTGAAGCGCCTCATGGACAGGATGGGGGCGGAATTCGGGGACGAACTGGGGGACGAGTTCGAAGAGGTCATGAGCGAGGCCGAGGAGGAGATGGAGAAGGAGCTTTCCGGAGAGAAAAAGGACGAGGATGGAGACGGCGGAGGAGACGAAGAGGATTGAGGCGGAGGTGGAAATCCGGGGGGCACTGGGTCTTCACGCGCGTCCGGCGGCGCGACTGGCCCGGGCTCTCGCTCCTCTCCGGGCCCGGGTGTGGCTGGCCCAGGGGGAGACCCTGGTGGACGCCCGGAGCATTCTGGATGTCCTGACGCTGGCGGCCCGGACCGGAACCAGACTTAAAGTGGTGGCCGAGGGAGAGGAAGCGGAAGCCGCCCTGGAAACGGTAAAACGGATTCTCGAGGCTGAATCATGAAGACGCTTCGCGGAGTGGGAGTTTCGGCCGGGGTAGCGGTAGGGCCGGCCCATGTAATCTTTCCCGGGCACATCAAGGTCACCCGCACCCGCATCCCCCCCGGCGAAATCGAGGCCGAGGTGGAGCGACTCTCCCGGGCCATCCGGGAGGTGTCCGGAGAGATCCGCGCCCTTCAGGAAAAATTGCCGGAAAACCTGGGGGAAGTCCGGGCCATTCTCGAGGCCCAGCGCTTTCTGGTGGAGGATCCCTCCCTTTTTTCCGAGGCCTCCGGGATAATTCGTCAGGGTTTCAACGCCGAATGGGCCCTCCTCAAGGTACTCCGTCGTTACGAAAAAATCTTTTCCGAGCTTCCCGACGAATACTTCCGGGAGCGTTTTCGAGATCTGGAAGGGATAGTGGAAATGATCGTCGCCTCTCTCCGGGGTGATTCCCGTCTTTCGGCCCCGGAGCGGGCCGTAATCGTGGCCCGGGACCTCTCCCCCGCCGACACCGTAAACCTCAAACCGGAAAACACCCTGGCCTTCGTCACGGAAGCCGGAAGTCGCACCTCGCACACCGCCATCGTGGCCCGAAGCCTGGGTATTCCGGCGGTGGTGGCGGCCAAGGGGGTGCTGGAGGAGGTCTCCCCCGGAGACCTCGTGGCCGTGGACGGCACCACCGGGGAGATCTTCGTAAACCCCGCCGAGGAGGTCATCCGGGAGTTTGAGGACCGGAGCCGGCGCTTCCGCAAACTCAAGGCCCGGCTCCACCAGGTAGCTCATCTCCCCGCGGTGACCCGCGACGGGCGCCGAATCGCCCTGCGGGCCAACCTGGATCTCCCGGAGGAAATCCCCTATGCCCGGGAATACGGGGCCGAGGGCATCGGTCTCCTTCGCACCGAGTACCTCTATGTATCCCGCCGGGAGCTCCCCCCCGAGGACCTCCTCTACGAGACCTATCGCCGGGTGGTGGAGGCCATGGCTCCCCATCCGGTAACCATTCGCACCCTAGATCTGGGGGGAGACAAGTTCGCCTCGGTGCTGGATCTGCCGGAGGAGATCAATCCGGCCCTGGGGCTGCGGGCCATCCGGCTCTGTCTCCGGGAGGAGTCCCTCTTCCGGACCCAGTTAAGGGCCATCCTGCGGGCCAGTGCCCACGGACGGGTCAAGATCATGTTCCCCATGATCTCCGGAGTGACCGAGTTTCTCCGGGCCCGCAACCTGGTGGAAAGAATCAAACAGGAACTGGCCGCCGAAGGCCTTTCCTTCGATCCCGAGGTGCCAGTGGGGGCCATGATCGAGGTGCCTTCGGCGGTGGCCGTGGCCGATCTCCTGGCCAGGGAGGCCGACTTCTTCAGTATAGGAACCAACGACCTCATCCAGTACACGCTGGCCATAGACCGGGGCAATCAGGAGGTGGCAGAACTTTACGAACCCCTGCATCCGGCGGTCCTGAGATTTATCAGGACCACGGTGGAAGCCGCCCATCGGGCCGGAATCCCGGTGGCCATGTGCGGAGAGATGGCCGGCGAACTCCTCTATGTCCCGGTGCTGGTGGGAATGGGGCTCGACGAACTCAGCATGAATCCGCAGAGCCTCCCGGAGGTGAAACTCTTCATCCGGGAGCTCTCCTTTGAACGCTGCCGGGAGGTGACCAACCGGCTCCTCCTCCTCACCTGCCAGGACGAGGTGCGCGAGGCCCTGGCCGAGGCCTTCGGAAAGCTTCTCTCCCGTTTCACTAGATCCCTTTGGTTTGAATGACCGAGAGTCGTTTGCGCATCTTCTCCATGAGAAGATTGAGCTCGCTCTTCAGTTCCGCAAGAGTCTGGTGCTTGCGACGGTAAACCCTTTCCAGCTCCGAGAGCCAGTATTCCAGGACCTCTCTTTCCCGGTTGACCAGTTCCTGCTGAACCTTCCGTTTGAGGTTCTCGAGAAGCCGGGGATCCATGGGCTAAATTGTAATCCGCATCAGGTCGCGGGCCAAGAGGATCTCCCCGGAGAAGAACTTTCGGGCCGGGGTGAGGAGGTCGGCCTCGTCGCAGGGGGGATAGAAGTGGGTAAGGAGGAGCCGTTTTGCCCCGGCCTCCGCGGCCATGCGAGCGGCCTGAGAGGGGGTGGAATGGCCGGGCACGGGGTTTTCCTCCGGCGAGGCGCACTCGGCCACCAACAGGTCCGCCTCCCGGGCCAGCTCCGCCACCTCCGGGCTGTATTCCGTGTCCCCGGTGTAGGCCAGGATCTTCCCCCCGGCCTCGATCCTCACCGCGAGACTCTCCGGATTGTGCCGGGCCGGAGCGGTCTCCAGAACCAGATCCGGAAGGACCAGGCGGCTCTTCTTTCCCCGCGGCCGTTCCAGGATCTCGAAGAGTCCCTCCGGGGGGTCAATCCAGGACCCGAAGGCCCCCTTCAGGGCCTCGTAAAAGGCCCGGAATCCCCGGGCGGAGATGAGACGCACCGGTCGCTCGCGGGTAAAACCCAGGCGGTAGCGGGTGGCGAAAAGGTAGGGCACCAGGTCCGCGACATGATCCGGATGCCAGTGGGAGACGAAGAGGTAGTCCGGATCGTTCAGGTCGTAGCCGGCCTCGGTGAGACGGCGCAGGGTCCCCGGGCCGAGGTCGAGAAGAAACACCCCGGCCCCCGTGCGGAGCAGATACCCCGCGGCATTTCGTTCCCGTCGGGGCCAGCCGGTCCCCGAACCCAGAACGATCAGTTCCACCTCTCCTCGACCTCCCTGAAGAGTTCCGCGATCTCCCTTCCGCCCCGGCGCAGGGCCTCCCGGGCCAGTACCTCAGCGGCCTCGGGTTCACCCTTGTAATGGCGATAAAGAAGGGAGAGGTAAGCCAGGGCCCGGGCCGGAGCCTCGCGGGAGCGAGCCACCTCCCGCAGGACCGCAAAGGCCTCCTGAAAATCCCCGGAACGATAGAGCACCTCCCCGTAGAGGGTTTTACCGGAGAGGGAAAGCCCGGAGCGGCCGCTCAGAACCTCCCGGGCCTCTTCGATCCGGCCGGAGAGGAGGAGTTCCCGGGCCAGGGCCTCGGCGAAAAGAGAGCGGCGCCCGGAAAGCTCCCAGGCCCGACGCAAAAGGGTCAGGGCCTCCTTCCTTTCGCCCCGTTCGGAAAGGACTTCCCCCAGGTTGTAATGGATCAGGGGATCGTCCGGGGACAGACGCAGGGCCTCCCGCAGGACCTCTTCGGCCCGATCCGGAAAACCCAGCGAGCGGCAGACCAGGGCGAGACTGTTCAGGAGATCGGCCGGCTGACGGGTCCCCTCCCGGGCCCGTTCGTAGGCCGCAAGCGCGGCCCCGAGATCGCCCCAGTCGGCGTAAAGATCCCCGAGCACATGGTAGGTAAAGAGATCGAAGGAGACCAGACCACCCCCGGCCCGACGGGCGTGTTCGCAGGCCGCGTACGCCATGGCCAGCGGCGGACCCTTCGGTTCCCCGGAGTAAAGCCCCCCGCAGAGTCCCCCTCCCCGGCCGAGGATCCGTCGCGCGGAGGCCCCGTACCGAAAGAGAAAAAAATCCCCCAGCAAAAGCCCCCTCAGCCCCCGGGGGGGTTCCCTGAGACGCAAAAGGGCCAGAGGACCTCCCCTCCGGAGGAATCGCTTTATACGCGAAAGGTCCGCCAGGAAAGGAGCGAGGTCTTTTTCCGCCCTGGGAGAAAGATAGGTCAAACCGAAGAGACGGGCCAATTCCAGTTTTCTTCGGGCCGTCTCCAGATCGTCCATCGCCGTTAGCTTCACCGGCACGGCCCGGAAAGCCCGGCGTCCACGCCAGAGTTCGCGCACGAAACCGCGCCCGTCCGTAACGCCGTCGGGAAGAAGGTACTCATCCCCGGAGAGCTTCAGGGCCCCGGCAGGAGGTTCAAGCCCCCGGCCCTTTATCAGGAGACCCCGCACCCCTCCTCTCGAAAGAAGCCGGGCCAGGACCCTCTCCCCGGGATAACCGTCGCAGGCCGAGGAAAGAACCAGGTTCTCTACCAGAAGACGGGCCAGCTCCTTAAGGGTCGGAAACCAGCGTTTGGCCTCGGGAAGGGGGGACCTTTCGGAAAAGAAGAGCGCGGCCGGCACTCGACCGAAAATAAGGATGTTCCCCTCCTCGGGACGCAACCTGGGAGAACCGTGCGGAGCAATACGCCGGAGTTCCTCCTCCGCCTCGGCCAGATACAGATCCAGATATTTCTCCCAGCCTCGGGGTTCAGGCACCCTGAGCAAACCTCCTGAAGGCTTCCACCACCAGGGGGAACTCCTCCGGAAAGACGGTGCGCACCTCGAGAAGAAATCGACCCTCCTCAACCCGGCCTACCACCGGGGGGCTACCGGTGCGCAGGTGCTCGTGCAGCTCCTCGGCGGAAAGGTCCCGGGCCTCCACCGCCACCGCCCAGGAGGGCAAATCCGCCACCGGAAGCGCTCCCCCACCGGTCCGACACACGGTGGGCACCACTTTAAAGGAAAAACCCGGAAGTCCGACCCGATCGAGGAGGCGTTTAAGTCTTCGGGCCTCCCGACGAACCTCTTCGGCGGGCTTCAAAATCATGCGAAGCACCGGAATCCTCTCCACGGCCAGCCTCTCGTCGAGATAGAGCCTCAGCGTGGCCTCAAGTCCGGCCAGCGTCAGTTTGTCTATCCTGAGGGCCCGATTCAGGGGGTTCTGCCGGATCCTTTCCACCAGCTCCCTCCGCCCCACGATGATCCCGGCCTGGGGGGCCCCCAGGAGCTTGTCCCCGGAAAAGGTCACCACATCCACGCCGGTCCTTACTATCTCCTGGACCGTGGGTTCCCGGCGCAGGCCGTAACGGGAAAAGTCCACCAGACAGCCGCTTCCCAGGTCCTCCACCACCGGGATCCCGTAACGCCGGCCCAGGGCCACCAGTTCCGCCCCGGAGACCTCCCGGGTGAAACCCACGATGGCGTAATTGCTCTTGTGGACCTTCATGAGAAGGGCGGTGTTCTCGTTGATGGCCTCCTCGTAATCCCGGAGGTGCGTGCGGTTGGTGGTGCCCACCTCCCGCAGCACGCATCCGGCCCAGGCCATGACCGCGGGCATCCGGAAGGACCCGCCTATCTCCACCAGTTCCCCCCTGGAGACGATCACCTCCCGCCCCCGGGCAAGGGTGTTGAGGGTGATGAGCACCGCGGCGGCGTTGTTGTTCACCACCAGGGCCTCCTCGGCCCCGGTTAGTTCCCTAAGAAGACCGGCCACATGCTCGTAACGGCTGCCCCTCCGACCCTCGGCCAGACGATACTCCAGATTGGAGTAACCACGAGCCACGGAGAATATCTCCTCCAGGGCCTCCCGGCAAAGCGGCGCCCGCCCCAGATTGGTGTGCACCACCACCCCCGTAGCGTTCACCACCGGACGGAGATGAGGAGAGGCCTCCCGCAAAAGGACCTCCCCGGCCAGAGCCAGGACCTCCCCCCTATCGAGGTGATCCCGACGGCCCTTAAGGATCTCCCCCCGCAGAAGATCCGCGGTCTTCCGGGCGGCACGGGTGTAAAAGACCTCCGGATAACCCGGATGTCTGCGGGAGAGCTCCTCGGCCAGAAGGTGAACCGCCGGTATCCTGGAAAGTAGAGCCTTCTCTTTTTCCTTCATCCCGGATACCCTTTATACCATGCGTTTCCCGGTTCGTCTCCTCCTTCTGGCTCCCGGTCCCCTGCGTTACCCCTTCGTAAAGGAAGGGCTTTCCTTTTACCGGGAAAGATTGCGTCCCTTCCTGGACTTTCGGGAGGTATTCCCCCGGGTCCGGGGGAAGGGGAGTCCGGAGGCTCGCCTCCGTGAGGAGGGAGAGGTTCTGAAAAGGCACCTTCCTCAGGGGGCCTATGTGGTGGCCCTCGACGAAAGGGGACGGGTGCTCGGAACGCGGGAATTTTCCGCCTGGCTCTCCCGGGTCTTTCTCGAAAAACGCGAGATAGCGGTGGTGTGCGGTGGACCGGAGGGGCTCTACCCGGAGATCCTGGAAAGAGCCGATTTCCGGCTGAGCCTTTCTCCCCTCACCCTCAACCACGAACTGGCCCTGCTGGTCTTTTGTGAAGCCCTCTACCGGGCCCTCACCCTCCTTTCCGGACACCCCTATCACCGGGAATAATCCGGTTTTCTTTGACAAGCCCCGGGGCCGAGGCTTAAAATGTAAACTAAACTGGTATAGGGGGGATTAGATGAGAAGAAGAATACTGATCGTTCCCCTGATAATCCTATTTCTTGCCGGCTGTGCGATCCAGGGCAGAGGGGCTAAGGTTAAGGCCCCGGTCTCCCCGGCCCCGCCGGCCAGACCGGTCCTTCAGTCCACGGATCTCCCGGATCTTGTTCTCCCCCGCGAGCTCAAGATCGTTCAAGAGAAGACCCTTCTCGTTCGTACCCCCTCCTATGTAGGGGGGCTCATCACCGCCCGGGGAAGAGTCACCCGGGATTCTCTGGTGACCTTTTTCCGCAAGCAGCTCTCCGCCCGGGGATGGAAGGAGATGGGCTACATAAAGTACAAGAATGTGCTTCTGGCCTTCAGGCGCCCCAACGGGAGCTGTTTCATCTACATCACCTCCTCGGGACTCGGGGGGCTTGAAGTCAGAATCTGGGCCAGCGAGAGTCTCCGGGAGACGGCTCCCTCCGCCGGAGGGGCCCCTCTTCCCTCCTATCCGTAGATGATCCTTTCCGGGCGCAGGATCCTTCTCGGAGTCTGCGGAGGGATAGCGGCCTACAAGGCCGCGGAACTGGTGCGCGTTCTGCGCCGCCGTGGCGCGGAGGTACAGGTAGTCCTCACCACCGGAGCCGAGGCCTTCGTTACCCCCCTTCTCTTTGAGGCCCTTTCCCGGAAAAGGTGCTTTACCCAGCGGGACTTCCTGAGCCCCCAGGGGGGATTCATTCCCCACACGGAGCTGGCGGCCTGGGCGGAGGTCATCGTGGTGGCTCCGGCCACGGCCTCCTTCTTGGCCAAACTGGCCCGGGGGGAACCGTCCGATCTCCTCACGGCCATCATCATGGCCTCTCGGGCACCGGTGCTTCTGGCTCCGGCCATGAACGCCAACATGTGGCGGCACCCGGCCACCCGGGAAAATGTGGAACGCCTGCGCGGCTTCGGGTACCGAATCCTTGAGCCCGAAAGCGGGGAGCTGGCCTGCGGGGCCGAGGGGCCGGGCCGGCTGGCCTCCCCAGAACGACTGCTCCTTTACGCGGAGTCCCTTCTCACCGAAAGGAAACTCTCCGGAAGGAGGGTGCTCGTCACCGGAGGGCCCACCCGGGAGCCGCTCGACGCGGTGCGCTTTCTCTCCAACCCTTCCTCCGGAAGGATGGCCGTGGCCCTGGCCCGGGCGGCCTGGCTTCTGGGAGCCGAGGTGCACCTGGTTCACGGGCCGCTTTCCGTCTCTCCGCCCCCCGAGGTCGGAACCTATCCGGTAAGGACGGCCGGAGAAATGCTCGAGGTGGCCGGAGGGCTTTTCCGGGAGAGCGATCTCGCCGTCTTTGCCGCCGCGGTCTGCGATGTGCGCCCGGAAACCCCCCTTACCGGAAAAACACCCAAGGAAAAACTTCCCCGAAACCTTCCCCTGGAACCCACTCCGGACATCGCCGCGGAACTGAATTCGCGCAAACGCCCCGGACAGGTCTCGCTGGGATTCGCCCTGGAGGAGCCGGAGAACCTCCTGGCCCGGGCCCGGGAGAAACTCGAACGCAAGAACTTCGACTTCGTCGCCGCCAATCCCCTCTCGGCCTTCGAGGAGGAGGAAACGGAGGTCTTTCTCCTGTCGCGGGAGTCTGAGGGGCCCCGGCACTTTCTAGGTCCCAAGGAGGAGGTGGCTCTGAGGATCCTCGAGGAGGTGGCCCGTGCCCTATGAGGCCCGTCTGGCCCGGGTTCGGCGGTGGCTCAGACGCCGCGGGGGCGGGGCCCTTCTGGTTTCCTCACCGGAAAATCGCCGGTATCTTTCGGGGTTCAGCCCCGGGGATGTGAGCCTCTGGGAGTCCTCGGGTTTCCTCCTCATTACCCTCCGGGAGGCCTTTGTCCTTACGGATCCCCGGTATGTAGAGGAGGCCCGGGAGAACCCCCTATTTGAGGCGATTATCTATCGCCGGGGGCTGGCCCGCACCCTGGCCCGTCTCCTCGGCAAACTCGGGATTCGCCGGCTCTTCTACGAGGAGGAGTACCTTTCCTGCGGACGACTCAAGGTCCTCAAAAAGGCTCTCCCCCGGGTGCGCCTTTCCGGGGTTTCCGGGGTGGTGGAGAGGTGGAGGGAGACCAAGGACCCGGAGGAGGTGGAACTCATCCGGGAGGCCGAGGCCCGGGCCCGGGAGATCCTCCGAATCCTTGAGAAAGAAATCCGCCCGGGACTTACGGAAAAGGAGATCGCCTGGCGCATCCTGGAACTCTGCCACCGCCTGGGAGAAGGGCCATCGTTTCCGCCCATCGTGGCCGGTGGTCCCAACGCGGCCCGCCCCCACGCCGAGCCCACGGAGCGTCCCCTCCGGGAGGGCGAGGCGGTAATCGTGGACCTGGGGGTGCGTTTCCGGGGCTACTGCTCCGACCTCACCCGGACCTTCTTTCTCGGTCCGGTTCCGGACAGACTCCGGGAGGCCCGGGCCCTGGTGAACGAGGCCCGGCGCCGGGCCCGTTCCCTTTATCGGGCGGGGCGTCCCGTCTGCGAGGCCGATCGGGTGGTGCGGAGGTTCTTCCGGGAAAAGGGCGTACTCTCCCATTACCTTCACTCCCTGGGACACGGCCTGGGGCTTGAGGTGCACGAGGCCCCCTCGGTCTCCTACCGGAGCCGGCGCAGGTTCCGCCCCGGGCAGGTGGTCACCTTGGAGCCGGGCCTTTACTTTCCGGAGCTGGGCGGGGTGCGCGAGGAGGAAATGATCTACATCACCGACTAGAGGCCGGCCTTAAGGGCCTCCACCACCTCCAGCGGAGGCCGCACCTCCACCCCCAGACAGGAAGCGATTTCCTCGAAGTTTTCCAGGATTCTTTCCGCGGCGGCGGCGATGGTGGCCGGAGAGAATCGCAGAAGCGGGGCCTCGGAGAGGAGCCCCGTGGCCCTGGTGGGAGCGCTCACCGAGGGAAGCCTGGAGGCCAGGGCCACCACCCCCACCGGCCCCTCCAGAAACCCGATCTCCGCTATCTCGGTAAGGGATCGGGTGTGAAGCCCCACGCAGCAGACCAGCACATCCGGAAGCTTCCAGTTGCGAAGCACCCAGGCCCCGGCCTGGGCGTGATCCCAGGAAAGGATCTCCCTTTCCACCTCGTGGAGGGGTCGGCCGCGATCCTCCTGCCAGGCCTCATAAACCCTTCGGTATCCCTCGTACCAGTCGGTAAGCAGCACCGGTAGGGCCACATCCGCAAGCAGCGCCCCGGCAAAGGCTTCCTCGGCGTCGAACTTCCTTTCCCGGGCCAGCTCCCGGGCAAAAAGGGCCCGAAAAAGAGAATCCGTCCAGAAGACCGCAAGGTCAAAGCCCTCTATTTTGGGATCCTTAAGGGTCCTTACCACTCCATAGGAGAGCACGAGAGTTTTTATTTGTTGTAACCCCAGAAGGGTGGTGGCCTCCCGGATGTTGGTGATGTTTCGGGAAAGACCGAAGAAGGCCGAATTGACCAGTTTGAGCACCTGGGTGGCCAGCGCCGGATCCTTTTCTATGAGAGGAGCTATGTCCGCCGGCGTGGTGTCGGCTTGAGCAATCCGGTCCAGGATGCGAAGCACCACCTGCGGCAGCGGCGGAGGGGAAAACTCCTTAAAGATTTTGGCAAAGTCTCCGGTAAGAAGGGTAGCGTACTGGGAGAACTTCTTTAGAAACCTGAGCACCGCCCTGGCACTCCTTTCCGATCTCTGCTACCCTATTCATAACAAAAAAGCGGGGACTTTGCAAAACCGGACCCGGGAATGTCGGAATTTCTGTGGCGCATAGCCCGTGTGGCCCGGTTGCGGTTCTTTTACCAGGCCGCAAGGGGCCGCACCTCCGTGGTTACGGCCCTCTATGTCCTGGTGGCGGGATTTATAAGCCTTTCCACCCTGGGCGTGGCCGCCTATGTGCTGGACTGGCCTCTGATTTTTCCGGTCCTGGGGCCCACGGCCTTTCTCATCTTCTACTCCCCGGCCCGCACCATGGCCTGGCCCCGAAACTGCATCCTGGGACACCTCACCGCCCTCCTGTGCGGGGTCCTCATACACCTGATTCTGGTTTATTTCTTTCCCGGCGCACTTTTCGGGGGCAAGCTCACCCTGGTCGAGGTAATAGGGGCCAGTGCCGCCATGGCCCTCTCCGCCCTGATCATGGTCTTTGCTCGCATACTCCATCCCCCTGCCGCCTCCACCGCCATGATGGCCGCCACCGGCTACTTCACCTCCGTGGATCGGGTTCTGGGGCTCGCCCTATCCCTGGTGGTCCTTTCCCTGGAAGGGGTGTTGCTTCACCGGATCGCCGGCGTGGAATACCCCTGGTGGAGGGAACCCAACGAGGAAGAGGATCTTCCCATCCGCACCAAACTGGGGGAACTGACCCCGCCCCCGGCGGAAGACCCCTACCGGCGGATGGCCCACCGCCTGGCCACCCGCCGGGATTGATTTTCTACTTCATCTCCTCGAAGTCGGCGTCAATGACCTCGTCCCCTCCGCCCTTTTTCTCCTCCCCGGAGGACCCGGTCTCCGCCGCACCGGAGGCCCCGCCGGCCTGAGATCCGGTTTGCTTGTAAACCATCTCCGCCAGGCGATAGGACACCCTGGTCAGCTCGTCCGTGGCCCGACGAATGGCCTCAGGATCGGTGCCCTCCATGGCCTTGCGGAGCTCGGCGATCTTCTCCTCCACCTGCTTGCGAAGATCCTCGGGCACCTTGTCCCCGAGGTCCTTAAGGGACTTTTCCGTGGAGTAGATGAGGCTGTCGGCCTGGTTGCGCGCCTCGGCCAGCTCCCTGCGCCGGCGGTCCTCCTCGGCATGGGCCTCGGCCTCCTTGATGATGCGCTGAATCTCCTCCTCGGAGAGCCCGGAGGAGGGCTTCACCACGATGGACTGCTCCTTACCGGTGCCCAGATCCTTGGCGGTCACATGGAGAATCCCGTCGGCGTCTATGTCAAAGGTGACCTCGATCTGAGGCACCCCCCGCGGAGCCGGCGGAATACCCACCAGCTCGAAACGGGCAATGCTCTTGTTGTCCGCGGCCATGGGGCGCTCGCCCTGCAATACATGGATGGTGACCGAGGTCTGGTTGTCCGCCGCGGTGGTAAAGATCTGGCTCTTGCGGGTGGGAATGGTGGTGCCCCGGGGGATGATCACCGTAAAGACCCCACCCAGGGTCTCGATCCCCAGGGAAAGCGGCGTCACATCCAGCAGCAGCACATCCTTCACCTCGCCCTTGAGCACCCCGGCCTGGATGGCCGCCCCCATGGCCACCACCTCGTCGGGGTTGACCCCCTTGACCGGTTCCTTGCCGAAGATCTCCTTGACCTTCTGCTGCACCCGGGGCATCCGGGTCATGCCCCCCACCAGGATCACCTCGTCGATGTCCTGCGGGGTCACCCCGGCATCCTTCATGGCGATCCGGCAGGGCTCCTCGAGTCGGTCAATGAGGTCCTCCACCAGGGCCTCGAGTTTGGCCCGGGTGAGCTTCATCACCAGGTGTTTCGGACCGGAGGCGTCCGCGGTGATGAAGGGGAGATTGATCTCGGTCTCGGTCACGGTGGAAAGCTCGATCTTGGCCTTCTCCGCGGCCTCCTTGAGCCGCTGGAGGGCCATGCGGTCCTGGCGCAGGTCGATCCCGTGTTCCTTTTTGAATTCCTCGGCAATGTAGTCCACGATGCGCATGTCGAAGTCCTCACCGCCGAGGAAGGTGTCCCCGGAGGTGGCCTTTACCTCGAAGACCCCCTCGCCGATCTCCAGGATGGAGATGTCGAAGGTTCCGCCTCCCAGGTCGAACACCGCCACCGTGCCCTCTTTCTTCTTGTCCAGCCCGTAGGCCAGGCAGGCCGCCGTGGGCTCGTTGATGATCCGGAGCACATTGAGGCCGGCGATACGGCCGGCATCCTTGGTGGCCTGGCGCTGGGTGTCGTCAAAGTAGGCCGGAACGGTGATGACCACATCCTTGACCGGCTGCCCCAGGTACTCCTCCAGGTCCTCCTTGATCTTGCGGAGAACCATGGCCGAGATCTCCGGCGGACTGTAGCGCTTGCCCCGCACCTCCACATGCGCGTCTCCGTTGGGCGCCTTAACGATCTTATAGGGCACCTTTTTCATCCACTCCTGCACCACGGGATCCTCGTACTTGCGCCCCATCAGGCGCTTGATGCCGAAGATGGTGTTCTCGGCGTTGGTGATGGCCTGCCGCTTGGCCAGCATCCCCACCAGGATCTCCCCGCTCTCCTGAAAGGCCACCACCGAGGGCGTGGTCCGGGTGCCTTCCCGGTTGGGGATTACCTCCGGCTCCCCACCCTTGAGGATGGCCACGCAGGAATTGGTGGTGCCGAGGTCGATTCCCACTATGGGTCCGGTCGCCTTTTCCTTATCCGCCATTTTCCTTTACCTCCTCCCCGGAATTATTCTCTTGTCTGGTCGCCGGGCGCTTGGCCACCGCCACCAGGGCCGGCCTGAGCACCCGGTCGTGAAGCCTGTATCCCTTCTGATAGACCCTCACCACCGTGCCCTCCGGATGTTCCTCGGTCTCCTCCACATGGAGGGCCTCGTGGTGGTGAGGATTGAAGGCCTCACCCAGAGCCACCTCGAACTGGGTGAGCCCGAACTTCTCCATGGCGGAGATGAGACCCTTGAGCGTCAGCGCCACCCCCTCCACCAGACTCCTGGCCTCGCCGGACTTCTCCGCCGCCTCAAGCGCCCGCTCCAGGTTGTCCACCGAGGGCAAAAGCTCCCGAAACACATTTTCCAGGGCGTACCGGTAAAACTCCTCCTTCTCCCGCTTGAAGGTCTTCTTCAGATTCTCCACCTCCGCCGCGTAGCGCAGGGCCCGCTCCTTCCAGGTCTTCACCTCCTCCTGAAGCCGCTCCCACTCCTCCCGCGGGACCTCGATCTTTTCCTCGCGTACGCCTTCTTCCGGAGTTTTTTCCGCGGTTTCCGTCTTTTCGGGCTTTTCTTCCACCGGTATCATGACTTCTCCTCACCTGAAACGAACTTTTTGTTTCGGCTAGGGGAAAGTTAAGTTCAGGAGGAGAGCTTGTCCAGTCTCCGGGAGAGTTCCCGGGCGGCGAAGTCCACGAGAGGAATGAGGCGGGCGTAGGCCATCCGCACGGGGCCCACTATGGCCACCCCTCCCACCGGCACCTCGCGATAGGTGTAGGAGGCCACGATGGCCCCGCACTTCCTGAAGGGACAGCGCGGACCGGGTTCTCCGATGAGAACCTGGGGGGTACGGGCCTCGAGACAGCGGTCAATGAGTTGAAGGAGTAGCCTCTTTTCCTCAAAGGCGTGAAGGATCTCCCGCAGACGATCAAGGTCCTGGAATTCCGGAAGGTCCAGCAGCCTCCCCAGACCCTCTACCACCGGTTCCTCGGAACTTTCCGAAAGCATCCGGAAGAGTTCCTCGAGCACGCCTTTCTCGTATTCCAGCTCCGAGGAAAGGACCTCCCGGAGCTCCCGAAGGGTAAGCCCGGGAAGTCTCTGATTGAGAAGTCCGGCCAGGGCCTCCAGTCTGCGCACCGGAAAGTCCCCCGGGACCCTGAAGACCCGGTGAATGACCATGCCCGAGGCGCTCACCGCCACCGCGAGCACCACCCCCTCGGAAAGGGGCACGAAGTCGATCTTCACCAGTTTCTCAAACTCGAGTTTGGGCGTGGTGACGATCACCGGAAACCCGGAGAGGTCCGAGAGGATGTTGCTCACGGTGCGCAGGAGCATTTCCCAGCTCTCGGTCTCCGCTTCCCGGGAGAGACGACTTTCAATGAGGAGGGCGGTCTCCTCGGGGAGGGGTTCCGGTTCGAGGAGGTGTTCCACATAGTAGCGGAAACCCTCCTCGGTGGGGATGCGTCCGGCCGAGGTGTGGGGCTGGGTGAGGAGCCCGAGATCCTCGAGATCGGCCATGACATTGCGAATGGTGGCCGGGGAAAGCGGGGGACGAAAGCGTTTAGCCACGGTGCGGGAACCCACCGGGGCCGCGGTCTCTATGTACTCCTCCGTTACCAGGGAGAGGACCTTCTCGTGGCGCTCGGAAAGACCGTAGGCCGCCTTCATCGCTTCCACTATGGCGCAGAGGTTCTGCCCGGTCAAGGTCTGGCGACAGCCGTCATCCTTTTTATAATTTTAAAACGAATTGTAAGGGATTGGACCCCGGGCCCTCCCGCGGGGGAAGGTCCGGGGATATCCTTACAGAAGGAGGTGATCGGAAACATGAGTACCAATACGCTTAAGACCTTCGTATTGCTGGCCGCGCTCACCGCCCTTTTCGTGGTGGTGGGTGATCTGATAGGGGGCCGTTCCGGGGCCACGGTGGCTCTCTTCATGGCCTTCTTCATGAACTTCTTCGCCTACTGGTTCTCGGACAAGGTGGCACTGGCCATGAGCGGGGCCCGACCCGTGGCCGAACACGAGGACCCGGAACTTCACGCCCTGGTGGCGGATCTGGCCCGACGGGCGGGTCTCCCCAAGCCCAGGGTCTACATGATCCCTACCGAAACCCCCAACGCCTTCGCCACCGGGCGCAACCCCTCGAACGCCGCCGTGGCGGTCACCGCGGGAATAAGAAGGCTCCTTTCCCGGGACGAACTGGAGGGGGTTCTGGCCCACGAGCTCGCCCACATCCGCAACCGGGACATCCTCATCTCCTCCATCGCCGCGGTGATAGCCGGAGCCATTTCCTACCTGGCCTACATGGGACAGTGGGCCCTCTTCTGGGGCGGGCTGGGGGGTGACGACGAGGATCGGGGGAATCCGCTGGCGCTGATCGGGGCGCTGCTGGCCATTATTCTGGCCCCTCTGGCCGCCACGCTGATCCAGCTCGCCATAAGTCGCAGCCGGGAGTACCTGGCCGACGCCACCGGCGCCCGGATCTGTCGCTGTCCCCTCTCCCTGGCCCGGGCCCTGGAGAAGCTCGAGGCCTGGAATCGGCAACTTCCCATGCAGGTCAATCCGGCCCAGGCCCAGATGTTCATCGTAAATCCCCTCTCCGGAGACACCCTGGTGCGGCTCTTCTCCACCCACCCGCCCATTGAAGATCGGGTAGCCCGACTCAAAGAAATGGCCCTGAGGAGTGAATACTATTGAAAAAACATCTGATTCTGGGCCTTCTGGCCCTCATTCTTTCGGCCTGTGCGGTACAGACCGGACCCCCGGTAGCCCGGGAGGAGCTCTCCCGGGCCCGGGAGGAGATTTGGCTGGTAAAGCTCAGGGAATACCTGCGCTGTGAAAGACGGGTGGGGACCGTCCTGGTGCGTCTCCTCCCCGTAACCGAACACCGGGCCCCCCATCCGTGGTTTCTGGTCAAGGTCATCGACCTGGGACACTCTCCTCCGGAGCTCGATCGCGCCCTTTCCCGAATTTACCGGGAAAACCTTCCGGAACGGGGCTACCTGGTGACCTTCGTGCATCCGGAAATAGCCCGCCAGGGACTGAGCCCCGGAATGATCATCCGGCGCCTGGAAACGCGCCGTCTGACCCTCGGCCGTCCGGTAAACCTCGTCCTCTCCGACGGACAGAACCTGGCCCTGGTGCCCCCGGTGGTCAACACCGACCCGGTGGACTTCCGCATCGTGGACGCCACCGAACCCAACGCCTGGGTGACCCCGGAGAACCGCATGTATGTGACCACGGCGCTCTGTCGGGTGCTTCCGGACGACGCGGAACTGGCCGCGGTGGTGGGACACGAACTGGCCCACCTCAAACGCGGACACCTCCGTAAAAAAATGATCCTTCTCAGCCTTCGCAATCTCCTGGGAATCGGAGTCCAGGCCCTGGGAGGTCCAACGGCCAGTGACATATACCGTCTGGGGGCGAACTTCGCCCTTCTCAAGTTTTCCCGGGATCAGGAACGGGAGGCCGACTTTTACGGCCTTTGGTATGTCTACAGGGCCGGTTACGACCTGGATCGGGCCGCACGGGTCTGGGTGCACCTGGCCGCGGTGCTCCCCCAGGGGCCTCCCTCCATTCTCTCCGATCACCCCTCCACCGCCGAGCGCCTGGCCCGGATCCGGAAGATCGTGGCGGCCATAAAGTCCGGAAAAACCTTCGAGGAACTCAAGGACCGTTGAGGTGACCTCTCCCTTTGCCTTCCTCACCAGGGTTCTGCGCTTCCTGAAACCTTACTGGTCCTATGTGGCCCTGGCTCTCCTTTTCTCCCTGCTGGCCTCCCTCACCTCCGGCGGGATCGCCTGGCTGGTCAAACCGGTGATGGACGAGGTCTTCATCGCCAAAAACTACCTCTACCTCAGGCTTTTACCCCTGGGGGTGATCGCGTTCTTCGGGGTTCGGGGAGTGGCCTCCCTGCTTCAGGCCTACTTCATGCGAGCGGCTTCCCTGCGCATGGTAAACGATCTGCGCGTGGAACTTTACCGGAAACTCATCCACCTGCCCCTGGCCCACTTCGAGCGGGACGGTTCCGGACGCAACCTCTCCCGCGTCCTCAACGACACCCTGGTCATAGAACCCATCCTGAGCAATGTTTTTCAGGTCTTCCTTCTCGAAGGGTTCAACGCCCTGGTGCTCCTTGCGGTGGCCTTTTCCCGGAGTCTTAAGCTCACCTTGGTTTCGCTTCTGGTGCTCCCGGCCATTGCTTACGGGGGGCAGTATCTTTCCCGGAAGGTGCGACGCCACCGCCGACGGGCCCAGCGGACCATAGGCGAACTCACCCATCGTCTCACCGAAACCTTTACCGGGCTCCGGGAGGTCAAGGTTTACGGACGGGAGTCCGGAGTCCTCAAGCTCTTTCGTCGGGAGATCGACCGCTACGCCGGTTTTCTTCTGAAGATCACCAAGTACCGGGAGGGTTCCAAGAGCCTGGTGGATGTGATGACCGGGGTCGGCGGGGCGATGATCATCGCCCTGGGGGGGTATCTCATCGTGAGGGGCGAGCTCAGCCCGGGGGCCTTTTTCTCGGTCCTTACCGCCATACTCATGCTTTTCACCCCCATTCGGAAGATGGCCCGGGCCTACACCGGTCTTTCCGATGCCCAGGCGGCCTGGGAGCGGCTGGAGGAGGTCCTGCGACTTCCCGAGGAAAGAGGCGGAACGCACCGGGCCCGACCTCTCCGGGAGGGAATCCGGTTCGAGGGGGTCTCCTTTCGTTATCCCGGGGCCGCGGAGTGGGCCCTTAAGGACCTCGATCTGGAAATACCCGTGGGGCGGGTCACGGCCCTGGTGGGTCCCAGCGGGGCCGGAAAGTCAACGCTGGCCGCCCTCATCCCCCGGTTTTACGATCCCACCGAGGGCCGCATACTGTGGGACGGGATGGATCTGCGGGAGTTCGACCTGGAGTCCCTGCGCGGTCACATAGGACTGGTATCCCAGGAGATCGTGATCTTCAACGCCACGGTGGCGGAGAACATCGCCTTCGGCGACCCGGGGGCCTCCCGCACGGCCATAGAAGAAGCCGCCCGTCTGGCCAACGCCCACGAATTCATCGAAAAACTCCCGCAGGGCTACGACACCCTTCTCGGGGAGGGCGGGGTATCCCTTTCCGGGGGGCAGAAACAGCGCCTGGCCATCGCCCGGGCCATCCTGAGAAATCCCTCCCTCCTGATCCTGGACGAGGCCACCAGCCAGCTCGATCCCCTTTCCGAGCGACTGGTTCAGGAAGCCCTTTCCCGTCTCATGCGGGGGCGCACCACCCTGGTGATCGCCCACCGGATCTCCACCATTACCGGGGCGGACAAGATCGTGGTGCTGGAGCGGGGAAGGAAGGTGGCCGAGGGACGCCATCAGGAGCTCCTCGCCACCTCCCCCCTTTACCGGAAATTGTACCGACTCTTTCAGGGATAACTTCCGCTACCACCACCTTAGATCGAAACGATCCAGGTTCATGACCTTGGTCCAGGCGGACACGAAGTCGTGCACGAACTTCTCCGCCGCGTCGTCGGCGGCGTAGACCTCCGCTATGGCCCGCAGTTGAGGGTGGTACCCGAAGACCAGATCCGCCCGGGTGGCCTCCCACTTCTTCTCTCCCGAGCGTCGATCTCGCCCCTCAAAGAGCGTGGCCTCCTCGTTAACCGGTAGCCATTCCGTGTTCGGATCGAGCAGGTTCACGAAAAATTCGTTGGTGAGGGTCCCGGGGCTCTTCGTGAAAACACCGTAGGGGGTCTCTCCCCAGTTGGCGTTAAGGACCCTGAGTCCGCCCACCAGAACGGTCATTTCCCGCGCGGAAAGGGCCAGCTGGGCCGCCTTTTCCACCAGCCATTCCTCGGTGGCCAGATCCGTGGGGTCGCGATCCAGAGCGTGATAGTTGCGGAACCCGTCGGCCACCGGTTCGATGAGGGTGTAGAACTGGACATCTATCTGGTCTTCCCGGGCGTCGGTGCGACCGGGATAAAAAGGTACCTCCACCTCGAATCCCGCGCGGCGGGCCGCCTCCTCCACCGCGGCCGAGCCTCCGAGAACGATAAGATCCGCGAGGGAGATTCGTTTCCCGTCCCTGCGGCCGGTGTTGAAGTCCCGCTGGATCTCCTCCAGCACCCCGAGCACCCGATCCAGCCTCTCGGGCATGTTGACCTCCCACTTCCGCTGAGGGGCGAATCTTATTCGGGCCCCGTTGGCTCCGCCCCGATAGTCGAAGACCCGAAAGGTGGAGGCCGAGGCCCAGGCCACATAAACCAGATCCGTCAGGGAAAGTCCCGAGCCCAGGAGTCGTTCCTTCAGCACCTCGAGGTCCTCCCTTTCCACGAGATCGTGATCCACCGGGGGCACGGGATCCTGCCACACAAATTCCTCCTCCGGGACCTCTGGCCCCAGGTACCGCGTGCGCGGACCCATGTCCCGGTGGGTGAGCTTGAACCAGGCCCGGGCGAAGGCCTCCTGAAATTCCTCGGGATTTTCGAGAAAACGGCGGGCGATGCGAGCGTAGTCCGGATCGAACTTGAGGGCCAGATCCGTGGTGAGCATCCCGGGGCGATGTTTCCTTTCGGGATCGTAGGCGTCGGGCACGGTCTCCGGGGCGTCCTTGGCCACCCACTGATGGGCCCCGGCCGGACTGCGGGTGAGCTCGTATTCGTAGGTGAAGAGGTTTTTCAGAAAAAGCATGGTGAACTTTACCGGTTGCTGGGTCCAGGTCAGCTCGAGACCGCTGGTGAAGGTGTCCGGGCCTTTACCCTCTCCGCAGGAGTTCTTCCAGCCCAGCCCCTGTTCCTCCAGGGAAGCCCCGCTGGGCGAAGGCCCCAGACAATCCGGTCGGCCCTTTCCGTGACACTTGCCCACCGTGTGTCCCCCGGCGATGAGGGCCACGGTTTCCTCGTCGTTCATACCCATGAGACCGAAGACCATGCGGATCTCTCTGGCCGCGGCCAGGGGGTCGGGGTTCCCTCCCGGTCCCTCGGGATTTACATAGATGAGCCCCATCTGGGAGGCAGCCAGGAACCCCTGAATTCCTCCGGTGTCGGTGCGTCTTCGGTCCTCGAGCCAGACCTCCTCCGGTCCCCAGTCGGTGTAGTCGTCCGGCTCGTAGGCGTCCACGCGCCCCCCACCGAATCCCAGCAGCTTGAATCCCATGGACTCCAGGGCCACATTGCCCGCCAGGATCAGAAGGTCGGCCCAGGAGAGCCGTCGTCCGTACTTCCTCTTTACGGGCCACAGAAGGCGAATGGCCTTGTCCAGGTTCACATTGTCAGGCCAGTCTATCCGCGGGGGAAGCCTCAGAAGCCCCCGATTGGCCCCTCCCCTTCCGTCTCGAAGACGATAGGATCCCGCGCTGTGCCAGGCCAGCCTCACGAAAAGCGGGCCGTAGTGCCCGAAGTCCGCCGGCCACCATTCCTGAGAACGGATCATGAGCTCCCGGAGATCCCTCTTAACCGCCTCGTAATCCAGCTTCTCAAACTCGGCCCGATAGTCGAATTCCGGCCCGTAAGGATTCTCCTCCGGAGGAAAAGCCCGCAATACCCGCAGATCCACCTGCTGCGGGAACATCTCCTTGAAGTACCGAACCCTCTTCCTGGGCCTTCTTACCTCGATCTCCTTCTTCCCCATGTGCTTCTCCTTTAAGTTAGATTAATTTTAATTTAAAAAAAATTCTGCCTCATGACACGACCGCTGTCAAGCTTGAAATATGCTGCGACGAAAAATTGTTCAAATTAAAGGAAGGTTATGCAAATTTAGGGGCGGAAATCTTCTCTTATCAGGCTGTGATAGCGCCATATACTCATGAGGAAGAGGGCCGCGGTCTCCGCCCTCAGGATGTAGGGGCCCAGGGTGAGGGGCAGGAAGTCGAAAGTCTCGAGCAGGGCGGCCTCCTCCGGCGAGAAGCCTCCCTCCGGCCCCACGGCCAGGGCCAGGTCTCCCGGGGGAGGCTCAAAGGCCCGGTGGAGAGGGGCTCCCCCCTTCTCGTAGGCGAAGAAGCGTCCCGAGGCCCCGGTCTTCGGAAGGAGTTCCTCCAGCGGAGCCGGGGCTTCCAGGAGGGGGAGCCAGAGCCTTCCGCACTGCTTCAGGGCCTGGATGGAGCGACGATAAAGTCTTTCCAGGGTGCGGGGAGAGGGTCGGGCCACGGCACGACGGCTTACGAAGGGGAATATCCTGGACACCCCCAGTTCGGTGGCCTTCTCCACCAGGAACTCCGTACGTCCCCCCTTTAGAAGAGGGACGAACATCTCCAGTCGCGGCGAGGGCGCGGGTTCCTCTCTGAGAAGCCCCATGGTAAGGACACGCACTCCGGTCCGGCTGACCTCCACCACCTCGGCCTCGAATTCGCGTCCCCGCCCGTCGATCAGCCGTACCCTTTCCCCCCGGCGAATGCGCAGCACATCCCGCAGGTGATGGGCCTCCTCGGGGGCGAGCTCGAGAAGGTCTCCGGGGCGGGCCTCCGGGGCGAAGAACCGGGGCAAGCTCATACCCGCACATTTACTTTTTCCACGAAGGCCTTTAACCCCGGAAACCCCCGGGCCTCGGCCACGGCCCGAAAGACCCCTTCGGAATCCCGGACCCTCACCCCCGAGAGAAGACTCACCGGAAGATCCCGGAAGACCTCCGGGGCAAGCGGCGTGCTCGGCCCGAGGAGAACCACCTCCCGGGCTCTTTCGATTCGGGAAAGGATGTCCTCAAGAGTGCGGTTGATGAGGGTTACCGAGGTGACGAAGACCAGACTGGCCCGGGGCAAAAACTCCGGCATCTCCGCCTCGGAAAGAAGCCCCGGCCCCAGACGCTCTCCCTTCTCAAAGACCCAGAGGTTTTTCACCCTGCCCGAAAGTTTCCGGTAGAGGGGCTCGAAGTAGCCCACTATGGCCACCTCGTCCTCCGGCTGGGGCCGTACCAGATCCAGTACATCCCCCGGCACCACGGGCAGTTCCCGATGATTGAGAAGGGCGTTGGCCACGGCGAGGGCCACGGTCCTTTCCAGGGGATGGGGCGAAAGAAGCCCCCTCAGGACCAGGTCCGCGGGACGGCCGTGAAGGACCACCTCCCGGGGAAGATACTCGCAGCAGCCCGCCTCAAACAGGGTGTAAGCCAGCCCCGCAAGCCCACCCGTGAGTTCCACCGCCGTGTAGCCCAGACCGACGAACACCCGTTCCAGGAGCCTGCCCCGGGCCGAAGGCAACGCCATCTCCATCAATCGGGCGTAGAGGTTCATGAGCCGAAGACCGCGGTGATCAGCTTCTCGGCCAGTTCCTCGAAGGCCCTTCCGGCTTCGCTTTCGGGACTTAGCACCACCGGCTCCCCCCGCCGATTTATCTCCGGCTCCAGGGGGATGCGGGAAAGAAGCGGCACCGAGAGCTCCCGGGAAAGCCTTTCCCCACCTCCCTCACCGAAGACCGGGATGGTCTGCCCCTCCACCCGCAGGTAGGCCATGTTTTCCACCAGTCCCAGAATGGGCACTCCCAGGTCCTCGAACATCTTGGCACAGCGGCGCACATCGGCCACCGAAAGCTCCTGCGGAGTGGTTACCAGGATGACCCCTCTGGGCTGATAGGTGTGACAGACCGAAAGGGGGGCGTCGCCGGTGCCGGGGGGAAGGTCCACCAGGAGGAAGTCAAGCGGCCCCCACTCCACCACCTCGGCCATCTCCCGCAGGGCTTTTCCCACCAGCGGCCCGCGCCAGATGAAGGGCTGGCCCGGCGGGGCCAGAAAGGCGAAACTCATCACCTTGACCCCGTGACGCACCGGGGGCTGGATCTTCCCCGCCACCACCTCCGGTCGCTCCTCCTCGAGAAATCCCATGAGAAGGGGGATGTTGGGGCCGTAGAGATCCGCGTCCATGATCCCGGACTTGAAGCCCCTCCGGGTGAGCGCCACCGCCAGGTTCACCGTGACCGTGCTCTTGCCCACCCCGCCCTTGCCGCTGGCCACCGCCAGCACGAATCGCACATCCCGGATCCCCAGGTGTTCCTTTTTGGGCCTGGTCCCGAAAATTCTGGCCCTCTCCTCGGGGGTCATTACGGAAAGCTCCACCTCCACCCCGGAGACCCCCTCCACCGCGTCCACCGCCCGTTTCACCTCCTCGGCGATCTGCCGCTTCAGCGGACACCCTCCGGTGGTAAGGGCCACCACCATCCTGACCCTGCCCTCCGGGGAGACCTCCACCTCCCGGATCATCCCCAGAGAGACCAGATCCCGGTTGAGCTCCGGGTCCTTTACCCGTTTGAGGGCCTCGAGCACCTTATCCCTGAGTTCCGACATAATCGGGCCTCCCTTTTAGCCACCTGATCTTCCAACGCAAGCGGCCTTTCATCCTCCGCCACTCCTCCAGGGAATATACCACGAGATCCACCGGCACCGGCAGATCCTCCGCCGGAAAGTCCCTCCGTCTCTCCGGGAAGGGACGCCCGGTCTCCCGTACCAGCACCACCACATCTAGGTCACTTCCCACACCCCATCGTCCCTCGGCCAGGGATCCGAAGTACTACCTCCGGTCGGCGGAGAAGAAGTTCCCCGGCCCGGATCCGCAGGGCCTCAAGGACCTCTTCCGGCTGTGGCCAGCGCATCACGGACGAACGCAAGGATCTCACCGGCATATCTTACGGCCTCCTCGGCCTGAAGCCGTCCGAAGTGTTTAAAAGGCGCTCCCTAATACCCAATTCCAGCGACCGGTAGTTATGCCGGCCGCTGGAGAGGTCTGTTAGACAGAATTTGCAACAAATCTTTCCGGCTTACAGACAAGGAGTAATTCAATATCGTTTTTAAATCTATTTTTTGAGAAGCATCCAAAATTTCTATCCCTACAATCTTGCCATCTTCCGTAGTGTCAAGATTTATTCCTTCTATAATTTCTATCACACCATCCGGTTTTTTATTACTTAATTTGATATAAAGAGTATCTACATCCTTATCGTAATAAATTTTCATCTTTTTCTCCTTTTCTTTAAGGGATAATTAGTGATTACTACTATCGTATCATTTTCTACACTGACTACAATTTTTAGGGGGAACTTTTGACCTGGCACTTCCTGGATGATTTCGTGCTTCCCCGGACATAAATTTTTCTTTTTCAGGATATTTTCAATTGTCGATAAAGAAATCCTGTATAATTTAGCTCTTCTCTTTGCATGACGAGAAAATTTTATTTTCATACTACAATGTCACAGAATCGGCCATGTCACTTAAGCCCCAGCACATCGTGCATGTCGTAAACCCCGGGAGCCCTGCCAACCACCCAGAGGGCGGCCCGCACCGCTCCCCGGGCAAAGGTGTCCCGGCTTGCCGCCCGGTGGGTGAGCTCAATCCGTTCCCCGGGCCCGGCAAAGAGCACCGTGTGTTCGCCCACGATCTCCCCGGCCCGGATGGTCTGAATGCCGATCTCCCTCCGGGGACGCTCGCCGATGATCCCCTCCCGGCAAAAACGAAAAGTGGAATCGTCCCAGCCCAGGGTCCGGGCGATAACCTCGGCCAGGGCCAGGGCCGTGCCGCTCGGGGCGTCCTTTTTCATGCGGTGGTGAGCCTCGACGATCTCGATGTCGAAGTCCTCGCCCAGGATCCTGGTGGCGATCTCCACCAGTTTGTAAAGCAGGTTTATGCCCAGGCTCATGTTGTAGGCCTGAACCAGAGGGAAACTTTTCCGGGCCAGCTCGTGGACCTCCGCCAGTTCCTCTTTGGTAAAGCCCGTGGTCCCGATCACCATGGCCTTTCCGTAGCGGGCATTGAGGCGGGCGTGCGCGAGCGAGGCCGTGTGAAAGGTGAAGTCTATGATCACATCTCCCTTCTCGATGACCTTTTCCAGGGAGTCCTCCACCACTATTCCGGTCTTTTCGGGGAGCCCGGCCACCTCGGCCACATCCTTTCCCACCGCCGGGCTTTCCGGACGCTCGAAGGCCGCGACCAGTTCGATACCCCCGGTCTTCACGATGTTGCGGATTATGGTGGATCCCATCCGTCCGGCCGCTCCGGCCACTATGGCTCTAACCATCTCCTTCCCTCCTCAATTTTTTCTTTCATAGATCACCCGAAAAGCAGGGCCCGCTTCACCCCGGGAAACCCCTCAAGGCTTGCCGCTATTCGGCGCAACTCCTCTTCCAGAATCTTCCGTCTTCGACGGGAAAGATCGGCCCGAAAAGGCATCTCAGCTTTCCACCAGCTTGTATTCCGCAAGCACGGTCCGGAGCTTTTCCACATTGGCCTCGCTCATGGGAGCCAGCGGCAGCCGTACCTCCGGGCTGGCGATGCGTCCCATGAGAGACAGCGCGGTCTTAGCCGGTACGGGATTGGTCTCAAGAAACATGGCCTTGAAGAGGGGATAGAGCTTGAAGTGCATCTTCCGGGCCTTGTCCCACTGCCCCTTGAGACAGGCCTCCATGAAACGGGACATCTCCCGGGGCACCACATTGGCCGCCACGGAGATGACCCCGTGCCCCCCCAGGGCCATGAGGCTGAAAGCCGTAAAGTCGTCCCCGGAAAGGATCCGGAACCTGTTTCCGGTAAGGCGCATGATTTCGGTGGCCTGCCTCATGCAACCGGTGGCCTCCTTGATCCCGACGATGTTCTTTATTTTGGCCAGCCGGGCCACCGTCTCCGGAGCGAGACTCACCGAGGTCCGGCCGGGGACATTGTAGAGGATGATGGGGATGTTTACCTCCCTGGCCACCGCTTCGTAGTGGCGATAAAGCCCCTCCTGGGTGGGCTTGTTGTAGTAAGGGGTCACCATGAGCACCGCGTCGGCCCCCATCTCCTTGGCCATCCTGGTGAGCTCAATGGAGGCGGCGGTGTTGTTGGTCCCCGTGCCCAGGATCACCGGGACTTTACCCTTGGCCTCCTCCAGGGCGATCTCAAAGAGCCGGGCCTTTTCCTCCTTGGTCAGGGTGGCCGACTCCCCGGTGGTGCCCACCACCACCAGACCGTGGGTCTTCTCCTTGAGGTGCCAGCGTACCAGCTCACGGAACCCCTCCTCGTCCACGGCCCCGTCGCGGAAAGGGGTTACGATGGCCACGATGGAACCCCTGATGTCCTCCGGCCCGAAGGTCTTACACCTTTTTCTACCACACGGCATGGGTGACCTCCTTATCGCTTATTTTCGCACGATGCTTCGCGGGGGAATCACTCCCGGCCCCGCGGTGACATTGGGGAGAATGTAGCTTCCCGGCCCCACCAGGGTGCCGGGGTTGGTGACGCTGTTGCATCCGGTCTGCACGCCGTCGCCGAGCACCGCCCCGAACTTGCGAAGCCCGGTGTCGTAGACCTCCCCCTCAAGACGCACCTTTATGTGGCCCCGGGCCAGTTTCAGGTTGGCCAGTTTGGTGCCGGCCCCCAGGTTCACCCCCCGGCCCAGGAGGCTGTCCCCCACATAGGCGAAGTGGCCGGCCTTGGCCCCGTCCAGGAAAACCGCCCGCTTCACCTCGGTGGTGTGTCCGATCACGCATCCCTCTCCGGCGAGCACCTCTCCCCGGACATAGGCCCCCTGGCGCACCTGGGTGTTCGGCCCGATCCAGCTCGGACCGTAAATGAGCGCCCCCGGTTCCACCACCACCCCGGGAGCCAGTTCCACCTCCCGGTCCATGAGGATGGCCCCGGCGTGAAGCACCGCCCCGCGGATCTCCTCCCCCCGGAGGTAAAACCTTCCCTCCACCGCCTCCACCTCGCTCAGGGGAATGACCTCGCCTTCGCAGAGGATCACCCCCCGGGGAAGCGGCTCCCGCAGGGGCACCCCGGAGGGAAGGGGCCTTATGTGTTCGCGAAGATAGGCCGGAAGGCGTTTCAGTACCTCCCAGACGAAGACGCACCCCTCAAAGAGAACCCGGTGCCTGGAAAGGGCCCCGATGTCAAAGAAGTCCTCCGGCCTCAAGTTCATTTTCTGAGAAACTCGGAAAGGGGTTTTCCTACTTTTACCAGACCCAGGTCGGTAATTTCAAGCACCCTTACGGAGGTGTCGTGCCCGCAGAGACGACAGCCGTCGATGCGGAAGAGCCTGAGAATCGAGCCCGGGGGGAGTCCGTAGGCAGAGGCACTGCGGGCCGAAAGGAGGAGTTCCTTCGAGAGAACCATGGTGCAGTCCACGATGTGGCCCACGGCGTATCCCCCGGCGGCCTCGGCGGAAAGTTCCTCGTGGGCGCTCCTTTTTTGAGAGACGAAAAGGGCGGTCTGGTGCCACTTCTTACAGAAGGTGTAAAGGGCCCGCACCACGCTCCGGGCCATCATCTCCCGGGCCTCGTAGAGTCCGGTGACCGAGTCTACCACCGTGCGATTCACCCTGTAGGTGCGATAGATGTGGGCCAGGGTGTCCATGAGGGTGGGGAGATCTTCCCGCAGGCGGTGATAACTCGCCGCATCCAGGAGCACGAGTCGATCCTCGAGCCCGGAAAAGTCAATCCCCATGGCCCGGGCCCTCTCCTCGAGTCCCTTCACCACGAAAGGGGCCGGTGTCTCCACGGTCACGAAACAGACCCTTTCCCCGAGAGCGGCCTGTTTTACCGCGAACTGTTCGGCCATGAGGCTCTTTCCGGTGTCGGGCATACCGGTGAGGTTCACCACCGCTCCCAGGGGAATGCCCCCCAGGGGTTTCCGCGCCGGCCGTCCCTCCTTCCATTCCACGCGAAAAAAAAGCTCGTCCAGCCCCTCAACCCCAGTGGGCACCCCCTTGAGAGGCGGGGCCTTGGTTGCGGCCTCGGAGGGGCGCAGAATGGCCTCGGAGATAATTTCCCTTTCCATCCCCCGATCCAAAAAATTTGACTTGTCGGATATCTTTAATGTATCATAGAGAAAAAAGATCACCAAGGAGAATTGATTGGCGGAAAAGAGGCGATATCCCCGATTTTATTTTGAATGTGTACGGGCTTATCTTCCGGGGAAAGCAGAGCCCCTGAGAGTAACCGATCTCTCCCTTCAGGGCTGTTTTATCGAAATGGAAGATCCTCCCCCTCCCGGTACGGTTCTGAGTTTTGAGATGGAGCTTCCCAACATCGGGCGCATTCCGGTAAGAGGAATGGTGCTTCATCAGGGTGGGCTCGAGCCCAAGGGGGCCGGTATTCTCTTTCTCGAGATAGAGGGAGAATTCCATCATGTTTACGCCAAGTTTCTCAAGGCCCTCCAGTTCATAGAAGAGGCCCGAAAGATCTACGAGAAGTTGCTTGCCTCCGAAGAGTGATAGGGATCTTCGCGCTCGTTTTGGGATTGATCCTCGGAAGTTTTCTCAATGTGGTTATTTATCGTCTTCCCCGAGGACTTTCACTGGTAAGACCTCGGTCCTTCTGTCCCCGATGTAAACATCAACTCCGGTGGTATGAAAATATTCCCCTCTTCTCCTATCTTCTCCAGAGAGGACGCTGTAGAAGCTGTGGGGCTCCCATAGATATTCGCTATCCTCTGGTGGAGACGCTCTCCGGTCTCCTCGCCTTTTATTTTGTTTCCAGATACGGCATTGCCCCGGCTGCGGTAGGATTCTATAGTTTTTCCTTTCTTCTTCTCGCCGCCGCTTTTATCGATCTGGAGCACCGTATTATCCCGGACGAGATCACCCTGGGCGGTATCCCCGCCGGTCTGATCTTCTCTCCCTGGAATCCTCTGGCAGGCCCCGGAGAGGCCCTGCTGGGGGCTCTCTGCGGGGCCGGAGCCTTCTACCTCCTGGGGGAATACTACCTGTGGATAAGAAAACGGGAGGGCCTAGGTGAGGGAGATTACAAGTTCCTGGCCATGATCGGGGCCTTCCTCGGCCCCGTGAACCTTATTCCGGTGATCTTTATGGCCTCCCTCTGGGGGGTTTTCGGGGTCTTAATTACCGGTCTTTTCAAGAAAGAGAAAATATCCGGCGGGTTAGCCCTTCCGTTCGGTCCCTTTCTTAGTCTTGGAGCCCTTTCCGTGGTGATGTTTCCTAAACTGACTGCATTCCTATTTCCGTCGATCCACTAAGTAAATACTTCCGGGAACTCTTTTGACATAATGTTTGAGCTGGGCCGCTATGGCCGCCACCTCCCCGTAGTGGTGAAATCGATCCTTCCACACCGGCACGATAGCAATGGATACCGAGGGCCAGGGCATCCGGCACAAAACACCCTGCCGATCCGTGGTAACTAGACAGCCCCTCTCCCTGTCTTCGGGATCCACAAAATTAATGATAAGCTGATCAAATTTCTGAATAATCTCCCTGGACATCTTTTCGGCTACCTCAAGAGGAACCACAAAAACGAAGTCGTCCCCTCCGATATGCCCCACGAAGCCCCGGGGGCCGGCGTAAAGGTCCACGGTGGTGACCAGGATCCGCGCCAGCATCCGGATGACCTCGTCACCGCGAGAAAATCCGTAAGCATCGTTGAAGGGTTTGAAGTTGTCCAGATCCACATATCCCACAGCCCAACTCTCTTCGGACCGGATAACCTCCTCAATCTTGCGGAGGATGGAGGTGTTCCCGGGAAGACCCGTGAGGGGATTGTTGTCCGCCAGACGCTCCGAACGCACGAAGGCCAGCTCCACCCTTGAGACCACCTCTTCCTCCGAGGCCCCCTCGCACAGAAAATCGTCCACGAAGTAGTTTTGCCACTGAATATGATGGAGTTTCTCCGGCTCGATAATCAGGATTACAGGAAGTGTGGCCAGGCTGAGATCACACTTGAGGGCAAAAACCAGGTCGTGGACCAGGTCGGGTTTTAAAGCCTCGGCCACCAGAAGAAGATCCGGAAGGTTGAAAAGTACTTTCTCACCGGCCTCCTCTATGGTGGAGAAGATCTCCACCGCATACCTTTTCCTTCGAAGGGCCTCAACCCATCGGGTATAAGGAAGGGTTTCCGGACTAAGTAGAAGCACTCTTCGCACTCAGGGCCTCCCTGATCTCCTCGGTAAAAAAACGCAGTTCGTAAAACCGGACCTCCAGTTCCGGCCAGAGGGCGGAGAGGTCCTCCCGGGAAAGCGGCACCAGCTTGAGGGTCTTCTCCTCCGGCTCCGGCACCCAGGGATCCCCGGCAAAACCGAACCCCCGGGCCCGCACCAGAAGATCGGCCATCTGCACCACCGCGGTCTCCACCGGAAAGTTCCTGGCCCTATGCACCTCGTGATGAAAACTTACCGGCTCGATGAGCCGTTCCGGAAGGTTCCAGCGGTTGAGGAGATACCCCCCCATCTCGGCGTGATCCATGTGCAGGATCTCGGCCTCGGCCTCGCGCCAGGGGATCTCCCTCTCGTTCACCATCTGCTGGATGTTCCTGTATTCCTCAAGAAGAGTGGCCCGTTCCACCACCTTGCCCAGATCGTGAAGCAGGCCCGCGGTGGCCACCTCCTCGGGCTGATCCAGCCCCAGGCGCCGGGCCAGCAACCCGGAAACCATGGCCACCCCCAGGGAATGCTCCCACAGGCCCACATCCCGGCTCTGCATCATCTCAAAGATGGAGGCGGTGATCACCAGGGTGCGGATCACATTGAACCCCAGAAGCACGATGGCGTTTGAGACCGTGGATATGCGGCGGGGAAAACCGTAAAAGGCCGAATTGACCAGTCGCAAAACCTTACTGGTCAGCACCTGATCCTTCTCGATCACCGCGGCTATCTGGGGAGCGGAGACGGTCTCGTCCCCGATCATCCGCGTAAGCTTGGCCACTATAGGGGGAAGGGTGGGAAGCCCCTCAAGCGTACGGAGTTTCTTCTTTACCTCGCGCCTTTTGTCGTCAAGCATGCTCCGCCTCGGCGGCCTGGGCCTTAAGAAAGGCCTCAAGCGTTTCTTTCACCGTCTTAAGGAAGGGATGCCGCGCCCGGGAGAACCGCTTCTCGAGTTCGGAAAGTTCCTCCTCAAGGGTCTTCTCCCAGGGAAACTCCACCGGTCGGCCCTTCACGGTAACGAAACGCACGCCCATCCGGTAGAATCTTTCCAAGAGATCCTCCGTGAGACGGGTTCCCTCCGGGCAGAGGACGCGGCCTTTTTCGTCCCTCACCTCCTGAGCCACTATCATACCCGGTTTTACATAGCTAAGGGGCAGTCTCTGCATTCCTCCTCACTCAAGCGGTGGGGTCAAATCCAGGGCCAGGGCCCTTTCCAGAGCGTGCCCGAAGGAGAGCACCCGGGCGTCGGCCAGTTGCGGCCCGATGATCTGAAGCCCCACCGGAAGTCTTTCCCCGGTAAATCCCACCGGAAGACTCAGTCCGGGAAGTCCGGCCAGGTTCACCGGGATGGTGTAGATGTCCGAAAGATACATCTTCAGGGGATCGTCGGTCTTCTCCCCCAGGCGGAAGGCCGGGGTGGGGCTGGCCGGCATCAGGATGAGGTCCACCCCGCGGAAGGCTTCCTCGAAGTCCCGCATGATGAGGGTGCGCACCTGGGAGGCCTTGCGATAAAAGGCCTCGTAATAGCCGGCCGAAAGGGCATAGGTGCCGAGCATGATCCTTCGTTTCACCTCCGGACCGAAGCCCTGCGAGCGGGTCTTCTTGTACATCTCGATAAGCCCTCCGGCCTCGGCCCGGAATCCGTACTTGACTCCGTCGTAACGGGCGAGGTTGGAGCTGGCCTCCGCCGGGGCGATGATGTAGTAGGCCGGAAGGGCGTATTCCAGATGGGGAAGGGAGATTTCCCTCACCCGGCAGCCCAGAGACTCCGCCGCCCGCACCGCCTCCTCGATCACCCGGCGAACCTCCTCGGAAAGCCCCTCGCCGAAGGCCTCCCGAGGAAGCCCCAGGGTCATCTCCCGGGGACTTTCCGTGAGGGCACCCAGGTAGTCGGGCTGAGGCTCGGGCCAGCAGGTGGAGTCCCGCCCGTCCGGCCCGCCGGTGACCTGAAGCAGAAGGGCCGCGTCGGCCACCGTTTTCGTGAGAGGTCCGATCTGATCCAGCGAGGAGGCGAAGGCCACCAGCCCGTAACGGGAGACCCTTCCGTAGGTGGGCTTGAACCCCACCACCCCGCAGAAGGAGGCCGGCTGTCGGATGGAGCCCCCGGTGTCCGAACCCAGGGCCCCGGCGCAGAGGTCCGCCGCCACCGCCGCCGCCGACCCCCCGGAAGACCCTCCCGGAACCCTCTCCAGATCCCAGGGATTGCGGGTGGGGAAAAAGGCCGAGTTCTCCGTGGACGAGCCCATGGCGAACTCGTCGAGATTGGTCTTGCCCAGGATGATCGCCCCCGCGGCCTTGAGCCTTTCCACCACCGTGGCGTCGTAGGGAGGCACGAAGTCCTCCAGGATCCTGGAGGCACAGGTGGTGCGCACCCCGCGGGTGCAGATGTTGTCCTTGACGGCCAGGGGGATCCCCAGCAGGGGAAGATCCTCGCCGGAAGCCCGGCGTCGGTCGGCCTCCTCCGCGGCCCGGCGGGCCTCCTCCGCGGTTACGGTGATGTAGGCCCGGATCCTTCCGTCAAGCCTCTCGATACGGGAAAGGAAGTGGTCCACCAGCTCCCGGGCGCTTAACTCCCCGCGACGCAGCCTTTCCCGCCACTCAAGAAGCGAAGACCTCTCCATCACCGCCTCCTTTTTATCCCTTGATTACCCGGGGCACCACGAAACTGGTTCCCTCCCGTTCGGGGGCGTTTTCCAGGATCTCCTCCGGCGGAAAGGATTCCCGGACTTCGTCGTCCCGAAAACGGTTTTCCAGACGCAGGGCGTTGTAGGTGGGTTCCACCCCGGAGGTGTCCACCTCCGAGAGTTTGGCCACATAGTCCAGGATGGAGGAGAGTTCCCGGGTGAAACGCTCCAGCTCTTCCCCGGAAAACTCGAGCCTGGCGAGATGGGCTACATGCTCCACCTCTTCGCGCGTTATGGCCATGGGAGACCCCCTCCTTTCGAGGGCTTTTTACTCTTTCTTTAGCATGTTCAAAGGAGCACTACAAGAGACGCTATTCCCAGAGGAGGTCCAGGACCGTATCCACTACCTCCCCGGGATTCCGGGCGAGCACGCGGATCATGGGTTCCTTGCCCAGGTCTCCTTCGTCGGCAATGATGTCCGGCACATAGCCCAGACGCCGGCAGACCGTGGTCACCGCCCAGGAAAGGGTACCTCCCTCGCGCCTTTTGACCTCCGGAGGCTCCTCGGAGCGGGAGAAGAAGGCCACGCGGAGACCCCTTCGGCGGGCCTTCTCAAGCAAGGCGGGATCGTAGCGGATGTTCATGGCCGCCCGGCGGGAGGGATCGAAGCGCATGGCCGAAAGCACGATGCGGGCCACATGGCTTGAGGCCCCGAAGCGTGGACAACCCACGATCCGGGCCGTCTCGCCGTAGGCCACGATGCGTCCGGGGAAGGCGGCCACCTCCGAGACCTCACGGGCGTAGGGAAGGGCGTAGGCCAGATTGCTCTGAACCTCGGGGATCAGGGGACGAACCGGATGGGAACAGAACCTTTCGGCCGCGGATACGAGTTCCTCGAGGACCCTCCGTCCCTCGGCCATCTTTTCCCAGAGGGATAGGGCCTCGATGTGAGGGGAGTTCCGGTGTCGGGCCGCCCGGAGGGCCATTTCCACCAGGGACTCGGCCCCGGTCACCGCCCCGGCGAGCTCCTCTCCCCGGGCCAGCAACCCGGCCACGACGCTGGAAAGAAAACATCCCGTGCCCCGGAAGGCCCCGGGAATCCTTTCCCGTTCGAAAACCAGCTCTCGGGTCCCGTCGAAGAAGAGGTCCCGGATCCTCTCCGCGTCCCCGTGCCCTCCCTTGAGGAGCACGGCCCGTGGGCCGAGGGCCCTCAGGGCCCGGAGGGCTTCGGCTTCCTCCCCGGGACGGATGGGCCGGCCCAGCATGGCCTCGGCCTCCGGAAGATTGGGGGTGAGGAGGGTCACCCGGGGAAGGAGGCCTTCCCTCAGGACCTCCACCAGGCCCGGTTCGGCCAGAGGAAGGCCGCTTGAGGCGGAAAGAACCGGATCGAGGACCACCGCGGCCCGGAATTGGGAAAGGGCCTCGGCCAGGAGGCGGGCGTTTTCCTTCGTGCCGAGCATTCCTATCTTTATCACCCCGGGGGAGAGTCCGGAGAGGGCGGCCCGAAGGGCCTCGGAAAAGAGCCCCGGAGGGACCGGCTCCCAGGAGAGGGCCCTTTCCGGGGTCTGCACCGTTAAGGCCGAGGGCACCGCGGTGGCGTGCACTCCCAGGAGCGCGAGCACCCGGAGGTCCATCTGAAGTCCCGCCGCCCCGCTGGGATCCGAACCGGCCACCACGAGGACTTTCATCTATTCTCTTCTCCTACACTTCTAAGAGTTTCGACCGTTTTTAACGGATCTTTCAAAAACTGATAGATTTTGGTGATAGGTTTGAAATGAGCTTTGTGGTAATAAATCGCATCCTGAATAATGTCCTCCAAAATATTGATAGAAAATAAAGCATATCTAGTTTCATTCAAATCACTTTCTTTTATTGATGATTTATATAACCCTGAATTATCGTCATAATAACTATCTATCAAGCTTAATAACTTTTTTACTTTATCTTCTAATTCTCTCAACTCATTTTCTTCAAAACTTGCGATTTTTGAATAAAGAAAGTCCAAAATATATGTTAGTTGACTTATTTCTTTGAGTTCAAGTTTGAGAGCTTTATTAATATAACTTAAAGCATAAATAAACCACAATTTGACATTTTCTGGGATTCTTTTTAAATGGTCCAATATAAAACATACCTCGAAGAATCCTTTTAATGTTTTGGGGAGAATTTTAACTAATCTTTCTTCATCAATCACTTTTTCCAACTTCTTCGATAGATGATTTTGCCATATGTTGATAAGTTCATGCTGAAAATTAAGAATGAAATTTTTGGCTTCTATTACTTGAATAATAGAGTGTAATGTTTTATCTTCCTTAAACAGCTTTTCAAATTTTTCTTTAGGAACTCTATAAGCTTGTCTACTACCCCATGCCGGAACAGAGTCTATCATCCCATTTTCTGCTATCCATTTTGGTTCAATAAGAGCATACTTGGCGGAAGGCTTGAGAACATAAAGAAAAAGCCTGTCAGAATATGGTTCTCTAATTTCTCCTCGCTTTTTACTTACTTTGGAAATTTTAAAATCAAAAAACTGTAAATCTTCTTTTTCAGCATACTGAAATTCTATAAATAATTGTTTCTTTTCTCCGACATATACTACAAAATCAGGCTCTCTGGTTATACCTCCTTTTCTTAAAAACCAAAGAAATTTATCTCCTCCATATTTTTCTACTTTTAGATCGGATCTTTTAAATTTTTCTTTTAGCTTGCTTTCTAGCCAATCCTTTATTTCTAACTCTGCTATTGCTTTCTTTTTCATATCTTTTCTATATTCCAGATATGTTCTGGCTTTTATATCACTCGATTGAGCATATATTAATTTTGGATCTTTTTTATCGCTCAACATTTTATAATAATCTTTGTTGGAAATTTTTAATACGAGTCACAGCTTCTTCGGCAATCTCTTTATTTATCTCATAGCCGATACCATTTCTTTTTAAATCTCTGGCCGCCACCAAAGTGGTGCCAGACCCCAAAAAAGGGTCCAAAACTGTCTCTCCTACATAACTGTAGGCTTTTATTAATCTATATGGCAATTCGTAAGGAAAAGGAGCGGGATGGTTACGATTATCTCCACTTTTTTCGGGTTTCATTAACCATACATCCGACTTTTTGATATCTATCCAGAACTCTTTATCAAGTTTAGAAGCCTCTTTCTGCTCCGTAGTCAAATGAGAATATTTCTTATAACCCTTAGGAGCCGGTTTCTCAAATTCTAAAATAAACTCGTGGGCATAGTTTATAAGAATGTTCCCGGGATATGGAAAAGTACCAAAATGGGCTTTTACAGAATTCGTTTTATGCCATATAATCTCTCGCCTAAAAATAAAACCTATATTTTCACAAATATCTATTGTTCTCCCAACAATATTCAAACTTCTAAATCCATCTTCTGTTCTTATTGGTAAATTCATAATGTTTATAAAAGCCTTTCTTCCAGGTTGAAGAACCCTATAAACCTCTCTCCATACTTTAGAAATTTCATTAAACCACTCATCTAAATCATGAATATTACCTAAATCTCCATCTAGTGGATTTTTAGAATAAAGTTTCGCATTAAAATAGGGAGGTGAAGTTATCATTAAGTGAACAGAATTATCACCTATCTCTTTCATTTCTCTGGCATCCTTAACATAAACAATCTGGACTGTATCGTTTACCGAAATTATATTTTGTTCGCTTATACCATTTTTATTATAAACATTTCTGGACAATTTAATCTTACCTTCTATTTGTTTGACATCATTCAAATCAAACCTATATTGACCACTAGCCGCTCTAAAGGCTCTAAGTTTTCCAATTTTGACTAAATGGTGCACTTGTCTAACCGTAATTCCTAAATATTTGGCAACTTCTATTGCTGATAGATATTTTCTCTTTTTGTAATCATCCATTTTTTATAACTCTCTATGCAGGTTTCCCCTCAGTAGTCCTCATTTTTTAAAACCAATTTTACACTGAATAGAAATGGTGAAAACAGATTTTTTGTCGGGCGTGTGAAATTTTGAGAGGAGTCCAACCGGATTCGCAAAGATATTTCGGACATATGCCCCCCCTCCCCCACATACCCCTTCCTTTCGGGAGGGGGCAAGGGGACAACCCCTCCCTTTGGCAAGGGTAATTGAAGCCGAAAAGTTAAGCCCGAAAGATAAAAGACCCCGCGAATTCGTTCTTCCTCTTCTATCCTTCACCTCTAGCTGGAAATTTAATTTGCCAAAAAATTGGAAATTTGTAATTCTATTACCTGAGGTATAGACCGGATGCGGGGGTGACATCATGGATCTCAGGGAGATAAAGGCCGACAAGGTGGTGGACGCCAGGGGAGTGGCCTGTCCGGGGCCTCTTCTTGAGGCCAAGCGGGCCATGGTGGAGGTGCCTCCCGGGGGGATCCTCGAGGTGCTCTCCTCGGACGAGGGCACCAAGGACGATCTCCCCCTCTGGGCCGAGAATGCTGGGCACGAGTTTCTGGGGGTAATAGAGGAAGCCGGATACTGGCGGCTTTTCGTGCGTAAGGCCGCGGAATAAAGATGGCCAGAATCCTGGTATTTTCCACGGAAACCATTTCCGATCCGGGAATAGATTTCGCCGGGACTTCCCGTCTTTCCTACCCTCCGGGCGTGGATGTCCTCAGCGTGCCCTGTTCCTCGGGTATCCATCCGGACTGGATCCTTGCCGCCCTTGAGAACGGCTACGACGGGGTCTTCATCGCCGCGGACGGGGAGGACTGCCCCTTTCTTCCGGACTGCACCGCCCGAACCGCGGAGGTGGTGAATCGTGCCCAGGATCTCCTCCGGGAAAGAGGACTTGATCCGAGACGGCTGCGCATGGCGGCCATCTGTTCTGTCTGTGGGGAGGCCTTCGTGAATCATATGCGCCAATTTGAACGGATTCTCGAGGAGTTGAAGGGTGCCTGAACGCTATCCCGTGGTCATTATAGGGGGCGGAATATCCGGCATGGAAACCGCCCTCACCCTTGCGGAGATGGGGTACCGGAGTCTCCTGGTGGAACGGGAGGGGAGCATCGGGGGCAAGATGATCCTCCTTTCCAAGGTCTTCCCCACGCTGGATTGCGCTAGCTGTATTGCCACCCCCAAGATGGCCGCGGTGCGGAACGAGGAACGCATTGAGCTTCTGGTGGCGGCGGAGGTCCGGGAAATCGTTCGTGAGGCGCGGGGATTCCGGGTGAAGATCTGGAAGAGGCCCACCTATGTGGATCCCTCCCGGTGTACGGGATGCGGTCGGTGTGAGGAGGTCTGTCCGGTGGTGCGTCCGGACCAGTTCAATGCGGAGCTTACGGTGAGGAGGGCCATTTACATACCCTTTCCCCAGGCGGTGCCGCGAAAGGCCCTGGTGGAAAAGAAGGGACTCTCTCCGTGTTCCGGGGCCTGTCCGCTGGGAATACGGGTGCATGCGCTGGTGGCCCTCCTGCGGGCCGGCCGCTTCCGGGAGGCGTTATGGATGCACCTCCGGGAGGCCCCCCTTCCCGGGGCCCTTTCCCTTCTGTGCGAGGCCCCATGTGAGGCCTCCTGCACCCTCAGGAAACGCACGGGAAGACCCATGCCCGTGCGGGCCATAAGGAAGGTCCTTCTCGAGAAGGTAAACCCGGAGGAGATCCCCTTTCCCGGCCCCCGTCGGAAGGAACGGGTGGCGGTTCTGGGAGGAGGTCCCCGCGCCCTTTCCTGCGCCTACGCCCTGGCCCTTGAGGGCTATCGGGTGGTCCTGTGGGCCGGGGAGGAGGAACTGGGAGGATTCCTGAGGGATCACCCTCTCCTCGATCCCGAGGTTCTCGAGCGGGATCTGGCCCTGGTGCGGCCCCTCCTGGAGATAAGGAGACCCGAGGGGATGGTGCGGCCGGAAGACCTCATCGGGCAGGGTTTCTCCGCGGTGTTTCTCGAAAAGGGGACCGGCCTTGAGGTGAACGAAAGGACCTTCGAGACCCCGCTTCCCGGGGTTTTTGCCTCCCTGCGTCCTTCCGCGTCCCTTCTCCGGGAGGTGTTCGAGGGCAAGGAGGCCGCCCGGAAAATAATGTCTCACCTCTCGAAAAAGCACTTTGAACCGCGAACCTTTTCCGTGAAGGGGCGCGCGCCAGGGGAGATTCCGGCGCTGGATCTCGGGAGGGTTCAGGAAGAGGCCTCCCGGTGTCTGGATTGCGGGGCCTGCTGTGAATGCCGCTCATGTGTGGAGGCCTGCCCGGCCGGGGCCATAGATTTCACCCAGAAAGGGGAACACCGGGAGGTGGAGACGGGAGCCGTGGTGATAGCCACGGGTTTCAGACTGTACGAACCCGAAAAGGACGATCTTTACGGATACCGCCGGGATGCGAATGTCATTACCGGAATGCAACTGGAGAGACTCCTGGCTCCCACCCGGCCCTATAACGCTCTTCTGAGACCCTCGGATGGGAGGATCCCCGGAAACATCGGGCTGATACTCTGTGTGGGCTCCCGATCCCTGCGGGAGGGAACGCCCCGGTGTTCCCGAATATGTTGCATGTATTCCCTCAAACAGGCCCAGTTGCTCCTGGGAGCCGTGCCTTTTGCCGAAGTATCCATTTATTACATGGACATCCGGTCTTTCGGAAAGGGATATGAACGCTTCCGGCGTCAGACCGAGGAAATGGGGGTCCATCTCATAAGGGGGCGGGTGGCCTATGTGGAGGAGGCGGAGGAAGGAGATCTGTGGGTGTACTATGAAGATTTCGACGCCGGGGGAAAGGTGCGTCGAAACCGGCACGACCTGGTGGTCCTGGCCACGGGGGCCCTGGCGGATCCTTCCCTTCGTCGACTGCTGCCCGGGGAAGCGCTGGATGAGGTGGGTTTCGTGCGGGAGGAAGGGGCTCCGGGAACGACGCGGGAGCCCGGGATATTTGTGGTGGGAGGGGCCTCGGAGCCCCGGGACATACCCGACACGGTAGTGCACGCCCAGGCGGTGGCCCTTAAGGTAGCCCTTCACCTCAGGAGGACGGGCTTTGAGGCCTGAAGAAAAGAAAAAAGCAGGGGTCTTTATCTGCGAATGCGGAGGGAACATCTCCGACTATGTGGAGGTGGCCCGGGTAGCGAGCCGGATGGAGAAAGAGGAGGGTGTGCGGGTCTGCCGGGTCTATCCCTTTGTCTGTTCCGAGGGGGCGCAGGAAGACATTATCCGCCATATTAAAGAGGCGGGACTCGAGGCGGTGGTGATCGCCTCCTGTTCCCCCCGTCTGCATCAGGAGACCTTTCGCCGGATGGTCCGGAGAGCCGGACTCAATCCCTATCGATACATCCAGGTTAACCTTCGGGAACAGTGTGCGTGGGTTCATCCCCATCAGAAGGAGGCGGCCACGGAGAAGGCGGAGAGACTGGTTCGGGCCGGATTGAGCCGCGCCCTTCGAAGCCGGGATCTCTTTCCGCCGGAGGTGGAGGTGTATCCGGAGGCGGTGGTGCTGGGAGCCGGTCCGGGAGCCTCCGCGGCGGTGGAAGCCCTTAAGACCCTGGGCCTTACGGTGCGGTGGCTCGACGACGAGACGGAGATCCTCTCCCGGGAGGGACGCCCGGGAGACTACCTTCTCCGGATAAAAAGGGGGGAGAAGACCGAAGAGATCCGGGCCGGGGCCGTGCTCGTGGCCACCGGGATCCTTCCTTACCGTCCTCAGCCCGGGGAGTTCGGATACGGTGAGGAGGGGGTCATCACCCTAGAGGAATATCGGCGCCTGATGGAAGAAAGTCCATCCGGAGAGCTCCGCTACCGGGGCCGCAGGGTGGAAAGAGTGGCCTTTATTTACTGCGTTGGTTCCCTGATAGGGGAGAACCCCTCCGGAGAGTGCGGTCGCTTCTGCTGTGTGGATACCCTGAGGACCGGATTTCATTCCCTGGAACGCTTCGGGATTCGGGATCAGTTTCACCTGCACCTGGATCTCAGGGCTTACGGAAGATACGAGGAACTTTACCGGAGCTTACGGGAAAAAGGAGTCCTTTTCGTGCGTTTTCCCCTCAAAAGAGTCCCTGAGATTCGGCCGGGGAGGAGACCGGCGGTTCGGGTGTGGGACACCTATCTTGCAGAGGAACTGGAGCTTGAGGTGGATCTGGTGGTGCTGGTCTGCGGGGCCCGGGGAAGAGGGGGAGCGATAGGTGAGGCCCTGAAGCTTCCCGTTGATGAACAGGGATTTTTCACCGAGGTCCATCCCAAGCTGCGCCCGGTGGAGACGCTGGCTCCGGGGATATATCTGGCGGGTTGTGCCTCCGGGCCGAGGACCGAGGAGGAGAGCGTGACCGTGGCTCTCGCGGCTTCGGCCAAGGCCGCGGCCCTGTTCTTAAAGGGAAAGATGGAGCTCGAGGCCCGGGTGGTGGAGGTTATGGCGGAAAGATGTGATGGATGCGGAAAGTGCGTGGAAGTCTGTCCCTTCGGGGCTCTGAGGCTTACCCCGGAGGGGCTCCTGGTGGAGGAAAGCCTCTGTAAGGGTGAGGGGGCCTGCGTGCCCGTGTGTCCTAAGAAGGCCCTGCAGATAGCCGGATACGAGCACGATACGATGGAGGAGACCATAAGGAGGCTTGCCGGTGAAGTGGTCGGGGGAGAGGCTTCGGAGGGTTCCTCTGCGGGAAACCCGGATTCTTGAGCTTCTTCGGAGGGAAGCCCGGAGTGTCCCCGAGATGGCGGAGGCGCTGGGAGTATCTCCGGAGGAGGTAATGCTTGCTCTGAGCGGGCTTCTGCGTACGGGAAAGGTGGAGCCCCTTCCCAAAGGGCGAAGGGAAAGATACTTCCGCTACAGGGCCAGAAATGCTTAAGGTGGATCCGGAAAGGAGAAAGAGGCTGCACCATCTCGGCTTTGAGGCCGAGGTGTGCTTCCACTGCGGCACCTGTTCGGTGCTCTGTCCCCTGGGACTTGGCGAGCTCCCGCGCCGGGTCTTCAGGCATGTTCTTCTGGGAAGACCGCCGGAGGAGGTGGCCCGGGAGGTGTTCTCCTGTCTCCTGTGCGGTCTCTGCGAGGAATTCTGTCCGCAGAGGGTACCCATAACCCGCAACATGAGAATTTTGCGGAGGATTCTGGTGGAACATGTCTGGAAACTGGCTTGACAATCTGAACTTTCTGGCCGTAAGCCTAAGGGAGAGAGGGACCCCTCTTCTCCTCAGCAGATGGGATCTCACGGGATGGACCCGGGGGCTTTCCCTTCCCCGGGGAGGCCGGAGGGTGCTCTACACCGGTGCCCTTTATCAGACCATTCCGCACACCGGCATTCTTTTAAGAAGACGCCGGCACTTAAAAACGCTGGAAAAACGACTCCCCCGTTCCCTTCTCCTTTTCCTGCACCGCCGGTTTGATCTGGCTGCGCTCCCGGCCCGGGCCGTATTCCCCCATTCCTGGCACCGTCTTTACTGGGAACCGTTGCGCGCCGCGGTAAGGCTCCTCCGCAGGTCCGGGGCGGAGGTGGGATACCTTTACGAAAGGGATCTTTATCCCGGAACCCTGGCTTACGAACTGGGACTCTGGGAGGTCTTCTTCCGCACCGCGCTGCGGGTAAAAAGGACCCTCGAGGAGAGCGGAGTGGAAGCCATCATTACCGTGGATCCCCACACCACCTTCATGTTTCGAAAGGTCTATCCCGAGGTCCTGCCCGGTGGATTCCCCTTTGAAGTGAAACACTACCTGGAGGTCCTGAGAGACTCGGGGATATCCGGTAGCCGGAAACCGGAAGAGGCGGGAGAATATGTGCTTCACGAGGGTTGCCTGTGGGGGCGGGAACTCAAACTGACGGATTTTCTGGTGGAGTTTCTTGAAAAAGTGGGATTTTCCGTAAAACAGCCGGATTGGTCCGGATTGCGGGTGAGGTGCTGCGGGGGGCCTGCGGAGGCCCTTTTCCCGGAGAGGGCCGGGGAGATGGCCAGCCGGAGGCTCGGGGAGCTGCTGGCCGTGGGCCGAAGGATTCTCACTCTCTGTCCGATATGTCATCTCGGTTTTCTCAGGGTGGGCGATGAAAGGGTTCAGGTGAAAGATCTGGCCCTGGCCCTGGAGGAAAACCTGAAATCCTGAAAGGGGGGATAAGCCATGGCCGAGACCATTGCGGGGAAAAAGCTGGTTATCGTGGTTACTCACGGCCTGGACGATCCCGAAAAGGCCACCCTGGCCCTGGTGGTGGCCAATGCGGCTCTGACCATGGATGTACAGGTTACGGTGGTCTTTCAGGGAAAGGGGGTAATGTGCTGTACCAAGGGCATGTACGAACACATCCTAGCTCCAGGATTAAAACCCCTTAAGGAACTGGTGGACAACCTTCCCAAATTCGGGGCCAGGATGTTCGTATGCATCCCCTGTATCGAGGAACGACACATCACCAAGGAACAGCTGGTGGAGGGGTGCGAACTGGTCAAGGCCGGGAAGCTGGTCAACGAGGTTATGCAGGCGGATCAGGTAATGGTTTACTGATTACTTCCCTATGCAGAATTGAGTGAAGATTTTATCCAGAAGGTCCTCGGTGGTCACCTCTCCGGTGATCTCCGAAAGGGCCGAAAGGGCCTCCCGGATTTCCACGGAGAGGAGCTCCGGAAGGGGCTCGTGCTTTTCGAGGAGGGCAAGGGCCCGCTCTACGGCCTGAGCGGCCCTCTCCAGGGCGGCCTTCTGACGCAGGTTGGGGGCTATCTCCGGGGGCTCCAGGGCCGCCTGTCCGGTGACCACCCGAAAAATGCGCCGGGAAAGCTCGGAGAGTCCGGTGCCCTCTAGGGCCGAGAGGAACACCGGTTCCTCCGGGAAAAAGCTTCGCCAGCTCTCCAGGGTCTCCCCGGAGGCGATGTCTATCTTGTTCACCGCGGGTACATGGGGACGATCCCGGACCTCCTCGTAGAGGCGGCGGTCCGCCTCCTCGGGGGGGCGGCTTCCGTCCACCAGGAAGACCACCACATCCGCAGCCCGCAGTTTTTCCCGGGCCCGGGCCACCCCGAGGGCCTCCACCCGATCGGTGGTCTCGCGAAGCCCCGCGGTGTCGATGAGGCGCACCGGAAGTCCGGCGATCTGCGCGGTCTCCTCGATGACATCCCGGGTGGTCCCCGGAACCGGGGTCACGATGGCCCTTTCCTCCCGGAGAAGGGCGTTCAGGAGACTCGATTTTCCCACATTAGGGCGTCCGGCCAGCACCACCGCGATCCCCTCCCGGAAGATTCGTCCCTCCCGGGAGGCCCGGATGAGTCCGTGAAGGGGCTTAAGGACCTCCTCCGCAAGCCTTCGGCGCATCTCCGGGGGAGCCAGGATCTCCAGATCCTCCTCCGGGAAGTCCACCGCGGCCTCCACCACGGCCAGTAAATCCAGCAACACCTCCCGTACCCGGTGCACCCTTTCGGAGAGCTTCCCGGAGAGCTGCCCCAGAGCCAGACGCAGGGCGGAGTCCGACCGGGCGGTGATGATCTCCTGCACCGCCTCGGCCTGGGCCAGGTCGAGGCGCCCGTTGAGGAAGGCCCTCCGGGTAAACTCGCCGGGTTCCGCCGGTCGAGCCCCGCTGGCCAGAACCAGCTCCAGAATGCGGGTGAGCACCCGGTAACCGCTGTGGGCGTAGATCTCCAGCACATCCTCCCGGGTGTAGGAGCGGGGGGCCCGCATGAGGGCCACCAGCACCTCGTCCACCGTCTCCCCGGTCTCCGGATCTACGATGTGGCCGTAGTAAAGACGATGGGACTCGAAGTGCTCCCGCGGGCGGGCCGGGCGGAAGATGCGCCGCAGAATGGCCTCGGACTCCGGACCGCTCACCTTGATGACCCCGATGGCCCCCGGACCGGGAGGAGTGGCGATGGCCGCAATGGTGTCTTCGGTCCGGGAAAGGGCCGGGGTCATTTCCGCCGGGAAGACCTGACCGGTCCGGGATGCACCACCACATGACGCCGGTCGCCCTGACCGGCGCTGCGGGTGTGCACATCCTTGCGGCCCCTGAGGACCATGTGCACCAGTCGCCGCTCCCGGGCACTCATCGGGGGGAGGGGAACCGGCTTTCTGGTACGTTTGGCCTTCTCCGCGGCCTCAAGCGCCATCTCCCGGAGTTCCCGCTCCCTCTTCTCCCTGAAACCGTCCACATCCACCACGATCTTGGGCCCCACCCCCAGACGCCGGGCCACCACCTTGTTAACCAGAAACTCCAGCGCCTCAATGGCCGCACCACCGTTCCCGGTGAATATGTCCCGGTCTTCACCGGTGATGTTGATGACCACATGGTCCGAGGCCAGTTCCGCCTGGGGCTCCAGCCTGAGTTCGCCGGAAAGAAATAGCTCCTTGAGAAACATCACCGCCCGGTTGGCCCGCTCCGAAAGGATCTTCTCCGGCTTGAGACGCACCTTGATCCGGGCCTTCTTGGCCCCGAGACCGAAAAGACCGCTTGAGCCGTGCTCCAGGATCTCGATCTCGAGATCCTCGGGCAGACAGCCCATCACCCGGCAGGCCTCCTCTATGGCCTGTTCCACATTCTTGCTTTCGAAAATGCGTTCCTCCGTCATCGCTCCTCACCTCGCCTGAAGTTTGTTGGTGATTAGCTGCTGCACTATGGAAAGGAGGTTGTTAACCAGCCAGTATAACACCAGGCCCGAAGGGAAATTTACGAAAAGCACCGTGAAAAACACGGGCATTATAAGCATAAGTCGGGCCTGCGTGGGGTCAAGGGAGGTGGGGGAAAGTCTCTGCTGCACATACATGGAAACCCCCATGAGAAGGGTGAGCACCGGAATGCCGTGAAGGTAGGGTATGTGAAATCCGAGGTAGAGACGATCCGGGGCGGAAAGGTCGTTGATCCAGGCGAAAAAGGGCGCGTGCCGGAGTTCTATGGCCTGAAGAAGCACCTTGTAAAGGGCGAAAAAGACCGGAATCTGGATGAGCATGGGGAGACATCCGGAAAAGGGATTGATCTTGTAAGTCCGGTACACCTGCATGAGCTCCCGGTTGAGGGCCTGGGGGTCGTCCTTGTACTTCTCGCGCAGTCGCTGGATGAGGGGCTGGATCTCCTGCATCCTTTTCATGCTCTTGTAGCTCAGGTGATTGAGGGGCCAGAAGAGGATCCGGATCAACATCGTGAGGAGGATGATGGCCAGGCCGTAGTTGCCCACGAACCGATGGAAGAACTTGAGGGCCCAGAGGAGGGGTTTGGCCACCGGGTCAAAGAAGCCGAAGTGGAGGGCCGCGGCCAGGTTGTGCCCGGCGGCCTTGAGGTTTTCCGTCTTCTTCGGGCCGAAGTAAAGGGCAAACCGGAAGGTGCGGCTCCGTCCGGGCTCCAGAGAGAACTCCGGACTCCAGAGGAGGATTTCGTGACGCTCGCCGGAAAGCCTCCTCATGGTAACCCGCCACCGGAGGTCTTCCGCGGGCAGGATAGCGGTGAGGAAGTAGGCGTCCTCGTAAGCCACCCAGGAAAGCGCCCCTTGATACTCCCGGAGCCCCTTCTTGAGTTTGACCTCCTCCAGGCGTTTCCCGTCGTAAAAGGCCGGTCCCTTGAAGATGTAGCGGTTGCTACGGGTGAAGGGGGCTTCCACCAGTCGAAGAATCAGACGATCCCTCACGGGCTTTTTTCCGTGGTTCACCACCCGCACGGTGAGGTCAAAGAGATAGTCGCGCCCCCGAAAGGTCAGGCTCTTTTCGATGCGCACCGGGAATTCGTAAGCGGGCTGGAAGTCCAGCCCGGCCCTCTCCGGGCCGGAAAGCCGCCAGTTCGTCCTCCCGGGCCCCTGATAGGGATAGATGGCCAGTTCCGGGTGACCGGCCAGATAGACCTCCACCGGAAGGCCCTCCTTGGGGGCGGAGACCAGCTCCACCGGGGGGGAGTCCGGAGAGAGATCCTGCCGATAGTCCTTCAGGACGAAGCTCTTGAACCTGGCCCCGGCCTCGGTGATCACGGCCCGAAAGAGATCCGTGTCCACCGTGATGTCCCGCACCCGGGCGAGCTTTGCCGGAAGAGGAGGGGAGGGCTTTCGGCCCCTTTTCACCTCCGGTGGAGCCGGACCGGAAGGGGATTTCCGGGAGGCTTTGGCCGCCACGGGGCGCTTTTCCGGCGGAGGAGCGTAGTGGGCGGCGTACCACCAGTTGAAAACCATGAGGATAAACACGGAGATGACGATGGCCAGAAGGGCACGGGTTTCCATCAGTTTCGGCCTCCTTCCGGTACGGGATCGTAGCCTCCGGGATGCAGGGGATGACACCTAAGAAGCCTCCTCACGGTGAGCCACCCCCCGCGCCAGATCCCCCAGCGCAGCAGGGCCTCCTCGGCGTAGCGACTGCAGGAGGGGTGAAAACGACAGTGTCCCGGAAGCCAGGGAGAGAGGAACAGACGATAGCCTTTTATGAGTAAGATCAGGAAACGGGTCAGCATTTTCGAAAGGCCTCGGCCAGTTTGCGGGCCACCTCCTCCGGCGTGTGGTTCAGGATCTCGCGGCGGGGGATGAAAACGAAGTCGCATCCCGGAGGGAAAAGGTCCTTGTGGCGACGGAAGGCCTCCCTGAGCAGTCGTTTTATCCGGTTGCGCACCACCGCTTTCCCCACCTTTCTGGAGACCGCAAAACCTATCCTGCGCCGGTCGAGACCGTTGGGGGCGTACACGACGCGCAGAAAGGGCAGGTCCACCCGCCGCCCTTCCCGGAAGACCCGCTCAAATTCCTTCCTGCGGGAAAGCCTTTCGGCCCGGGAAAGTCCCTCACGCCTCAAGACTAAACCGTAAGCCGCCAGCGTCCCTTGCGCCGACGATTTTTCAATATTCTGCGTCCCGAACGGGTGCTCATCCGGGCCCGAAAACCGTGACACCGCTTGCGTTTGATCCGGCTGGGCTGATAGGTCCTCTTCATGTTCTCCGCCTCCGCTCTTTATTCTCTGCCACCGGGGCAAAGCCCCAGACTCCGAGGCACCGGTGAATCCGGTCGTCTTTTTCGGCCCCCCGGCTTCGTCTGGCGGAAAAACCGGGCGGCCCTGGTCAGACCTCGCCGTCAAAGGTAAAATGTTTGCCCCTAAATAAAACCGTGCGGGGAGAGAATGTCAACGCCGGAATTCCTGGAGCGGATTCTCGAGGAAAAGCGCGGGGAGATCGCCCGGAGAAGACGGCGGGGACTCTTTTTCCGTCCCTTCTGGGATCTCCCCCGACGGGACTTCAAGGGGGTCCTCCGGAGCGAAGGGCTCACCATTGTCGCCGAGGTTAAAAGGGCCTCTCCCTCCAGGGGACTTCTCGTCCGGGATTTCGATCCCGTTCGGCTGGCCCGGGCCTATGCCCGGGGAGGGGCGGGAGCCGTTTCCGTAATCACCGACGAGCCCTTTTTCCGGGGGTCCCTGGAGTATCTGGCCGCGGTGCGGCAGGCGGTGGAGCTCCCGATCCTCCGCAAGGATTTCATCCTGGATCCCGTTCAGATCGAGGAGGCCCGGGCCTTCGGGGCCGACGCGGTCCTCCTCATCGTAGCGGCCCTTTCCCCTGAGGAGTTGCGGGAGCTTCTCGCTTATACACACCGCCTGGGGCTTCAGGCCCTGGTGGAGGTTCACCACGAGGAGGAACTGGAGACGGCCCTTTCCGCGGGAGCCGAGATCATCGGCATCAACAACCGCAACCTCCACACCTTCGAGGTCTCGGTGGGGACCACCTTTCGGATGCTGAAGGCCGTGCCGAAGGATCGGCCGGTGGTCTCCGAGAGCGGGCTTTCGGACCCCGGGACCCTCAAGCGTCTGGCCGAAGCCGGGGTGGCCGGAGCCCTCATCGGAGAGGCCCTGGTGAAAAGTCCGGATCCGGAGTATCTATTGAAAAGCTGGCTTAAGGAGGTCCAATGAGTCATGCTCAGACCAAATTTCGAAAAAATGGGCGGGCTGGTGCCGGCCATCGTCCAGGACGCCGAAAGCGGCGAGGTGCTCATGCTGGCCTACATGAACGAGGAGGCCTGGGAAAAGACCCTTTCCACCGGAAAGGCCCACTTCTACAGCCGTAGCCGGGGGAAGATCTGGCTCAAGGGGGAATCCTCGGGGCACATTCAGGAGGTGCGCGAGATCCTCATCGACTGCGATGCGGACACCGTACTTCTCAAGGTGAAACAGCACGGAGGGGCGGCCTGTCACACCGGATATCGATCCTGTTTCTATCGGCGCATCCGGGGAGAGGGGGTGGAGATCGTCTCTCCGAAAATATTCGATCCGGAGGAGGTTTATGGGCGAAAGGGTGCTTAAGTTCGGCATTCCCAAGGGGAGTCTCGAGAAGGCCACCATCGAGTTGCTGGAGCGTTCCGGATGGCGGGTGAAGGTGCACCACCGGAGTTACTTTCCGGAGATTGACGATCCGGAGATCTCCTGTGCCATCTGCCGGGCCCAGGAGATGAGCCGCTATGTGGAGGCCGGGGTGCTGGACGCCGGTATCACCGGGAAGGACTGGATCCTGGAGAACGACTCCCGGGTGGTGCCGGTGGCGGATCTGGTTTACTCCAAGGTCAGCAAGCGTCCGGCCCGCTGGGTGCTGGCCGTTCCGGCGGACTCGAACATACGGACCCTTGAAGATCTTCAGGGCAAGAAGATCGCCACCGAGCTGGTCAACTTCACCAGGCGCTACTTTGCCGAGCGCGGCATCGAGGTCAAGGTGGAGTTCTCCTGGGGGGCCACGGAGGCCAAGGTGGTGCAGGGACTGGCCGACGCCATCGTGGAGGTGACCGAGACCGGGACCACCATTCGGGCCCACGGGCTCAAGATCATCCACGAGCTCCTGGTCACCCACCCCCAGCTCATTGCCAACGAGGAGGCCTGGAAGGATCCCTGGAAGCGGAAAAAGATCGAACAGCTGGCCCTGCTGTTGCAGGGGGCCCTGCGGGCGGATCGCCTGGTGGGTCTCAAGATGAATGTGGCCGAAAAGGACCTGGAGAAGGTGGTGAAGCTTCTGCCCAGCCTCACCGCCCCCACCATAGCTCGTCTCTATCAGGAGGGCTGGTTTGCGGTGGAGACGGTAATCTCCGAGGACGAGGTGCGGGAGCTCATCCCCAGACTGATAGAAGCCGGGGCAAGGGGGATTATTGAATATTCCCTGAATAAAGTGATATAAAGAAACTAAAAAACTTCAGGGGGGCGTTATGAGACGATTTTTTCTGCCGGCTTTACTGTTGATCGTGGTGGCCTCCTGCGGTCCCTCGGTCACCTATCACGAGAGGGCCGCCGGAATGCACAAGGAGCTGGCCTATGTATACCTCAAGGACGGCCGTTATCCCGAGGCCCTGCGGGAGGCCCTGCTGGCCAGGGCCGAGCGTCCCAGGGACCCCGAGGTGTACAACATTCTGGGCCTCATATACATGGGGCGCCGGGACTACGCCAAGGCCAGAGCCCAGTTTGAGGAGGCCCTGCGCCTGGATCCGAAGTATTCCGAAGCCCTGAACAACCTGGGAGCACTGTCCCTTCTCCAGGGCGATTACGACACCGCCATCTCTTACTTCGAAAAGGCCCTGGATAACCCTCTCTATGTGAATCCCTTCATGGCCCTCACCAACCTGGGCTGGGCCTGGCACAAGAAGGGCGACGACGAAAAGGCCCTTTCCTATCTGGAGAAGGCCCTCAAACTCAACCCCCGTTACGCCAAGGCCTACTACTACGCCGGGCTCATTGCCTTTGGGCAGGGGCGCTGGGACGAGGCCAAACTCAACTTCCGTCGAGCGGTGCGTTTCGACCACGCGGACATGGCCTCGCGTTTCTGGCTGGGCGAGGTCTACTTTCGTCTGGGCGAGGTGGAAAAGGCCCGGCACCTGTGGCAGTCGGTGACCCAGCTCGCCCCGGAAAGCGAATGGGCCCTAAAGGCCGAGGAGAAACTCCTTCTCCTCGAGAAGCTCTCTAATGACACATAGGCCGGGCTCCCTCCGGGGAGGGTTCGGCTGCGGCTTCCTCTGCGAGACGACGCCGCAGAGCTTCCCCCTCCCTGCGGGCGGCCTCTAACCGGTTCAGGGCGTTCACCAGGGCCTTGATCCCCGCGGCCACGATGTCTCCGTCCCGTCCCAGGCCGGCGGTTCTCCGTCCGGAGGCGTCCTCCAGGATCACCCCGCAGACCCCCTCGGCCTCGGTGCCCCGTCCCAGGGCGTCGATGTGGAAGTCCACCAGGCGCAGGCGTTCCCCCTCCTCACCCTCGCCGAAGGCGTAACCCAGGGCCCGGGCCACGGCCTTAAAGGCCGCGTCCACCGAGCCCACCCCCACGGCCACCGCCACCCGGCGCCCGGTCTCCCGATCCTCCACCTCCACCTGGGCGATGGGCCGAAGAGAGGTGCCGTAAAGACTGGAGACCTGAGCAGAGACCACCCTATAGCGATACCCCTCCCCCAGAAACTCGTCGTAGAGGATCCCCTCCAGGTATTCGTCGGGAATGCGCCGGAGCACATCCTTGATCTCAGCCCGAAAACGCTCGAAGACCCGGGAAAGGGCCTCCCGGGAGAGACGCCAGCCCAGGCTCCGCAGCTTGTAATCCACCGCGTGTCTCCCGGAGTGTTTGCCGAGCACGATGGCGCTTCCGCTCCAGCCCACATCCTCCCGGTTCATGATCTCGTAGGTCAGACGATGGGCTATGACTCCGTGTTGATGGATGCCGGACTCGTGAGCGAAGGCGTTGGCCCCCACGATGGCCTTGTTGGGCTGAACGAACATTCCGGTAAGCTGAGCCACCAGCTGACTGGTGGGGACGATCCGCCGGGTGTCCACCCGGGTTTCGAGCTCCGTGCCCAGGCGATCCCGGAAGAAGTCTCCCCGGGTGCGCAGGATCATGACGATTTCCTCCATGGCGGCGTTTCCGGCCCGCTCCCCGATCCCGTTTACAGTGCATTCCACCTGCCGGGCACCGGCGAGAAGCGCCGCCACGCTGTTGGCCACCGCCAGCCCCAGGTCGTTGTGACAGTGCACCGAAAGACGCAGGTCCCCGGAATCCAGCGCCTCGCCGAACCCCTCCTCCCGTAAACGCCCTATCAGGAAGGAAATGAGCTCGTAGTACTCGTGAGGCACGGTGTAACCCACGGTGTCCGGGATGTTAATGACCCGGGCTCCGGCCCTGGCCACCGCCACCACCACCCGGGCCAGGTATTCCCGGTCGCTGCGGGTGGCGTCCTCCGCGGAAAACTCCACATTGGGCGTGAACCCCGCGGCCAGCCTCACCGCCTCCTCGGCGAGCCGCAACACCTCCTCCCGGCTCTTGCGCAGCTTGTACTCCAGATGGATGTCCGAGGTGGCGATGAAGGTGTGGATACGGGGGTTTTCGGCCTCGCGCAGGGCCTCCCAGGCCACTTCTATATCTTTAGGATTGGCCCGGGCCAGGGCCGCAATTTCCACCCCCCTGAGCTCCCGGGCCAGCGTCCTCACCGCCTCGAAATCCCCGGGCGAGGCCACCGGAAACCCCGCCTCGATCACATCCACCCCTAACTCCACCAGGGCCCTTCCGATCTCGATCTTCTGGGACATGTTGAGGGAAACCCCGGGCGACTGTTCACCGTCCCTTAAAGTAGTGTCAAAGATGTAGACCCGGTTGATCATGAAAAGCCTCCCGAAAAATCTCGTCAGATCTTAATGTCCTCAGGAGCGGTATACACCTCTATCCCCAGCTTCTGAGCCACCTCGAAGGCTCGGGGCTCCACCATGGGGGAGATAATGAGTTTCCGTGAAACCTTTCGTCCCTCTCGATTTTCGTAAAATTTGACCTTGCGTTCAAAAACATACACCTCTTCCCAGCTTACCGAGGACTTGATCTCCACGGCCCAGATCTCTCCGTTACGGATAAGCACATCTATTTCCACCTGATCGGGATGTCCGAAAACCTCCCCTTTCTCGTCGTAGCCCCAATAACGCTCCACTCGGTACCGGGTAAGTTCCTCAAGGATGCGCCTGAGACCGTCACGAAAGGCCTTCTCGGACATAAGGCCCCAGCGCGCTCCGAGGGCCCCGATGGTGCGATCTATCTTGCGATCCAGTTTCTCGAAGGTCCCCCAGATCTTCCTGCGTTCCTCTCTCCATTCTCGCATCCACTCCTGCCAACGGCGCTCCGACTCTTGTTCCATCTTTTCGATCTGTTCCCAGATCTTGTCTCTTTCCCGTATCCACTCCTGCCAACGGCGCTCCGATTCCTCCCGCATGTGACGAATTTCGGCCAGCATCTTCTCAAAACGGTCCCCGGCCTCCTCACGGGAGAGAGCGGTTTCCCGGAGGAGCTTCTCGATCTCAAACCGCACTTCAGGATGTTCCCTTAAGATACGGGGCAGTATTTCGCGCACTACCTTCTCGATTTCCACAATTTCCATGCCGTTGCCCCGAAAGGTCTTAACAGAAAAATTCTAATCCTCGTTGACGCCGTAAACAAGGAGTGCTAGTTAGAGAAATAAAATTTCCCGGTAAAGGAGGCCTTCCAGATGAAAATTTACTACGACAAAGACGCGGACCTTTCGCTTCTTCAGGGCAAGACCATTGCCGTTCTGGGATACGGAAGTCAGGGGCACGCCCACGCCCTGAACCTCCGGGACAGCGGTCTTGAGGTGATCGTGGGGTTGCGTCCCGGGGGGGCCAGCTTCGAGAAGGCCAGGGCGGACGGCTTCGAGCCCCTCCCCCCCTCCGAGGCCTGCGCCCGGGCCGAGGTGATAATGGTTCTGGTGCCGGATCAAATCCAGCCTCAACTTTACAAGGAGGCCATCGAGCCCAACCTTTCCGCGGGCAAGATGCTCATGTTCGCCCACGGCTTCAACATTCACTTCGGTCAGATCGTTCCTCCGAAAGATGTGGATGTGACCATGGTGGCCCCCAAGGGGCCCGGGCACCTGGTCCGCCGGGAATTTGAACGGGGTGCCGGGGTGCCCTGTCTGGTGGCCGTGCACCAGGACGCCACGGGCGAGGCTCTAAAGCGGGCCCTGGCCTATGCCAAGGGCATCGGCGGCACCCGGGCCGGAGTCATCGAGACTACCTTCCGGGAGGAGACCGAGACCGACCTTTTCGGAGAACAGTGCGTGCTCTGCGGCGGGGTGGCCGCGCTGATCAAGGCCGGTTTCGAGACCCTGGTGGAGGCCGGCTATCAGCCCGAGATCGCCTACTTCGAGTGCTGCCACGAACTCAAGCTCATCGTGGACCTCATCTACGAGGGGGGACTCTCCTTCATGCGGTATTCTATAAGCGACACCGCGGAGTACGGGGATCTCACCCGCGGCCCCCGGATCGTAAACGAGAGCGTGAAACAGGAAATGAAGCGGATCCTGGAGGAGATCCAGAGCGGGCGTTTCGCCCGGGAGTGGATCCTGGAGAACCGGGCCGGCCGTCCGGTAATGAACGCCCTGCGGCGCCGGGAGGCGGAGCACCCCATCGAGGAGGTGGGCCGGCGCCTCCGGGACATGATGCCCTGGCTCAAGAAGAAGTAAGCTTTTTCCAGGAGCGCCTGAGTTCAATGAGAAGATCGCCCAGAGAAAGAGCTACCTCCAGACGACGCGAGGGATCCATTCGTTCGTAAAGGTTACGGAGATGGGCATCCCCCCGGCCAAAAGCCGGGGGCTTTTTCAAGAGCTCCGCTTCTTTTTCAGAATATTCCATTTCTCCAGAACACCGGCCTGTTTGGCCAGAAATTCAACCCTTTCCTCATCCAGATCACCGGCCTTGAGAAGTAATTCCAGATCCGTCCGATCCTTAAAATCCCGATAATAAATCACTAAAATATCCTCCTTGCGGGCGACCTTCACCAGCCTTTCGAAAACCTCAAGGACCAATCCCTGATCACCAGATGTTCCCAGGGGAACTTTGCCTCTATCAGGTCTACAGGGATTAAATCCTCTTCTTTCCAGAAACGCAAAAGCCTTTTACCTCCAGAAAGGTCCACCACGGCTACTTTAAAGCTTAAAAATCTTAGCCGTTTTTCAAGGCCTTCGAAGTCCAGGAAGGCCACCAGAAAGTCGAGATCCACCGTAGGAAGAATTTCCACCTGGGGGGCCAGAGCCAGCTTCCCGACCAGAGTCCAGTCTTTCACCATGTCCTTTGAGTTTTCCAGGAAGTCCAGCGTTTCAATAAAGGTCCGGGTAAGGATTTAAGCCACCTCCTTGAAGGCCTCGCGGGCGGCCTCGATGGTCCTTTCGATTTCCTCCTCGGTGTGGGCCAGGGAGACGAAGGCGGCCTCGAACTGAGAGGGAGCCAGATAGACCCCGCGCTTTACCATAGCCCTCCAGAAGGCTCCGTAAAGTTCGGTGTTCGAAGCCGCGGCCTCGGCAAAATTCGTTACCCTCCCCTCCCGGAAAAAGAGGGTCATCATGGACCCCACGCGATTGCCGGTGACCCTGAGACCGGCCGCCCGGGCCGCCTCAAAAAGCCCCTCGAAGAGCCGGGACGAAAGCTCCTCGAGCCGCTCGTAGGTGCCGGGACGGGTGAGGATCCGGAGGGTGGCCAGCCCCGCCGCCACCGCCAGCGGATTCCCCGAAAGGGTCCCGGCCTGATAGACCGGCCCCTCCGGGGCGATGTGATCCATGATCTCGGCCCGCCCCCCGTAGGCCCCCACCGGAAGCCCTCCGCCGATGATCTTTCCCAGGCAGGTGAGATCCGGTTCCACTCCGTAAAGACCCTGGGCCCCGGAAAGCCCCACCCGGAAACCGGTAATGACCTCGTCGAAGATGAGAAGGGCTCCGTGCTTCCGGGTAATCTCCCGCAAACCCTCCAGGAACCCCGGCTCTGGCGGCACCACCCCCATGTTCCCGGCGATGGGTTCCACGATCACCGCCGCGATCTCACGGCCCATCCTCGAAAAACAATCCTTTACGGCCTCAAGATCGTTATAGGGAAGACTCACGGTGTTGGCCACGATCTCCTCCGGCACTCCGGGGCTGCCCGGAATCCCCAGGGTGGCCACCCCGGAACCGGCCTTAACCAGAAAGGAATCGGCGTGACCGTGATAGCAGCCGTCGAACTTTACGATCTTTTTGCGCCCGGTGTAGCCCCGGGCGAGCCTCACCGCGCTCATGGTGGCCTCGGTCCCGGAATTGACCAGCCGCACCTTCTCGATGGAGGGCACGCACGCACAGATCAGGCGAGCCAGCTCCACCTCGGCCCAGGTGGGAGCCCCGAAACTGGTCCCGCCCTCGGCGGCGGCCTTGACCGCGGCCACCACCTCGGGATGGGCGTGCCCCAGAATGAGCGGCCCCCAGGAGGCCACATAGTCTATGTAGCGTCTCCCGTCCACATCCACCAGGTAGGGCCCCTCGCCCCGCTCGAAGAAGATGGGGTCCGCCCCCACGCTCCTGCAGGCCCGAACCGGACTGTTCACCCCTCCGGGGATGACCTTCACCGCCTCTGCGAAATAACTCCTGGACCTGGTTCCCGCCATGCCTAACCTCCCTCGGATAAGGTATTTTTGAAAGCTGAGGCTATCCTATCCAGGCATTCAAGGTAAGGACCTTTCCATATCTCTTCGTAAAGATCCCTGGCTGTATCCTCATCGTAAATATGAACCAGAGTATTTCGCAGACGGAGCATCCGCACCACCACTTCTTCATCTTCGGGGGCGATCAAGCCTTCCTTCAAAAGCCCTTCAAAACAGGACCGGGGAGAGCCGCATTCCAGTCCTCTTTCACGAAGGTATGCTTGAGCCGCCTGCCATAAGGCCTCAAATGTGTACTCGAAGCGTTTGATACGAATCTCCATTAAAATCTCCTCCGAAAGTCCCTCCAAAAACGATTCCGAAAAGGCCTCCTTCAGTTTTCGCAACGCTCGCTCAAATTTCTCAATCTTTCGGTAGACCCTTTCCATAGTCTGCCCTTCTCCAGGATTCTTTTAAGGAATCGGGGATCCTTTACGGAAGCCAGATCCACCACATCAACGGCTCGCAAAAGGGGCAGGTCTTCCAGGACTTTTTGCAGTTTCCAGTATTCCCGGTCGGTAAGAGGACGCCCCAGATATAAGCCCACATCTATGTCGGAAAGGCGAGGCGAAAAGTCTCCTTCCACTACCGAACCGAAAAAAATTATGTCCGCTTCAGGAAAGAGATCCTCCAGGGCCTTCCCTACTAAAACGAGATACCTTTCGAGAGTCTCCTGAGAAATCTCTTTCTTCATGAGAAGTACTTCCGTATCCGTCGTACGACTTCCTTTTCCGTGAATAACATCTCGTAGTCCGGAAGATCAAGTTCCCGGGAAAGCTTTTCCACCAATCGCCGGCAGGCCTCCTCGCTTTCGGCATGCACCATGGTATAGAGGTTGTAGGGCCAGTCCGGATAGGTCCTGCGCAGGTAACAGTGGGTGATGAAGGGTTGAGCCGCAAGCCTCTCCCCCACCTCCTCCACCCTTTCCTCCGGCACGCGCCAGGCCACCATCACATTGCCCTCGTATCCGGAAAGATCGTGCCGGATAATGGCCCCGAGTCTCCGGATGACCCTCTTTTTCAGAAGTCCCCGCACGGCGGAAAGGACCTCCTCCTCGCTCACCCCCAGTCTTTCCGCCAGTTTCGCAAAGGGCCTTTCCACGAGGGGCAATCCCTCGGCCAGGAGATCCACCAGGCGTTTTTCGAGCTCGGTGAGTTCTACACCTTTCCCCACAGTATGAGCACCCCCAGAATGAGGAAGATGGCCCCGGAGAGCAGGCGGATCCAGCGTACGGGAAGCGCCTCTCCCAGAAGGCGCCCGGCGGCCACGCCCAGGGCCGAGGCCAGCACCAGGGCCAGGGCCGCTCCCAGAAAGACCGGCCAGAAACGCCTCTCCCGGGCCGAAAGGCAAAGGGCGGCCAGCTGGGTCTTGTCTCCCAGCTCGGCCAGGAAAACCGTGACGAAGGCCAGAAGGAAGATCCGCATCAGCCGAACTTCCCTTTCAGGAATTCCTCGGTGCGTTTGTCCCTGGGCACCGTGAAAAGTTCCGAGGTGGGGCCGAACTCTACCAACTCCCCCAGGTAAAAGAAGGCCGTGTAATCCGAAACCCGTCCGGCCTGGGCGATGTTGTGGGTCACGATGACGATGGTGACGCTGTTCTTGAGCTCCACCACCAGTTCCTCGATCCTGGCCGTGGATTTCGGATCCAGGGCCGAGGTGGGCTCGTCCATGAGAAGCACCTCGGGTTTAACCGCAAGCGCCCGGGCGATGCAGAGCCGCTGCTGCTGCCCTCCGGAAAGGTAGGTCCCCCTTTTGTGAAGACTGTCCTTCACCTCCTCCCAAAGAGCCGCCCTCCGCAGGGCTTCCTCCACGATACGGTCCGCCTCCTCCCGGGGGAGTTTTATCCCCAACAACTTGTAGCCCGCCAGCACATTGTCGTAGATGGTCATGGTGGGAAAGGGGTTCGGACGCTGAAAAACCATCCCGATCCTTCGACGAACCACCACCGGATCGAGGTCCAGGATGTTTTCCCCCCGGAGAAGAATCTCGCCCTTTATCGAGGCCCCGGGGCTTAGCTCGTGCAGACGGTTAAGACAACGGATGAAGGTGGTCTTCCCGCAGCCCGAGGGCCCCATGATGGCGGTGACCCTCCGCTCCGGGATCTTGAAGCTTATGTCCTGAAGTGCCGCCTTTTCGCCGTAATAGGCCCAGAGGTTTCGTATTTCAAAAATGGCCGGCTCCCGCGGTTCCGCCACGGCTCTACCGCTCATGCCCTCCGAACCTCCAGGCCAGCACTCGGGAAAGCAGGTTCAGACCCAGCACCATGAGCGTCAGCACCACACTGGCCCCCCAGGCCTGCCGGATCCACTCCTCGTAGGGGCTGATGGCGTACTTGAAGACCGTAAGGGGCAGGGCCTCAACCGGTTGCAGGGGATTAAGGTTCCAGAAAGGATTCCCGAAGGCGGTGAAAAGGAGCGGTGCCGTTTCCCCCATGATCCGCGCCAGGGAAAGCAGAATCCCCGTGCTGATACCCACCATTCCCGTGGGTATGAGCACCTTGATCACCGTGCGCCAGTAATTCACCCCCAGGGCCAGGGAGGCCTCCCGCAGGGTCTCGGGGATCATTTTGAGGATCTCCTCGGTGGAGCGCACGATCACCGGAAGCATCATGATGGCCAGGGCCACCGCGCCTGAGAAGGCCGAGAAGTGACCCATGGGTTTAACCACCCAGAGGTAGGCCACGATCCCCAGTACGATGGAGGGCACTCCCTGAAGCACATCCGCCGCAATGCGCACCACCTCCCCGAACTTCCCCCGGGCGTACTCGGAAAGGTAAACCCCGCAGAGCACCCCCACCGGCACGGCCATGAGCGAGGCCAGAAGCGCCAGCATCAGGGTTCCCACGATGGCGTTCCCCACCCCGCCCCCCTCCTCTCCGGGGGGTTTCGGAAGGTGCACGAAGAAACCCCAGGAAAGGGCCGAAAGCCCTTCCTTAAGAATTCCGTAAAGGATGTGGAAGAGGGGAAGGGCCGGAAGCAGGGCCAGGACCACGATAATACCGAAGGCCAGCCGGTCTTTCAGCTTGCGCCAGAGGAGTCCCTTCATCGCACCTCAAGCCTCACGATGATGATCCGGGCCACGGTGTTCACCACCAGGGTGATGAGAAAGAGAAGGAGGCCTATTTCGATGAGAGCGGCGAGGTGGATGTCCTTGGAGGCCTCGGTGAATTCGTTGGCGATGACGCTGGCCATGGTGTTGGCGAGATCCCAGGGGCTCCGGGGCATTTCGGAGCGGTTGCCTATGACCATGGTCACGGCCATGGTTTCGCCCAGGGCCCGTCCCAGGGAGAGCAGGAATCCGGCCACGATACCGGAAAGGCCGTAGGGGATGGATACCCCGCGGATGACCTCCCACCGGGTGGCCCCCAGCCCGTAGGCGGCTTCCTTGAGTTCGTGGGGGACCATGCGCAGGACCTCCCGGGTTATGGAGGCGGCGTAGGGTAGGATCATGATGGCCAGCACCAGAGAGGCCGTGGGCAGCCCGAGACCGAAGGGCGGGGCCCCCACCTTCATTTCCACCCAGCGCACCAGCGGCACCAGGTAGAAGAGGGCCCACAGCCCGTAGATCACCGAGGGTATTCCGGCGAGCAACTCCACCAGGGCCGAAAGCGGCCCGGCCAGGGGGGCCGGGGCGTACTCGGCCAGGAAGATCCCGGAGGAAAGGGCAAAAGGAGCCGCCAGGGCCAGTGCCAGGAAGGAGGTGAGAAGCGTTCCCACCAGGAAGGGGAGGGCCCCGAACTCCCCGTTAACCGGATCCCACACGCGCCCCCAGAGAAAGCGGACCCCGAAGGCCTTGAGACTGGGAAGGCTTCCCGCAAGGAGGGTAAGGCCTATCCCTGCCACCAGGGCCACCAGCCCCAGAGCCACGGCCCAGCACAAAAAACGGAAAACCCGATCCGGGTCGTCCACACGCATGACACCCTCTTTTACCAGAGGGCCGGAGGGGGAGGCAACCCCTCCGGCCCCCCTCACTAAAAATTAGGATCGGATCCTATTTTTTACCAGGAGGAAGAACGGGTTTCCCTTTATAGGTAATGGAACGCAGGAGCCTTTCGTTTATGCGCACCACATTTTCCGGAAGCCGGGCGTAGAGAAGGCTTTCGTTGTAATTCTGGGCCTCGTGCACGCACCACCACAGGAGCTCCACCAGGGCCCGGGCTCGTTCAAAGGAACGCCCGCCGTAGGCCTGTTCCTGATAGACCAGGATCCAGGTCATGGCCGAAAGGGGATACCCGTCCGGGGCATCGGTGTCCACGATAAGGGTCCTGGTGTCCGGGGGGATCCTGGTTCTGGCCGCGGCGGAAACGCTCTCCAGGGTGGGGAGAACGAATTTGCCGGCCCGATTGCGCAGGGCCGCCACCGCCAGCCTGTTCTGGTGGGCATAGGCCAGTTCTATGTATCCTATGGCCCCGGGGAACTGCTTCAGATAACCGGTAACCCCCTCGTTGCCCTTCCCCCCGATTCCGGTGGGCCAGCGCACGGCCTTGCCGTAGCCCACGCGCCTGCGCCACTCCGGACTCACCCGCGAAAGGTAATAGGTAAAGTTGAAGGTGGTGCCGGAGCCGTCGGAACGATGAATCACCATGATGGGAAGTGCGGGGAGCTTGAGGTCCGGATTGAGTTTGACGATCCGGGGATCGTTCCACTTGCGGATCTTTCCCAGGAAGATGTCTGCCAGCACCTCCGGGGTGAGCCTCAGTCCGGAGGGCACCCCGGGGAGGTTGTAGGCGATCACCACCGCCCCTATGGCCATGGGAAGGTGAAGGATCTTCGCCGGGGCCTTGGCCAGCTCCTCATCGCTCATGGGGGCGTCGGTGGCCCCGAAGTCCACCGTCCGGGCCAGGATCTGGCGAATCCCCCCTCCGGAACCGATGGACTGGTAGTTCACCCGCACGCCGGTCTTCTGGTAATATACATGGAACCACTTGGAATAAAGCGGGTAGGGAAAGGTCGCCCCGGCCCCGAGAAGGGTTATCCTTCCCGCAAACGCCCCTCCGGCAAGCCACAGAAAACCCAGGAACCCTATCAGCCACTTTTTCATGTCCGCCCTCCGTCTCGGTGGTTTGGTCTCATCTTCCCCCGGGATTGTGAACTTTCTGTGAATCCCCGGGGACATTTGCGGGAAAACGGAAGACCATCACCGCCCCCCGGGGTGAAGCCTCGGCCGAGAGAGTCCCTCCGTGGGCCTCGGCGATACGCCGGGCCAGGGCCAGACCCAGCCCCAGGCCCCTCCCGGGCCCCTCCCGGAAAAAGGGCTCGAAAATGCGCTCGCGAAGGTCCTCGGAGATCCCCGGCCCCTCGTCCCGAACGCGAAAGACCACCTCCGTCCCCTCCCTCTCTATTTCCAGCCGGATGCTTCCTCCTTCCGGAGAGAAACGCACGGCGTTTTCCAGCACCTTGACCAGGGCCTGAATCAGGTAGTCCGGATCGGCACGAAAGACGACATCCCTGGGGCCCTCCACCTCCAGCCTGAGCCGTTTCTTTTCCAGAAGGGGGGCCAGCAGGGAGGCCACGGAATCGGCTACCTCTCCGGTTTTGAGGGGCTCCAGGCGCGGTTCGAGTCCTGTCTCAAGCGAGGAAAGGAGAAGGAGGTCCCGCACCAGACGGGAAAGCCTCTCGGTGTGCGAAAGAATGGCCGAAAGGGCCTTCCGGGGGAACTCCTGCTCCGGCAGGTATTCCTCCAGGGCCTCGGCGTAGCCCCTTATGGCGGTAAGGGGGGTGCGAAACTCGTGGGCCAGGGTGGCGGAGAGCAGGCGATTTTTCTCCGAAAGGCGGACCTCCCTGGTTATTTCGATAAGCCGGATGACCGCCCGGTCCTCCCGGATCCTCTCTCCCTCAAGACGCCACCAGCGCCCCTGCCATTCGAATTCCACCCGGGCCCTCCCTTCCCGAAAGACTCTCTCGTGGAATTCCACCAGACCGGGAAAGGGAAGTTCCAGAAGATTCTGCGGCTCCGGAGCGGGGAAGAAGACGCGCATGGCCTTCGAGACCGCCACCACGCGTCGCCTCTGGTCCACGGCCGCAAGCGGCCAGGGGAGGTCCTCAAACGCCGTGGCCTCCGCGAAGCTCCGGGGCACCTCCTCCCTTTCCGGCGGCGCCGGAGGAGGGACGGCCTTTTTTCGTCTGAAAAGCGAGATCATCTCGCCTCACGCAGGGGGACCACCGCCCGGGACGAGGACCCCCGGGGCCTCAGAGGACCCTCGCCCGGTAGCCCACCCCCCATACGGTCTCGATAAGCTCTCCGGCAGGTCCCAGTTTCTTGCGCAGGCGTTTTATGTGGGTATCCACCGTGCGCGCGTACCCCTCGTATTGGTATCCCCAGACCTTGTCGAGCAACACCTCCCGGGAAAAGACCCTTCCGGGGGAGGAGATGAGGGTGGCGAGCAACCTGAATTCCATGGGCGTGAGTTTTACCTCCCGGCCCTCCACCTCCACCCGGAACTCCTCCTCGTAAAGCACGATGGGACCGTAGCGGACGACCGCGGGTTCCTCACGGGAACGCAGGCGTTTCAGCACCGCCCGGGCCCGGAGCACCAGTTCGCGGGGGCTGAAGGGTTTCACCACATAATCGTCGGCCCCGAGTTCAAAGCCCAGGACCCGATCCACCTCCTCTCCCCGGGCCGAGACCACGATGACCGGAACCCGGGTGAGTTCCTTGCGAAAACGCAGAAACTTGAGCACCTCGAGACCGTCGAGATCCGGAAGCATGAGGTCCAGGATAACCAGATCCGGGGGCCTGCGTTCGAGCCTTTCGAGAGCCAGGCTTGCTCTCTCCACCGTTTCCACCCGGAACCCTTCCTTTTCGAAGGCCCGACGCTCGAGTTCCGCCACATCGGGCTCGTCTTCCACGATGAGGACCCGAAGCCCCGGTTCCATATCCTTCAAGCTAGAAAAAATGAGGGGCCTGTCAAGGCGTCCCCCTCCTCATCCGGATCGCCACCTCGGAGAAGAACCGGGGACGGAAGGAACGGATCCGGCGATTCTCGCGGGAGGGATGCACCCGGTTGGTAAGGAGCACCGCCCCCCAGCCCTCCTCGGGGACCAGCCAGAAGGCGCATCCGGTATACCCCAGGTGGCCCAGAGCCCGGCGGGGAAAGAGAGGGCCGGCGCTTGAGCCGGTGGGGGAGGGGCGGTCGAATCCCAGGGCCCAGGTTCCCCCGGGACGCCGGAAACACCAGAACTCCTCCAGAAGTTCCCGGGTGAGGAACCCTCTCTTCCCGCCCTGCCAGACCTCCAGAAAAACACTCAGGAGACGGGCTACCCCCCGCGCGGTCCCGAAAAGCCCCGCCGTCCCGGAGACCCCGCCCAGGGCCCGGGTGTTTTCGTCGTGGACCTCTCCCCTGAGAAAGACTCCCGCGGAGGGAAGGAATTCCGTGGGGGCGATCCTCTCCCGGGGGATCCCTTTGTGGAGAGGCCGGAAGAGGAGCTCGGGGATGCCGAGTTCCCCGTAAACATTTTCGACATAGCGCTCGAGGGGCGTGCGGGTGATGCGGACGATCACCTCCCCCAGCAGGAAGAACCCCAGATCGCTGTAAAGCTCTCTTTCGCCGGGCTGGTAGGCCTGGGTTTCGGAAAGTATGAGACGGACCAGGGCCTCCCGTCTTTCCCGGAGCGGGCGTTCCTGAAGCTTCCGGAAGTAAGGACGCCAGGCGGGAAACCCGGCCCCGTGGGAAAGGACCTCTCGCAGGCTAATCTCCCGGAAGGTATCGTTTCCGAAGAATTCCTCCGGGAAAAAACACTTAAGGGGGGCGGAGAGGGAGATTCTTCCCTCGGCGCGGAGCTTCATAAGGGCCAGCGTGGTGGCCAGCGGCTTGGTGAGGGAGGCGAGATCGTAGAGGGTTTCCGTATCGTTGGGTTCCCGGTGGGAATAGAGGGCTCGCCAGCCCGCGGCGGAGAGATAGAGGCTTCCCGGAAGAAATATCGCGGCCACCGCCCCGGGAAAGACCCCTCTTTCCACACCCTCCCGGAGGAGAGCCCATATCCGCCCCAAACGCACGCGCAACCGGCCCATGCTTGATAAGCTCTTTTAGTGAAGTTTTTCCAGATCCCGAAGGAGGCGTCTAAGGTCCTCGAGAGGTATTTCGTATTCCCGATGGCAGAAGTGACAGGTGACCCGAGCCGGTTCGTTCCTGGCGACGAGGGCGGAAAGCTCTTCCCGCCCCAGGGCGACCAGAGCGGCCTCCACCCTCTCCCGGGAACACCGGCACCGATAGGTCAGCGGACGCTTTTCCAGGATCTCAATTCGTCCGGGGAAGATCCTCTCCAGGATCTCCTCCGGGGATAATCCCTGCGCGAGGAGTTCCGTCACCGGAGCCAGGGCCGAGAGGGCCTCTTCCGCAGCGGCGATGTCCTCTGGTCCGGCGGCGGGCATGCGCTGCACCAGAAAACCTCCGGCCTCCCTTACCGAGCCGTCCACATCCACCAGCACTCCCAGGGCCACCGCCGAGGGGATCTGCTCCGAGACGGTGAGGTAGTAAGCGAGATCCTGGGCAATCTCCCCGGAAACGAGGGCCACCGACCCCTGGTAGGGTTCCTTAAGGCCCAGATCCCGGGTCACGGATAGGAAACCGTTTTTGCCCACCGCGGCTCCCACGGCCAGTTTGCCTCCCCGCGGTTCGAGGTGCACCTGAGGATGCTGGACGGTGCCCCGGAGGTTACCCTCGGCATCGCCCTCGGCCAGGATCTCCCCCAAGGGGCCGCCTCCGTTTATCTGGAGCATGACGCGGCCGGCCTTTAGATCCGCGGCTAGCAGCGCCGCCCCTGCAAGCGCCCGCCCCAGAGCCGCCGTTGCCGTGGGTGAAAGCCCCTGGAGCCGCCGAACCTCCTCCACCACCTCCCGACACTCCACGGCAAAGACCCGGAAACTTCCCTCCCGGGCCAGTCCTCTCACCACATAGGCCATCTCGTCCCCCTCAAAGAGCCTTCCCGCTTCCGCTGAGCGATTCCTCAAGCACCTCGCGCACCCATTCGGGCACCACCCGGGTGGCCGGTCCGTAGCGGTGCTCGTGGAAGAGGTGGGCGTTTTCCGCGGGTTTCAGGTTCAGTTCCACGCAATGGGCCCCGGCCCTGCGGGCCACCTCCACGAACCCCGCCGCCGGATACACCGTCCCCGAAGTCCCGATGGCCACGAAAAGTTCACATCGGATGAGGGCCTCGTAAACCTCCTCCAAGTGAAACGGGGTCTCCCCGAACCAGACCACATGGGGCCTTAGCCCCCCGGGCTTCCCGCAGAACGGACAGGGGGTGCGGGTGAAGATCTTTCCGGTTTCGCGAAAGACGCGCCCGCACACCTCACAGCGGACCTTGAGCAACTCCCCGTGAATGTGAATCACCCGTCGGCTTCCGGCCCGTTCGTGAAGGTCGTCCACATTCTGGGTAACCAGGAGAAACTCCCCGGGCCAGCTTCTTTCCAGTTCGGCGAGGGCCAGGTGAGCCGCGTTGGGCTCCACCCGAAGGAGGTCCCGGCGCCGGGCGTTGTAAAATTCGTGCACTAGGTCCGGATTTCGCCGAAACCCCTCGGGGGTGGCCACCTGCTCGAGATCGTACTTCTCCCAGACCCCACCGGGATCCCGAAAGGTTGGTATCCCGGACTCAGCGGAAATACCCGCCCCGGTAAGAATAACCAGCCGCCTCACAGGTGTCTCCTCAGGGCCTCAAGATAGGTCCTCACCTCTTCCATACGGGGAAGGATCTCCTCACAAACCAGATCCTTCTTTACTTTTTCGTACCCGTGAGCCAGAAGGCTACGCAACCCGGCTATCCGGGCGAACTCGTAGGCAAAACCGGTCTCGAGGACCCCCCGGTCGCCGAGCATTTCTATGGCCTCCTGATAGGACTGGGGAATTCCCAGGCCCTTCCACCGGACCATCATCTGGGCCAGAGCAATGCAACTGTCCGCCGTGAAATAAAGATAGTGAAGAAGGGCTCCCCGATAGATGGGATCCCGGTCAAATTTTTCGAGACAGTCCTCCTTTATCTCTTCCAGAATGCGCAGATAGTTTTCCACGGATTCCATCTTTTTGAGGAGGCGCTCACGATCCCTCATATTCCAAAGATCCTTTTCCTTCTTTCCCGGAAGTCCAGGGCGAGATGCAGGGTTTCGAGTTCGAAATCCATGCGCAGATCCGGGTCCCTCTCAAAGAGCAGGAGACCGTGGCGGATGATCTCCTCGAGGAGGATCAGGTTGTGGGTTCGGTTCAGCACCAGGAGGTCCAGATGGTCCAGCTTCAGGGCCCGACTGAGGGCGGCGTAAAGTTCCAGGAACCGGGAGTGAGTGTAAGGCTCGAGATAGACCGCAATATCAACATCGCTCAGGGGCCCGGCCTTGCCTTCGGCCCGCGAACCGAAAAGATAGGCAAACCTGACCTCCGGGAAGTCTTCCCACACCTCGGAAACTCGGTCCCGAATCTCTTCCCGGCCGGGTCCTCCGTCCTTTTTCATGGAAAACCCCCGGCCCTTTTAGTATACCCCCTTCGGGCCGGGGGAGACAGCAGGAAAAGGCTATTTCTCCATGGCCTTGCGGGTGCGGATGAGTTCCTCCACCACCGAGGGGTCGGCGAGCGTGGAGGTGTCTCCCAGGTCCTCGTACTGGCCGGTGGCGATCTTACGCAGGATGCGGCGCATGATCTTCCCGCTCCTGGTCTTGGGAAGCCCGGAAACGAACTGTATGAACTCCGGCGTGGCGATGGGCCCGATGACCTTGCGGACATGCTGTTTGAGCTCCTTCTCAAGATCCTCCGAGGGCTCGTAGCCTTCGCGCAGGATTACGAAGGCGTAGATGGTCTCGCCCTTGACCTCGTGGGGCACCCCGATCACCGCGGCCTCGGCCACCGCGGGATGGGCCACGAGCGCGCTTTCAAGCTCCATGGTCCCGAGACGGTGCCCGGAGACATTGATCACATCGTCGAGACGCCCGATGATCCAGATATAGCCGTCCTCATCTCTACGAGCCCCGTCGCCGCTGTAATAATAGCCGGGGAATCGGCTGAAATAGACCTCCTTAAAGCGTTGAGGATTTCCCCACACCCCCCGGAGCATCCCCGGCCAGGCCCGTTTAAAACAGAGGTGCCCACCCTCGTTGACCCCGGCCTCAGTTCCGTCGTCGCGCAGGATCACGGGCTCGATCCCCGGAAGGGGCACGGTGGCCGAACCCGGCTTCTGCGGGATGGCGTAGGGCAGCGGCGAGATCAGGAACCCGCCGGTTTCGGTCTGCCACCAGGTGTCCACGATGGGGCACCGGCCACGGCCCACATTCTGGTGATACCACAGCCAGGCCTCGGGATTAATGGGTTCTCCCACCGAGCCCAGGATCCGCAGGCTCGAAAGATCGTACTTTTTGGGCCACTCGTCTCCGGCCCGCATCAGGGCCCGAATAACCGTGGGCGCGGTGTAGAAGAGGGTGACCCTGAACTTCTGTACCAATTCCCAGAAGCGGCCCGGATGAGGATAGGTGGGCACTCCCTCGTACATGATCTCCGTGGCCCCCAGGGCCAGAGGACCGTAAACAATGTAGGAGTGCCCGGTGATCCAGCCGATATCGGCGGTGCACCAGAAGATGTCCTCCGGCTTAAGATCGAAGACCCACTGGAGGGTATGGGCTACATAGACCAGGTAACCACCGGTGGTATGAAAGACCCCCTTGGGTTTCCCGGTGGAGCCGGAGGTATAGAGGATGAAAAGAATGTCCTCGGCGTCCATCTCCTCACATTCGCACCAGTCGGAAATCTCCGGATCGTTAATGGCTTCGTGGTACCATATGTCTCGGCCTTCCACCCAGTTAATGTCGATCCCCAGGCGCCGGACCACGATGCACTTTTCCACCGAGGGGCAGTCCTTCAAGGCCTCGTCGGCGTTCTTCTTGGCTTCCACCTTCTTGCCGGCTCGCCAGTAGCCGTCCGCGGTGATCAGGATCTTGGCCTCACAGTCCTGGATACGGGTCTTGAGCGCCTCGGCCGAAAACCCGCCGAAAACCACGGAATGGATGGCGCCGATCCGGGCGCAGGCCAGCATAACGATGGGAAGTTCCGGGATCATGGGAAGATAAATGGAAACACGATCACCTTTCTTGACCCCGAGTTTCCTGAGCACATTGGCAAAGCGGCAAACCTCCCGGTGAAGCATCTGGTAGGTGTAGACCCGGACTTCCTCGTCGGGCTCACCCTGCCAGATGATGGCCGCCTTGTTCCGATTGGGGCCCTCGAGGTGCCGATCCAGGCAGTTGTAGCAGGCGTTGAGCTTTCCACCCTCAAACCAGCGGATTTCGGGTTTGTTGAAGTCCCAGTAGCAGGTCCGATCCCAGAGCCTGAACCAGGTGATGAGTTCCTTGGCTCGTTCGCTCCAGAAGCCCTCGGGGTCCCTAATAGAGTATTCGTAAATTTCCTCATACTCGTACCTGGAGGAGATGTAAGCCCGGTCCTTCCCGGCCTGGGGGGGATAGAATACGCGCTCCTCCTTCAGGACCGCCTCTATACGATTCTTCTTTTCCATGACGCACCTCCTTGAATTGGGGTTCTCTTTAATTTTGTCTTTAGGAAGAGTCCTTCAGGCTCGGCAAAAGGGCCCTAAATTCAGAAGTCCCCGCCCGTTCCAGCCATTCATAGACCAGCATCTCCGTGGAAACCACCGCTATACCGAGATCCCTCAACCTGGAGGCACCCCAGTAGAAGTTTTCCCGGTTCCGGGAAGAAGTGGCGTCTATTACCACCACCGGGCGATATCCCTCCTCCAGAGCCGAAAGGGCGGTCTGGTACACGCATATATGGGTTTCCACTCCGCAGATGATCAGGCTGGAGCGTCCCTTCTCACTCACCGCCCTTCTGATTTGAGGGTTCCGGAGGGCACTGAATTCCATTTTGTCCAGGAGGGGAAGGTCCTTAAGTCTTTCTATTATTTCCCGAGGATAGGTCCCGAGCTTTTCCCGGTATTGGGTAGTTGCCACTATAGGAACATCGAAGATCTGGGCAGCTTCTATCAGTAAGGAAATATTACGAACCACCCGATCCCGATCCTGCACCACTCTGAGAAGAGTTTCCTGAGGATCTATCACCAGTAATAGGCTGTCTTTCGTCTGCATAAACATATGCTGATACTTTAACATGTGGTTGAAAGTTTGCAAAAATTTACGAATGTGTTAATTTGCACAAAAATAAGTGGGGTGTCATGAATTTCGAAGAGGCGTTGACCTGGCTAGAGCAGCACCAATTTCACGGGATCAAGCCCGGGCTTGCCAGGATTTCCCGGCTTCTTGAGGCCCTGGGGCACCCAGAGAAATGCTATCCCTGTGTACACTTGGCTGGCACCAACGGCAAAGGCTCCACGGCGGCCATTCTTTCCGCCATACTTTCCGCTCACGGTCTGCGCACCGGCCTTTACACCTCGCCCCACCTGGTCTCGGTTACCGAGCGTTTCCGCATCGACGGACGGGAAATACCCCCGGAACGCCTGGCGGAAGTCCTTACCCGGGTGCGGCGCAAGGTGGAAGCCCTTGATCTTCCGGTCACTTACTTCGAGATTACCACTGCCGCGGCCTTTCTTTACTTTGCCGAGGAAAAGGTGGATTTCGCCGTGATCGAGTGCGGTATGGGAGGGCGCCTTGACGCCACCAATGTGTGCCGCCCCCTGGTCTCGGTTATCACTTCGGTGGCCCGGGATCATACCGCCTATTTAGGCAACAATCTCTGGCAGATAGCCTTCGAGAAAGCCGGTATTATAAAGTCCGGGGTCCCGGCGGTGATAGGAAAGGTCCCCCCGGAAGCTCGAAAAGTTATTCTGGCCAAGGCCATCAATGTAAAAAGTCCCACCTATCTCTGGGGGCACGACTTCCGGGTTAGAAAAACCGGAAAGAGATTACTTTATCGAGGTCTTCGGAGGACCCTCCGCAATTTAACTCTTTCGCTGAGAGGTACTTTCCAGAAATACAATCTGGGAATGGCTCTAGCCGTCATGGAACTCCTGGAAGAAAACGGGTTCCCCTTTCGGGAGGATTTGATACGCCGGGGTCTGGAAGGGGTGGTATGGCCCGGGCGTTTCGAGTATTTCCCCCTGGGATCAGGGATAATCCTCGACGGCGCCCACAACGAGGAAGGCGTGGAGGCCCTTCTTTCTTCGCTCAAACAGATGGATATTCACAAGTATTGCCTTGTTTTTGGAGCCACCAACGAGGGAGGAGAAAAGCCCTATCTCTACATGTTACAGAAACTGGCTCGCGGAGCAGAAAAAATCCTGATCTGTGAACCCCCGGGTCCTCGGCATCCCGTAAGTCTTGCAGACTGGAAAAGACATATAAGTCAGAAGGATTACCCCGGGATTGATTTCTGTCAGACACCGGAAGAAGCCCTGAAAAAGGCTCTTAAAGAAGGATCTCCCGTGGTAGTAACCGGATCCCTTTATCTCGTAGGAGCAATAAGAAAAATCCTTAAGGGAGGGGAGGAAAGCCTCCCCTCCCCCAAGGTTATCCGAATACGTATCCCTCTTCACCGTGTTCGGAAATGTCTAGACCGGTAAATTCACTCTCCTCGTCCACGCGAAGCCCCACGATAAGATCCACCACCTTGGCCAGGATGAAGGTGGCCACCAGGGTGTAAACCACCGTGGCCAAAACACCGATCACCTGAGCGGAAAACTTTACCTGAGCGGAAAGGGCTCCGGCGGCCAGGGTGCCCAGGATGCCTCCCACGCCGTGGATGCCCACCACATCCAGGGCATCGTCGTAGCCCAGGCTGTTTTTGGCAAGAACCGCCAGATAGCACACCACTCCGGCCAGGGCCCCGATCAGCACCGCGGCGTGGGTTCCCACGAACCCCGCCGCCGGGGTGATGGTGGCCAGCCCGGCGATGGCTCCACTGCAGGCCCCCAGGGTGGTGGGCTTGCCCTGCTTGAGCCATTCCACCAGCACCCAGGCCAGCATGGCCGTGGCCGCCGCCACATGGGTGTTGATGAAGGCCTGCACCGCGGTGTTGTTCACCGCAAGAGCGCTACCGGCGTTGAACCCGAACCAGCCGAACCACAGAAGTCCCGTGCCGACCACCGTAAGGGGAAGATTGTGGGGGATGAAGGGTTCCTGATGGGCCCCCTTGCGCTTGCCCACCACCAGGGCCATCACCAGGGCCGCCATTCCGCAGCTGGCGTGCACCACCAGCCCCCCGGCAAAATCGAGCACCCCCAGTTTCGAAAGCCAGCCCCCGCCCCAGATCCAGTGGCAGAGGGGATTGTAGACCAGAAGAGCCCAGAGAAGACTGAAGAGCACGAAGGCCGAAAACCGGGTGCGCTCGGCAAAGGCCCCGGTGATGAGGGCCGGGGTGATTACCGCAAACATGCACTGATAGATCATGAAAACCAGAGCCGGCACCGTGGAGGCGTAGTCGGGACTGGGAGAAAATCCCACTCCCCTTAGGGCCAGGTGCTTAAGGCTCCCTATGATCCCGTGAAGGTCCGGTCCGAAGGAAAGACTGTAGCCCACATAGATCCACTCCAGGGTGACCAGGGAAATCATGATGAGGCTTTGAATAATGATGGAGAGGACATTCTTGCGTCGAACGAGTCCCCCGTAAAAAACCGCCAGAGCCGGAGTCATCAAAAGCACCAGAGCCGCGGACATCAGCAGAAAAAGCGTATCGGTGTAATTGACCATAATCCTCCCTCCCGCTTTTTTGCGGCAGAATAACAAGATCCGTGCCAGGAGGCCGACTCCGTCATGGGTTTACTTTCAGCGGGAGGGAGGACCCGACCCCCTGGGCACGGAATTTCATTCCTTACATTTTAGTTAAGCTGCTACCCGGACACCTCCCTTAGGAATCTCTCTTTTCCCTTGAGACCGTATGCCTCCCTCATGATTTACCAAAATGTTAGAAACTGTATCCGGTTTCACGGTGGAGGGTGATATCAAGGCCCTGGACTTCCTCTTCCCGATCCACGCGCAGTCCTATTACGGCATCCACGAGCTTGAAGAGGATCCAGGAGAGGACGAAGCAGAAGAGAGCCCCGGTGGCGGCACCCAGAAACTGGATCCCGAACTGGTGGAGGTTTCCGAAGACCAGCCCGTCGGCCCCGGCGGGGTTTACGGCCCTGGAGGCGAAAAGACCGGTGGCCAGGGCCCCCCAGAATCCTCCCACGCCGTGCACGCCCACCACATCCAGGGCGTCGTCGTAACCCAGGCGATTCTTGAAAAGAACCGCTCCGTAACAAATCACTCCGGCCAGAGCACCTATGATCACCGAGGCCCACAGGGGCACGAACCCCGCCGCCGGGGTTATGGCCACCAGACCGGCTACGGCTCCAGAGGCCGCCCCCAGGGTGGTGGGAGCCCCCTGGAAGACCCACTCGGCCAGCATCCAGGAAAGCGCCGCCAGCCCCGCGGCCATCTGCGTATTCATGAAGGCCTGAACGGCCACGGCGTTTGCCGCCAGCGCGCTTCCGGCGTTAAATCCGAACCATCCGAACCACAGAAGACCCGCCCCGAGGAGCGTGAGCGGCAGGTTGTGGGGATGGAAGGGCTCCCGGCGATGTCCCAGCCTGGGCCCGACGACCAGCGCGGCGGCCAGCGCCGAGGCCCCGGAGGCGATGTGAATCACCGTGCCCCCGGCAAAATCCAGCGCCCCCATCTTGCCAAGCCAGCCGCCTCCCCACACCCAGTGACACAAGGGGGCGTACACGAAGGTGAACCACAATATTACAAAAATGAGATAAGCGGAGAAACGCATGCGCTCGGCAAAGGCCCCGGTGATGAGGGCCGGGGTGATCACCGCGAACATGAGCTGAAAGCCCGCAAAGAGCAGGTGGGGGATGTTCTGAGCCGCCGGAGCCGGGCCCGTCCCCACCCCACGGAAGAAGAGGTAGGAAAGGTCCCCTATAAGAGAGGCTCTATCCGGACCGAAGGCCAGGCTGTAGCCGTAAACGAACCAGAGAAGGCTTACCAGCCCCAGACAGATAAAAACCTGAAGCGACACGGAAAGCACATTCTTGGCCCGCACCAGCCCTCCGTAAAAGAGCGCCAGCCCCGGGGTCATCAGCATCACCAGGGCCGTGGAAACCAACATCCAAACGACATCCGCTCCTACCATGCTCGTACCTCCTGTCCCCAGAGTTTCCTTTCATGCCATGCAACAGTCATACCAAAATGAAAAATTTGTGTATCCATTCTCTATCGCATTGAAAAAAGAAAGCATTTCGGATATCTTTTTACATTTATGTAAATTCTTGGAAGACGATTTTACGGATTTGGAAGCTTGGGAAGGAGGGAAGGCGGGGTTATATTAGGAAAGGTGAAGGTCTATCCTCATCCGGAGGGCCAACCCCGTCTCCTTTTTGCGGATCCGGAGGGGCGTCTTTACGACCATCCCGGGCTATGGACCCTGGGGCTTTCGGGATACGAACTGTTTTTGCCGGATCGTGAGGACTTCATCTCGCTTCCGGAAGGATCCGCCCTCTATGTGCTTCCGGATCGCCATCCGGTGGGACTCGATCCGCAGACCCGCACCCCGGTGGTCCTTTACGAAAACCCCTTTCGCCCGGGAGAGCCGGCCTTTGCGGTGGCGGCCTTTCTGGCCCCGGCCCACACCCAGCTCTACCTCGCCCCGTACGAGCCCGCTCGCGAGGACCTTCCCCCGCTTCCCCTGTATTCTTACGCCTGCGTGGGCTGGTGGCGCGGGCGCTTCTGGGCCACGGCCTTCCGTTCCGACTGGGACACCCGCCAGGAGGCCCGGCTGTTTTCTCCCGAGCGCATCGATAGGGCCGCTGTAGAGATACTCCGGCGTTATCCGCACAATCGCCTGGTCCGACACCTGGTGGAAAATTGCGTCCGGCGCTATCGCTGTCCGGCGGCCCGCAACTTCGTCCTAGGACGCTTCGAGGCCCCCGTCCCCGTCTCCCCGGGATGCAACGCCCGGTGTCTGGGGTGTCTTTCCGAGCAACCCGAAGACGGCCCCCATGTGGCTCAGGAGAGGATCACCTTCGTCCCCACTCCCCGGGAAATCGCTGAAGCCATGGTCCCTCACCTCAAACGCCCGGGACCGGTCATGGTCTCCTTCGGCCAGGGCTGTGAGGGGGAACCTCTGCTTCAGGCCCGGATCGTGGAGGAGGCCCTGATCCTGATCCGCGGAAGCACCCCCCGGGGCACCGTCAACCTCAACACCAACGGAAGCCGACCGGAAGACCTGGAACGCCTGGCCCGGGCGGGCCTGGACAGCGTCCGGATCAGCCTGGCCAGTGCCCGCGAGCACTACCACCGGGCGTACTTCCGGCCCGCGGGCTGGGGACTCGAGGAGGTCCGGGAAAGCATCCGGATCATGAAGAGATACCGGCGCTTCGTCTCCCTGAACTACTTCATCTTTCCGGGTTTTACCGACGAAGAGGAGGAGCTCGAGGCCCTGAGCGATCTCCTGGCCCTGGGGGTGGATTTTATTCAACTCCGCAACTTTGCCATCGATCCCCTGTGGTTTCTGACCGAAATAAATTACTCTCCCGGAAGATCCCTGGGTTTAAAAGAATTCCTTAGACTCCTAAAAAAACGCTTCCCGGGACTTCGCTTCGGCTATTTTAATCCCTACCTGAGATAACAATATTCCCCGGTCAGGACTCTAGGTCAGGACTCTACGAGCGGAAAAAACATTGTCAAACCATGGTGGAAAATTTAAGCTTAAGAATATCTTTCCGGGAGGGAATTTATGGAAACAGTGGAACGAACCCGAAAGACGAGAGAGACCACGATACGGGTCAGACTAGCCCTTTCAGGGAAACCCGGGAGGATCAGTACTGGAGTGGGGTTTCTGGATCACATGCTGGAGCTCTTTTCTTATCACGGTGGCCTGGGACTTTCCGTTGAAGCGAAGGGGGATCTTCATGTGGACGCTCATCACACGGTGGAAGATGTGGGCATCACCCTAGGAGAAGCCCTCTCTGAAGCCCTGGGGGAACGGAAAGGGATCCTTCGGTACGGGGAGGCCACCATTCCCATGGAGGAATCTCTGGCCCAGGTGGTGGTGGATCTCGCTCGGCGGCCCTTTTTTCGTTTCGAGGGGCGTTTTCCTGTGGAGCGGGTCGGATTTTTTGATCTGGAATTGATCCCGGAATTTCTTAAGGCCCTGGCCATGAACGGAGTTTTTACCCTCCATGCCCGGCTTCTTTACGGGGAAAACGCCCATCATATGGCCGAGGCCCTTTTTAAGGCCCTGGCCTATGCCCTGCGCAGGGCACTCCTCGCCACGGAAGACGGTCCCCGATCCACAAAAGGATTACTTTAAGGGAGTATGGCTTATGAAAAAGAAACTGTGGTTTTTCGCCGTATTGATCCTGATAGGATGCACCCGTGGTCCTCTGGAAAGCACTCCCAGCGTCTCAGTCCATACCATAGCCGTACTCCCGTTTGAGGCGGCGTGTCCGGGAGGGAAAGGGGAGTACTTCTCCTGCCCGATCCAGGGACTGGTCGCCGGGGAGATTATCCCAGAGGCTCCCCGGATCATGGACGATCTCCTGCAGGAGGCCCTTTCCGGACATCCGGGATTCCGCTTCGTGTCCCGGCGGGAATTTGAGGGTATCTGGGAGGAGGTTCTGGCCGAAGCACACGAACCTCGCCCCGCTGATATTGTGCGGATGCTGGGAAAGGTCCTGGGAACCGAGGCCCTTCTTTATGGAAAGGTCTTTCGGTTTCGTGAAAGAAAAGGGCGTGGATACGCCGTGAAACGCCCGGCCTCGGTGGCTTTTGCTCTGGTGCTCTTTGATACGAAAAACGGTCACATCCTCTGGAAGGGCTGGTTCGACGAGACCCAGCAACCTCTGAGTCGTAATCTCTTCAAGATCCGGTTATACGGGGGGGTGCGGTGGCTCACCGCCGAGGAACTGGCCCGAAGAGGTCTGGAAAGGACACTTCAGGATTTCCCCTTTCCGAAAACTCCCTGAAAAAGGAGGTGTCATGCTGCTCATTCCGGCCATTGATCTCAAGGACGGACGCTGTGTGCGCCTTTATCAAGGTGATTACACCCGGGAGACCGTTTATGCCGAGGATCCGGTCTCGCAGATTCGGGTCTTTGCGGCTCAGGGGGCCAAAAAGATTCACATCGTAGATCTTTCCGGAGCCAGAGAGGGACACCCGGTCCATTTTGAAATTATCGTCAGGATGGCCAAGGCAGTAAGTGTTCCGGTGGAGGTGGGGGGAGGTATACGCGATCTTGCCACCATAGAACATTACCTGGACTCGGGGGTAGCGCAGGTTATCCTGGGCACGGTGGCCTGCCGAAATCCTGAACTGGTAAAAGAAGCGGCCCGGCTTTTTCCGGGGCGCATTCTGGTGAGCCTTGATGTACGGGGGGAACGGGTGGCGGTTTCGGGCTGGACCGAGGCCGAGGATATTCATTATCTGGAGATGGCCCGGCGACTGGAAGACGCCGGAGTGGCCGGACTCATATTTACCGAGATAGAAAGGGACGGAACCGGCCGTGGAGTCTATACCGAGAGGCTGGAGAGACTCCTTGAAACCGTAAAGCTTCCGGTGGTGCTGGCCGGAGGGGTCTCCACCCTGGAGGATATCCGTCGCCTCAGGGGTCTTGAGCCCCGGGGACTTCACGGGGTTATCGTGGGACGGGCCATCTATGAAGGGACCATAAATCTTGCCGAAGCCTTGAGGGAGGTCGTGGCCTGAGTCCATGGAGAACGAAAAAGAGGTGATCGGAAGGATAGTCGAAGTGATCCAGCACGGCCGGATCCTTCCGGCCTTCGTGGTGGGCACCAAAGGGAAACGCCTGCGCGTCCTCCTTCCCTCCGGAAAGGAGGAAACCGTTTCGTCCGGTCAGACCCTTCTCCTTTCCCGGAAGCGATTCCGGGAACTTTCCCGCAACGAGATCCTAAACATCCTTTCCCGGGCGGAGAGTCGCCGGGAGAGTCTGAAGGTCGAGATAGAGCTTCCCACCCTGTGGGAACTGGTGGTGGAGGAGGCCGAATCCTTCGAGCCCTACGAGCTGGCGGAGATCTACTTCGGGTCGGAAAGCGGTGATGATGAAGCAGCCGCCCTCATAAGGGCCGTACTGGAGGACAAGATCTACTTTCGGTTGCGGGACGGACGGATCTCGGTGCATCCCCGGGAGGAGGTGGAGAGGCTTCTCCTGGCCAAAAAGCGCGAGGAGGAACGCCTACAACGTCTGGCCTTAGGAGAAGTCTTTTTCGGAAAACTCATTAAAGGAGAAGAGGCTCCGGAAGTCCCGAAGGAACTTCGTGAGTATTTCCTCTCGGCCCTGCGGGATTACTGTCTTTTTGGGGACGAAGCTTCCAGGGCTAAAGAAATCAAGGAAATCCTCGCCCGCCTAAAGGCCACGGGTCCGGAGACCCCCTTTCGACTTCTTGTGCGGGCTGGCGTATTTCATGAGGATGAAAACCTGGAAATTTTACGCTTCCGGATCCCGGTGGAGTTCCCCGAGGAAGTGCTTTCCGAGGCCGAGCATCTTACCGAAAAACCGCGATCCCGGGAGGATCTCACCCATATTAAAATTTTCACCATCGACGCGGAGGAAACCCGGGACTTCGACGATGCCCTCCATTTTGAAAGGCTTTCCGATGGATTTCGCGTGGGGGTTCACATCACCGATGTGTCCGCCCTGATCCCCCCTGATTCAGCCACCTTCAGGGAAGCCCTGCGTCGGGGACTCACCCTCTATCTCCCGGAGGGCACCATTCCCATGCTACCCCCGAACCTCTCCGAAAATCGGCTAAGTCTCCGGGCAGGGGAAACCCGCCCCGCGGTCTCCTTCCTGATCGATTTTTCCCCGGAGGGGGACATTCGGGGGTTCCGTATTCTTTTGAGTCGTGTACGGGTGACCCGTCGTCTCACCTATGAGGAGGTAGACGCCCGGATTAAGGAAGGGGACCCCTTCTGGACTGAATTTTATCACCTGGCCTGGGCCTTCTCCGGAATGCGCAGGAGGGCCGGAGCTTTCGCCATTACCCTTCCCGAGGTGGTGCTGCGGGTGAAGGACGGAGAGATCCACCTGGAGCGGCTGGAGTTCACCCCGGCCCGGCTGCTCGTGGCGGAATTCATGATTGCGGCCAATTTTGTGGCAGCCCGATTTCTAAATGAAAAAGGCATCCCCGCCCTCTATCGCTTCCAGAAAGAACCCCTGGAGAGGATCCTTGCCACAGGTGAGGAAAACGATCTGGTGAAGGCCTTTCAGCAACTGCGCTATTTTGTACGCGGCGAGGTGGGCTTGAGCCCGGAATTTCACCACGGATTGGGGCTCCCGGCCTATACCACCGTCACTTCCCCCATTCGCCGGGTCATGGATCTGGTGGTTCAGCATCAGCTCTCCGCGACTCTGGCCGGTGAATCCCCTCCCTTTGACGAGGATCGCCTGAGGGAGATCCTGGTACACCTTGAGGATCTGCAGAGCACGACCGCCCAGGTGCGTTCCCGCACGCATCGTTACTGGCTTCTCAAGTACCTGCGGCTCCACTTTCAGGGGCGGACCGTGCCGGCCCTGGTGCTTGAGGCCGGCGAGCGTCGAGCCAGGGTGTTGCTTCCGGACTTCATGCTGCCGGTGGAAATGCCCCTCTCCCCGGGTCTGCGTCTTAAAGCAGGGGATGAAATCCGAGTCAAGATCCTTCGCATCAATCCCCGACTAGATATTATCCGGGTGGCTCCGGCCTAGCTCCCGAGGCTTTCGGGGTCTATTTCAATGCGATCCCCTCCGGCCTTCTTGGCCCGGTACATGGCTTCATCCGCCCTGCGCACCAGATCGTCAGCACTCCGGCGGGCGTCCCCCCGAGGAATCAATTTGGCTATTCCAATGGAAAGGGTGGTGGGATCAAACCCCGTATCCCGAAAAGACTTAAGGATGCGTTCCGCCACCTTAAGGGCTCCCTTTATATCGGTATGCGGTAAAAGAACCACAAACTCATCGCCTCCGTAACGAAAGGACTGATCCACTCCTTCCCGGGTACAACCGCACAGGATCTCGGCCAGGGTCTTTAACAGTATGTCTCCATCCTGGTGCCCTCTGGTGTCGTTGTAAAACTTGAAGTGATCCACATCAATCATAAACAGGCAGAGAGAATACCTCTGACGAAGGGCCCTATAAGTCTCCTCTATCAAACGCTCCTCGAAATAGCGCCGATTGAAGATATCCGTTAGAGCATCCCGAATGGAAAGGGCTCGAAGTTCCTCTTTGAGCTTCCATTCCCGGAGAAGCCGAGCCAGTCTGGCCTCAAACTCTTCTAAAATAAAGGGTTTCTGGATGAGATCATCGGCACCGGCGGCCACCACATCTACATACCCGTAGTCCCTGGAGTAACCGGTCATGGCCAGAACCATGGTATCCGGATTTCTTTTTTTCACCTCTCTTATGAGAGTCAGTCCATCCAGTCCGGGCATCACAAGATCGGTAATTAAGACCTCGAAAGGTCCTTTTTCCTCAAAGATCTTAAGGGCTTCCTGCCCCTCTCGGGCTTCCTCTACATGAAGTCCGAGGGTGGTAAGATACTCTCCGAGCAGGAACCTCACATCGTCTTCATCGTCCACAAGGAGGAATTTGGGCTTGCGCGGCAGATTTTTCAACAATTCCTTTAGCATCCTTAACTCCAAGATAGTCTTTAAGAATTTCGGCATGATCGAAAGCTAAATCATTCCAGGGGATCTTCTCCGGAGGGAAGACCCTGGCTTCCACGGCATCATCTCCTCCCCGCGGAGCACCCCGGGCACGGGCCACATAGACCGTGGTAATGGTGTGAAAGCGAGGATCCCGGTCCGGTCGGGAATAGGTGTAAAACTGACACAGCAATTCCACCTCCAGACCGGTCTCCTCGAGCGCCTCCCTTCGAGCGGCCTCCTCAAGGCTTTCCCCGTAATCCACAAAGCCCCCGGGAAGGGCCCATCCGTAAGGGGGATTCTTCCGGCGCACCAGAATGATGCCCTCTCCGGTCTCAATTATTAGATCCACGGTAGGGAAGGGGTTACGGTAGCGTTCTAACCGATGACCGCAATAGGGACAGGTTAGATATTCCTTCATTCTGGAAGGCAGTCCTTGGTTAATTCTACCATAAAATCGTGGATTTTTCCGTTACTGGCCACCACATGTTTTTTAAAGGGGTGATAGGGCTCGCCAAGATAGTCACTCACCCTTCCTCCGGCCTCTTCCACCAGGAGCACACCGGCGGCAGTATCCCAGGGCTTAAGCAGGGGTTCCCAGAATCCGTCGAAGCGCCCGCAGGCTACATAGGCCAGATCCAGGGAAGCCGCCCCGGCCCGGCGTATACCCCGTACCCGTAATAGAAAGGCCCGAAAGAGCTCGATTACCCCCGGAGGGTCCTCATGAATGGTATAAGGAAAACCGGTGGCCAGAAGGGCCCTTTCCGGAAGTACAGTATCGGAAACCCGAATCGGGCGTCCGTTAAGGGTGGCCCCCCTCCCCCGGACTGCGGTAAACATCTCCTCCTGCATGGGATGATAAACCACCCCCACAAGAGGCTCTTTATTCTCCATAAAGGCCAGAGATACCCCGAACCAGGGGAAGCCGTGCGCGTAATTGGTGGTGCCGTCCAGGGGGTCCACCAGCCAGTAAAGTCCCCGTGGCTCAGCGCGGGCCACCTCTTCCCCCAGGACGGGAAAGTCAGGGGCCCTGGTCTGAAGGATCTCCACGATGAGTCTTTCCGCCTCCGGATCGGCCTCGGTAACCAGGTCTATTTTACCCTTGTAGCCTATGCGGTGAGGTTGGGTAAAATGTTCTCGTAGAAATATTCCGGCCCTCCTGGCGGCTTCTTCCGCCACCTCCAGGAGAAATTCGAGATCCACTACCGGCCCCCCTTAATTGCAGTTTAGGGCGGCAATATACCCGGATTGAAAGCCTTTGCAAGAGGGGCCCGCCTCCGGCGGGCCTTTCCGGACTAACCTCAGCAGGGAAATTCGTTCAAAATATATCCGTGGTTTTCCAGGACCTCGCGCAGATCTATGCGTTTGTCTTCTGGGAGACCGTAATAGGCCCGTACGAAAGCGGCGGTGGAACGCTCGGGCCCACAGGCGGCCTCGAAAAGACGCCTCTGGGCCTCGGGAGAAAGATGGGCCTGTCGCAGGATCAAACGCAGTTCTCCCTTGAGGCACAATTTTCGGAAGAGTTTGCTCGAACCCCATTTCCGGCTGCCCACCATGATCCAGGGACGCTGAGGGGTGTCAGGGGGAATGACCGGTTCGTGAACATCCAGAAGGTAGAGCGCCTTGGGAGCACAGGAGATCAGAACCACTACCACGAACAAGAACCCAAAAATCCTTCTCATGGTTTCCTCCCTCTAACAGCCATAATCGTTAAGGCTGTAGCCGTGTCTTTCAAAAATTCTTTTAATTCGCTTTCGCACGGGATCCGGAAGATGGTAATAGATTTCCAGAAAGCGTTCCGCGGAGGCCTCAGGGCCGCAGGCGGCCTTAAAGAGTTTCTCCGACGGTTCGGCCGGGACCCTGGCCTCGAATAGAATAGTTTTAAGCTCCTTTTCCTCACACAGACGCTTTTCCAGTCTCGCCGAACCCGCCTTCTTGGCTCCAATAATGACCCAGGGACGATCCGGCCCACCGTAGGGATTATCCTTATTTTCATAGAGATAAACCCCCCGCCCGCCGCAGGCCACCAGCAGGATTACTATTCCCACACCCAACCAGAACATCTTCATTGTTGACCTCCTTCATCAAAAGGTAAAAGGTTTTCAAGAATCCGGTTAACCGTACTCAGAGGGCCCCCATCCTTTTTAAGACGGGCAAGAAGGATCCCCCCCTCCAGGGCAGCGATGACAAAAAGAGCCATATCCTCCGGAGATATCTTCCGGGAAAGGCAACCCCTTTCCTGGGCCCTTCTGAATACATCGGCAAGAGCCTCCCTCCATTCCTGGAAGGTATCCTCAAGGAAGTCTCGTATGGGACCTTTCCGATTGGCGACCTCGATGGCGGTATTTCCGAAAAGACAACCGGTTCGGAAATCCCCCTCGGAAAGTCTCCGATAAATCATATTAAGAAAATGTCCAAAAGCCCGACGAGGAGGCCCTTGAGAGAAGGCCTCCCTTAGGAAGGCAGTAAACTCATTCCGGGCCTTGGCCAGAACCGCCAGAGCCAACTCTTCTTTGCTGGCGAAATGAAAATAAAGAGCCCCCTTGCTTACCCCTGCAACCCTCTCGATATCCGCCATGCTGGTTTCCGCAATCCCTTTTTCCTGAAAGAGCCGGAGGGCCCCCTCCAGGATACGAGCTCTGGTTCGCTCCCCTCGCATCATTGTCCTCCAAACCGACCGGTCAGTCTCTTTTTCAGAATATCACAATCCTTTCATCCAGGCAAGTACCCGAAAAATAGGATCCGATCCTGATTTCAAGAGGACATCAAGCGGGAAAAGAATACCTGTTAACTGACCGTAAACTAATCGGTGTGTCCTTTAAGGATCCTGCGGGCCCGGGAGAAGACCTTGATGGCGCAGTATTCCCCGCACATGGTGCAGGCCTTACTCTTTGAGGCCCCACCCTCCATCCTATAACGACGGGCCTTCTCCGGATCAAGGGATAGCCTGATTTGAGCCTCCCAATCCAGTGCAGCTCGAGCTCTGGCCATCGCAAGATCTTTTTCCCAAGACCCGGGAATTCCCTTAACCAGATCCGCCACATGGGCCGCGATCTTCGAAGCAATAACCCCTTCCCGCACATCCTCCACCGTCGGCAGACGCAGATGCTCAGCCGGCGTCACATAACAGAGGAAATCAGCCCCCGCAGCCGCCGCAAGCGCCCCTCCGATAGCCCCTACAATATGATCATAACCCGGAGCAATGTCCGTGGGAAGCGGTCCCAATACATAAAAGGGAGCACCGTGACAGAGCCGCTTTTCGATCTTGACATTGGCCTCGATCTGATCAAGCGGCACATGTCCAGGCCCCTCAATCATTACCTGCACCCCCGCCTCCCACGCCCTCTGGGTGAGCTCCCCGAGAACAATGAGTTCCTGAATCTGAGGACCATCCGTGGCATCCGCCAGGCAACCCGGGCGGATTCCATCCCCCAGAGAGAGCGTAACCTCATACTCCCGCGCAATCTCAAGCAGCCTGTCGAAGTACTCGTAAAGAGGATTCTCCCGGCGATTATAGATCATCCATTCCACAATAAACGAACCCCCACGGGAAACCACCCCCAGGATTCTTTCCTTCCTTTCCAGACGTTCGAGTACGGCCCGTGTGATTCCGCAGTGAACGGTCATAAAATCCACACCATCCTCAGCGTGCCGGCGAATGGCCTCAAAAATTTCGTCCACAGTCATTTCCACAATGGACTTATGCTTGACCTCCACCGCCTCCACTGCGGCCTGATAAATGGGAACCGTGCCCAGGGGGACCGGACAGTGTTCCCGTATAAGCCGCCGGACCTCATCTATAGGCCCTCCGGTAGAAAGATCCATTACCGTATCGGCTCCGGCAGAAAGGGCCACACGAAGCTTCTCAAGCTCCTTTTCCGGATCCGGAGCGTCACGAGAGGTGCCCAGGTTGGCGTTTATCTTGGTGCGCAGCCCCTCACCTATGGCACAGGGCTTCGCAAGCCTCACCTTCCGATTCCAGGGCACTACCACCCGCCCCGAAGCCACCCCCCGGGCTAGCTCCTCCGGCCCCACTCCCTCCTCCTCCGCCACGCGACGAATCTCCTCAGGAATCTCTCCCCGTTCCACCCTATCCTTCAGTGTCATCATAGTCCAACCTCGTTACTTTTTTCACGAAATACCCCTTCCATTCGTCTTAACTTTAAATAATTTTCGAAGGCTTCGCAAGGAGAACACACGAAAATTGACTGCCTTAATCCGTTAAAAAACCCATCCCTTCCTCTTTAAGAAAATTTTGTGAAAAAGATAACTAGTCAGAGCCGGGTACTTCCAGGACAATGGTGTCGCGGCCATCCACCTCTTTAAGGAGCACGTTTACATGCTCCTCCGGCCGGGTGGGAATATGAAATCCCACATAATTAGGCTGAATAGGGAGCTCCCGGTGCCCCCGATCCACGAGTACGGCTAGCTCCACCCTCCTGGGACGACCGAAATCCATGAGAGCGTCCAGAGCCGCCCGCACAGTACGCCCGGTATAAATTACATCATCTACCAGAATAACATTGAGATCATCCAGGGAGCCCGGAATCTCCGTGGCCTTGACCTCTGGATGGAAGGAAATTCGGCTCCAATCGTCTCGATAAAGACTTATATCCAGCGTCCCCACCGGAACCTGAAACCCCTCCTTTTCCTGAATCATCCTTTGAATTCGACGGGCCAGCGGCACCCCCCCGGTCCGTATCCCGATCAGAATAAGATCGCTGGCTCCACCGTACCGTTCCAGAATCTCATGGGTGAGGCGCCAAAGCGTACGTTCAATCTCCCTTTCTTCAGCCAGAACTAACTTCTTCATAATTTTCTAGTAAAAACCTTAGACCAAACTTATGCAAGAGGGGACAAGCAGATTTTGAAAACTGTGATTAGAACTCTTTCACCGAACTCTCCAGAAGGCTGCCGAGCAAACGATCCAGGATGATACTGGCCGCCGAACGCACGGAAAGGTGGTTGTAGTCGCCGAAGAGGCTTCCTATGGGTTCCAGAAAGTGATCGGCCCTTTCCAGCACCTCCGGGGCGAGCCCCCAGGCCGTTCCCAGAAGGAGAAGCACCGGGCGTCCCGAGCGCACCAGCTCCGCAGCCTCCCCGCAGGAGAGCGTTGAGCGCACGGGACGGGCATCCGTGGCGAGAAGCACCGGACGCTCTCCCTCATCCCCCTCGATCTCCTCGATCACCTCCTCAAGGCCCTTCCGCACCCGCACCAGTTTCAGGGCCTCCACCCGGTCGGGATTATGCCTGGCCCCGGGGCCGGAGAGCCAGAAGCGGAGAAGTTCCTCCACGATGTTCCTCTGATCGGAAAGGGGCTGCACCAGATAGTAAGCCCGGACCCCATAGGTGCGGGCCACGCGAGCGATGTCGTGAAGATCCAGATTGGTAAAGGAGGAAGCGATTCTGCGCCCCTCCTTGTTCACCACCGGATAATGCACCAGGGCCAGGTAAAGGCGGACCCGCTCCCTTTTTAGGGAACGAAGAAGCTCCCGGTCTTCCGGGCCAAGGCGGGCCTTTCCCAGAAGTTCCGGGCGGCGCTCTAGGGTCACCTCCAGGGCCTTCCGGCGCCGCCACCTTTCCACCTCCGCGTGATTTCCGGAAAGAAGGACCTCGGGCACCCTGAGCCCCCTGAACTCCCGCGGCCGGGTGTACTGGGGATACTTGAGAAGCCCCTCGGCAAAGGAGTCCCGGGCCACGGAGTCCTCACAACCCACCACCCCGGGTACCAGCCGGGCCACGGTTTCGAGGACCACCAGGGCCGCGGCCTCCCCCCCGAAGAGCACATAATCTCCTATGGAGATTTCGTCGTCCACGAAGTGTTCCCGAATGCGTTCGTCTATCCCCTCGTAGCGGCCACAGAGGAGGACCAAGCGCTCGCAGGAGGCCAGTTCCCGGGCCACCTCGTGGGTGAGGCGGCGCCCCTGGGGCGAAAGATAAACCACATGGGGCGGAGGGGGCTCTTTGCGCAGGGCCTCAAGAGCACGATAGAGGGGTTCGGGCTTGAAGAGCATGCCCTCGCCGCCGCCGAAGGGCTTGTCGTCCACGGTGCGGTGTTTGTCCGTGGCGAAGTCCCTCAGGTTGTAGAGACGGACCTTAATGAGCCCCCTTTCGATGGCCTTACCGAGGAGGCCCACTTTGAGGGGAGACTCGAAATACTCCGGAAAGATGGTGACGATGTCGAAGGTCATCTTTACCAAAGCCTTACCAGGCTTACCCCATAGGGTTCGAACTTTCGATCAGCCGTGATAAGTATCAAATTCTCTGCCAGAGCCTGAGCTATAAGCATCCGATCAAAGGGATCTTTATGATACCAGGGCAATTTTTCAAGATATTCCGCATGACGGAAAAAGACTGGAAGTTCAAGGAACCCCTCTTCTTCAAGAATTTCAGCCAGTTCTGTCGGGGCTTTCAGCTTGCCCAAAGCTTTTTTTATGGCTATCTCCCAGGCACTGGCGGCACTTACATAAATGGCTTTATCCGGATCGGCAATGATATCCCTGGCCACCTTTCCGAGACGGGGGTCGTCCGAAAGCCACCATAGAAAGACCTGAGTATCAAGAAGATAACCCTTCATCCCGATCTTCAAACATCTTTGTGATTCCTTCAGAGGAATCATCGAAGTCCGGAGCGATCTCGATTTGTCCTTTTAAACGCCCGGGGACCCTCCGGCGGTCTTTCCTGTAAGGTACAAGTTTAGCTACCGGTTTCCCGGCTCTAGCAATAATAACCTCCTCCCCCTTTAAAACCAGCTCTACCAGACGAGAAAGCTGACTTTTAGCCTCGTGCATGTTAACCTGCATAACCCCCCACCTTAAATCGTAAATTCCCCCAGAATTTTAATTAGCTAAACTTAGTCTAGTCTAAAAGAACTTGAAAAGCAAGTCTCAGAGCTGGCTTTCAATAAGACCGGGAGTTGGATTAACGAGGATGTAACCCTCGGAAAGATTGATCTCAAGCACTATTCCCTCCACCATGGGAAGGTAAAAGGTTTTCCGGTTCTCGGTTTCGACCTCCAAGAGATCGTAAGGGCCCACCGGCATAACCCCTTTCACCCGTCCGAGCCTCTCCCCCTTTTCGTCCTTGACCAGAAGGCCCTCTAGCTGGAAATAGTAATACTCTCCTTCCTCCGGCTCGGGGAAGTCCGCGAGTTCGGCGTAAAGGACTCGCCCTCGCAATTCTTCAGCCGCCTCGAGGTCTTCGACGCCTTCAAAGCGGAATAGAAGATCCCGACCTCCGGGAGCCTCACGAACACCTGTGGGGCGAAGACTTTCTGCGGACTCCTCCCGACCGAGATAGAAGACAGGAATATCTTTCAATAAACTTCGATCGGAGAGGAAGGATTGAACGCGAAGTTCCCCTTTTAGACCATGGGGGCGGGTGATCCGGCCCACCGACACCCGCCCCTCTCTTTTGCGACTATTCAATAATTTCCAGAACCGCCCTCTTGCGCAATTTGGTGGAAGCCGCGGAGAGAATGGTCCGCATGGCCCGGGCCGTGCGACCCTGTTTCCCGATGACCTTACCCAGATCCTCCTTGGCCACGCGGAGCTCTATAACCGAAGTCTGCTCACCCTCTATCTCGTTCACCTGCACCGCCTCCGGATTGTCCACCAAAGCCTTGGCCATCTGCTCCACCAGTTCTTTGAGCTTACCCATCTTCTACCTCCTCTCCCTCGGGAGTTTTTACCTCGTTCGAACTAGGCCGCCTTGGGCATGCCAATCTGCTTGAGGATACCGGTCCGTTTAAGGAGGGCCCGAACCGTTTCCGTGGGTTCGGCCCCCCGCTCGAGCCACTTCTTCACCTTTTCCGGGTCAACCTTAAACTCAAAGGGTTCCTTCAGGGGATCGTAATAACCCAGGATCTCCAGAAACTTACCGTCCCGCGGCGCCGAAGCCTCGGCCGCCACCACCCGGTAAAAAGGACGATTGCGCCGCCCCATGCGCATGAGCCTGATCCTTACCGCCACCTTCCTTCACCTCCTTGAGAAATCTCGCTTCCACAAATTTAAACCCTTTTGAGGAAAGATCAAGCGATTTTTTAAAATGCGCGCAAAAGCCGTTGAGCTAGACGCTCAAGCCCCCGGGGCCCCCGGGCCTTGCGCAGAAGCTTGCGCATCTCCTCGTAACTCTTGAGGAGCCGATTCACATCCTGCACCGTGGTCCCCGAACCCCGGGCAATGCGTCTCTTGCGGCTGGCGTTTATGATGCGGGGATTGAGCCGTTCCTGGCGAGTCATGGAATTGATGATGGCCTCCATCTTGACCAGCTCTTTTTCGTCGAAGGGCATTTCCTTGATCTTCTTCCCGATTCCGGGAAGCATCCCGAAGACCTCCTGCAGGGATCCCAGCCTGCGCACCTGGCGTATCTGCTCCCGGAGATCCTCCAGAGTAAACTCCCGACGCCGGAGTTTCTCCTGAAGCTCGCGGGTTTTCTTGAGATCAAAGGCCTCCTGGGCCTTTTCGATGAGGGTGAGGACATCCCCCATGCCCAGGATCCGGGAGGCCAGCCGGTCGGGATAAAAGATCTCCAGGGCCTCGAGCTTCTCGCCGGTGCCCAGGAACTTGATGGGGCAACCCGTGACCTCCCGGATGGAAAGGGCCGCTCCCCCGCGGGCGTCTCCCTCCACCTTGGTGAGGATCACCCCGGTGATCCCTACCTTTTCCTGGAAACTTCTGGCGATGTTTACCGCGTCCTGACCGGTCATGGCGTCGGCCACCAGAAGGACCTCCCGGGGCTGGACGGCCTCCTTTATGGCCGCGGCCTCGGCCATCATGGCCTCGTCCACATGGAGACGCCCGGCGGTGTCGATGATCACCACATCGCGCCCCCGGGCCTTGGCCTCCGCCAGGGCCTTCCGGGCGATCTCCACCGGTTTTTCCGCCGGATCGGTGTCGTAATAGGGTACCCCAACGCTTTCGGCCAGGGTCTTGAGCTGGTCGATGGCCGCCGGTCGATATACATCCGCCGGTACCAGATAGGGTTGATGCCCCTTCTTGCGCAGGAAGAGGGCCAGCTTGGCCGCGGTGGTGGTCTTACCCGAACCCTGGAGCCCCACCAGGAGTACAGGCACCGGCCTGGGTCCCCCCAGATCCAGCGGAACCGGGGTCTCCCCCAGGGTGCGGATGAGTTCCTCGTGGACGATTTTTACCAGCTGTTGCGCCGGCGTGAGACTCTCCAGGACCTCCGCCCCCAGGGCTCGCTCCCGCACCCGCTCGATGAAGTTCTTGACCACCCGGTAGTTGACATCCGCCTCGAGCAGGGCCAGCCTCACCTCGCGAAGGCCCCGCTCCACATCCTCTCTGGTGAGCTTGCCCTTGCCCCGGAGCTTCTGAAAAACCCCTTCCAGGCGATCGGATAAATTGTCGAACATGTCTCCATGATAATGGCCCCCCGAAACCTGTCAAGCAAAACCAAAAATAGGATCGGATCCTATTTTCAAGCAACATTAACCTGTGTTTTCGTTAAAAATGTTTGGAATAAGGCTTTTCTACCCCCTGAGGCGGCAAGGTGAAAAACAGGATCGGATCCTATTTTCTAGGGGAGGGTGAAGGTTTTGAAGGTGAGGTAAAGAAGGTACAGGGCCAGGAAGAAGACGCCTTCCCGCCGTCGGATGGTGCCCCGCAGGGAGATCAGAAAGAGCACCACCGAGAGCACCGTCACCATCAGGAGGTCGGAGAATCCCTGGCGAGGCACCGGGACCGGCCGGATACTGGCCGTAATGCCCAGGATGAAAAGAAGGTTAAAGATGTTGGAGCCCACGATGTTTCCGATGAGGAGATCCGTTTCCCCCCGGCGAACCGCCACTAGGGAGGTGGCAATCTCGGGAAGGCTGGTTCCCAGGGCGATAAGGGTAAATCCGATGAAGGACTTGGGGAGTCCCAGGGCGAAGGCCAGCCTTACGGCGTAGCGCACGGTTATCTCCGCTCCGCCCACCAGTCCCCCCACGCCCGCTCCGAAGAGGAGAAGGGCCAGAGGAACGGAAAGGGCCCCGCCGGGGACCTCCTCGGCGGAGGCGAGGACCTCGGTTCTATTCCGCAACACCTCGAACAGGTTGTAGTAGATGAAGACCCCGAAGAAGAGGAGGAGCAGGACCCCCTCCGTACGGCCGTAAAGAGGTGGAGAGCCGGAGAGATAGGGATCCAAGGCGGCCACGAAGGCCGCGGCGGTGGCGAGCAGCATCATAGGAATCTCCCGGTCCACCACCACACTCCGGATGGAGAGGGGACGGAGGCAGGCGGCCAGTCCTATCCCCAGCCCGATGTTGGCCAGGTTGGAGCCCACGATGTTTCCGAAGGAGATCTCTCCGGCCCGGAGGGCCGCGGCCACATTCACGGCCAGCTCCGGAGCGCTGGTCCCGAAGGCCACCACGGTGAGCCCGATCACCGTGGGGGAGATCCCGAGCCTTCGGGAGAGACCGGCCGCCCCGCGCACCATCCCCTCTCCACCGGCCACCAACACCGCAAGCCCCACCAGGGTAAAGAAAAGATCTAGCACCACGGACATGCTCTCCATTATAATGGTAAAGATGAGGCTTCCCAAAACGGAACTTCCGCTCAAACGCCCGGCCCTGGTGGTGCTTTCCTATCGCTACCTGCTCCGGGACGAATCCGGCCGGCTGCTGGAAACCCCGGAGGAGATGTTCTGGAGGGTGGCCCGTGCCGTGGCCGAGGCCGAAGCCCTCTTCGGGGAAGACCCCGAGTACTGGGCCGAGCGGTTTTATCGCCTCCTGGCCTCGCTGGAGTTTCTCCCCAACTCTCCCACCCTCATGAACGCCGGTCTCCCTCTGGGGCAGCTTTCGGCCTGTTTCGTGCTTCCGGTAGAGGATTCGCTGGAGGGCATCTTCGAGACCCTCAAGGCCGCGGCCCTCATCCACAAGTCCGGAGGGGGCACGGGTTTCTCCTTTTCCCGTCTGAGGCCCAGGGGGGACCCCGTACGAAGCACCCAGGGGGTGGCCAGCGGCCCGGTCTCCTTCATGCGGGTGTTCGACGCCGCCACCGAGGCCATCAAACAGGGGGGCAAGCGCCGGGGGGCCAACATGGGCATCCTTCGGGTGGACCACCCCGACATAGAGGAGTTCATCCGGGTAAAGTCCGATCCCGAAGAGCTGACCAACTTCAATCTCTCGGTGGCCGTAACCGACGCCTTCATGGAGGCTGTGAGAAGGGACGATCTCTTCCCTCTGATCAATCCCCGCACCGGAAGGGAGGTGCGCCGGGTAAAGGCCCGCAGGATCTTTGATCTCCTGGTGGAAAACGCCTGGCGCACCGGAGACCCGGGCGTCATCTTCATCGACACCATCAACCGGGCCAATCCTACCCCTCTCCTCGGCGAGATCGAAAGCACCAATCCCTGCGTCCCGGAAGACACCTGGGTAATGACCGCCGAGGGGCCCCGTCAGGTAAAGGATCTCCTGCACCGACCCTTTTGGGCCCGACTGAACGGAACCGATCACTTATCACCGGAGGGATTTTTTTCTACCGGCAAGAGACCCGTCCTGGAAATACGCACCAAAGAAGGCTTTCATTTAAGAGTTACGGAAAACCATCTCCTTTTACGGGTCTCCCGCCTCACGAGATACTCCATCCAAACCGAATGGGTACCGGCTCGGGACCTTCGTCCCGGAGATCGTCTTTTGGTAAACGCCCATCTTGAAAAGGCTTCCTGGCCGGGATTCGGAAGTTTTGAGGAGGGATACCTCTTAGGGCTACTCCTTGGAGACGGGACTTTTAAAAAGGATAAAGCGGTACTTTCCGTCTGGGCTAACGGTGCCAACGGAATACGGGGAATCTTAAACGAGGCCCTGAAAGCCATCCAGACCCTTCCACACCGAAAGGATTTCCGTGGCTGGCAATTTCTCGCGGAAAGAAAAGAATACCGACTGGCAAGCGCCGCTCTGAGGGATCTGGCCTATTCTTTGGGACTTAAGCCCGGTTACAAAAAAATTACTCCCTTTATGGAGAAAGCGTCCAGCGAGTTCTATCGAGGACTTTTGCGCGGCCTATTTGATGCTAATGGTTCCGTGCAAGGCCATCAAAAAAAGGGCGTAAGCATAAGACTAGCCCAATCCGATCTGGGATTACTTCAGGTCGTGCAACGGATGCTCCTTCGTCTGGGCATCTTTTCGAAGATTTATACTTATCGCCGAAAAGAAGGTCATCGGTTTTTGCCAGACGGCAAGGGAGGAAAGGCCCTCTATTTCACCAGGGCCAATCATGAACTGGTTATCTCCGGAGAGAACTTGAAACGCTTCGAAGAAATTATCGGTTTTACCCACCAGGGTAAGGCCCGGTGCTTGCAAGAGCTTCTGGTCCGATACCAGCGTGCCCTCAATCGGGAACGCTTCCTGGTAGAAGTAACGGAAATTGTACCCGCCGGGGAAGAAGAGGTTTTCGACTGTCGGGTGCCGGGGGTCAACGCCTTTGATGCCAACGGATTCATAGCCCACAACTGCGGGGAGCAACCCCTTCTTCCCTACGAGTCCTGCAACCTGGGCTCCATCAACCTTTCCCGTTTCGTGAAAAAGGGTCGGGTGGATTACGACCGACTCCGGGAGACCGTGCACCTGGCCGTGCGCTTCCTGGACGATGTCATCGAGGTCAACCGGTTCCCGCTGCCCCAGATCGCCCGCATGACCCGCATCACCCGGAAGATCGGTCTCGGGGTGATGGGGTTCGCCGATCTTCTAATCCGGCTCGGAATCCCTTACGACTCCGAGGAGGCCGTGCGCCTGGCCTCGGAAATCATGGCCTTCATAGAACGGGAATCTCTGGCGGAAAGCGCCCGTCTCGGAGAGAAGCGGGGAAGTTTTCCGGCCTTTCCCGGAAGTATGTGGGAAAGACGGGGATTCCCTCACCTGCGCAACGCCACCACCACCACCATCGCCCCCACCGGCACCATTTCCCTCATCGCCGGAACCTCCTCGGGGATCGAACCCCTCTTCGCCCTGGCCTATCGGCGTCGGGCCCTGGGCGGGGTGGAGTGGGTGGAAGTCCACGAGGAATTCCTGCGCGTGCTCGAAAAAGAAGGGCTCGCCTCTGAAAGGCTCCTCGCGCGGGTGATCGAAACCGGGAACCTTTCCGGAATCCCGGATCTGCCCGAAAGACTGCGTCGACTCTTCGTTACGGCCTTCGAGATATCTCCGGAAAGACACTTGGCCATCCAGGCCGCCTTTCAGCGCCACACGCACAACGCCGTCTCCAAGACCATCAACCTCCCGGAATCCGCGGGAAAGGAGGAGGTGGCCCGGATTTATCTCAAGGCCTACGAGATGGGCCTCAAGGGGGTGACGGTTTACCGTTACGGCTCCCGTCCGGAGCAGGTTCTGGAGGTCCCCGGTCGGGAGGCCTGCCCGGATTGCGGGAAACGACTGGATCCCCGGGAACACTGTTTCTTCTGTGCCGGGTGCGGCTACTCGGCCTGCGGTTGAGCCGGCCGCAGGTGCACGCAATCTCCCCAGAGTATCTCCTGTCTCCCCTCCGCGGTCTCCACAATCAAACCCCCCCGCTCGCTCACCTCCCGGGCCACCCCCACCACCTCCCCCTCCGGAAGGATCACCCGCACCCGCTTCCCCAGGGTCTCGGCGAAGGTCTTCCACAGGGAAACCATCCTTTCCGGGGGCAGGTAAAGGTAGGTCTCGAGGCGGGGAAGGAGAACCGATAGCAGTTCCTCCCGGGGTACGGTTCGTCCAAGGATCTCGCGGAGGGCCACCGCCTGCGGTTGGTGCGCGGAGACGGGGAGGTTCAGGTTGAGCCCCAGGCCCACCAGGACATATTCCGGCCGGTTGCCCCGGAAGGAGGCCTCAAGGAGGATCCCCCCCAGTTTGCGCCCGGCAAAGAGGATGTCGTTGGGCCACTTGACGGTGACCGGAATCCCGTATTCTTCCCTCAGGATTTCGGCCACCGCCGCGGCCGCGCCCAGGGAAAGCACCGGGAGGACCTCTCCTGGAAGGGAGGGACGCACCACCAGCGTGAGGTAAAGTCCGCCCTCGGGAGAGAGCCAGCTTCGTCCCCGGCGTCCTCGGCCGCGGGTCTGCCGGTCCGCCACCACCGCTCCGGTAAAACCATCCCCGGCCAGACGCCGGGCCTCGTCCATGGTGCTCGAAAGCTCGCGATAGTACCTGACTTCGGGGATCTTCATGGCCTCGGTGTTCGGCAAGGTTGGCAAAGCGCTCCGATCGTGTTTAAGTTTAAAGTCTAAGGGGAAGGAAGGAAAGGGTGCGCCCATGAGAGGATGGAAGAGGTTTTTCAGGAAAAACTGGTGCTGGCTCTGTGGAGGGGCCCTGGCCCTGCTGGCGTATTACGCCGTGGGGCACCTTACCGAAAGGATCAGGGTGGAGCCGGAACGGATGAGTCCACTTTCTATCGAGGAGGTCCGGCTTCTCAAGGCCTATCACGGAGCCAGGGTGGTGCGGGAGAAAAACGGACGCTGGTACTTCCTCGGCCCTCACGGACGGCGCTGGTATCCGCTCACCACGCAGGCCGCCTGCCGGGACCTGAAGCTGGCCTGCACCGAAACCGCCTCTAAATGAAACCCTCCCGGATCGGCATCATCGGTGGCCTTGGCAGGATGGGGGCCTGGTTCGGTCGGGTCTTTTCCGAGGCCGGCTACCCCGTGCTCGTCTCGGACCTTTCCACCGAACTCTCCAATCAGGACCTCGCCCGGCTCTGCGAGGTGATCATCGTCTCGGTGCCCATGCGAGTCTTCCCGGAGGTGATCCGGGAAATCGGCCCCCTTCTTCCGGAGACGGCGGGCCTCATCGACCTCTGTTCCTTAAAGGCCCGGGAGGTGGCCCTCATGCTGGAGCACTCCCGGTGCGAGGTGGTGGGGGCCCATCCCCTTTTCGGACCCTACGAAAAGGGACTTTCCGGACAGACCGTGGCCCTGTGTCCGGCCCGGGGGCGGAGGTGGTACGGATGGTTCAGGGACTTCCTGGAAGACCGCGGTGCCCGCACCGTCACGGTGTCCCCGGAGGAACACGATCGGATTATGAGTCTGGTCCAGGTGCTCAATCACTTCTGGCTCATGGTCCTGGGGGAGGTGCTGGCCGGAAGCGGTCTCGACCTGGAAAGGGTGGCGGCGCTCTCCACCCCCAGTTTCCGGAAACAACTGGAGATCTTCTCCCGCCTGGCCCCTCAGGATCCCGAGCTTTACACCGCCATCCAGTTCGACAATCCCCGGGGAGAGGAAATACGGGAACTCTTCTGGCGCCACGCCCGCAAGCTCTCCGAGCTCATCTCCCGGGGAGACCGGGAAAGTTACCTCCGGGAATTTCGGCGCATGAAAGACCTAGCCCGAAAGATAGGGACCCTTCTCCGGGGCCCCTCTTCTCACCAGAAAGAGGACCGCACCGACCAGAACCATCAGTAGACAGAAAAATTGTCCCCGGGTCATCCAACCGAAGAAGAGTCCCACCCCGGGATCCGGCTCCCTGAAGAACTCCAGAAAGAAGCGGATGACCCCGTAAAGGACCAGGAACAGGGCCAGTTTCAACCCCGGAGCCCAGTCCTTCCGGCGCACCGACCAGAGGATCAAAAAGAGGAGAAGCCCCTCCCCCAGGGCCTCGTAGAGCTGAGAGGGATGTCTGGGCACGGGGCCTCCGGCCGGAAAGACCATGGCCCAGGGCACATGGGTGGGGCGTCCGTAAAGTTCTCCGTTTATGAAATTTCCCAGGCGGCCGAGGCCGAGCCCTATGGGCGCGGTAACCACTAGAAGATCCGCCCACCAGAAGAAGTTGAGCCGCCTGCGGCGGGCGTAGATCCAGCCCGCCACCACCGCCCCGATAAGCCCTCCGTGAAAGGACATCCCCCCGTGCCACACCGCCAGGATCTCAAGGGGCCTCTTCAGGTAGTAACCCGGATAGTAGAAAAAGACATGCCCCAGCCGGGCTCCCACTATCAATCCCACTCCCCCCCAGAAGAGCACATCCTCCAGCACCTTGACCAGTTCCGGATGGCCTCTCTCCCGGAGCTGCTTCCGGGCCAGATAGTAGGCGGCGAGAAAACCCAGAAGGTACATGAGGCCGTACCAGCGCACGGCCACCGGCCCGATGCGCACGATCTCCGGATTGATCTGGGGATAGGGAAGCATGGTTCCATTATACTCAAAAGTTCTTATCTTTAAACGCGGAGAAAAAACTCCAGGGGGGTGAAGGATGCCGCTGATCATCGTGGGAGCGGAGGAGGTAAGGGAACGGGATGTGGACGCCCGGGCGCTGAGGGTATTTCTCAAGGCCCTGGAGATACTGGGAGGTCCGCGGAAGCTCATCGAGATGCGCAACCTCACCTGGGTGACCAGCCTCATGGAGGCCGCTTACGCCGTCGTGCTCGCGGAGGAGGGCTTCAAGACCGAAGACGACATTGCGGCTTTCCTGGGGCTCACCCGCCAGACGGTGCGCAACATCCTCCGGGCCGACCCGGAGCTCGTCATGATGAAACTGGAGGGGGAACTGCGGGAAAAGACCCCCAAGGCCCATACGGCCGGGGGGTTGGCCAAGCTGGCCTATCGTGAGATCAAGGAGGGGCGGGACGCCCTGCTCTTTTTTTCCAGCGTGATCGAGGAGGGAGCGCGCATCCTGGGCGTGGGCTGGCCGGCGGAGGTGCTGGCCCGCATAAAGGGGCTTCGTTTTCCCGCCTCCGGAACCGAGGTGGCCGAGAGACTGCGCGGCCTCCAGGTGAGGGGCAGGGACCTCGGTGAGATCGCCTCGGCCCGGGACAGCTACGCCCATCCCCGGGAACTGCTCCACCACCTGGCCGAGGCGATCAGGGATTGAGCTTTCGGGCCAGCTCCTTCAACCTGAAGTAGCGGAGATACTTCTGGGCCTCCGAGGGAGTAAGCCCCTCACATTCCACCATAAAGAGGGCCGGCGCGGATGCGTTCTCCCGGGAAAGGAGGATAACCAGAGTACCTCCCTTTTCCTTTTTCCGGGTGATCCTCTTGGCCGGGAACCCTTCCACCTTGAGGCTTTCCATTCGCTCCTCGGGTGTGTCGTAGCTCACCTGCATGGTCAGCGGAAACCACATCCCCTGAACCATACCGCCCACCGCAATGCGCACCGTGAGTCTCCTGGCTTCCGCGGTATAGGTTCTCTCCGCGGTGGTCATCTCCCCGGCCGGGGTGGTCACGGTCATCCCGGTGGGCTCTCCGGCTTTGAACCCCGGCAGATTCGGCAGGTAGGAATAGAGCTCCGTGTAATTCAATCCCAGGGCCGGCCCCACCCACAGCCCGACAAGAATCGCCGCCAGGGCGAGTTTTCTCATCTTTTACCTCTCACGATACTTGATGTTTTCCTTTTCGCTCATCTGGCGCAGCCGGGCCAGGGCCTTCTTTTCGATCTGCCGGATCCGCTCCCGCGAGACCCCGAAGCGCTTGCCGATCTCTTCCAGGGTGTACTCCCCCTCCTCCCCTATACCGAAGCGCAACCGAATGATCTTTTCCTCCCGCGGGGAGAGGGTGGAAAGCAGGCTCCGGATCTTTTCGGAAAGGTCCTTGTCCTTGACCTCCTCGTAGGGGGAGGGGCTATCCTTGTTTTCGATGAAGTCCCCCAGGGTGCTGTCCTCGTCGCCGATGGGAAGCTCCAAGGAGACCGGCTCCCGGGAGGCCTCGAAGATGGCCAGGATCTTCTCCCGGGGAAGACCGGTGCGCTCGGAAAGCTCCGCCGGGGTGGGCTCCCGGCCGAGCTCCTTGACCAGCTCGTAAAAGGCCTTGAAGAACTGACTGCGCAGCTCCAGAAAGTGCACCGGCAGCCGGATGGTCCGCGTCTTGTCCAGAATGGCCCGGGTGATGGCCTGACGGATCCACCAGGAGGCGTAGGTGCTGAACTTGTTGCCCTTGCGGTAGTCGAACCGAAAGACCGCCCGCATCAGCCCCAGGTTGCCCTCCTGGATGAGGTCGGCGAGCGGCAGGCCCTGTCCGATGTAGCGCTTGGCGATGGAGACCACCAGGCGCAGGTTGGCCTTGACCATCTCGTCCTTGGCTTTCTCGATCTCCGCGGCCTTCTCCTGCACCAGCCTGCGGAGCTCCTGAATCTCGTTTTTTTCGGGATACGCCCGGGCGATCTCTTCGGCCTTCTTCACCAGGAAGTTGAGAAGACTCTTCTTGGGCTTGAGACCGGGATCCCGCTTGCGCCAGAGGGCGATCTCCGCCTTCATGGCCAGGATCTCCGGAAGATCCTCCGGATAGTTCTCGAAGGCCTCCACGATGGCGTAAAAACCCTCCCGAATGATCTTGGAAAGCTCCGCCTCCCGCTCCGGGGTAAGGAGGGGGTACTTACCCATCTCCTTGAGGTAGAGACTGGTAACCTCCTCGGACTCCGTGGTCTCGGTCTCCTCCGAGGGCTCGAGTTCGCTCTCCGAAAGGGTGGAAAGCTCCTGAATCTTCTTCTGGGCCTCCTTTTCTACCCACTCCTCCTTCTCGTAGATCTGCTTCTCGTCCAGGATCTCTATGTTGTTTCTGGAAAGAAAGTCGAAAATTTCTTCTATCTTTTCCGGATCGTCGTAATTCTCCGGAAGGATCTCGTTGAGGGCCTCGTAGGTGATGGCCCCCTCCTTCCCCATCTCAAGAAGCTTCTTCTCGAGTTCCTTTTTGGCGCTCATGACCCTCACCCACCTTCTTCATCGAGGAGTATGAACTTTTGGTTTATACCAAAAAGAACCGATCTTGACAAGTTCTTTCAATAAGGTAAACACTGAACCGTAAAAAGTCAAAAATGTCCCCTGAAAGACTGACCAAGCTATTGCGCTACATCCTGGCCTATCGGCCCGACGAGTTCGGCCTCATACCAGACGAAGAGGGTTTTGTAAAGATCAAGGAGCTTCACCTGGCCGTTTCCGAGACCGAGGGGTTCCGGGGGGTCCGCCGCAGGGAGCTCGAGACGGTGCTTGAGGTCTTCGCCCGGGACCTTTTTGAGTTTCGAAGGGAGAAAGGGCGGGTGAGGGCCAGGGAGGTCTTCTACGGCCCGCCGGAGTACGCGGAGGATCCTCCTTCCCTCCTTTTTCTTCCGGTAAAACCCCGGGCCTGGATCCATGTCTCCTGGAGGGGATGGACCCAACCCCGTCCCGCCCTTCTTTCGCCGGATCGGGACCTGGCCGAGCGGCTGGCCCGACGCCGGGGGGCCCTCCTGGTGGAGGTGGACGCCGCGAGGGCCCGGTCCGAGGGGGCCGTGTTTCTGCGCTTTCTGGAAAAACTCTACCTCTCTTCCTGGCTCCCCGCCGGGTCCCTCCGGGGGCCCCGGGTGGACGAAAGATTCCGCGCCCGCTACGCCCCCAAACCCAAAGAGGAAACCACCCCGGAACCCGAACCCGTCATCCCCTTCCACCCCGAAACCGAACTCCCCGAAGTTCCCTACCGCAAAATCACCCGGGGAAAAAAGAAACGCATCCCCTGGAAAGAAGGGCGAAAGAAGGAGAAAAAAAGAGGTTGGTAAAGATCGCGACCCGATAAGGGGCTTGTCAAAGTCGGAGGGGTGGTATAGGGTGAAGGGAAGGAGTGGGGCCATGAGGAGGATGTTAGGGCTTATATTGACGATCCTTTTAGGGGGCTGGGGTTTTGCTCCGGCCCGGGCGGAGCGGCTCACCCTCAAGCGGGCCTACGAGCTGGCTCTGGTGCACAACCCCCTTCTCAAGGCGGCCCGTTCGGAGGTGGCCGCGGCCAGAAGCGGGGTGAGCGAGGCGCGGGGGGCCTTTCTCCCCCGGGTGGACCTGCGCCTGGTCTACGCCCGCACGGACAGCCCCGTGCAGGTCTTCAGCTACAAGCTCGCCCAGGAGAACTTCAAGGCCGAGGACTTTTATCTGGATCGTCTGAACCATCCCGTGGACTACACCAACTGGCAGACGCAGGTGGTGGTTACCCAGCCCATCTTCAATCAGGGACGGGAGATCATCGGGTATCGCCGGGCCAGGATCGCGCTTTCTCAGGCGGAGAACTATCTGCGGGCGGTGAGGCAGCGGGTGCTTTTCGAGACGGAACGGGCCTACCTCCGGGTGCTCCTGGCCCGGGAGCGGGTGGGGGTCATGAAGGAGGCCGTGCGCACGGCCCGGGAGAACCTACGGGTGGTAGAGAGGCGTTACCGGGAGGGGCGCGCCCTCAAGTCGGATCTCCTTGAGGCCCAGGTCTTCCTCTCCCGGCAGGAAAAGGATCTGGCCGCGGCCAGGCATCGTCTGGAGGTGGCCCTTTCGGGGCTCTCCCTGGTTCTGGGAGAGCCGCTTGAGCGTCGTTTCGAGCCCGTGCCGGTGGAGGGGGTGCCCGGTCCGCCGGGGGACTTCGATAAGTGGCGCTGTGCGGCGCTCAGGATGCGTCCGGATCTCAAGGTGGAGGAACAACGGGTGAGACTGGCCCGGCTTGCGGTCAAGGAGGCCCGGTTTCGGTTCCTCCCCTCCCTTAATCTTAAGGGCATCTACGAAAAGAACGCCGAGGACCCTCTTAGCGGAGGGGCCGACGGCGACGCCTACACCATCATGGCCGAGGTCAACCTGAACCTCTTCAGGGGTTTTAGCGACCGGGCCCGTCTTTCCAGGGCCGAGGCGGAGTGGCTTGCGGCCCGGGAGCGACTGCGCCAGTATCGGAGGGAGGTGGAACATCAGGTTCGGGAGGCCTACAGTCGGTACCTCACTGCCCTCAAGGAATACGAGGTCACCCGACGGGCGGTGGCCCAGGCCGAGGAGGGCCTGCGCATCATCCGCCAGAGGTACGAGGCCGGGCTGGCCCTTCTGGTGGAGCTTCAGGATGCGGAGACCGCCCTCAAACGGGCCCGGCTCATGCGGCTTGAGGCCCTCTACGGATTGCGACTGGCCGAAAGCGGCCTTCGATTCGCCGCGGGTCTCATGGACACCAAGAGGATAGACGCCACGGAGGCCTGTCATGAGAAACCCTAGATGGCTGGTTCTGGCCCTGCTCTTTCTGGGGCTTCTGGCCTGCAAGAAGGAGGAGGGGGCTTCCCGTTTGCCGGAAGGGCGCACCTTTTCGGCAAGGATTTACACGGCCGTGCCGCGGAAGGCCGTTCTTTACCGGGAGTTTCCCGGAACGGTGGAGTCCCGTCAGCGGGCCCGCCTTTCCTCCAAAGTGGCCGGTTTCGTGCGGGAGATCCCGGTCCGGGAGGGGGACCGGGTGGCCCGGGGGGCCCTCCTGGTGCGCCTTGACGATCGGGACATAAGGGCCAGGATGCGGGCTCTTTCGGAAAGCACCGAGGCCCTGCGCAGGGAGCTCGCCGCCCTTTCGGCCCGTCTGCGTTTTGCCAGGGCGGAATATGAGCGTTATCGCCGGCTCTTTAAAAATCAGGCGGCCACCGCCGAGGAATTCGAGGCCAAAAGGGCCGAATACGAAGCCCTTTCGGCGCAACGCTCCGCCATCGAGTCCCGCATCCGGGAGGTGGAGGCCCGGCTGAACGAGGTGCGGACGCTCCTTTCTTACACCGAGATCCGGGCTCCCTTCTCCGGCCGGGTGGTCCGCAAGCTGGTGGATGCGGGCACCTATGTGATGCCTGGACAGGCCCTGGTGGTGATGGAGAGTGAGGAGGCCGGCCGGCGGGTGGTGTGTCACCCCGGTGAGGAACTCTACGGAAGAATAAGGCCCGGCACCCGGGTCTTTGCCCGCATCCCCTCGGCGCAAAAGTCCCTGGCCCTTTCCGTGTCCGAGGTGGTCCCCGAGGTGGATCCATCCACCCGAACCTTCACCGTAAAGATGGATCTCCCCCGGCGAACTCACCTCCCCAGCGGCACCTACGCCCGGGTCTTTCTGCCGGCTGGGGAGAGAACCCTCCTTGCGGTGCCCGCGGCGTCGGTGGTGGACCGGGGCGGTTTCAGGGCGGTTTTCGTGGTGGAGGAAGACAGAAGGGTTCAGCTTCGGGTGGTGCGCGTGGGGAAGAGGTACTTTCTCTCGGGGGGAGAGATCCTTCCGGTGTGCCTAGCCGAAAGGTGTGAAGAACTGCTGGAGGTGCTTTCCGGCCTGGCTCCCGGGGAGAAGGTGGTGCTGAATCCCCCTTCGGGCCTGCGCAGCGGCGACCGCGTGCGGGAGGAATAACCCATGGAGACCCGCGGATTCATCGCCCGCATCGTCAATTACTTCGTGGACTCCAAACTCACCCCTCTGGTGGTGATGCTTATGCTGGCCCTGGGGGTCTTTGCGGTGATAAACACCCCCAGCGAGGAAGAACCCCAGATCGTGGTCCCCATGATCGACATCTTCGTGGAGATGCCCGGAGCCACGGCCAAGGAGATCGAGCAGCGGGTGATCAATCCCATGGAGAAGCTCCTGTGGGAGATCCCGGGAGTGGAGTATGTTTACTCCACGGCTTACAACGGACGCGCCCTCACGGTGGTGCGTTACTATGTGGGGCGGGATCCCGAAAAGAGCCTGGTCAAGACCTACGCCAAGCTGTACCAGCACCTGGACTGGATTCCCCCGGGTTGCTCCCGTCCCCTTCTGAAACCGCACGACATAAACGATGTGCCCATCGTGACCCTGACCTTCTGGGGTAAGGGCTACGACGCCTTTCGTCTGCGGCAGATCGTGGCCCGGGTGGACGACGAGATTCGCAACATCCCCGGCATTTCCGAGACCTTTATCAAGGGCGGGCTCAGGAGGGAGGTCCGGATCGAGCTCGATCCCGAGAGGATTTACGCCCTGGGGCTGGATCCGGTGGACATTGCCCGCACCATTTACGCCCAGAACCGGGCCCGGATGGTGGGACGGTATCGCCGGGATTCCTACACCTTTGAGGTTCGTCTGGCCAACTTCTTTTCCGACCTGCGGGACCTCGAGAACACGGTGGTGGGGGTGGTGGCCGGGCGGGCGATATACCTGCGGGATGTGGCCCGCATCGTGGACGGTCCCGCCGAGCCGGACAGCTATGTCTTCATGGTTCCGGGGCCGGCGGCGGAAAAGAAGGGCATCTCCGGCGAGCCCGGGGCCCTCTATCCCGCGGTAACCCTGGCCATAGCCAAGCGCAAGGGCTGGAACGCCACCAGACTCGCAAAGAAGATCCTCCGCAAGGTCGAGCTTCTCAAGGGGGATCTCATCCCCGAGGATGTCCAGGTGACGGTAACCCGAAACTACGGAGAGACCGCCAAGGACAAGACCGATACCCTGCTCGAGCACCTCCTCATTGCCACGGTCTCGGTGGCGGCACTCATCGCCCTTTTCCTGGGGGTGCGGGCCAGCCTGGTGGTGTTGGTGGCCATCCCCACCGTGCTGGCGGTCACCCTTCTGGTCTATTACCTCTACGGTTACACCCTTAACCGGGTCACCCTGTTCGCCCTCATCTTCTGCATCGGTATCCTGGTGGACGACCCCATCGTGGATGTGGAGAACATCGTTCGGCACCTCCACCTTCCGGAGAACCGGGGCAAGTCCTTCCGGGATGTGATCGTGGGAGCGGTGGTGGAGGTGCAGGCGCCGCTCATCCTGGCCACCCTTACGGTTATAGCGGCCATTGCGCCCATGGGTTTCGTCCGGGGTCTCATGGGTCCTTACATGCGGCCCATGCCGGTGGGGGCCTCGGTGGCCATGCTCCTTTCCATGGCCGTGGCCTTCGTGATTACCCCCTGGGCAGCCTATCACCTCCTTCCCAAGGACATAAAGCACGAGGAAAAGGAGACCCTCATTACCCGCGTATATCGCTGGTTCATGGGGCACCTCATCCGGAGCGTGGTCTGGCGCTGGGCCTTCCTCTTCACCGTGGGGGTCCTGTTTCTCCTGGCCTGTTCGCTCTTTTACTTCAAGAAGGTCTATGTGAAGATGCTTCCCTTCGACAACAAGAACGAGTTTCAGATCATCGTGAACATGCCCGAGGGAAGCTCCCTGGAGGAGACGGCCCGGGCGGTGGAGGAGATGGCCCGGGCCCTCATGGCCGAACCCCTCATCACGGACATGCAGCTTTACATCGGCACCGCGGCCCCCTTCAACTTTAACGGGCTCATCCGCCATTACTACCTCCGCCGGGGGGACCATGTGGCCGACATCCAGGTGAACCTGGTGGACAAGCACCACCGCCGGCTTCAGAGTCACGACATAGCCAAGCGGGTGCGGCCTTTGGTTACCGCGGTGGCCCGGAAATACGGAGCCCGGGTGACGGTGGCCGAGGTGCCCCCCGGACCTCCGGTGCTTCAGTCGCTGGTGGCCGAGGTCTACGGGCCGGATTACGAGAAGCAGATCGAACTGGCCCGAAAGATAAAAGAGATCTTCGCCCGCACTCCCGGGGTGGTGGATGTGGACTGGTACATGACCGAACCCCAGACCGAGTGGCGTCTGGTGGTGGATCGCCGCAAGGCCGCCCTTTCCGGGGTGGATCCCGCCCGGGTGATGGAGGTCATGGAAACCGCCCTCCGCGGTAAGGTCCTGGGACTCTTCCACGATCCCTCCGCCAGGGAGGATGTCTACATCCGCCTGCGTTTTCCGGAGGCCGAAAGGTCCTCCCTCCCGGATCTCTCGGACCTCAAGGTGAAAAGCATTTTCGGGCGCCTGGTTCCCCTCTCCGAAATCGCCCGCTGGGAGAAGTCCGTGGTGCCGCATCCCATCTATCACAAGAACCTCCATCCGGTGGTCTATGTGGTGGGCGACATGGCCGGCAAGGAGGAGGCACCCATTTACGGCATCCTAAAGATCAACAAAGCCCTTAAGGAACTGCGGGCTCCGGACGGAAGCCCCCTCAGGATCTACTACACCCATCTCCCCTTCTCCGCCCGGGAATGGGCGGTCAAGTGGGACGGCGAATGGCAGGTAACCTACGAGGTCTTCCGGGATCTGGGGCTGGCCTTTGCCGCCTGTCTGGTGCTCATTTACTTTCTGGTGGTGGCCTGGTTCAGGTCCTATACCGTGCCCATCCTCATTCTCGCTCCCATACCCCTTTCCCTGATCGGGATCATCCCGGCCCACGCCCTCATGGGGGCCTTCTTCACCGCCACCTCCATGATCGGTTTCATCGCCGGGGCGGGAATCGTGGTGCGAAACTCCATCATTCTGGCGGACTTCATCGAGCTGCGCCTGAGGCAGGGCTACGAGCTGGAGGACGCCGTGATCGACGCCGGGGCGGTGCGGTTTCGTCCCATGCTGCTCACCGCCGCGGCGGTGGTGGTGGGAAGCTTCGTGATCCTCTTTGACCCCATCTTCAACGGTCTGGCCCTCTCCCTCATGGCCGGCGAGGTGGCCTCCACCCTCTTTTCCAGGATGGTGGTCCCCATCCTCTACTACCTGGATCACCGGATTAAAAAGGAACGCCGCCTGGTGCTGTGATTCCATCTACTCTACCGAAAGGCCGCACCCCGTGGGGCCCTAGAGAGCCATCTACTTGCGAATTATGGACAGCGATTATTGGGATTTATATTATCGGTAATCGTTCCATTTGAATAAAAACATACCGTAGTATCGTTATTGACATCTTTCTGTACAGCTATTTCATAGGAAATAATCGCATAGACATTACAACTAAAAAATACGCCCTGATTAGCCGCCACAACTTCACCGGGATAAATCAGTCGCTGCCCCCTGACAGGCCATCTACAACTGAGAGAACACGCACAATTCCAGTATAAAGTTCGGGAGGTCATATTTATTACCGTAATGGGAATTCCATTATTAGAATAAATGGAATTACGATAAATTGTAAGGGATAAAGTTTTCTCATCAGTATTATTTTCACTATCACAAACATAAAACTTAACACGAAAACTTCCATAGGAAGTTGCCGTACCATTCAAAACAAGATTGTCACATTGATAATAAGAGGAGCAGGGATCCACACATGGACTCAAAACATTACCGTTACACAAAATATTTATTCCTGCAAGAGATGTTGCATTATAACACCATTTATAATGACCACCTCCGGAAAATGGGACTCCTCCTGCTGCATATATGTTGGCAGTATAATCAGAGTTTTCAAAACCAACCGGAAGTTCATTATTTAAAATACGCAGCCTTTGCTCAGAATGTTCGCAGCTCAATTTTCCCTGCAATTCATTTAAACTCACATACCTCACCATATCATCGTAAGGTTCCGGTCGATTTATGTCCCCGGGGTAATCGTCTACTGAGTCACCGGGGAGATAAATTTTTATGGTGGAATTATTCGTTTGAATGTTGAGGTTCGGACCACCGCTTATGAGGACAAAGGCCAGATTTTCGTGGGTGGCGTTATCACTCTCGTCGGTGGCATTAAGAGAGGTAGTCCGCAGGGCACAGGCTCCGTAAGTAACCAGTTCGGAGGCGATCACGCACACGAAATCCTTGCCCCACGCGTCCTTTCTGTTTCGCAGGTAACTTTTGCACTGATCCGACGAAGGAAGCCGGCCATGATGTGTAAGAGCATATCCAATCAGGGCCTCCACATTGGCCTCCAGACGCTCGCGGTTCTGATTATAATGGATGCGTTTTATAAGAAGCCCCAGTATCCCGGCTCCGATCCCGGCCAGCACCCCTACCAGTACCAATACTATGGCTAACTCTATTAAGGTAAATCCCCTGTTTCTCATCTCGATCCGAAATCCGGCCTGTATCCCCTTCCTGGATCGGGGGAACAAGATATCTCCCCGCTTATCGATTAAAATTTTGGGTTTGAATAAACTCTTTTGTCAAACTTTCGGGAAGGGAGAGACCCTCCTTTTCGACGAGAGCCCGCACATAGTGCCAGTCGCCGTTCCGGATCCACTCCGGAAGGGGGGCCATGGCCAGACGCGTGAAGATTTGACGGCGCTCCTCCTCGGGAAGCCCCCGCGAAAGGATCTCCTTTCGCCAGCGGGCCATGAGCTCGAGATAGACCCCCCACTCCGGACCGAATTCCTCCTCCAGACGCTCGCGAATCCTCCGGGCCGCGGCGGGGCTTGCCCCCGAGGTGGATACGGCCAACTGCAACCGCCCCCGCCGCACCACCGAGGGCACGATAAAGGAACACAACTCCGGCTTGTCCACCACATTGCAGAAGATCCGGTTCCTTTCGGCCTCGGAAAACACGGCTTTCTGGACCTCGGGATCATCGGTGGCGGCCACCACAAGCCAAGCCTCCGAAAGATCCCCTTCCCGATAAGGGCGTTTCTCGAGCTCGATAAGGCCTTCCCCGGCCCAACCCTCTATCCGGGAGGTTACCTCAGGGGCGATCACCCTCACCCGGGCCCCGGCCGCCACCAGAGCCTCCACCTTCCGCTCCGCCACCTCACCCCCTCCCACCACCACGCAGAATCGGTCCCTTAGATTGAGAAAAGCAGGGTAATAAAACGCGCCCTTTCCCATGGTAATTATCATACTCCTTGTAAGAACGAAAATAAAGGTTAAATTGGAGAGTTCCGAAAGGTTATGGACGATTTAATTAACCCTGCGCCTTACATAGAACACACCCTGCTTCGGCCCACCGCTACCGCCGGGGATATAGAGAAACTCTGTGCCGAGGCCCGGGAGTTCGGTTTCGCCGGAGTGTGCGTGCCCCCGGGGCATGTGCCGCTTTCCCGCAGACTCCTGGAAGGCACCCCGGTAAAGGTGATAACCGTGGTGGGATTTCCTCTGGGATTCGAACCCACCGAAATAAAGGTGGCTCAGGTGGAACTTTACACCGATCTCGGGGCCCAGGAAGTGGATATGGTTCTCAATCTCTCCCTGGTGAAAAGCGGAGCCCTTTCCGAGGCCCTCTCCGAGGTGGAAGAGATCGTTCGGGCGGCGGAACCGGTTCCGGTCAAGGTCATTCTGGAGTGCGGATATCTCACGGATCGCGAGAAAAAGGAACTGGCCCGACGGCTTCCGGAAACCGGAGCCGCTTACCTTAAGACCTCCACCGGATTCGGCCCGGGCGGGGCCACCGTGGAAGATGTGCGACTCCTGCGGGAGGCCTCCGGAGGACGCGTAAGGATCAAGGCCGCTGGGGGGATACGGACCCTGGATCAGGCCCTGGCCCTTCTTTCCGCCGGAGCGGAAAGACTGGGCACCAGCTCGGGTGCGGACATCGCCCGGGAGTTTCTGGCCCGGAGGGAGAACAAGGCCCTCCCGGAGGTGGAAATCTTCGTGGACGGAGCCTGCCTGGGGAACCCGGGACCGGGAGGGTTTGCGGCCATCCTCAGGGCCGGGGGGCGGGAAAGGGTCCTCCGGGGAGGCGAACCCGAAACCACCAACAACCGGATGGAGATCCGTGCGGCGGTGGAGGCCCTGAAGGCCCTGCGTCGGCCCTGTCGGGTCAGGATTTACACCGACTCGCGATATCTTCTCTCCGGGGCCAGGGAGTGGCTATCCCGCTGGGAAAAAAACGGCTTCCGCACCTCGGACGGAAAACCCGTAAAGAATCGGGACCTCTGGGAGGAACTGGCCCGTCTCCTCAGGGCCCACCGGGTGGAATGGGTGTGGGTGGAGGGCCACGCCGGGCATCCCGAAAACGAAAGATGCGACAGGCTGGCCAGAGAGGAAGCGAGAAAGTGGAGAAACTCCTCGTCGGCGTAACCGGAGCGAGCGGCGCCCCTTACGCGGTGGCCTTTCTTGAGGTCCTGCGGGAGCTCGGGGTGGAAAGCGAGGTGGTAATCACCCGTCCGGGGGAGGAAGTCCTGCGGCACGAAACCGGGCTTTCGCTCGAGCACCTCGGCCGCCTCACCCGCCGGATCTATCGGGAGGACGAAATCTCGGCTCCTCCGGCCAGCGGTTCGGCACCCTACCGGGCCATGGTGATCATTCCCTGCAGCATGGGCACCCTTTCGGCGGTGGCTCAGGGGGCGGCCAGAAACCTCCTCCAGCGCGCTGCGGATGTAATGCTCAAGGAACGCAAACCCCTTGTGCTGGTGGTGCGGGAGACCCCCCTTAACCTGATCCACCTGAAAAACATGCTCGCCGCCGCCGAGGCCGGAGCGACGATCTATCCGGCCATGCCCGCCTTTTACCATCGTCCGAAAGACCTCCGGGAGGTGGTAGAATTCTTCGTAAAGAGACTGGCAGAGTTTCTGGGTTTTGAAATCAAGGACCTTAAGAGGTGGGAGGGGACATGATAAAAAAGTACAGAACGCTTGAAGAAGCTTCCACGGATCTTCCTTTTTTTATCCGAAGACTGCGCCGTAACCAGTCCATTGTAATTCGTCCTCTAATTCCCTATCCCCATGGGATTCGGCGCTTTAAAACCCTGGAGGAGGCTCAATGGGACCGGGAAAAGTTGATCTTAGAGAGGAGCTCAAAGTCCTCTGCAGAACTTTCGAAAAATACAGAGTAAAATACCTCCTCATAGGAGGCCTGGGAGTAATCCTTCAGGGTATCCCTCGCCATACGGACGACATAGATTTCATGCTATCTCCGGAGCCGGAAAATATCGAACAGCTTAAAAAAGCCCTTTATGAAGTCTTTCAGGATGAGTCGGTCTGGGAAATTTCCCCTGAGGATATAAAATATGCTGTAATCCGATATGGCACCCCTAAGGAATATGCGGTGGATCTTCTCTTTCGCCTGGGAGAGGTGGCGGATTACAAGAGTTTAAAATCCTACGAAGAAACGATTCTATTGGAGGGAATCCCGGTCAAAACCCTTTCCAAGGAAGGGCTTATCTTCCTTAAAAAGGATACTCCTCGGCCTCAGGATCAGTACGATGTCTATTTACTAAAAAAACTGCTGGAAAAAGAAAAAAAAGATGTGGCGGAAGATTAAGTATCTTCTCGAGATGATAAAATTCGAGCACACCATTTTTGCTCTCCCCTTTGCCTACACCGGGGCGGTGCTTGCGGCGAAGGGTTTTCCGGACCCCAGGACCGCTCTTCTCATTCTGGGTTGCATGGTGGGGGCCCGCACCGCGGCCATGACCTTCAATCGCCTGGCGGATCTCCCCTTTGACGCCGAAAATCCCCGCACCCGCAATCGGCATCTCGTGGTGGGGCTGGTGCGCCCGGGCGAGGCCTGGGCCCTCTTTTTTGCGGCCTCCTTCCTTTACTACCTTTGCGCCGCCGGGCTCAACAAACTCACCCTGAAGCTTTCCCCCATCGCCTACATGGTGATCCTGGGTTACTCCTACACCAAGCGCTTCACCTGGCTGTGCCATGTCTTTCTGGGAGCGGCCCTGGCCCTTGCCCCCCTGGGCGGATATGTGGCGGTGAAGGGAACCTTCGAAGAGGCGGCCATCTTCGCCCTGGCTCTCGGAGTTCTCTTCTGGGTGGCCGGCTTCGACATCCTTTACGCCTGTATGGACGAGGACTTCGACCGCCGGGCCGGGCTGCATTCCATTCCGGCCCGTTTCGGGCGTCGCCGGGCCTTCCATCTCTCCTCCCTCTTTCACCTCCTGGCCTTCCTCCTCTTCCTCTTTACCGGATACGCCTTCCGCCTATCCTGGATCTACTATGCGGCCCTCCTCCTCACCGCCGCCCTTTTCATCGCCCAGCGTCTCACGGTGAATCCGCAGACCCTGGAAGGACTGGACATGGCCTTTTTCACCTTCAACGGCGCCATAAGCGTGGTAATATTTCTGGGAGTGTTTCTGGATTTCCTAATTTGATAGAGGGGACGAGAATGGAACGGATACCTTTCACGCCGGAGGGATTCCAGCGCCTCAAGGAAGAGCTCGAACGGCTCAAGACCGTAGAAAGACGAGATGTGGTCAAAGCCATAGAGGAGGCCCGGGCTCACGGGGACATCTCCGAAAACGCCGAGTATGAAGCGGCCAAGGAAAGGCAGGCCCACATAGAGGGGCGCATTCAGGAGCTTTCGGATCGGCTTTCCCGGGCCGAGGTGATCGAGCCCCCCAGGGAAGCCCCGGAAAAAGTCCAGTTCGGCGTGCGAGTCCGGTTGCTGGATCTCGACACCGACGACGAGGTGGTCTATCGTCTGGTGGGGCCCTATGAGTCGGATGTGGAAAAAGGGCTCATTTCGGTCACCTCCCCGCTGGGACGGGCCCTCATCGGAAAAGAGGCGGGGGACGAAGTGGAGGTGCGCACTCCCGCGGGCGTGCGCCACTTTGAAATCCTCGCCATCGAGGTCTAATGCTTACGACTCTGGAACGGCACCTGCTCGAAAGACTTCAGGAGGGGCTGCCACTGGAGCCTCGTCCCTTCGCCGCCCTGGCCCGGGAGCTGGGCCTTAAGGAAAACCAGGTTTTAGAAATGCTACGCTCCCTTAAAGAGAAAGGGATCCTGCGTCACCTGGGAGCCAGTCCAGACTCCCGCAGACTCGGTTTCGTAACCACCCTTGCGGCCACCGCCGCACCGCCGGAGAGGGCCGAAGAGGTGGCTCGAAAGATCGCCGCCCGTCCGGAGGTGACCCACTGTTACCTGCGCCGCCACCACATGAACATCTGGTTCACCCTGGTGGCCAGGGATTTTGAGGAGATCGAAAACATTATCCGGGATATTTCCTCGGAAACCGGAACCACCATAAAACACTTTCCCGCCCGAAAACTCTTCAAATTGCGGGCCACTTTTAAACTCCAAAAATAATAAGGGGAAGGCATCTAGCCTTCCCCCCTCCCCTCTCCCTCCGGTAGTTTGCGCGGAAGGCGTTATTTCTATTCTACCGGCTGGCCCTTGCCGGGAATCCCGTACATCACCGTGGAACCGGTGGAGAAGTATTCCAGTTTACCCTCCTGCACCAGCTCGTTGGCCGCCTTCTTGATCTCCCGCGGAGAAGCCTCCGGTATAGCCCTCTGCATGTCCTTAAGGTAAACCTTGGACTTCGCCCCGGACTTCTTCTCCATGAATTCCATAATCTTTTTCTTGAGCTCCTCCATATCCATGGCCATCTCTAAATCCCTCCTTATTTCTAGAATTGAATAAAGGGGGGCGTTCTGCCCCCCCTCTCATCCTCCTTACATGGGCTCCACATGACTGGTGAACTTGAAGTGGAGCGAGGTGCGGTAGGTATCGTAGGCCAGGCGATAATCGTCGATGCTCTTTTCGGTGAACGGAATCTCACAGAGCTCAAAGAACCGCTCCCAGCCGATCCGCTCGGCCCACTCGCCCAGACGCTCGTACTTGCGGGCATGCTGGGCATAAGTCTCCAGAATCTTCTTCACCCATTTTACCGTGGTCGGCCACCGCGGAGGCTCATTGGGGATGAAAGGAATCACCAGCTTGGAGAACTTGGGCGGAGAAATCCGGTTGGAGATCTTACCGCCCACCAGAATGGCAATTCCATCACCCTCACCGTCGGCCAGCGGCATGGCCGGACACATGGTGTAGCAGTTTCCGCAGAACATGCACCGTTCCTTGTTCACCCGCACCGTCTTCTTCTTCTCCCCGTCGATCTCCACGGTGGCCGGCTTGATGGCCCCGAGAGGACAGGCCGCCACCACCAGAGGAATCTCGCAGACATTCTGGAGACGATCGTCCTCAATCAGGGGCGGCTTCCGGTGGATACCCAGAATGGCGATGTCAGAGCAGTGCACCGCCCCGCACATATTGAGACAGCAGGCCAGAGCAATACGAACCTGGGCCGGAAGCTTGTGGCTTCCGAAGTACTCAAAGAGCTCGTCCATCACCGCCTTCACCACACCCGAGGCGTCAATGGCCGGGGTGTGACAGTGCACCCACCCCTGCGTGTGCACGATGTTGGTCACGGAGGCCCCGGTACCCCCCACGGGGAACTTGTAAGACCCTCCGGGGTACTTCCGCCCTTTGAGGTCGTCGAGAAGGGCCCGGAGCTTCTCCTCGTCGGTTACATGAAACTCGATATTGTTCCGCGTGGTCCACCGAACATAACCATCACAGTACTTGTCCGCAATCTCACAAACCTCCCGGATGTAGTCCGTGGTTACCAGACGCGGACAACCCACCCGCACCACATAAACCACATCTCCGGTCTCGCTCTTATACTTTAGAACTCCGGGCTGGACAATCTCATGACTCACCCACTTACCGTAGTTCTTCTTGATCACCGGCGGAAAGAACTGAGCATAATGGGGCGGACCGATATCGGTGATCCGGTTCTCCATGGGCTTCTGCGGATTATAAAGCTTCTCCGCCAGCTCCGGATCGTAAGGCTTGCTGTAGATCTCATCAAGCTGCGTATTCTGAATCTCTTCATAAACCTTATCGGACATCTCAAACCTCCTTGCGTAAAATTTTCAATCCTTTCAACCCGGTACTAGGCCGGGTGACGCTTACGGAACTCGGCCACATCGCGGTCCCAGCCGCCCTCAACCTCCTCCTCCTTCCAGAACACATAGGGGTTGGCCCGCGGCTCACGCACATGCTGCGGTATGGGCTTGAGCCCGAGAATGTCCACAATGAACCGGTTAAGACCGATACGCTGAATGAGCTCACCAAGACGCTCCCGGTTCTTTCCGTTCTCCATCCAGAAATCCCAGGTCTTCTCAATGAGTTCCTTCAGATTGTCATAAGGCGGCTCAAGCCTCATGAAGGGCACGATCACCGTGGAAAGCTGAGCCCCCTCGAGAATCGGCGCCTTGGCCCCCATCAGAATGGTGGCCCCGGTATCGGTCCCCGGACGCAGGGCCTCGGGCATCACATTGATGCAGTGCATGCACCGATTGCACTCCTTGTTGTTAATGTAAAGCTTCTTCTCCTTCTCGTCCCAGTGCATACACTGGGTGGGACAGAGGTCGATGACCTCTTTCTTGATGTCAAAGGGACCCCAATCCCTGTCGGAATGGGCCCCGGCGTTGGGCTTTAGCTCTCCGCCCACATAGGCCCGCACCGCCTCCTGATCGATCCGGATGTCGTCGATCCAGGTCCCGATGATGGAAAGATCGGCCCGGGCTATGGCCGCCACGCAGTCGTTGGGACAACCGGAGATCTTGAACTTGAACTTGTAGGGAAAGGCCGGACGGTGCAGCTCGTCCTGATAGGTCATGGTGAGATCGTAACAGAGAGCCTGCGTGTCGAGACAGCTCCACTCGCACCGGGCCTTACCCACACAGCACGAAGGAGTCCGCAGATTGGACCCCGATCCACCCAGATCCATGTTCATCTGATGGGTGAGATCAAAAAAGATGGGCTCCAGCTGCTCCGTCACGGTACCCAGGAGCACCAGATCCCCGGTGGACCCGTGAGTGTTGAGCATTCCGCTTCCCCGATGGTCCCAGATTTCACAGAGCTTCCGCAGCGCAGAAGTATGGTACCACTTGGAGGCCGGCTGATTCACACGAATAGTATGAAAGGCCCAGATGGCCGGAAACTGCTCCTGCTGGTCGGAGTACCGCCCGATCACGCCTCCACCGTAACCAAAAACCCCCACGATTCCACCGTGCTTCCAGTGCGTCTCCTTGTGCTTGTAAGAAAGCTCCAGCTGCCCCATCAGATCGAAACAGGCCTGCTTCTGATGCTTCTCCGCATAGGAATAAATGTCGTCCACAAAACTCGGCCAGGGGCCACCTTTCAACTCATCAACCATAGGCGTATCATGTTTCTTGATTTCAGCCATCACTCCCTCCTTAACTAAACAATTTTTCGGCTTTTCCACCCAGGTAGGCTTGAGCCTACCGTAGTTCCCCCATAAATGTCAAGGATCATTTTAAAGAATTAATAGCAATTAGATCCCATAATGCCTTTTTGTACCTTTATATACTATAAAAATCAGAACTTATTTTTTCTGTTCTTAAAAGATATTTATCGTTCCACTTGTCCCAAAAACTTTTTAAGGGCCCGGAAGCTCCGGTGGTCCAGGACGAAGGCCACCCCTCCCCCGGCAAGAAGTGCCAGTCCAAGAAAAGGCCCCAGGGTCCGTAAAGACTCGGAAAAGGGTTTTAGGGAGGCTTCCTGCTGTCCCACCACTTCCGAAACAGCCAGCCCCCAGGGAGGTTTGCCGCTCATGATAAGCAGATAGAAAGAAGTACTCTCTAAAATTCTCGTATCCGCAACCAGGACCTCCACCGATTCTCCATGAAGATTAAAAATCCGCTCCTCCCCTATTTGTGAGAGCATCGAAGGGACAAGTTTGCGAACCTCTCGCAGGGCGTAAAGGGGCACGGCCCAGAGACTTTCTCCCGACCTTACCAGGATAACCCGATTGAGAGCCGTCCCCAGAGGAAGATAAATGGATACGCGCGTTCCCTCTCCGGGTCGAGAGAAAAGTTCCACATATCCTCGCAGGTTTTCTATCTGTTGTTTCACTATATCCAGTCCAAAACCGCGTCCGGAAAGAGAATCGGCCTCCTCCTTCGTACTGAATCCCGGAACAAATAGCGCCTCCTCCAGGCGATCCACCACAATCCCTCGCTCCCGCACCCTCTTATCCACCTGATCCCAGTCAATACCCCGTCCGTCATCCGAAACGGTAATCTTCAGCCAGTTCTGCTCGATCTCAAAGCTAACCATTATGCGACCCTTTTCGGGCTTTCCGGCCCCCTTCCGCTCCTCAGCAGATTCCAGTCCGTGATCAAAGGCATTGCGCATCAGATGAACCAGAGCCGGCCAGATCTCCTGAAGTAAAATCCGATCAACCCTGATATCATGCCCCTCGAAAATAAGTTCCGCCTCCTTACCGGTGGCCCTGACCAGATCCCGAAAGAGTCGTTCCACTCTCACGGCCAGAGTACCCACGGGGACCAGACGAATACCCTGGATCTCTTCGTCCATGGTACGGGTTAGAACGGAAAGGTGAAGAAGAGCCTCCTCGAGTTTGACGCGCCATTCGCGGGGAAGATACCCCCTGAGCCCCGAGGCTATATCCTGCAAACGATAGCCGAGCGCACGCAGTTCCCCAACCATGGAAGACAGTCGCTCCATACGATCCGCGTCCACCCGCAGAGAAATCTCCGGAAGTCCCTCCTCCACCTTCTCTCTCCGCGGAAGCGTATCCGGACGAGGTTGAGGTATTCCTTCGGAAACAACCAACTCTTTCTTTGCGGACTCCTCTTCAACCTCCGAGGGCCCCGAAACGGTCTCCTCACCTGGACCGGCTTCTTTCTCCCGAGAAGAAAGCACCTCTATTTCCTGAGAAAGTTCGCTCAGGAATTCCTCCAGCTCCGGGGAAGACCCCCCCCGGGGGAAAAGAGCGGAAAGAGCCTCCCAGTAAGGTCTCCATCGAGCCTCCCGCCCCTCACCGATGGCCGACAGCTCCTTCTCGAACTCCTCCAGAAAAGAAACCATCTCCTCCAGATTGAGGTATCGCGCGGAATTTTTTATTCTTTCAATATGCTCTAGGATGGCGGGGACCCTGGAGGGTTCAGGGTCTTCCTCAGACAGCATGGCCGAAAGAAGGTTAACCTTTTCTTCCGCTAGCTCCATAAAGGCCTGATAAAGATCCTCGTCTTCCTTCCGCAATTCCTCCAGCGATGCTTTCAGGCGATCTATTCGCTCCTCCGGCATTGCGTTTGAAGGTTCGGGAAGGGAACCCTCCTCGTGTAGTCTCCTGAGGAGGGCCTTTACCTGATCCAGCTTAACAAATAACTCCTCCCTATCCCGGGCCGAAATCCCCTCTTTTTCCAGGACACTTTCCATGTCATGAGCCAGACTGGCTATGGTTTCATAGCCCATATAGGCAGAGATACCCTTGAGGTTATGGGCTGCCCGCAGGGCCTCCCTCTGGATCTCCGTTTCCACAGGATTTTTATCCAGTTCCAGAAAGAGATGCTCAAGTTCCTGTATGTACTGAGAGGCCTCGGCTAGATATTCTTTAAGAAACTCTTCCATATACCACCCCTAACCCAGCCTGATCAGATCCTCTAATTTCAGGGAATCTTCTGCCAGTTTTTTAAAAGACCCGGGAAGGTCTGGAGCCGGAGAACTTTCCGGATCCCGTATCCATATCTTCCCCGGGCATACACCCTTTACATCCACCGACTTGACTCCAGAAAATACCACCGTCTCCACGCAACCCTCCATTGCGTTCCAGAACCTTTCGGGATCTCCGTTCGGTTCAAGGACCGGACCCTTCTTAAAGGCTGGTATCCCGGAAGAAATGTATAAAGTTCCTCCCCGTACAATAGTCGTAGCCTTAACATAAACCGTCTCCCAGGGTAGCCTCTCCCGCAATACCTCGGCCAGATCCTCCGCAAGCTCTGGGCATCCGTCCACCACCCAGATGACTGCCTCCTCGGGGACCCAGGTCTTTTGTCCCAGAAATTCCAGAGCCTCCCCGAATCCCCCGATCCCGGAAAGAATTACAGTGAAGTTTCCGGGACGGGACGAGCTCTCCCGTCCGGGTTTTTCCCTCACAGGCAACCTGTAACGCCTTAACCTATTCACCCTAACACGAGCCGCTTTCTCAAGTAATTGAGCCAGATGCTCGGCCTGCCGGGAGCTCTTTTTACAGAAAGCCGTGGCTCCCAGGAGAAGAAGGGAAAGACCCTCCGGGCCACATCGAGAACTGGTGAGCACTATCGGAGCGGGATGCTGTATCATTAGATATTTGAAGGCTTTCGACCCGGTGAGCCCGGGAAGGTTGAGATCCAGAAGGATAACATCCGGATTGTATTCCGCCGCAGCCCAGAGGGCTTCCTCACCATTGGAAAGCACCTCAAGAAGGTGTAGATTCGGTGAAGATTCTATAATTTCCGAAAGAGTCCGGGCCGCAAGGGGCGAGTCTTCCACGAGAAGTACAGAGAGAGCGTCTCCCTTCCCCTTTTCGCTTTGATGAGTGGCCGCTTCCATGAGAAGAGCCTCCACACTCCCCAGTTCACCAGTGGACAGAATCTCTTTAGGAACAAAAGAGACCTCTCCATCCTGCCAGCTCAGAATCTCGAAAAAGGCCTCCTTTCCTTGCCGTTCGGGGGTTTCGGCTCCCACCACTTTTCCCTGGCGGAAATAAATCCTTCCTTCGCGCTGGCGGAAAGATACGGTCAGAACCCCGCTCTGGCCCGAAAGAGCCACGGCCTGAATCAAGGCTTCAGGGCTGAGCCCCTCAATCTGCCCCTTCAGCCCGGAGACCATCTTTTCCCCTCCTTCCCGGCCAAAATGAAAGAAGCTTGGCCACCTTCTCCAGGGGAAGTTCGGGATAACCTCCCCCCTCGGCAAAATAAATAGGGGCCTCCGGATAAAGACAGTGACGCCGATGGATCACCAAAACTTCTCCGCCCATATTCCGAATCTCCGCCAGCCCTACCTTACCCTTTTCAAATCTTCCCGAACCCACCAACGCCATAATTCCGGGACCGAGAAGCGTGGAAAGCTCCAGCAATAAAGCATCGAAAAGATCCTCTCCCGTAACCCCAGGAGGGATGGGTACCTTTTCCGCCTGAAGTTCGCCTCCGCCGGTCTCAAAAAAACGCCACCAGTGCTCCGTCCCCATCAGATAAATAAACCCCTCTCTGAGGGATTCTCCCTCTTCAAGCATTTTCACCGGCAGATCGAGTCCCTCAGAAAGGTATTCGGCAAAGGCCTCGATCAGCCTTTCCGGAAGTCCCAGGCACCAGAGCTGAGCCGTTCGGATTTCTTCGAGATACTGAATAAGGCGTAAAATAAGGGTATAACTCCCCTCTTTCCCCAGCCCTACAATCAAGCTACGGGCGGGAGCCGCGGTGAGCAGGGACCTTTTACAGAGACTCCCTCGGGGTATCAGCCGAATATTTTCCAGCTCCACCGAGGCCACCCTCTTCAACTTTTCGCAAAAAATTTTTTCAAACTCTCCACCCCTTTCCCAGAGGCCTCCAGGTTTGGGAAGAAAATCCAGCGCCCCGTAACGAAGAGATTCAAAGGCTATCCTGGAACCCTCTTTGGTCAAGGCACTCACCATCAAGACAGGCATGGGCTTTCTTACCATCAGTTTCTTGAGTAAACTGAGACCGTCCATGGCCGGCATGTTTACATCCAGGGTACAGAGATCGGGATCAACTTTTTCTATGAGATTCAACGCCTCCACCCCGTTGGCGGCCTTACCCACCGGAATAAACCCCGGAAAAGAAAGAATGGCCTTTTCCAGAAGCCTGCAGATGAGCGGCGAATCATCAATTATCAGGACCTTCTTCACCGATCTCTCCCTCTCTCCCCTTGATTTTTTACCATTATCCATATTATCCTTAGCATGTCAAATAATGAGGAGGAATTTAAATGAGTGTCCTCATCCTTACCCCCGAAAAGGTATCCAAACTGGAACGCCTCCTTCAGGATTATCTCATCTCCATAGGGGTTAATCTGGCCCTCCTCATAGATGAAGCCGGAAACATCCTGGTGTCTGTGGGGCAGAATGAGGATGTGGATGTCACCTCTCTCGCCGCTCTGGCTGCCGCCAATTTCGGAGCCACCAATCAGATTGCCAGGCTCTTAGGAGAAGACGATTTTTCCATTCTCTATCACAAGGGTAAAAAAGATAATATCCACCTGAGCAAGATCGGTAAAGACATTATCCTGGTCACGGTGTTTACCGATGAGGTTCCCCTGGGTCTGGTTCGCCTCAAAGCCAGTCAGGTAGCCAAAGAAATTCAAGTGCTCTGAAATGGCCCTAATAGACCTGAAGAAGAAAGAGATATACTGCAAAATCGTCTATTACGGTCCCGGACGGTCCGGAAAGACCACCAATCTTTTGTATATTTACAATGCGCTTCCGGAAAAATTCAAGGGGAAATTGCTCACCATTGAAACCAAAGGGGAAAGGACTCTTTTTTTCGACCTGCTCCCCCTGAGCCTGGGTAAAATAAAGGATCTGGACATACGACTTCAGCTCTATACCGTTCCCGGACAGGCCATCTATAAACCGGCCCGCAAGATCGTACTCAAGGGTGCTGACGGAATCGTCTTTGTGGCGGATTCTTTACGCATCCGTCGGGAAAAAAACAAGGAAAGTCTGGAGGACCTCCGGGAACATCTTCTGGAATGGAACATGGATATCCGGGAAGTTCCTCTGGTGTTTCAATACAATAAAAGAGATCTTGCCAAAATGGGCATCCCCATTCTTTCGGTGGAAGAACTGCAGAGGGATCTAAACAACCACCTTCAGGCTCCGTATTTTGAGGCCGTAGCCCCCAAGGGAATCGGAGTTTTTGAAACTCTGAAGGCTATAAGTAAAATGAGCGTTAGATATATAGCTCAAAAATATTTAAAGTAGGGGCTACCATGGAAGAAAAAAAGATTGACGAACTTGAACTGGAAAAGGAAGTCGAAAAGGCGCTGGATGATATCTTTAAAGGAGCCAGAAAGACCGAGCTGAAAGAAGAAGAAATCGAGGGATATTCCTTACTCGAACCGGTGGTGGAGGGAGAAGAAGCCTTCAAGCGAGATCTTGAGGAGCTGGTGGGGGAAATCCTTACGATTGAGTGGGAGATTATTCCTGAAATTGCCGAAAAAGCCGCCGACAAGTGCCGAAGGCTACAGCAGTATAAGCTGGATTCGGACAATCTAAAACTGATCAGACTCCTGGAAAACCTGTTAACCGAAGTTCGTTCACCGGAAAAGATTACGGCCCAGAAGCTCGAAATTCTCAAAAAGGCGGGGGATCTTCTTTATAAACACAACTTCGAAAATCTGGAAGTCTCCTCGGAGATTGCCGATCTGGAAAAGGGGCTGAAAGCTGCGGAGCAGGAAGAAAAGGAGCTGGAGCTTGAGCTGGAACTCGAAACCCAGGAGGAAGTTCCCCGGGAAGAGGTCGTGCCCACGGTTTCCCCCCCTTCGCCCGTTTCCCCTCCCTCGGAGGAACCCCGGATTTCGGTTTCTCCCCCTTCTTCTTCGACACGCCCCCCTGAAACAGAAAACCTCATAAGCCAACTCCTAAAGGACTATGAGCGCCTGGTAGCCCTCGACGAACTGGCCAGACTGGGGCGCCGTAAGGCCCTGCGTAAACTGCTATTGAAAGCCCAAAACGAATTACGGGAAACGCTCCTCCGGGTGGACAAAAAATACGAAGCCCTTCTTTCCAAAAAAGAGGAGGAAATCCGGAACTTTGTGGCTTCCAAGGAATCCAGAAAGACCGTGCCGGAGATCAAAGAGGCCTTCTGGTGCCGCACCTCACTGCGCGCCCTTTTAATCCCCGAGGATGAGGTGGCCTTTGCCGGTGAGATAGAAGACCACTGGCGCCCTCACCTTCTTGAGGGTATTTTTCCTTTGAGGCTTCTCAAGGGAAAAGGGCTGTGGAACAGTTTGTTCGGAAAGGTTCGCCCGAAGCTGCGGGGCTCCCTTTCGGAAAAGGAAGAAAAGGAATTGCGAAAAATGGTCTTCAAGACCAACAAACTATTAACGCACGAAAGTAAGCTTATCCTTCTGTGGAAGGATAATCACTCGCTGGCCCTTCTGGTGGAGGACTTCAGGCTGGTTACCCTGGACTCCAATCTGGAATGGATCCCGGCTGAGCCTCCGTTTTTGGCCAAAACCAGATTCGAAGATGAGGAGGTCTATCTATTTTCGGTAACCCGGGCCTAGTATGCTGGACAGGGAACTCAGGAATTACATAGAAAACCGTCTCAAGGAAGCCGAACTTTACGCCAAACAGGGCCTGGTGGACGAGGCCCTTCAGGTCTACAGGGAACTGCGCAACCTGGTCTCCGAGGAGGAGAACGGCCTGAAGCAGGAGATCCAGAAACGCATCTTCGAGCTCGAGGCCTTCAAGGGGGTGGTCTCGGAGGAAATCACGGGGGAGGAATCCCCCTTTGAGGAACGCCTGAAAAAAGCCTTCATCTTGAAGGATGGTGCCTTCTATCAGCAGGCCATAAAGATCCTGGAGGAACTCCTCGAAGAAAAACCCGCCCTCGAGGTGTATCGAGCGCTGGCGGAATGCCTAGAGGCCATAGGACATTTCGAAAAGGCCGCCAGTATTCTCAAAAAGGCCCTGAAAGAAGTCTCTTTTACACCGGAAATAAAAAATGATCTCCTAAATCTAAAGAAAAAATTGGCCGAAAACCTGGAAAAGGCTTACGAATTCGATGAAGCTCTTTTTATTTATCAGTCCCTTATCAAGGAAATTCCGGAAGAGAAAGAGGCCTTTCGGGAAAAAATAGAATTCCTGAAAGCCATCGTATCCTCCTGTGGGAGATTAAAGTTCCTCCTAAAGAAAAAGGTGGTAACCCCCTCCGTATGTAAAGAAGCTGCCGAAATCGCCAGAGAAACCGGCGAGAGTGTGGAACAGGTTCTTATAGAAAAATTTCAGATACCCAAGAGTGAAATCGGGGAGGCTCTGTCCCGGTTTTACAATTGCCCATTTTGGGAATTTTCCGGAGAACCTCCAGAGACCAAACCCCGGGCCCTTGAAGGGGTAAAGGAATCCTTTTTGCGTCAGCTGGTGGTGGCCCCCCTGGAAACCGACGAGGGAAAAATCCTTCTGGTTACCGACAATCCCTTCAATCTGGACAAAATAGAACAGGCCAAAAAGATCCTGGAACTGCGGGACTTTGAGATTGCCGTCGGCATCAGGGAAGACATTCTCAAGCTTTTAGACTTTTACTACGGAAAATTTCAGGGTATCGAGGTCCCCTCCATCTCCGAGCTGGAAGTTGTACCCGAGGAGGAAGAGACCTCCGAGGAAGAGGAGGCCCTTCCCGAGGATCAGGAAAGTGTGGTGGTTCAGCTGGCCAATTACATCCTGGAGGAGGCTTACAACCGGGGGGCCTCGGACATCCACATTGAGAGTCTTACCGGACGCCGCGGGGCGCAGATCCGGTTCCGCATAGACGGGGAGTGCATTCCCTTCCAGACCGTGCCCTATTCTATGAAGCGTCCCCTGGTCTCCCGGTACAAAATCATGGCCGGTCTGGACATCGCCGAAAAGCGCCTCCCCCAGGACGGAAAGATCAAGTTCCGCACCCGCACCGGCAAGGTCTTCGAGGTCCGGGTGGCCACCATTCCCACCATAGAAAACAACGAGGATGTGGTGATGCGGATCCTGGGAGGGGTCCAGGCCCGGACCCTGGAGGAGATCGGGCTGCGCCCGGAGGTGCTCGAACAGTTCAAAAAGTTACTGGAGATGCCCTACGGATTGATCCTGGTGGTGGGGCCCACGGGCTCCGGTAAGACCACCACCCTGCACGCCGCCCTGCACTACATCAACCGCCCCAGCAAAAAGATCTGGACCGCCGAGGACCCCGTGGAAATCGTGCAGGAGGGACTGCGTCAGGTCCAGGTCAAACCGAAGATCGGTCTAACCTTTGCCCGGGTCCTCCGGGCCTTCCTCCGGGCGGACCCGGATGTGATCATGATCGGCGAGACCCGGGACGAGGAAACCGCTCATACCCTCATAGAGGCCTCCCTCACCGGGCACCTGGTCTTCTCCACCCTCCATACCAACAGTGCCCCGGAAACCGTAACCCGGCTTCTGGGCATGGGCATAGATCCCTACAACTTCGCCGACGCCCTGCTGGGGGTGCTGGCCCAGCGACTGGCCAAACGACTGTGTCCGGACTGCAAGGAGCCCTACGAACCCACCGAAAAGGACATTGAGGAACTCATCTTCGAGTACGGGAAACATCCCCTGAAAACTCTAACCGAGGAAGACATACGCCGGGCCACCCTTTATCGACCCGTGGGCTGTGGTCGTTGCAACCACACCGGATACCGGGGACGGGTGGCCCTCCACGAACTGCTGGTCCCCAACGACGAGGTTCGGGAACTCATCGTCAAGGCCGCCCCGGTGCACGAGATCCGGGATGCGGCCATGCGCAACGGAATGTTTACCCTCAAGCAGGACGGAATCCTGAAGGTGCTTTCCGGGGAGACGGATCTCAAACAGGTACGGGCGGTCTGCGTGCGCTGATCAGAAAAGTCTTTTGAGCTTTCGCACCACCTCGGCCCTGACCCGGTAAACATAACTTCCCTTTTTTACATAGTAAAATTCCCTTCCCCCCCGGGAGAAAAGGAGTCTCCAGGGCCGGGTCTCCGTCTCCACCTCAAGGATCCCCTCCTCGGTTCCGAATTTCTGCGGAGAAACCACCTCCTCCGCGAGAAGGGGAAAAATCCTCCGAAGACGCCTGGTTACCTCCTCCCCGGAAAGGACGCGCTTTTTGCCTCCGGCCTCAAGGGTCCAGCCCTTCTTTTCCCTTTTTAGAAGAAAAAGGGGGCTACCCCTCCAGAAAAAGGCCATCTTTCGCAGGTTCCCGGGATCGAGGCTGAGGACCGTTTTATCCACCCAGGGGTCTATCGACGGAGCAGCGGGTTTGTCGGACCAGATCTCGAAGCGGGCAAGGAGGTTCTCCGGGATCAGGTAGATTTCTTCCCGCCCGTGGAGACGCACGAAACAGCTCTCCCAGTAAGGCCCCCTCTTCCCCACCAGCAGATGGAAGAGTTCCCGGCCCTGCCGGAATCCGGCTATGTGCAGGGCGCTTTCCGGGGTGAGATCAAATCGGGCCTCGTAATCCTTTCCGCTGGCCCTCTCCTCTCCGGAAAGGGAGGAAAGATCGGAAAGAAGCCTCTCGACCAGGGCCTCCCTGGCCGGGTGAGGGAAGTTCTCCCTTCGGGAGGGTCCCCATACCTCCCACCGGCCTCCGGAAAATCTGATAACCAGTTTCCGCGTGGAGTTGCCCAGCCAGGCCCGTATCTCGTCCGCATCCTTCCAGTCCCGATGCCCCAGACGCGTGAGGAGGGCCTCTCTCATCCCTTCGGGACGCTCGGCCCGCTGAACCACCAGGTACATCACCGTGAGAATGACCAGGAGACCGAGCAAAAAGACCAGGTTACGGGGACTCACCGGAGACCTCCTCGAAAAATTTCCCGCGGCGGGCCCGGCGGCGCCAGAAGATCACCGTTCCGAAGAGAATCCAGAAAAGGGCCGGACAAAAGACCACCACGATCCGCCACAGCAGACGCTCCGAAGCGGGAATCGGAGGGAGATAACGAACCGGTTTGAGTTTGGCCCGCAGGGAGAGAAGTTCGCCGCCCAGCGCAAGGGCCTCGGCGGCGTTGGCCAGAAACAGGGCGTTGTCAAAGATGTCGATGATACCGTCCGCGAACATGGCCCCGGAACCCACCACCAGAAGCCTTCCGGAACGAGCCTCTTTTCCGGAGGCCTCCGCCCCGGACCCCTCTGCGGTCTTCTTTTTCCCGGAGGACTTTTCCCCGGGCCAGGGGGGAGCGGTGCCGTTAAAGGGGAGCGGAAAACGCCCCTCGAGAAGAACCGCCAGGGGATAGGCCCCGGTCCTGGCCGGGGGTTTCAGGTCCGCCTCCGAGAGGGGCCCCGGCTCCGCCTTCTCGGTCCAGGCCCCGGCGGAGGAGGTGAAAAGCACCGTGGCCTTGAGCCCGAGCGCCTTTATTTTTGAGGAATCCAACCGGAGCGGGCTTCCCCAGAGATAAAGCAGGGCCTCAAGCCCGTGCGTGAGAGGAGAGGTGCGATTCATCTGAGGGGGCAGGATCTGAACCTGCATGGGGAAGTTCACCGGAACATGCACCAGGGCCCGGAAAAGCCCCATTTCCCTTTCCTGGGAGATGGCCATGGTAACCATCTGACGGTCCAGGAGAAACTCCCTGCGGATCTCCAGGCCGTAGGTGCGAAGGAGCTTGTCCAGGGAAAGGTCCTGGGGGAGCGGAGTGGCCAGGATCTCTCCGGAGGGGCCGGTCTGGTAGGAGAAACGGGCCGCGGAGGTGGCCACCAGGACGGCGCCGCCCCGATGGAGAAAACGCCCGATCTCAAACAGCTGCCGGTCGTTCAGTTTTCCCGGAGAGAGGATCACCAGGAGCCGGGTCTTTCGCGGGAGCCCCTCCTTTTGGGTGAGAGGGGTTTCCCTGACCTCGAGCCCCAGGGCCCGGAAAAGCTCACGGGCCGTGCGGAACCCCCCGGAAAGGAATTCGTTCCCGGTAAGAAGGGCCACCACGGGTTTCCGGGGAAGGGTCAACTTGTAAATACGCGATACCAAATCGTACTCCAGGGTGGAAAGGGAGTCCGGAACGATCTGAGGGATGATCTCCTCGGGTTTGTCCAGGTAGGAAATAGCGATGGCGCTATAAACCCTCCGCACGCTCACCTTATCCCTTTCGATGGTCTGAACGGCGAAGGGTTCCACCCCGCGATCGCGGAGTTTTCTCTCCAGTTCCGGATCCCGGCCGGGATCCACCACCGCGTAGCGCACCCGGGGGTTCAGGGCGGAAAGCTCCTCCAGAAGGGCCCGCACCTCCACCGTGAGATTGCGCATGGCCGGGGGCAATTTCTCCGGGGAGGACACATAATAGGTAATCCGCAGCGGGGCCTTAAGACGGGAAAGGACCTTTCTGGTGACCGGAGAGAGGGTGTAAAGCTTTTCCTCGGTAAGATCCACGCGGGGCAGTCGCATATCCGCCAGAATGGCGTTGGTCACCACGGCCACCCCCAGCCACACCACCACCGAGGGATAAAACAGTTTCCGCCGGAAATGGCGCAGATACCCGGCCACGGTGAAGTGGTTAAGAGTCAGGAAAACCCCCGTGTAGATCAGGAAGAAGAGGGGCTCGCGCAGGGGCACCACCCCTTTCAAAAAGGGGGAAAGATGGGGGATTATGCCCAGGGCGTTACGCAAGAAACTTCCCGCTCCCGGAAGCCAGGAATCCAGGGAGGAGGAGACCAGATCGGTTCCGGCCAGGATGCAGGCCAGCCCGGCCACCGAGGTGATCACGAAGGAAGCGATCTGGTCCTCAAAGAGGGCGGAGACGAAAAGCCCCAGGGCCAGGTAGAAGGCCAGAAGCAGGGCCGCACCGAGGTAGCCGGCCAGCAGAGCCCCCCCGTCCGGATCTCCCAGCACCGCGAGCATCAGGGGTATGATCAGCGTGCCTCCCAGCACGGTGAGGGCAAAAAGATAGGTACCCAGGAACTTTCCCGCCACCAGGGCCCGGGTCGAGAAGGGAAAGGATAGAAGCAGGCCCAGCGTCCCGCTTTTACGCTCCTCGGCCCATACCCGCATGGTGAGGGCGGACACGAAAACCAGGAGGATCACCGGGAAGGGCTCAAAAAAGGCGCGCATGTCGCAAACGCGCGCCAGGAAAAAGGTGTTCATGTAAAGGCCGTTCACCACCAGCAAAAAGGCCACGGCAAAGATGTAGGCCAGAGGAGAACGCAGGTATCCCAGATATTCCTTTTTGAGGATCACCCACACCCCGCGCATCACGCACTCCTCACCAGCTTCAGGAATAGATCCTCAAGGGAAAGCCTTTCCGGATGACACTCCCGCACCCGCCAGCCCCGCTCGCACAGCATACAGGCCAGATCCGTCTTCTCCTCCTCCAGGATCACCCGGTATTCCCCCTCTCTCAGGCGTTTCACCTCGCGCACCCCGGGAAGACCCTCGGTTTCCGGAGGCTCCCCGGCGGTGCGCACCCGGTAGACCGGCCGGGGATAGATCCGGCGGTAAATCTCCTCCCGGGTGCCGGAGGCCACCTCCCGTCCCTGATTCAGGATGAGAACGCGATCGGCCAGGGCCTCCACCTCCTGAAGGATGTGCGTGGAAAAAATGATCGCCTTTTCCCGGGCGAGTTCCCGGATAAGACCGCGCATTTCGGCAATCTGGAGGGGATCGAGCCCGGTGGTGGGCTCATCGAGGATCAGCACCGGAGGATCGTGGATCAGGGCCTGGGCCAGACCCACCCTCTGCCGGAATCCCTTGGATAGCTCCCCTATGGGCCGGTGGAACACCCCCGCGAGTCCGCAGGCCTCGACAACCCACTCCATCCTCTCCCTCTTTTGACCTCCCGAAAGGCCCCGGGCCTCCGCCACGAAAGACAGGTATTCCCCCACCTCCAGATAATCGTAAAGAGGCGGATTTTCGGGAAGGTAGCCGAACCTGGATCGGGCCTCCTCGGGCCTGGCCATCACATCCACCCCGGCCAGCACCACCCTGCCGCCGGCGGGAACGATCTGGGTGGAAAGGATCTTCAGGATGGTGGTCTTTCCGGCTCCGTTAGGTCCGAGAAGGCCGAGGATCTCTCCGGAGGAGACCGTAAAGGAGACCCCTCTCACGGCGGGTCTCCCCCCGTAGGACATCTCGAGCCCCCGGGCTTCCACCAGGACACCCATTTGAACCTAATTAGTAGCACTCCCCCGGGCGAAGGCAAGGGGCTCCTTCCGGAGATCGGCCAGCACTAAGGCGATGCGGACCCTCGTGCGGGAGGATACCCGTCCCCCGCGGGCCCGGTTCTCCAGAAAGGTCCGGAGGTCCTCCCGGAGTTTCTCGTCCACCGAAAGCCCCTCGCCGCGCAGCTTCCAGAGCAGCCTTTCGAGTTCCTTTTCCAGGGGACGATTGCGTTCCCAGAGTCCGGAAAAAAACCGGATGTCCGCGGGAAAACCCCTGGAAAATAGATAATTGAAAAGGACCACCGCCCCGGGACTGCGGCGTCGGGGACGGCGGCCGAAAAATCGCTCGAGCACCTCGCTGAAGAGTTCGTTCTCCCTCAAACCCGCCCAGTGCACCAGAACCAGAAACCGCCGGGTAAGGGTCAGAAGACGATCCACCTCCCTCAAATCGTTGAGGATCGGGGTGAGGGAGACGAAGACGGTATCAAAGGTCCCGGAGAAGGTCCACCTGCGCCAGTCGGCCTCGACTACCTCTACATTCTCGATCCCCGCCTCCCTGAGCTTTCCGCGCAGCACGGTGAGCATCCCCGGGGAGATGTCCAGGGCCACCACCCGCCTTACCCTGGGAGCGAAACGCACGGTATAGGTGCCGGTGCCGCAGCACACATCCAGGAGGGTAAATTCCGGAGCCAGCGCCCCGACCCTTCCCATTTCCGCCACCACGCTCTCCACCATGTCCCGGTAGAAGGATTGTTTCTCCAGCTCATCGTAGGTGTCGGCCATCCGATCCCAGAAGTCGGGCTTAAGGAATTCCTCGTCCTCAGGGGTCCGGAAGGAATCCTGGTAAGCCTTCCAGAACTCGGGACGGAAGGGGTCAGGAACCTTTTCCACCCTCCACCTCGCGATGATAGATGGCATCGAGAATACCGTTTACGAAGGCCGGAGAGTCCTCGGTGCCGAACTCCTTGGCCAGTTCCACGGCCTCGTTTATGGTCACCCGGGGCGGAATATCCGGCCGGAAAAGCAACTCATAGGTGCCCAGACGGAGGATGTTACGGTCGGTGGCGAGCATCCGTTCCAGGCGCCAGTTCCGGGAATACCGCGAGATGATCTCGTCGAGAATTTCCCTCTTATCCCGCACTCCCTCCACCAATTCCCGGGCAAAGGCGAAGGCCTCAAGCGGAGGATTGAGGTGTTTAAGGTATCCGCTCAGGGCCTCCTCAAGAGAGATCCCGGCCACATCCCACTGATAAAGCACCTGGAGGGCGATCTGTCTGCCGCGATGTCTCAGACCCATTCGAGTTCCCTCAAAATTTGCCTCAATTTTTCCCGGAACCGGGGGAAAACATATTCCTCCCGCAGGATCCGATGTCCGTTTTCTCCCATTCTCCAGGCCTCTTCCTCCTGGGTTAATAATCTTCTGAGTACGGAGGTCAAGGCCTCTATGTCCCCGTAAGGCACGAGAAGACCGTTTACTCCCTGGCGCACCACCTCCGGAATCCCGCCGGCGGAGGCTCCGACCACCGGCTTTCGGAAGTACATGGCCTCGAGAAAGGAGATTCCGAACCCCTCCCCCCGGCTGACCAGAACGAAGAGGGTGGCCCCCCGGAAAAAGGGAGCCACCTCCCTCCTCTCTCCGAGAAAATGGACCCGATGCCTCAGGCCGAGCTCCTCACTGAGGCGCCGATATCGGGATAACAGGTCCCCTCCCCCTATCACCACATACTGAAGGGTGGGAAAATCCATTTGCAGTTCGTAAAGGGCCCGGATGACCAGATCCACCCCTTTGTAGGAGGCGTCTTTTGAGAGCCGGGCCACGGTGAGGAGATAGGGACACTTTATCGAAACAGAGGGAGCGGGATCCCCCGGAAAAAAGGGATCAAGGGTGGGGGGAAGGAGGTACCAGGGACGCGAAAGGGTGTTCTCACGGAAAAAACGCTCCGCGGTATAGCGGCTTACGGAAAGGAAGGCCCGGGCCTTACGAAAGACCCAGCGTGCCGGAGGGGGGTATCTCCGCCAGGCCTCAACTCCGTGAAGGACGAAGACCACCTCTTTTCCGCGGAGGAGGAGGGGCAGGGCCCACGGCCAGAGAGTGATCCGGGAAAAGATCGCCGGAGCCCGCAAAACCGGAAACGACCTTCGGCCCGGGAAAAATCTCCCGGCCGGAACATACCTCTCGTCGGTTACCCGATCCTTCAGGGAAAAAACCTCGGCTCCGGGGACAAGTTCAACCAGCGCCCGGGCCAGGGACCGGGCGTAGGCCGCTTCTCCGCTTACCTCGGAAAAAAGGGAGGGGACGCAGAGGATCAAGAGAGCTGAGCCATGAGATCGGCCATCTCGATAGCGGCCATGGCCGCCTCGAACCCCTTGTTTCCGGCCTTGGTGCCGGCCCTTTCCACGGCCTGCTCGATGGTGTCGGTGGTGAGCACCCCGAAGATGATGGGCACCCCGGTTTCCAGGGCCGCCTGAGCGATCCCCTTGGCGCACTCCGAGGCCACATACTCAAAATGGGGGGTGGCCCCGCGGATGATGGCCCCCAGGCAGATCACCGCCTGATACCGTCCGCTTGCGGCCAGCCGTTTGGCCACGAGCGGAATCTCAAAGGAACCGGGCACCCAGACCACGGTCACATCCTCCTCCCGCACTCCGTGCCGGAAGAGCGCGTCGAAGGCCCCCTTGAGAAGCTCCTTACTGATGAAGGAGTTGAACCGCCCCACCACCAGAGCGAAGCGGAGCCCCTCCCCCCGATAACGCCCCTGAATTTCCCTCACCATGACGGCCTCCTTCAGTAATCGAAGATGTTCAAAAGATGACCCAGCTTCTCCCTCTTGCACTTGAGATAACGGTAGTTTTCGTCGTGGGGCTTGATCTCAATGGGCACCCGTTCCACCACCCTGAGACCGTAGCCCTCAAGCCCCACTATCTTCTTGGGATTGTTGGTCATGAGACGCATGCGGCGCACGCCGAGATCCCGCAGGATCTGCGCCCCGATCCCGTAGTCCCTGAGATCGGCCTTGAAGCCCAAGGCCTCGTTGGCCTCCACCGTGTCCTTCCCCTGATCCTGAAGCACATAGGCCCGCAGTTTGTTGAGGAGCCCGATCCCGCGGCCTTCCTGGCGAAGATAGAGGAGGACTCCCCTGCCCTCCTCGGCGATCATCTCGAGCGCCCGCATGAGCTGCGGCCCGCAATCACACCGGAGCGATCCGAAGACATCCCCGGTCAGGCACTCCGAGTGAACCCGCACCAGAATGGGATCCTCGGTAACCTCCCCCTTCACCAGGGCCACATGGGTGAAGGGATCCACCAGATTGGTGTAGGCGTAAAGCCGGAACTCCCCCCAGGGGGTGGGGAGACGGGTTTCCACCTCCCGCTTGACCAGGCACTCGTTGCGGAGGCGATAGGCAATAAGGTCCCGGATGGTGATGATCTTGAGGCCGTGTTCGGCGGCGAACTTCTCAAGATCCGGGAGCCTGGCCATGGTCCCGTCGTCCTTCATGATCTCGCAGATCACCCCCGCGGGACGCAGACCGGCCAGACGGGCCAGGTCCACCGAGGCCTCGGTGTGCCCGGCCCGCACCAGGACCCCTCCCTCCCGGGCCCTGATGGGGAACACATGCCCCGGGGTCACGATGTCCTCGGGACCGCTTTTCGGATCTATGGCCACTTTTATGGTGTGCGCCCGGTCGTAGGCGGAGATCCCGGTGGTGACCCCGTGCCGGGCCTCGATGGACACGGTGAAGGCCGTGTCAAACTGGGTACCGTGCCGCCGGGGCTGCAGGGGAAGCTGGAGACGCTCCACATCCTCCGGGGTGAGGGTCAGACAGATCAATCCCCGCCCGTACTTGGCCATGAAGTTGATGGCCTCGGGGGTCACCTTCTCGGCGGCCATAACCAGATCGCCCTCGTTTTCGCGATCCTCGTCGTCCACCACGATGACCATCCTTCCGGCCCTGATGTCCTCGATCGCCTCCTCAATGGTGGCCACCGGCATTTCGCTCCTCCACAAAAGGGTTTTTTTATTATAGCCTAACCCGAAGGAGCCGAAAGTCACGGAAACTCGTATGGCCGATCGCAACGGTGCCTCCAGGATAGCCCGCCAGGCCCGGGCGGTAACCGTGGCGGTGGTGATAAGCCGTCTCCTGGGCCTGGTGCGCGAACAGGTTCTGGCCCTTCTCCTGGGGGCCGGACGGGAAATGGACGCCTTCGTGGTGGCCTACCGTATCCCCAATCTCCTTCGGGACCTCTTCGCCGAGGGGGCCCTGGGCATGGCCTTCACCAGGGTCTTCAGCGCCACCCGGGAAAGGAGGGACCCCTCCGCGGCCTTCAGGGCGGCCTCGGAGGTGCTTTCCACCTTCGGACTCCTCCTCGCCGGGGTGATTCTCCTGGGGGAGGTCCTGGCCCCGGGGCTGGTTCACCTGCTGGCCCCGGCCTTCCGGGAAGTTCCCGGAAAATTCGAACTCACCGTCTCCCTCACCCGGATCATGTGGCCTTTCCTCTTTTTCATAAGCCTCTCCGCCATACTGGCCGGGATGCTCAACGCCCTGGGGGTCTTCTTCTGGCCGGCCCTTTCCTCGGCCCTCTTCAACGCCTCCGCCGTGGGAGTTGGGGTGGGATTATACTTTCTGGTTGCGCGGCTGGGGCTCCCCCCGGTAACGGGTCTGGCCCTGGGGGTGCTCGTGGGGGGGTTCGTCCAGGCGGCCTTCAACCTCCCCTTCCTCCGTCGAAGGGGGTTTCGATTTCAATTTCGTCCCGCCCCCCGCTCACCGGCGGTCTCGGAGACCCTTCGCCTCATGGCTCCCTCGGTCCTGGGGCTCTCGGCCATGCAGCTCAATGTCTTCCTCAACACCTACTTCGCCACCTCCTGCGGAGAGGGAGCCGTTTCCTGGCTGGCCTACGCCTTTCGCCTCATGTATGTGCCGCTGGGGCTTTTCGGGGTGGGGCTATCCCTGGCCCTTCTTCCCGAGGCCAGCCGGCGCGCCGCCCGAGAGGACTACGAAGGCCTGAGAAAGACCTTCGGCTCCTCCCTGCTGGTGGGCCTGAGTCTCTCCCTCCCCTCCGCGACGGGCCTTGTCGTCCTGGCCGAACCCATCGTGCGGCTCATCTTCGAACACGGACGCTTCTCCCCCGCGGACACGCGCCACACCGCCGAGGCCCTGAGGCTCTTCGCCCTGGGCCTTCCCCTCTACGGGACCACCAAAGTGGTGGTGCCGGTATTCTACGCCCTGGGCAACACCCTCCTTCCGGCCCTTTCCAGTTTACTTTCCGTGGGGGTCAACCTCACCGTAATCCTCCTCTCCCTGAAGCACCTGGGCTTCAAGGCCGTGGCCCTCGGTACCGCCGTGGCCCTCTCCTTTCAGGGGGCCTTTCTGCTCTTCGTGCTCAATCTGCGCATAGGAGGCTTGCTTCCTTTAAGATTTTGGTTAGGATTTTTTAAAATAGCGTCCGGAACCGCTTTCATGGGAGGATTAGCCTTTATTCTCCGGGAAAAGGTCCCGATATGGTTTAATATACCCCTTTGTGGAGCCTTTTTTCTGGGTCTGATCCGTCTCTGGGGCCCGGAGGAAGCTCTTTATTTCTGGAAATTCCGGAGGCCGGCTTAACTTAATGCTAAGCCTTCCCGAAAAAGCCCTGCATCTTCTCAGGGAAATCCTCACCGAGGTTACCGATCCCCGGTTGCGTGAAAGGCTGGAACTTATCTGCCGGGCCTACGACATCCTTTATCAGGAATACAGCCGGGACTATCTCACGGGACTTTACAACCGGCGCAGTTTTGAGGAAAACCTGGAACGCGCCGTGGAGTTGAGCCGTCGGGAAGACAGCTCCTTTACCCTTCTCATGCTGGATCTGGATCACTTCAAGAGGCTAAACGATACCTACGGGCACGATTTCGGAGACCGGGTGCTGGCTGCGGTGGGGCGCACCATCCTGAAAACCGTCCGCCGGGTGGACTTTCCCGCCCGTTACGGGGGGGAGGAATTCGCGGTGATCCTCCCGGGAACCGGGTTCTACGGCGGCCTGGGCGCGGCCCGCCGCCTCAAGGAGGCCATCGAGGCCTTGAGGTTTGACACCCCGGACGGTAAGATCGGAATTACGGTGAGCATAGGAGGCGCGGTCTTCCGCCCGAATCAGCGGATCGGCACCCGGGAGCTGTTACGGGAGGTGGATCAATTGCTCTACTCCGCCAAGCGACTGGGACGCCGGACCATCGTCTTCAAACCGGAGATAGAACCCCGTCTTACGGGTCTATCGCTTGAGGAAAGAAAACTCCTTTTCGGAAAAAAGAAGGATTAAATGCCGGGCAACACCTTCGGGAGACTTTTCCGGGTTACCACCTTCGGGGAATCCCACGGTCGGGCCCTGGGGGCGGTTATAGACGGCTGTCCGCCGGGGATCCCTCTCTCCGAGGAGGACATTCAGGTCGAACTGGAAAGGCGGCGTCCGGGGAAACACCTCGGGGAATCGCCCCGCCGGGAACCGGATCGGGTGGAGATCCTCTCCGGGGTCTTCGAGGGCCGCACCCTGGGAACTCCCATTGCCCTGGTGATCTACAACCGGGACGCCCGCTCCTCCGCCTACGAACCTCTCCGGGAGGTATTCCGTCCCGGACACGGGGACTGCACCTACTTCTGGAAGTACGGCCTGCGGGACTGGCGGGGGGGAGGGCGCTCGAGCGGGCGGGAGACCGTGGCCCGGGTGGCCGCCGGCGCCGTGGCCAGAAAGGTACTCTCCCGCTACGGCATCGAGGTGCGGGCCTACACGGTGGCCCTGGGCGGGGTGTGGGCCCGACGGAGGGATCTTTCCGAGATAGAACGCAATCACCTCTTCTGTCCGGATCCGGAGGCCTATCGGGAGATGTGCCGCCGGATCGAGGAAGCCCGCCGGGAAGGGGACTCCCTGGGAGGGGTGGTGGAGGTGCTCGCCACCGGGGTCCCCCCCGGGCTGGGAGAACCCGTCTTCGACAAGCTGGATGCCGATCTCGCCAAGGCCCTGATGAGTATCGGGGCGGTGAAGGGGGTGGAGATCGGGGCCGGTTTCGCCGCGGCGGAAAAGAAGGGTTCGGAAAACAACGACCCCATCACCCCGGAGGGTTTCCTCTCCAACAACGCCGGTGGGGTGCTGGCCGGGATCTCCTCCGGTCAGGAGATAGTCTGCCGCGTGGCGGTGAAACCCATTCCCAGCATCGCCAAGGAACAGGAAACCGTAAACGAAAAGGGAGAACCCGTGCGCATCCGGGTGGGGGGGCGCCACGACGCCTCGGCCATCCCCAGGATCGTCCCGGTCTGCGAGGCCATGGTGCGCCTGGTGCTGGCGGATCACCTCCTTCAGCAACTGGCCCTTAAGGCCTTCAGGGAACATGCGCAACTACCTTAGGGTATTTATCCTCCTCTTTCTGGTCTGCGTAATCCTGATCCTGATCCTGAAGTGGACCGCGGTGCGGCGTTTTCTGGTGAACCTCCGGGGAGGATCCCGGGAGACCGCCTCCCTCATCCGGGCCCTTCCCTTCGATGTAATTCGGGAGAGGTCCCCCAGGGATCTTTACGATCTGGAAAAAAAGCTCACCCCCACCCAGATCCTGATCCCGGACATCGCCGCAAGCCCCAGAGGGGCTCCCGTGGGGAAGTATGTTCGGGTGAGCGTGGTGGTGGAGGCCTGGGATCGCCGATCCGCGGAGGAACTCCGGGCCAATCAGGGACGCCTGGCCACCCTGATCCTGGACAGCCTTCAGAAGTTTCCCTACCGGAAACTGGAGACCCGCCGGGGTTTTCTGGAGCTAAAAAAGACCATTACGCAACGGCTGGCCTTCTTTTACGGAGACAAGATCAGGGACATAAGCGTGGTTCAGTTCGAAATCCGGGAGGCGAAACGCTAGGTCAACCAGGGATCGAGGTCCCGCAGGATCCCGCGCAGGCGTTCCTCCTCGTCGGGATGCACCAGAAGTAGAACCCTCCCTTCCCGGCCGGAAAGGGTTACCGGCAGGGCCAGATGTCCGAACCCCTCGAGGAGGAATCTCAAAAAGGAAAGGCGGCGCGGGTTTACCCGGAGCTCCACCTTTGCGCTTTCCATCACCTTGACAATTTAGTCCGTAGTCTCTAGCCTTGAAAGGACTCCCATGGGGTTCGCTCAATATCACTGGATCCTGAAGCTCCCCCCTCGAGAAATCGTGGAGGAGTTGCGCCATCGCGGCGGTTTCCCGGAATTGCTGGCGGTGTTGCTGGCCAATCGGGGATTTCGGGACCCCCGCAGGGCTCACGCCTTCCTCTATCCGGAGCTTTCCGACTTCGCCGATCCCATGACCATCCCGGAGATGCCCGAGGCGGTGAGGACGCTTGCCGAGGCCCTTACGGCCGGAGAGCCCATAGGCATCTACGCCGACTACGACGCCGACGGGGTGACCGGGGCGGCCCTCCTCCACCTCTTTTTACGGGAGATCGGGGCGCGGACCGAGGTCCTCTTTCCCCACCGGGAACGGGACGGTTACGGTTTTCACGCCCACCTCCTCCCCTTTTTCCGGGAAAAGGGGGTGCGGGTGCTCGTCACCGTGGACTGCGGTATTACCGGTCACGAGGCCGTGATCGAGGCCCGAAGACTCGGACTTCAGGTGATCGTTACCGACCATCACGAGCTTCCCCCGCGTCTTCCCCCGGCCCGGGCCGTGATCACCGGAAAACGCCTGCCCGGGGACTCTCCCTTCCACGACCTTGCCGGAGTGGGCACCGTGCTGGCCCTGGTGAGGGCCCTCAGGCGCTACCTACTGGAAACGGGTTTCTTTTCCTCAAGGCCCGTCCCTAATCTCAAGCGTTATCTGGATCTTGCCGCTCTGGGCACCCTGGCGGACATGGTCCCCCTGCGGGGAGAGAACCGTCTCATAGCCTTCTTCGGGCTGGCCGAACTCTCCTCGAGCGAACGCCCCGGGATCAAGGCCCTGATGGAGGTTTCCGGGGTGAACGGAGCGGTGGGCACCGAGGAGGTCCTGTTTCGGCTGGCTCCCCGGATCAACGCCGCCGGGAGGCTTCGGGAGGCCCGGCTGGCCTTCGAGCTCCTGGTGAGCCACGATCCGGAAAGGGCCCGGGAACTGGCCGCCGAACTGAATCGCCTCAACAGCGAACGACAGAGGGTGGAGGAACGGGTGCTTGCCGAGGCGCTGGCCCGGATGGAGGGAACGGATCCCCCCGCGGGAATAGTTCTTTACGGGGAGGACTGGCCCCTGGGGGTTCTGGGGATTGCGGCCGGTCGCATAGCCGAGAGGTTCTACCGCCCGGTGGTACTCCTTACCCGAAAGGGGGAGGTGCTCAAGGGCTCGGGCCGCAGCATCCCCGAGGTGGATCTCTACCGGGCCTTTCGCCTGTGCCAGCAAAACCTCCTGGCCTACGGAGGGCATCCCGCCGCAGGGGGGCTCAAGATCTCCCCGGAGGCCCTGGAGGAGTTTCAGCGGGCCTTCGCCCGGGCGGTGGAGCACCTCCTTTCCGAAAAGGGACTTCGTTCTCCGCTCAAACCCAGGCTGACCCTGGAGGGGCAGGTCCGCCTCAGGGAGGTCCTGGATCCCGAATTCGTGGAGGGCTTCCAGAGGCTCGCCCCCTTCGGACCGGGGAATCCCGAACCGGTGCTGGCCTTTTCCGGGTTTGAGGTGAGACAGCCGCGCCTCGTGGCGGAAAAACACCTCCGTTTCACCCTCTGGCAGGAGGGCCTGGGGCTTTCCGCCGTGGGGTTCAACTTTCCGGAAAAAGCCTTAACTTTCCTCAACGAAGGGGGAGGCAGGCTTTATCTTGCCGCGAGTCCCTGCATTTCCGAGTTCCAGGGGAACCGTTACCTGGAACTCCGCATAAAAGATCTGGCCAGGAGGTAAGGGAATGAGGGTCAGCCCCTACATTTTTCGGGAATACGACATCCGGGGGAAGGTGGGGGAGGACTTCACCCCCGAGGTGGTGCGGGCCATCGGGCGGGCCTACGGCACGGTGATCCGGAGACGGGGAGGGCGAAAGGTACTGTGCGGACGCGACGGGAGACTTTCCAGCCCGGAGCTCGAGGCCGCCCTTATCGAGGGAATCACCTCCAGCGGGATCTCGGTGACCCGTATTGGTCTGACCCCCACCCCGGTCATGTACTTCGCCCTGCACTACTTCGAGGGCTTCGACGGGGGGATCCAGGTCACCGGCTCCCACAATCCCCCGGACATGAACGGGCTGAAGATCTGCGTGGGAAAGGAGACCATTTACGGAGCCGAAATTCGGGCCCTGCGGGAGCTCATCGAAAAGGAGGACTTCGAGAGCGGAAGCGGGGACACGGAGGAACTGGACGCCCTCACCCCCTACAAGAATTACCTTCGGGAAAACATCCGTCTTTTCCGTCCCCTGCGGGTGGTGCTCGATCCGGGAAACGGCGTCTGTTCCCTTACTGCCCCGGAGGTCTTTCGGGACCTCGGCTGCGAGGTGGAGTGTCTCTTCTGCGAGGTGGACGGCACCTTTCCCAACCATCATCCCGATCCGGTGGTTCCGGAAAACCTCAGGGCCCTGCGCCGGCGCGTGGTGGAAGTGGGAGCCGATTTCGGAGTGGGCTACGACGGCGACGGAGATCGGCTGGGGGTGGTGAACGAAAAGGGGGAGATCCTCTGGGGAGACCAGCTCATGGTGCTTTTTGCCCGCAAGGTTCTTTCCGAGCGCCCCGGAGCCACCGTTATCGGCGAGGTCAAGTGTTCGCAGGTGATGTACGACGAGATCGCCCGGGCCGGAGGGCGCCCCCTCATGTGGAAGACCGGGCACTCCCTCATCAAGAACAAGATGAAGGAGACCGGGGCGGTGCTCGCCGGAGAGATGAGCGGACACATCTTTTTCGCGGATCGCTGGTTCGGGTTCGACGACGGAGTATACGCCAGTCTGCGACTTGCCGAAATCGTCTCCGAAAGCGAACGCCCACTTTCGGAGATGCTGGCCGACCTCCCGCGCACCTGGAGCACCCCGGAGATCCGTACCGAGTGTCCGGACGAGATCAAGTTCCGGGTGGTGGAAGAGCTGGTGCGGACGCTGAAGGAGGAGGGATTCGAGGTCATCGATGTGGACGGAGCCCGGGTGGTCTTTCCCGACGGATGGGGGCTGGTGCGGGCCTCAAACACCCAGCCCGTTCTGGTGCTGCGTTTTGAGGCCCGGAGTCCCGAACGACTCGAAGAGATCCGGAAGACGATAGAGGAAAAACTCGCCAGAGTCCGGGAAAGATTCTGATGGAACCGCTGGGCAGGGTCCTGGAAGGTCTCCTCCCGGCCCCGGGGTATCGGGAGAGGCTCGCGGCCTGGCGGGTCCTTTCGGACTGGGAGGAGATCGTGGGCGAGGAGCTGGCCTCCCGCACCCGTCCCGCGGCCTTTGCCAGAGGGGTTCTCACCCTGGCGGTGAGCGATCCGGTCTGGGCCTCGGCCCTCCGTTTCGAAGCCCCCCGGATCCTCTCCCTTCTTAACCGGCGAGCGGGAAGGGAACTCTTCCGGGAGATCCGTTTCGTGGTGGAGGTCTTTCCCCGCCCGCGCCGTAAAAAACGCCTTCCCGAACTCTCCCCGGAGGAGGAAGCCCGTCTGGAGGAATCCGTGCGCGTGATCGAGGATCCGGAGTTGCGGGAGGTCTTCAGGGCCTGGCGGAGAGTCCTTCTTCAGGCCGGGAAAAGAAATTAGCCACCTCCGGGCTGTAGTCCCCCTCCCTATCCCGGTAGAGGTAAAGGGGGGGCTCCACCCGGACCTCCGGCCCGGCTCCCTTGATTCCCTCCACCAGCAGGAATCGGGCCTCGTCCCCGGGGTAGGAGTGCACGAAACGCAGGCGCTTGGGCTCGAGCCCGCAGGAGCGCATCTCCGAGAGCACCTCCGCCGTGCGCAGGGCGGTGTGCACCAGAAAGATCCGTCCTCCGGTCCGGAGAATCCCCCGGGCGGCCCGGAGAAAGTCGGAAAGGGTGGCCAGGGCCTCGGTGCGGGCCACCCGGTGGGACTCCTCCGGAGGGACCCTTCCCGCGAAAAGGGGTTTAAAGGGGGGATTGACCACCACCGCGGAAAAGGAATTCGCCTTAAAGGGAGGGGCCTTTACATCTCCGCGCACCGGAAACACCCGGTTGGATAGAGCGTTTTCGAAAACGGTACATCTCAGGGCCCGGGCCAGGAGTTCCTGAATCTCCAGGGCCCAGATCCGTACCCCGGGATAGCGCAGAGCGAGCACCGCCGCGATCACCCCGCATCCGGCTCCGAGTTCCACCACCCGTTCCCGTCCCCGAAGACGCACGAACCCCGCAAGGACCAGGGCCTCCACGGAAAAACGATACCCGTGGCTGGGCTGACAGATGACGAGCCGCCCCGCAAACACCGCATCCCGGGTGAACCCGCATCTCATCGCAATATTCTCATAGAGGCCTCGGGGTTCCCCGTGATCTCCCGAACCAGATCTTCATGGCTCACTGCCTGAAACCAGGGAAAAACTTTACCTCCCTCGAACTCGCTCTTCTCCTCCCGGTTCAACCCTTCCTCCGGATTCCGGTCTAAAAAATCGCGTTCCACCACCGGCTTTCCCGATCCCTCCCTCTGGCTCCCGAATATCCTCCATTATCCCCTGACCTCAGGCCCTCCTGGACCTGCTTTCCCCCTTCGACTTATTTAATTTTTACTTATACTGTCCAGATTTCGAGGGCCACTTCTCAGGGGAAAAACCGGGCAGGGGCGCCGGGGCGGCCAGTTTCGCATCACGGGATCGGAAAAGTCCCGATGACAGGGCAGACACAGGCCCACCCTCAGGATGCGCCGGAGGTCCTCGGCCCCGAAGGCCCGCACTCCCGGCCGGAAGTGCACCAGGGGTTTCCCCGAGAGGGTGACCACCTGGGAGAGACCGTGATCGAGCCCCAGGAGCTCCGCCGGGGCTTCCGCAGGGGTGAAACGCCATCGGTCGCCTCCCAGATAGGTCAGTGTTCCGTATCCCAGTCCCAGGGTCTTGGGATCCGCGTGGCAATCCGGACATCCCCGGGCCCTTCCGGTGTTGTGGGGATACTGGTGGGACCAGGTGATGCGCCGGAACTCCCTCTCCACCTTCCCCTCCGGGGAAAGAAGGGTCACGAAGTCCTGTCAGCCCGGAACCAGAATCTCCACCCTGTTTCGGTAAAGGCCCAGGGTGGGCCGGGTCAAGCGCATGTAACTCCGGAACTCCTCCCACAGCCCTGCGGTCTTGCGGAAGGAGAGCTTGTCGAGCTGTCTTTCCCGGGGGTCCCTTCGCACATGACAGCCGAAACACTGGGGGACGCGGCGGTCGTGACAGGCGTAACAGGCCAGACGGCGATGTACCCGATGCCGACAGGCCACGGGATCCGGGGGTTTAATCAGGAGGAGTTTGCCGGTGAGTTTGGCCCGGAGATAGAGTTTTCCGTTCCTCCTCACCAGGTTGGAGAGCCGGGTCCCCTTCCGGGTCTTTCCGTCTCCGCCGTGACAGGTCTCGCAGGTGATCTCCACGGATTCCTCGAGGTGGGCGTAACTCCTTCCGTCGCCCATGGTTTCGTTCTGGACATGACAGTCCACGCAGCTCATTCCGGCCTTGTAGTGCACATCCGGGGGTATCCGGGAGACGAAGCGACCGTCGGCCAGCTCCTCCGCGCCGAAGGTGCCCTCGCGAATGGGGGCTCCGTACTGTTCGTTTTCGTAAAGTCCCTGATAGGACAACCCGATGCGACCGCTACGATTGTGGCATCGAGCGCAATTCTTGACGGGAATCCTGCGGGTGAGCACCGGGTGAGGTCTTTTCCCGGGCCCCTTCCCAGGGACGAGGTGGCAGGCCGCGCACCCTCCGCCCTTCTCCCTGAGGAATCCCGGAAGCTTCTCCCGGGGAAGCCACAGGTGACAGGTTCCGCAGAGCTTGCGGAAGTAGTCCAGAGCCGGGGAACTCTCCCCGCTCTTCATGAGGGCCTCCACCGAGGCCTCGGCCCCGAAGTCCTTTATCTCTCCCCAGTAATACCGCAGGGTGGTGATGATGCCTCTGTTGGTGGCCATGAGGCTCTTTTTGACCCTCCTGCCGTAGCCGGGGTGACACTCCGGACGCCCGCAGGTGCGATCGGCCAGCCGCAGGTCCGCCGGGTTCTTCACCATTCCCCGGTGGGCCCGTTCTTTCTCCACGGTGAGGGGATCTCCCAGGTGACAGTCCGCACACCCCACCACTCCGCGGGCGTGAGCCCGTCCCGGGCTCTCCCGATGACAGGCCAGACACATGTCCACCCTGCCGGAGGTCAGGGTGTAAACCCTGGGGGCGCGACGAAACCTCCTTTCCCTGATCACCACCGCCACGAGGAGGATCACCAGGGCGAAAGCCAGCCCTCTTTTCATCGCCAGAGCCCCCAGAGGGTAAGTCCCCCGTAAAGGAGCCCCCAGAGGGTGAGTCCCAGCAGGGCCGCACGCCGAACCCGGGGGAAGACGACGACCAGATAGAAGACCGGCCCCGCCAGGGGAAAGAGCAGCCCGGCCACCTCCGGACGGAGGTGACGCAGGGCCTCCTGGATACCCACGAAGAACCAGGGGCCCTTGACCAGTAGATAGGTCCCCGGGGCGTGCAAGCCCACCGGAATCACCAGGGCCGCTCCACAACAAAGGACCAGGGCGAGGAGCAGTTCGGAAAGGGGCAGTCGCCGCAGCCTGAAGTGCCAGACGCCCATCCCCAGGAGAAGGCCCAGGGAGCCGTAGATGTGAAAGAGATAGGCCCGGTGCACTCCGTCCTCCCGCACCATGAAGAGCAGGGCGTCAAGGGTTTTCCCGGCCAGGGGGATCTTCAGGGTCAGGCTTTCGGCGATGTAGCCGGCCAGCCGTCCGGTTTCGTCCCATCGGGTAATGTATCCGGTGAAGGCAAGGATAAAGAGGAGGGGAAGGGAGAGGGTGAGCCCCAGCCAGGAAAGGGGCGTGCGCCGAAGGTAGGCCCGGGCCAGGAGGGCCTCCACCGCGTGATAAAGCAGGGAAAGCAGCACCAGCCAGGCGCTAAAGTAATGCACCCTGCGCCAGAAATCCCCGAAGGGGACCACATTCTCGATCCCCACCGTGGAAACGAAGGGCGCGGATTCGGAGAAGGGATAGGCCAGAAAGAGGCCCGACGCCACGGCCACCAGCAGGGCGGCGGTGAGCATCCAGGAAATCCGCGGGCTAACCCGGTATCTCGAGGACAAGTCCGGCTCGGGTCCTTTCGAAACGGAGCGCATAAAGCCCTCTCTTGGCCGGTCCGGCGATGTAAGCCCCGGTCAGGGTAAAACGGCTCTGGTGGCACGGACAGAGAAAAAGCTCCCGATCCGGGATGTAGTTCACCGTGCAGCCCAGGTGCGGACACCTCCTGGAGAAGGCGCGAAGGCGTCCGTCGGCAGCCCTCACCAGGAAGTACTCCTCCCCCACCTTCACCCTCCCCGGGAGGGGGAGGTCCTTTTCCTTTATCAGGATCTTTCGGGGGGGGCGGGGCAGAAAGTGTTCCGCCGTGCGCAATCCCAGAAATCCGAGAAGCGCAAACGCCCCACCACCAACCAGCACCTGGAGGAGGTCCCGCCGTTGCATGCCCCTATTTAACCCCAAAGGCCCATCCTTGCCAAACGCTCGAAGCCCTATTAACTTTGCGGAAAAAGGGGTGAGTCATGCGGGCCCTCATCGTGATAGACATGCTGAACGACTTCGTGGATCCGAAAGGGGTGCTCTACTGCGGCGAGACGGCTCGAAGGATCATCCCCCGGGTGAAAGAGCTCGTAGAGGAATTCCGGGCCCGGGGTGAACCGGTGATCTTCGTCTGTGACGCTCACGCCCCGGACGATGCGGAGTTCGCCGCCTTTCCCGCCCACTGCGTCCGGGGGACCTGGGGGGCGGAGGTGGTCCCCGACCTGGCTCCCGGGGAGGGCGACCGGGTGATAGAGAAGACCCGCTTTGATGCCTTCTTCCGCACCGAACTGGAGGAGGTGCTCCGGGAGCTCCGGGTGGAGGAGGTGTGGCTCTGCGGGGTGTGCACCAGCATCTGCGTTATGGATACGGCAGCGGGGGCCTTTTTCCGGGGTTTTCGGGTGGTGGTGCCCGGGGACGCGGTGGCCGACTTTGATCCCGAGGCCCACGCCTTTGCCCTTAAAAGGATGGAACGCATCTACAAGGCCGAAATCCGTTGAAACATGTCCATCACTAACTGGCTTCGTCCCTCCGCTCTTTTCACGGATCTTTACGAACTCACCATGGCCCAGGTCTATGTGGCCCGGGGCATGTTCGCCCGGGCCACCTTTTCCCTCTTCGTGCGCAAACTCCCTCCCTCGCGATCCTTTCTCCTTTTTGCCGGGCTGGAGCCGCTTCTTGAAGCCCTGCGCGAATTCCGTTTCACCGACGAGGATCTCGCCTACCTGGAGTCCCTGAGACTCTTTCGAGCCGACTTTCTGGACTACCTGCGGGGCTTTCGCTTTACCGGCGAGGTGTGGGCGCTTCCGGAGGGGACGGTCTTTTTTGAAAACGAACCCGTGGTGGAAATCACGGCTCCGCTTCCGGAGGCGCAGATCGTGGAAACGCTGGTGATAAACCTGGTCAATGTGGAGACCACCCTGGCCACCAAAGCGGCCCTGTGCGTACTGGCGGCCCGGGGGCGAACCTGCGTGGACTTCGGGGCCCGCCGCACCCACGGGCTTGAGGCCGGGCTCCACGCCGCAAGGGCCTCCTACATCGCCGGGTTCTCCGCCACCAGCAATGTGCTGGCCGGAAAGCTCTTCGGTATCCCCGTCACCGGAACCATGGCTCACTCCTTCGTGGAGAGTTTTCCTTCCGAGGAGGAGGCCTTCCTGGCCTTTGCGGAGAACTTTCCGGATAAAGCGGTCTTCCTGATCGACACCTACGATACCCTGCGGGGGGCGAAGGTGGCCGCACGGCTGGCTCGGCGCCTTGCGGAAGAGGGCATCCTGGTTCGGGGAGTGCGTCTCGATTCCGGCAATGTGATCGAACTCTCCCGGGAGGTGCGCCGGATCCTGGACGAGGCCGGTCTTAAGGAGGTGCGCATCTTCGTCTCCGGGGGGCTCGACGAACGGCGCATCTCCGAGATAGTGGAAAGCGGTGCTCCGGTGGACGCCTTTGGAGTGGGCACCCGCATGGGGGTGTCTCACGACGCTCCGTATCTGGATCTCGCCTACAAGCTGGTGGAGTACGAGGGCCGCCCCTGCATGAAACTCTCCGAAGGGAAGGTGACCTATCCGGGGCGCAAGCAGGTCTTCCGACGGAAGGAGGAGGGAAAGTTTCTGGAAGACGAACTGGGCCTGCGGGAGGAGGCCCTTGTCGGGGAACCCCTTCTGCGTCCGGTGTTGAAGGACGGAAGGAGGACGGCCCCCGCTCCGTCCCTTTCGGAGATCAGGGAGCGAGCCCTGACCGAGCTCCGGAGTCTTCCCCCGGAGGTGCTTCAGGGCCTACGGCGTCCGGTCCCGCGCATCTCCCGGGCCCTCGAGGAACTCCGCCGGAAGACCGAAGAGGCCCTGCGGCGGGGGGATTGAGGATGCCCAAACTGCCCCGCCGCAATCCCCGGGCCATGGCCCTGAAGACCCTGATTCGATGGGAACGGGGCAAACCCCTCCTCGACGAGATCCTCTCCGAAGTGCTGGTCAAAAGCGTTTTGCCCGATCCCCGGGATCGAGCCCTCTGCGGAGAACTGGTAAACGGGGTGGTGCGTCACCTCTACTACCTGGACTATGTCATCTCGCGCTTTGCCGAGGAGCCGCTCGACAAGATGGACCCTCAGGTACGCAACCTCCTGAGGCTCTCCGCCTACCAGTTGCTCTTCACCAGGATTCCGGAACGGGCGGCGGTGGCCGAGGCGGTGAAGCTGATCAAACGCGGACGGGGAAAGTGGGTGGTGTCCTTCGTCAACGCCGTTCTGCGCCGAATTGCCGGGGTGCGCAACCATCCCCCGGAACCACCGCGGGAGATGAATCCCGTGGCCTATCTTTCGGTGCGGTATTCCTATCCGGAGTGGATGGTGGAACGGTGGCTTTCCCGTTTCGGAGAGGAGGAGACCGAAAGGTTGCTTGCCGCGGGAAACGAGAAGCCGCCCCTGGTGGTGCGGGTGAACACCCTGCGGGTAACCCGGGATCAGCTCCTCCTGTACCTGCGCTCGGAGATTCCCGAAGCCGAGGCCTGCCGCTACAGCCCGGAGGGCATCGTGCTTCGCGGATTCCGGGGGCGCATCACGGATCTGAGGGCCTTCCGGGTGGGCTGGCTTCAGGTCCAGGACGAGGCCAGCCAGCTGGTCTCCTATCTGGTGTCTCCGAGGCCCGGGGAAAGGGTGCTGGACGCCTGCGCCGGGGTGGGAGGAAAAACCACCCATCTGGCCCAGCTCATGCGCAATACCGGTCGGATTTACGCCTACGATCTCTACGATTGGCGTCTCGAACGCCTCAGGGAGAACGCCGCCCGTCTGGGAGTGAACAATGTGGAGACCGTAACCGGAGATGTCCTCCGGTCGGTGAGGACTCTGGGAGGGAACTTTTTCGATCGCATCCTCGTGGACGCCCCCTGCACCGGCACCGGGGTCATTCGTCGGCATCCGGACATCAAGTGGGCCCGGAGACCGGAGGATCTCGTGGAGGTCCCCAAAAAACAGCTGGCCCTTCTCGAGGGACTGGTCGAGGTTCTGAAACCGGGAGGAGTTCTGGTCTACGCCACCTGCAGTCTCGAACCGGAGGAGAACGAGGAGGTGGTGGCGCAATTTCTTTCGAGCCATTCTGAATTTGAGATCGAGGATCCCCGGAAGGTACTTCCCGAGCCGGCCCGGGATCTGGTGGACGAAAACGGGTTCCTGCACACCTATCCCCATCGCCATGGTCTCGACGGATTTTTCGGGGTAAGATTGAGAAAACGGCGTTAAAGGAGAGGGCGTTATGGCCATCACTGAACTTCGCGGAATGGATCGCATTATCGTTCCCATAAAGCTGGAACCCCACACGAAGTTCGTCTTTCAGTGCGGGCCCGGGGTGCCCTGTTTCAAACTCTGCTGTTCGGCCCTTTATCTGCCGCTTACCCCTTACGACATTCTGCGCCTGCGCAACCATCTGGGGCTCACCACCGACGAATTCCTTCTTCAGTACACCGAACCCTTCATTCTTCCCCGGTCGGGGCTTCCGGTGGCCAGACTCAGGATGCGGGACGACGAAGAGAAGACCTGTCCCTTCCTGGGGGAGGAGGGGTGCACGGTCTATCCGGTGCGGCCTCTGGCCTGTCGGTACTATCCCCTGGGACTGGGGATCTTTCGCAATCGCGACGAGGGACGCAACGAGGACTTTTACTACCTGGTGAAGGAGGGGTTCTGTCAGGGACTTGATTCCGGGCCGGAGATCACCGTAGAGGAATATCGACGGAGTCAGGGCATCCCGGAGACGGAGGAGCCGGTAAAGGAATGGGCCGAGATCGTCATGAAAAAGGAGTCGCTGGGTCCGGTGGAGGTCCCGGAAAAGAGCCTCCAGCTCTTTTTTATGGTGAGCACCAATCCGGAACGGTTTCGCCGTTTCGTTTTCGAGAGCAAATTTCTGGAAATCTTCGAGGTGGACGAGGGAACCCTTTCCCGCATCCGGGAGGACGACCTGGCTCTCCTCCAGTTCGGGTTCCGGTGGTTGAAGAGCGTTCTTTTCGGGGAGGAGTTGGTCAAGCGCCGCAGGGAGGTTCCCAAACACAAGAAGATCAAGCCCGTTTAGGGACTTGCAAGACCGATAAAAGATGGTATTTATGGTGGAAAGTGCCGGGGTAGCTCAGTCGGTAGAGCAGCGGACTGAAAATCCGCGTGTCCCTGGTTCGATTCCGGGCCCCGGCACCTTGATTCTCAAGGGTTTCCCGCCTTAATAAAAATTTTTGGGTGTCCAAAAGGCTGAAAGACCCGCGGAGGGCTTCCTCGGAAGGAGAGAGGGTGTGATAAAAAGCGTGCTCGCCTCCCAATTTTTTTCTTGTTCAGACTGGTTCCAAACCATAGAAGATATTTCAAACCAGTTAACATCTTGACACCCCATTTCCTTTTTAATATTATTGATGGTAAGATAGTCTTCGGGCCTCTTGGAATTAGCCCGCCCTGCAAGGTCAATAGATTTTTTTAAGGAAGACTTCCTAACGAATGCAAATTCACATCAAGGAGTTAGTTCTATGTCTCAGGAGACCCTTCTGACCACAGAGAAAGCCCCTGAGGAACGCGGGGAAGTTGCGGTACTGGATCTCCGCGATCTCCGGCAGCGGCCCCTTAGCGAGCTGGCGGAGCTGGCCGAGGCCTTCGGGGTGGAAAACGCCTCGGGAATGCGCAAGCAGGAGCTCGTCTCCTCCATCGTGCGCACCCATCTTGAAAAGGGCGGCGAGGTGCGGGCCGAGGGAGTACTTGAGGTTCTGCCCGAGGGGTTCGGCTTCCTGCGGTTCCCGGACTACAGTTATCTCCCCGGGCCGGAGGACATCTATGTATCCCCCTCCCAGATTCGACGCTTCGGTCTGCGCACCGGGGACACCATCACGGGGTCCATTCGTCCCCCCAAGGAGGGAGAGAAGTACTTCGCCCTTCTCAAGATCGAAAGAATCAACTTTCAGCCCCCGGAGCGGGCCCGCCTGCGCATTCCCTTTGACAACCTCACCCCCATCTATCCCAACGAGTGGTTGCGACTGGAGACCGATCCGGACAACTTTTCCACCCGGATCATCGATCTCTTCACCCCCATCGGGAAGGGTCAGCGCGGTCTCATCGTGGCTCCGCCGCGTACGGGAAAGACCATGCTCCTCCAGAACATCGCCAACGGCATCGCCCGAAACTATCCGGACATTTACCTCATAATTCTCCTCATCGACGAGCGTCCGGAAGAGGTTACCGACATGGAACGCAGCGTACCGGCGGCCGAGGTGATAAGCTCCACCTTCGACGAACCGCCCCAGCGCCACACTCAAGTGGCCGAGATAGTGATCGAACGAGCCAAACGCCTGGTGGAACACGGCTACGATGTAGTGATCCTTCTCGACAGCCTTACCCGTCTGGCCCGGGCCTACAACACCGTGGTGCCCTCGAGCGGGAAGCTCCTTTCCGGAGGCATTGACGCCAACGCGCTCCACAAACCCAAGAGATTCTTCGGGGCCGCCCGAAACATCGAGGAAGGGGGAAGCCTTACCATCATCGCCACCTGTCTGGTGGATACCGGAAGCCGGATGGACGAGGTGATCTTCGAGGAATTCAAGGGGACCGGAAACCTGGAGATCCATCTGGATCGGCGCCTGGCGGACCGGCGTATCTGGCCGGCCATAGACATCCATCACAGCGGCACCCGAAAGGAGGAGCTCCTGCTGCCGCCGGAGATCCTGCACCGGGTGTGGTTGCTCCGCAAGGTGCTCTCCCCGCTGAATCCCGTGGACTGCATGGAGTTTCTGCTGGACAAGATGAAGGACACCAGGAGCAATGCCGAATTCCTGGCCTCCATGAACCAGTGAACTTGCCACCGGAAAAGGGGGCGTTAAACTTAGACGAAAATTTCAGGTGCTACGGGGAGGAAGGTCATGAAAAAGGGGATTCATCCGGAGTATTATCCCGAGGCGGTGGTGCGTTGCGCCTGCGGAAACGAATTGCGGGTGGGGGCCACCCGGCCGGAAATCCGGGTGGAGGTCTGTTCCAAGTGCCACCCCTTCTTCACCGGGGAGCAGCGTTTTGTGGACACCGAAGGGCGCGTGGAAAAGTTCATGAAGAAGTACGCGGATTACTACAGGGAGAAGGAATCCCGGTAAATCATGGCCCTTTCGGACCTCTATCTTTCCAGACTCGCCGAGGTGGAACGGCGTTATCGGGAGCTCTCGGAGGAGCTCTCGGATCCCGCCCTGTTTTCGGACCGGGAGCGTTACGCCCGGCTGGCCCGCGAACACGCGGAGCTTGAGCCGGTGGTGGAAGCCTACCGGGAATACCAACGGATTCTTAAGGAGCTCGCCGAAAACAAGGAACTCCTGGAAGAGGAGAAGGACGAGGAACTCCGGGAGCTGGCCCGGGAGGAGATCAAGCAGCTGGAGGAACGACTGGAGGTACTGGAGAAGGAGATCCCCCTCCTGCTGCTTCCCCGGGATCCCAACGACGAAAAGAGCGTGATACTGGAGATTCGGTCCGGTGCAGGGGGGGAGGAAGCGGCGCTTTTTGCGGCGGATCTCCTGCGCATGTACACCCGATATGCCGAACGCCGGGGCTGGAAAACGGAGATCCTTTCGGCCAACGAGACCGGTCTGGGAGGCTTCAAGGAGGCCATCCTGCGCATCGACGGCAAAGGGGCTTACAGCCGGCTCAAGTACGAAAGCGGGGTGCACCGGGTCCAGCGCATCCCGGTTACGGAGTCCGGGGGGCGTATCCACACCTCCACGGTCACGGTGGCGGTGTTGCCCGAGGCCGACGAGGTGGAGGTGGAGATCCGTCCCGAGGATCTGCGCATCGAGACCATGCGGGCTTCGGGGCACGGAGGCCAGCATGTGAACCGCACCGAAAGCGCGGTGCGCATTACGCACCTTCCCACCGGGATAACGGTCTACTGTGCCAACGAGCGCAGTCAGCACCAGAACCGGGCCACGGCCATGAAGATCCTGCGGGCCCGCCTCTACGAGATGGCCCTTAGGGAACAACAGGAGAAGATCCAGGCCGAACGCCGCAGCCAGGTGGGCACCGGCGACCGCAGCGAACGCATCCGGACCTACAACTTTCCCCAGAACCGGGTCACGGATCATCGGGTGGGGCTCACCCTTTACCGCCTGGAGGAGGTTCTGGACGGTGACATCGACGAAATACTGGACGCCCTGATCACCCACTTCCGCACCGAAGCCCTCAAGCGGGAAGAGGAAAACCTCCTGAGGAAGGCGGCATGATTGAGTCCTATCGTTTCGGAGAAATGGTGGTGGCCGGGCGGAGTTATCGGCGCGATCTCAAGATCGTGGAGGGGGAGGTTCGTCCGGACTGGTGGCGGAAGGAGGGCCATTACCTCCAGCCCGAGGATCTGGAGGATGTGTGGGCGGCCCGGCCCGAGATCCTGGTGGTGGGCACCGGGGCCAGCGGGGTGATGCGCATCGATCCGCGGGTAAGAGAGAAAGCCTCCTCCCTGGGGATCGAGCTCGAGGCCTATCCCACCGCCCGGGCGGCGGAACGCTTCAACGAACTTCTCCGCGCCGGTCGTCGGGTGGCCGGGGCCTTTCACCTGACCTGCTGATCCTCTCGCGAAGCGGCCGGCCGGGTCTGAAAGTAAGCCGAACCCCCTGCCTGGTGCGAGAAACGCGCCACCGCCCCAGCCCTTTCAGGTACACGGTATCGTCCGTGGCCAGACCCCGGGAAATTTCCTCAAGCAGGAGGCGAAGAAAGATCCGACTTTCACGGAAGGGGATCCCCAGTCGCTCAGCCAGTCTGCGGGAGAGTTCAAGAAGACCCGCCAAGGTGATTGCCCACGATGTTCGTGATTTCGTCCAGAGGAACCGGCTTTTTCAGAAGATATAAAGGACCGCGATATTCCTCTTCCACCTCCCCCAGCAGATCTTCGTCCACGAGACCGGTAAGGATAATGACGGGAATTTGAGGGGGGAGGGTTTTCAAAAGTTTGCAGGCACTTCCATCCGGAAGATCGCAATCGGAAATTATAAGATCGTAGTGCCTTTCCGCGTAAAGACGACGCGCTTCGGCGAGAGTGCCGACGAGATCTATCTCCACTTCCGGGAAGAGTAAAGAGAGATACTCTCCTAACTGCTCCCGGATGGCTCCCTCGTCTTCGATTATCAGAAGTCGCTTTTTCATGGTATTTATAACGGGTTGAATAATAAAAGCAAAACGCTTGAGCAGCAAGGGGGAAAGACCATGGCCGAGGTGGTGCCCCGTGAACTTCTCGAGCTTCTGGCCTGTCCCAGGTGCAAGGGTGAGGTGGAGGCGGTGGAAAGTCCCCCGGGTCTTCTCTGCCGCCGATGCGACCTCTTCTATGAGGTGCGGGAGGGCATTCCGGTGATGCTGGTGGAGGAGGCCCGACGCTGGTCGGAGGTAAAGGGTGAGTCATCCGGGTAATCCCCCACCGGCCCTCTACTTCGTGAGTGCCTTCGGGAGGGATCGGGAGCGGGTCCTTGAGGCGATAGAGGTCCTTTCCCGGAAGCTGGGACCCGCGCGGGAGAGGTCTCCGTGGTTTCCCTTCGACTTCACGGATTACTACGCCCGGGAATTCGGGGCTCCCCTCACGCGGGCCTTTTTCTTCTTCGACCTGCGCCCGCAGGAGGATCTAGTGGAGGTGAAACACTGGACCTACGAGGTGGAGAGAGCCTTCGCGAGGGGGGACAAACGCACCGTGAATCTCGATCCGGGCTACCTCCTCCTTTCCCGTCTGGTACTGGCCACCTTCAAGGACTTCGCCCATCGCATCTACCTGGGTAAGGGGGTCTTTGCCGAGGTGACCCTCCTTTTTCGGGAGGGGAGCTTCCGGCCCCTTCCCTGGACCTATCCGGATTACGCGGCGGAGGAAACCATCGCCCTTTTCAACCGGATGAGAGGGGAGTATAAAAAGCTTTTGAAATGCTCGTCGATCTCTTCGGCCGCAGGATCACCTACCTGAGGATCTCGATCACCGATCGCTGCAATCTGCGCTGTCTTTACTGCAGCGGCAGGCCTTTCGAATGGCTGGCCCCGGAGAGGATCCTTTCCTACGAGGAAATTTATCGTCTGGTGAAGGTGGCGGTGCATCTGGGAGTGGAAAGGGTGCGGCTTACCGGGGGGGAACCCCTGGTGCGCCGGGGGGTTGCCGGGCTGATAAGGATGCTCGCCGGCATCCCGGGGCTGCGGGACCTTTCCCTCACTACCAACGGTCTTCTTCTGGCGAATCTGGCTCAGGAGCTCCGGGGGGCCGGACTGCGCAGGGTCAATGTGAGCCTGGACACCTTCGACCCCGAAAAGTTTCGCAGAATTACCGGGGTGGACGGCCTCGAGCGGGTGCTGGCCGGCATCGAGGCCGCTCTCTCCGCGGGGCTCACGCCGGTGAAGGTAAATGTGGTGGTGATGCGGGGTTTGAACGACGAGGAGGTACCGGAGCTGGCCCGGTGGACGCTTTCCACGCCGGTGCACCTGCGGTTCATCGAGTTCATGCCGGTGGGCGAAGGGACGGAGTGGGGGCCGGATCGATTCGTGCCCCTGGAGGAGATCCGGGAGAGGGCGGCGGAGGCCGGAGAGCTTCGTCCGGCCGAGGTGGAGGGAGGAGGACCGGCCCGGGTCTTCCGACTCCCCGGGGGAAAGGGCACCGTGGGATTTATTGCGGCCATGAGCCGACACTTCTGCCGCCACTGCAACCGCCTGCGCATCACTCCGGAGGGCCGGATAAGATACTGCCTCTTCTCCGACCGGGAGTTTGACCTGAGGCCCCACCTCGCCCGCGGGGAGGAGGCCCTGGCCGAGGCCCTTCGCCAGGCGGTACGCCGAAAACCGGCCTCCCGCCTCGGGCTTGAGCCGCGCAGACTCATGCGGACCATCGGCGGATGATTGACAAAGTGCGGGAAGAGGGGCAATATCAGGGTTCAACTCCTCTTAAGGTTGCGGGAAAGATGGCCTTTCCTCCCATAAGACCGGCTCGTCGAACGGAGAGGATCGAGTATGCGGTGCGGGACATCGTCGTCACCGCGGAGGAGGCGGCCCGTCGGGGAAAGGAACTGCTCTTCCTCAACATAGGGGATCCCATTCAGTACGACTTTTTCACGCCCCGGCCCATCGTGGAAGCCGCCTGCAAGGCCATGCTGGAAAACCTCACCGGTTATTCCGCTTCAGCCGGGGTGGACGAGGCCATCGAGGCCATACGGCGCGAGGCCCGTCGGGCCGGAATAGAGCCGGTGGACATCTTCATCACCACCGGGGCCAGCGAGGCCATCGACTTCGCCCTCACCGCTCTGGTCAACAGCGGCGACAATGTCCTGGTGCCCTACCCGGGCTATCCCCTCTACACCGCCATCCTGGCCAAACTGGAGGCCGAGCCCAACCCCTATTACCTGCGGGAGGAGGCGGGGTGGCAGCCCGATCCGGAGGAGATCGAGGCCAAGGTGAACGAACGCACCCGGGCCATCGTGCTCATCAATCCCAACAATCCCACCGGGGCGGTCTTCAGCCGGGAGGTCCTGTTGGCCATCGCCGAGATCGCCCGTCGACACCGTCTGGTAATCCTTTCGGACGAGATCTACGACAAGCTGGTCTTTGACGGGGATCGGCATCACTCCATTGCGGCCCTGGCCCCGGATGTCCCGGTGGTGACTTTTAACGGTCTTTCCAAGTGTTACCTGGCTCCTGGGTTCCGGATAGGCTGGGGAATAGTTTCCGGGCCGGCGGAAGTGGTGAGCGACTACATCGAGGCCATTCACAAGCTGGCCCGGGCCCGGCTCTCCACCAGTCACCCCAAACAGTACGCCATCCCCGTGGCCCTGGAGGGGGATCAGTCGCACCTTCCGGCGGTACTGGAGAAGCTCCGCCGGCGCCGCGACCTCACTTACAAAATGCTTAATGAGATCCCCGGGATCTCCTGTGTCAAACCCCGGGGAGCCTTCTACGCTTTTCCTCGTATAGAGATCCCGGGGGTCTCGGACCGGGAGTTCGTGCGGGAGCTGATCCTGGAGACCGGGGTGGTGGTGGTCCATGGGAGCGGGTTCGGGGAGGTCCCCGGCACGGCCCACTTCCGGGTGGTCTTCTTGCCTCCGGAGGAGGTCCTGGAGAGGGCCTACACGCGCCTGGCTGAATTTGCGGAAAGGTTCTTCCGCCGGCGGGGCCTTACGGTTTGATTCCGGTGTAGATGGTTACCACCCCGAAGGTCAGGGGGTAAGCCTTAGGCTCCCGGAAACCGGCCTCCGAGAGCCAGGAGAGGACCACCTCCGGAGCGGCAAACTCGTAAATGGAACGGGCCAGATAATGATAGGCCTCGCGATCCCCGGTGAGCAGTCCTCCCAGAAGGGGCATGTAGTAACGGAGGTAGAGACGATAAAGGGGAGCGAATAGAGGGGTCCGGGGACGGGAAAATTCCAGGATGACCAGTTTGCCTCCCGGTTTGAGCACCCGGAAGGCCTCGAGCAGCCCCTTTTCGGGACGGGAGAGATTGCGCAGACCGAAGGCCATGGTGGCTCCGTAAAAGGTTTCCCCGGCAAAGGGGAGACTTTCGGCGTCCCCGCACACCGCTCGGATCCATCCGGCGAGGGGATCCCCGGAGAGCCGAAAGGTGCCGTAGAGGAGCATCTCCGGGGTGAGATCCAGAGCCACCACCGGTCGAGGCTCCTGACGGACCAGTTCCCTGGCGAGCACCAGGGTCCCCGCACACAGATCCAGGAGCGGACCGGGAAATCCGGCCAGTTCCGCGGCGGCCTTTCGCCTCCAGCGGGCGTCTATGCCCAGGCTTCCCAGGGTGTTCACCAGGTCGTATCTCCGGGTGACCCGGGAAAACTTTTCGCGCACGAAGCCTTTGCGGTCCTTCATGGAAGCTCCACGAACGCAAGGTCTTCCGGCCGGGAGATCTCGCCCCGGCGCGCCAGGTGCCGAAAGAATACGCGCAGGGCCTCCTGTTTTAGCCCGGAAAGGTCGTACTCCAGCCCCAGAAGATACCCGAGGGCCTCGTCCGGGGTAAGCGCGGAGGGACATCTCCGGGCGATTTCCCTTAGATGGGCCAGGCCGTAAGCCCGGGAGAGGTAAAGGGCCCCGGCGAGGGGGCCGATGAGCTCGGAAAAAAGCTCCACGGCCCTCCGGTGCACCGCGAGCACCGCGAACACGAAGGGAAGCCCGGTTCTCTCCATCCACACTCCGGCGAGATCCAGTACCTCCGGAAAAGGGGGATTCCGGCGCAGGAGCAGGGCCTCGTCGCCGATGGCGAGATAGCCGGCCTCCGCCGAACCGGGAGGGCCGGAACGATACCGGGGACTCAGACCGTAAAAGTCTTCGAGCAAAAGCTTCAGGAGGGCTACGGAGGTGGCGCTCTCGGGGGTCACGGCCACGGTCCGTTCGGAAAGACCCCGGAGGGGGCCCCGGAAAAAGAGGAGCACGCTTCCCACCCGGCCGGTGGCGCTGATGGAAAGATCGGGAAGGAGCAGGAGATCCCGGTGATGTTTGGCATAGGCCAGGGAGGATACGAGGCCGGCCTCGAGTTCTCCCTCCGCGATGAGACGGTTAAGTTGAGCCGGGCTGCCGTAGATCACTTTGACCCGGGAAGGGAGCAGATCCCGGAGCCGATAGCGCAGGGGAGCAGTGTTGAAGTAGTTGACCAGACCCAGCCTAAAGATCCTCATAGATGCGCGCCTCCACCTTTTTGGGACCTTCGAGAAGACCCCTCACCGGATCGGAACCGGAAAAGGATCCCGAAAGGGCGATCATCTCCGGGCGGAAACCCGGCGCGAGCGCCCCGAGATCCCGGCGTCCCAGGGCCTCCGCCCCCCAGAGGGTGCCCATGAGAAAGTAGGTCTCCGGGGGGATCTCGGGATAGGCGTAGTACAGGACCTCCATTTCCGAAAGGATGGAGAGCCGGTCGTTACTGGCCAGGCTGTCGGTGCCCAGGCAGGGTCTAAGTCCGGCCCGGAGGAGATCCGGGAGAGGTGGGAGCCCCACCCCGAGAAAGACATTGCTTCTGGGACAGAGGCAGGGACGCACCCGCCTCCGGGCCAGGATCTCGATGTCCTCCGGGCTTACCTGTACCACATGGACGCAGATGGTCCGGTCGTCGAGCACCCCCAGTCGATCCAGATAAGCCACCGGGGAGAGTCCCGGGGCCCGAAATTCCGGGTGAAACTGCCCTCTCTCCTCGAGAAGGAAACGGATGGGGCCGCTTCCGTCCCGGAGAAATAGGGTCTCCTCCGGGGATTCGGCCACATGGATGGAAAAGGGGCGTCCCCGGCGCCTGGTCCAGCTCTTTATGGCCTGGATTAGCACCGGAGAGACCGTGTAGGGGGCATGGGGAGAGAGGGCGTAAACCATACGGGCTTCCGGGAACCGGGCCAGGAAATCCTTGAGCTCCGTGGTGCCCCGGAAATCAATGATTTCCCTGAAGTAAACGGTAAAAAAAGGGGCCTCCCGGAGGAGGGCCAGGGTGAGGCCGGTGTTGCCCACCTCTCCCAGCAACCCCACGCCCTCGCGCCACAGTTCCTTCAGGGCCTCGCCGGCGGCCCGGCGCACCTCTTCCAGGGAAAATTCGGCCCGCTTGCGCAGGAGAGACTTGACCCAGGTCACGAAGGACCCCGTGGGGGTGAGCCGGAAACGGAGGACCGAGAGCTCCAGGTGGGTGTGGGCGTTGGCCAGGGCCGGAAGAAGGGCCACCTCGCCCAGATCCACGGAGCGCCCGGAGAAGGTGCGTCGCAGCAGGGAATAGGGCCCCACCGCAACGATGCGCCCCCTTTCCACCGCCACGGCCCCGTTTTCCACCGGAGGGCCTTGCATGGGCAGGATCAGACGGGCCCTGAAGAGAACCGGTTTGCGGGAGACGGGATATTCTTCCATTCACTCGAGCAGGCTGTAATCCATTCGTCTGCGCCGGGGCTCGTAACCGGCCGCCCGGATTATCCTGCGCATCTCCTCTTCGGAGAGGCGGTGCGCTACCCCCGCGGCGGCTACCACATTTTCCTCAATCATGGTGCTTCCGAAGTCGTTGGCCCCGAACTCGAGAGCCACCTGAGCCACCTTGGGTCCCTGGGTCACCCAGGAAGCCTGAAGGTTGGGCACATTGTCGAGTACTATGCGGGACACGGCTAGAGTCCGGAGGTATTCCACCGGAGTGGCCTTGGGCACGGAAAGGGCCGTGTTGCCGGGCTGAAAGGGCCAGGGGATGAAGGCCGTAAATCCCCCGGTCTCGTCCTGGAGTTCCCGGATCCGAAAAAGGTGTTCCACCCGTTCCTCAAGGGTTTCGATGTGTCCGAACATCATGGTGGCCGTGGTCTTGAGCCCCAAGCGGTGGGCTATGCGCATGACCGAGAGCCATTCCTCCGCCGAGCACTTGTTGGGAGAAATCCTTCGCCGCACCCGGTCCACCAGGATCTCGGCCCCTCCGCCCGGGATGGAATCCAGACCCGCGGCGATGAGGCGTCGCAGGACCTCCTCTATGGAGAGCCCCTCCCGGCGGGCGAAAAAAACGATCTCCGGGGGGGAAAAACCGTGGACATGGATCCGGGGGAACCGTTCCTTGATGAAGGAGAGCATTTCCTCGTAGTAGGAGAGGGGAAGATCAGGGTGAAGGCCTCCCTGAAGGAGGATCTGATACCCCCCCAGGGTCAGGGTCTCCTCGATCTTGCGGGCGAGTTCCTCGAAGGAAAGAAGATAACCCCCGGGGTCTCCGGGAGAGCGATAGTAGGCGCAGAACTTGCATCCAGAAACGCATATGTTGGTGTAGTTTATGTTACGATCCACCACATAGGTCACGATGGGTTCGGGGTGAAGGCGAAAGCGTATCTCCCGGGCGAGTTCCCCGAGTTCGAAGAGATCCGCCTCGAAGAGGATCCTGGCCTCGGCCCGGTTCACCCGTTCCCCGGCTCGGACCTTTTCCAGCACCTCGGGAAGAGACACCCTCTCCATGATCTCTCCCATTTAACCGACCCCTCTTCCCACCGTCAACTCGAAAAAATGGGATCGGATCCTATTTTTGAGGGGGTGGTTGCCTTCGGGGAGGATTGTGGTAGCTCATACGGAGACACGAAAGGAGGCGAAATGGCCGGAGCAAACCCTGGAAACGAATGGCCCCCGAGGGAGTGGTTCGGAAAATTCTACCTGGCCGACCTCCATGTGCACAGTCGCTACAGCCGGGCCACCAGCCGGGACATGACCGTGCCCACTCTGGCCCGGGTGGCCCGGGAGAAGGGCCTGGCCCTGGTGGGCACCGGGGACTTCACCCATCCGGACTACTTCCGGGAGCTCAGCGAATACCTCGTCCCGGCCCCGGAAGAAGGGCTCTATGTTTTCCGTGACGATCCGGAGGGGGTGCGCTTCGTGCTTTCCGCGGAGGTCTCCAACATATTCTCCCAGGGCCCCTACCGGAACCGGCGCATCCACACCCTCCTCCTGGCCCCCTCGCTGGAGGTGGTGCGGGAGATCAACCTGGCCCTCTCCCGGCTCGGGGATCTCTCCGCCGACGGACGGCCCACCTTCGGATTCCCGGTGAAAAAACTGGTGCGGCTGCTGCGCGAAATCTCCCCGGACATAGCCATCATTCCCGCCCACGCCTGGACGCCCTGGTACTCGGTCTTCGGGGCCTTTTCGGGATTCAACTCCGTGGAGGAATGCTTCGAGGAGGAAACCGAACACATCTGGGCCCTCGAGACCGGACTCTCCTCGGACCCCGAGATGAACTGGCGCATTTCGGCTCTGGATCGTTACACCCTGATCTCCAATTCCGACGCCCACTCCCCGGCCAAGCTGGGACGGGAGGCCAACGCCTTCTGGTATCCCATGAGTTATCCGGCCCTGCTTTCGGCTCTCCGGGAGGGCAACCTGGCCTTCACCGTCGAGTTCTATCCCGAGGAAGGCAAGTACCACTTCGACGGCCATCGATCCTGCGGAGTCCTCTTCTCTCCGGCGGAAACCCGGGCCCACGGAGGCAGGTGCCCGGTCTGCGGCGAGCCTCTTACCGTGGGAGTGATGCACCGGGTGGAGGAACTGGCCGATCGTCCCGAAGGCTATCGCCCCCCGGGCAAACCCCTCTCGGTGCACCTGGTGCCGCTTGAGGAAATCATCGCCGAGGCCCTGGGGGTGGGACCACAAAGCAAGCGGGTGAAGCGTACTTATCGGCAACTGGTGGATCTCGCCGGAAGCGAGTTCGCTTTGCTTCTCGAAAAGCCTCTTTCCGAACTGGCTTCCTTCGTTCCGGAGAAGATCCTCGAGGGTATCAGACGGGTACGGGAAGGGCGAGTCTATGTGCGCCCGGGCTACGATGGAGTGTACGGGGTGGTATCCATTTTCGGAGGAGAAGAGGAAGAAACTACCGCGGAGGCCCCTCGCCAGCAGAGCCTCTTCTGAGCCGCAGCCAGCGTTCGAGTTTCTCCCGGGGCACGGCCCTCAGAATAAACTCCCAGGTCTCCTCGAGCCACCTCAGGCGTTCTTCCACCGTGGTATCCCTGAAACGCCTCAGGGTCTCCGGGTCGGGAGCAAAATACCAATCCTTCATAACTTCTCCAGCATCTCGATGTCTTTAAGATCCTGGGGCCTTCCAGCCATTCTTTTGAGTCTTATAAGGGTATTCTTAGAAACCACGGGAATTTCTATGTCTTTTGCTTTTTTCCATTCTATCTCGAGTTCCCCAAAGGGAACAGGCTCTTTGATAAAAAAGTCCACCTGTTTTATCAGATCGGCGGGATGATAGAGACTCATCATCACCATATTCTTTTCCCGAAAAAGTCTATCCCTTTCCGCGGGATTAAGAAGGATTTCTTTCGTAATCGGGACCCGGGGCATGAATCCGAGCTCTTCCATGGCTCCCCAGAACTTTTCCAGGTTTTCTCCGGACAGTTCTACAAAAAGATCAAGATCCGCGGTAAGGCGCACCACCCCGTGGAGCACCAGAGCCAGGCCCCCGGTAACGGCATACTTTACGGCCCGTTCATTTAATTTTCTGAATACTTCTTCGTAGAACACTTTCCGGAAAGGGCCTCTTTCAGGTCAAACCCGGTGGGTTTCTGGAAGATGCGGAGTTCGAACTCCGGCGCCGCGGCGATGATGTGATCGAATATGTCGGCCTGGACCTTCTCGTAGGGCACCCAGCGGGTGTCGGCCACGAAACAGTAAACCTCCAGGGGGAGCCCCTCGGCGGTGGGCTGGAGGTGACGCACCATGAGGGTCATGTCCTTGCGGATCATGGGATGGGCCCGGAGATACTCCTCCACATAGACGCGAAAGGTGCCCAGGTTGGTGAGACGCCGACCGTTCAGCGGAGAGGCCCCAGCGTCTATCCCCATCCTCCGGTTGTAGTCCTCGATCTCCCTGAGCTTGCGATCCAGGTAGTCCCGGAGGAGGTGAATGCGCCTCAGTCGTTCGAGAAGCTCGTCGTCCACGAACTTCACCGAGCTCTGATCCACCAGGAGATGACGCTTTATCCGGCGCCCTCCGGAGCGCTCCATCCCCCGCCAGTTCTTGAAGGACTCCTCCATCAGGCGGTAGGTAGGAATGCTCACGATGGTCTTGTCCCAGTTCTGAACCAGGACATTGTAGAGGGTCATCTCCACCACCTCGCCGTCGGCGCCGAACTGAGGGGCCTCGATCCAGTCTCCGATGCGGATGAGATCCTGGCTGATGATCTGGACGCTGGCCACGAAGGAAAGAATGGTGTTGCGAAAGACCAGGATCACCACGGCGCTCAGGGCTCCCAGTCCGGAAAGAATGCCCCAGGGAGAGCGATCGAGCAGGGTGCACACCGCCACTATTCCCGCGGCAAGCCACACCAGGAACTTGAGGATCTGCACATAGCCACGGATGGGGTGTCTCCTGGCGAAGGGAAGCCGGTTGTAAAGCGCAAGCGCCACCGAGAGCCCTCGATTTACGATGAGGGCCGCCACCGGGGCAAGCAGGATCTCCACCGCCTTCACCACCGGAGCCCTCACCTGCGGCACGAAAAGACTCCCGTAGTAGAGCACCGAAAGGGGGACAAGGTAGGCCAGAGCGGAGAAGACGCCGTGTTGTACCAGGAGGTCGTCGATGTCGGTACGGGAGCGCTCGGCCAGCCGTTGGATGAAAACGATCAGGGTGCGCCGGGTGAGCCAGTAGGCCAGCCAGGAGGCCGCAAGGAGAAAGGCGACCTTTCCCAGCAGCAGGGCCTCGGGAGGGAGGTTTTTCATGAGAAGAAAGCGGCCTTGAGGTTTTCGACCCGGGCGAAGGTCTCCACTATAACCGGATAGAGATCCTTTTCCCCCACGCCTGCGGCCTCAAGCAACCCCTCGGGGATGTGATAGGCAAAGGTGTCCACCCCCACCCCTATCCCCATGAGGTTTACCAGGGCGTTGGCCAGGGCCGTAAGCGCGGGAAGCCGCCCCTGAAGCATGAGGCTTTCGTCGTGATGGGCCCGCACCGCGAAGTAAACCTCCCGGGGAAACTCCCAGCGTCGCAGGAGTTCCGCCCCCACGATGGCGTGATCAGCCCCGAGCACCATCCACTCGGCCTGCATGAAGGTGAGCCCGGGATTTTCCTTAAGGGTCTTCTCCAGGTCGTGGAGCTCTCCCTCCACATAGAGACCCAGGACGATCTTGCCTATGTCGTGAAGCAGGGCCGCGGTGTAAAGGTTTTCCGGACGATGAAGCCCCGCCCGCCGGGCCAGGGCCTCGGCCGCAAGCCCGCAGGCCATGGAATGCAGCCATATCTCCTCGGGGCTGAGTCCGTATCCCCTTATGGGCTCCTTGAGATACTCCCCCAGGCACGAGGCGATGAGCACGAACTTGATCTGGTTTATCCCCAGGAGAGAGAAGGCCTGGAGAAGGGTGTTCACCTTTCGGGGCAGCCCGAAGGCCGCGGAATTTACCAGCTTGAGGAAGTTGGCGGTTATGGCCGCATCGTGGCGCACGACCTTTTCCAGTTCCGCGAAGTCCACCTCGTCGTTCTGGAGAAGGGCCAGGGCCCTGCGGGCGGTCTCCGGGAAGTTGGGAATCCGGTCCACCTTCTCGAAGATGTGTTCCAGAACGGGTTCGCGACGGTTCACCAGCTTTCCACCTCGTAAGCGGTGTAGACCTTTATCCCCTCGCGAAGGGAGACCTCCATCCTCCGGACCTTCGAGTCCCCCACCCTCTCGGCCGTGGGGAAAAGCCCCAGTCTTTTCAGGAAGAACCGGGCCGCGGCCGCGTTTTTGGCTCCGATGTCGAGCCACTTGGGGGAGGCCCGGAAGCGTCCGCCGCCGGCCACCACCAGCCGCACCCTTAACGGATCCCCGCCCCGGCGGCGAAACTCCTCCACGAAACGCGGCAGGGCCTCCTCGGCGAAGAAACCCGGAAAGCCCTCCGGAGCCGAAAGCCCCCGGGACTCCGGAAGCACATACTGCAGGAGCCCGGCCACCCCGGACTCCGCGTCCACCATTCCCACCGCCACGCAGGCCCCGAGACGCCGGGTGAAGAGGACCTCCTCCGGGGAGGTGGTCAAACGGAAAGTTCCTCCTTCCACGAGCACCCGCATTAACCTCATCTTGCCCTAGGCTTCCAGAATGCGCAAGAGCCTGGTGGGGGCGGTGACCACCTCCAGCCGATCTATCTCGGAAAGGGCCCGACGCACATCCGCCTCCCGGGCCTCGTGGGTGAGCATCACGATGGGCACCGACCCCTTTTCCCTGCGTCCCTTCTGAATCACCGAGGCGATGCTGATCCCGTGGCGTCCCAGCACGCCGGAGATCCTGGAAAGCACCCCCGGACGATCCACCGCGGAGAACCGGAAGTAGTACCGGGAAACCACCTCCTCCATGGGCCGCAGGGAAAGGGGGCTGTCCCGGAAGAGAATCGGTGCGGGACGGGCCCCGGAGGTGATCAGCCGGGCCGCGTCGAGGAGATCCCCCACCACGGCGCTGGCGGTGGGTTCGGCCCCGGCCCCGAGACCGTAAAGCAGCACCTCACCCACGAAATCCCCTTCCAGGAGAAAACCGTTGAAGGCCCCCCGGACCGAGGCCAGCACATGACCCTCCGGGATCAGGGTGGGATGGACGCGTACCTCCACCTTCCCGTCTTCCTCCCGGGCTATGGCCAGAAGTTTCAGCACATAACCGAACTCCCGGGCGAAAACCAGATCGGAGACCTCGAGGTCGGCTATGCCTTCCTGGTGAATTCTTCCCGCGGGCACATGGGCCCCGTAGGCCAGGGTGGCCAGAATGGCCAGCTTGTGCACCGAGTCCCGCCCGGAGATATCCAGGGCGGGATCCGCCTCGGCAAACCCCCGATCCTGGGCCTCGGCGAGGGCCTCGGCGAAGGAAAGCCCCTCCTCGCTCATGCGCGTCAGGATGTAGTTGCAGGTTCCGTTCACGATGGCGGTGATGCGGCGGATGCGATTGGCCGCAAGGCTTTCCCGAAGTGTCTTGATGATGGGGACTCCGCCTCCCACCGCGGCCTCAAAGAAGACCTCGCAACCCGCGGACTCGGCGGCGGCGAACACCTCCGGCCCGTACTCGGCGAGCACCGCCTTATTGGCGGTGACCACATGTTTGCCCCGTTCAAGGGCCGAAAGGATGTAAGTTCGGGCCGGCTCAAGCCCCCCCACCAGTTCACAGACCACCTGAATGGCGGGATCCTCCAGGATGTCCTCCACCCGGGTGGTAAGAAGACCCCCCGGCACCTCCACCGGGCGCCTTTTTCCGGGATCCCGCACCAGAATGCGCCGGATGGAAAGACGCACCCCGGTCTTGCGGGCCAGAAACTCCCCGTTTTCGGACAGAAGCCGCCACACCCCCGTTCCCACCACCCCGAAGCCGAGAAGCCCTATCCCGATCTCCTGCATCAGGCCACCTCCGAAAGCCTGAGTCTCTCGGCCCACCGTTCCGAAAGGATCTCCTTGAGGGGCTGATGTTCGGGACGCGCCAGCGCCGGGTCCTCCTCAAGGAGCCGGAAGGCCTCCTCGCGGGCGGCAAGCAACATTTCGTAATCCCGTACCAGATCCGCCCGGCGAAACTCCAGATACCCGTGCTGCCTGGTGCCCAGAAATTCCCCCGGACCCCTGATCTTGAGATCCTCCTCGGCGATGCGGAATCCGTCGTTGGTCTCCGTAAGCACCCTGAGCCTTCGCCAGGCCTCCCCTCCCGGTGATACCCCATGGGCCACCAAAAAGCAATAGGACTGTCGATCGCTGCGCCCCACCCGCCCCCGGAGCTGATGGAGCTGGGAGAGTCCGAAACGCTCGGCGTGTTCGATGATCATCACCGTGGCCTCCGGAACATCCACCCCCACCTCGATCACCGTGGTGGAGACCAGAATCTGGTAATCCCCTCGCTTGAAGGCCCGCATCACCCGTTCCTTTTCCGGGGGGCTCATGCGCCCGTGGAGAAGTCCCACCCGGAATTCCGAAAAGACCTCCTTGCGCAGGTGCTCGGCCCATTCCGTGGCGGAAAGGAGGTCCATCTTCTCGGACTCCTCGATGAGGGGCAGAACCACATACACCCGGTGCCCCCGGCGGGCCTCCTGCCGGGCCTTTTCGTAGGCCAGGTGCCGGGAGGCCTCGGTGAAAAGTTCGGTCCGGACCGGCTTGCGTCCGGCCGGAAGCTCGTCAATGAGGGAGACCTCCAGATCCCCGTATATGGTGAGGGCCAGGGTCCGCGGAATGGGGGTGGCGGTCATCACCAGGGTGTCCGGGGAGACCCCTTTGGCCTTGTCGCGGAGGGCGGCCCTCTGCAGCACCCCGAAGCGATGCTGCTCGTCGATTACGACCAGTCCCAGGCGCTTGAACTCCACATCCTCCTGGAAAAGGGCGTGGGTGCCTATGACCAGATGCACCTGTCCCAGGGCCAGGGCCTGCTTGACCTCCCGCTTCCGGCTCGGGGGAAGCCCTCCGGTGAGAAGGGCCGTCTCCACCCCGGCCAGGCCGCATAGCTCCCGGAAACCCGCGTAGTGCTGTTCGGCCAGGATCTCGGTGGGGGCCATCAGGGCCACCTGGTAGCCGTTGTCGATGGCGATTAGGGCGGCCAGAAAAGCCACCACGGTCTTGCCGCAGCCCACATCCCCCTGAAGAAGACGATTCATGGGAAAGGGTTTGGCCATATCCCTCTTTATTTCCTCAAAGGCCCGTTCCTGGGCACGGGTCAGCCGAAAGGGAAGCCTGGCGAGGAATCTTTCCACCAGCGCCGAAGCGGTGCGAAAGGCGATGCCCGGGGCCTGTTTCACCCGCGACCTGCGCAACCCCAGGGCCAGCTCCAGGAAGAAGAACTCGTCAAAGGCCAGGCTCTTGTGATAGACGCTGCGCTCGGCGTTAAGGGCGGAAAGATCGGCGTCATCCGGGGGAAAGTGGAGCCCCCGCACCGCCTCGGAAAGGGGAAGAAGACGGCGACGGCGAAGGATCTCCGGAGGAATGTAGCTCACCAGTTTGTCCGCGTGCCTTTCCACGGCCTCCCGCACGATGCGTCGCAACACCTTGGGAGAAACTCCCTCGACGGGGGGATACACCGGAAGGATCCGCCCCACATGGAGCTCGAGACCGGGAGCCTCCGGATCCTCCACCTCGGGATGTACCATCTCGAAGCGCCCCCCGAAACGGGATACCTCGCCGGAGACGATCACCGTCTTTCCGATGCGAAAGGTCTCCCGGAGGTGGGACTCCCGGAAGTGAAACCATTTAAGGGTCAGCAACCCCGTCCCGTCGGAGAGCACCACCTCGTAGATCCGCCTCCTTCGAAATTGCACCGGACCGGAGAGCACCACTTCTCCCTTCACCACGGCCTTTCCCCCGGCCCGGAGCTCCCTTATAGGGGTGTAGCGCCGGCGATCCTCGTAGCTTTTAGGCAGGAAGTAGAGGAGGTCCTCTATGGTATGGATTCCGCGGGTGGCGAGTCGGGCCGCAAGCTTGGGGCCCACCCCCCTTAGAAACTGGACGGGAGTGCGCAACTCCTCCCGGAAACGCTTCAGGAGGTCCGGATCCGGATAGGCGGGAAATTCCTCCTCCGGCTCGGGTCCCGCGAGATCCTCGGAGAGTTCAAGGATCCTTTTTATGCGCTCCTTCTTCTCCTCCGGCTCCAGGGAATCTATGCCCCGGACGAGTTCCCCGAGACGGCGGCGCAGGGCCTCGGAAAGCTCCTCCGGGGCCTCCTCGAGAAGTCGCGTAAGGGTCAATTCCAGATCCCGTACCTTGGGAAGAAGGGCGAAGTCCCGCCGGGCACAGAAGAGAAGGGGGCGCCGAAACCGCTCCCTCCATTCCTCGAGTCTCTCCCGCATGTTTTACATTTTACTTTGCCCCCGGCGTCATTGTCAGCGTCGGTTTCGGCCTTATTTTCCCTGTTAGAGATCCTTTCCTGTGGAGGAACTCCATGAGCGAAAGAAGGGAGGAGCTTCCGGCTCGTCCGGACGAGATCAAGGATGTGCCCGTAATTCCGGGAGACGCGGTGATCTTCCCGCACATGATCGTGCCCTTTGTCCTCACCGAACCCGGATTACTTAAGGCCGTGGAGGAGGCCCTTTCCCGGGATCGTCTGGTGGCGGTGGTGGCGGTGAAGGATCCCCGTTCGGAACGCAAGGAACTCTATCGGCACGGAACGCTCTGCCTCATTCTTCGGGCCAGCCGGGTGGAGCTCGACCGGGTGCGCATCGTGGTGCAGGGGCTTTCCCGGGTGCGCATCCTTTCTTTTCTGAAGGAGGAACCCTTTCTCGTGGCCCGGGTGCAGCAGCTCACCGAGACCTTTTCGCCGGATCGCGAGGCCGAGGCGCTGGCCGCAAACATCCGGCAGATGTTCGGTCGGGTGGTGGAACTTTCCCCGTACCTCCCCGGAGAACTGCGGGGTCTGGTGGAGAACCTGGAGGACCCGGGCATGCTCGCCGATCTGTCGGTGGCCCATCTCAATGTGCCCCACGCCGAAAAACAGGCCCTGCTGGAGATTCTGGATGTGAAGGAACGCCTCCACCGGGCGGTGCGGTTGCTGGCGGAACAGCTCGAGGTGCTGGAACTGGGGCAGCGCATCCAGGCCGAGGTGCGCGACCGCATGGAAAAGGCCCAGAAGGAATATTACCTGCGGGAACAGCTCAAGGTCATCCGCAAGGAACTCGGGGAGACCGAAGGGGTGGAGGCCGAGGTCGAGGAACTCAGGGAGAAGCTGGAGAAAAAGGCCCTGCCGGATCTGGTGCGCCGGGAAGCCGAAAAGGAACTGCAGAAACTCTCGCGCACCCACCCCGCCTCTGCGGAGTACACCGTGATCCGGAACTACCTGGACTGGATCCTCGATCTTCCCTGGCTCGAGTCCACGGAGGAACACCTGGACCTTGCGGAGGCCGAAAGGATCCTCGACGAGGATCACTACGATCTGGAGAAGGTGAAAAAGAGGATCCTGGAGTATCTCGCGGTGCGGAAACTGAATCCGGAGATGAAGGGCCCCATTCTCTGTTTCCTGGGCCCTCCGGGGGTGGGGAAGACCAGTCTGGGGCGTTCCATCGCCCGGGCGCTCGGACGGCGTTTCTGGCGCATCTCTCTGGGCGGGGTGCGGGACGAGGCGGAAATCCGTGGACACCGTCGGACCTATGTGGGCGCCATGCCCGGACGCATCATCCAGGCCCTCCGCCGGGTGGGGGTGAATAACCCGGTGCTCATGCTCGACGAAATCGACAAGATCGGGGCCGACTTCCGCGGCGATCCCGCGGCGGCCCTCCTTGAGGTGCTCGATCCGGAACAGAACCGGGAGTTCTCCGACCACTACCTGGAACTCCCCTTCGACCTCTCCCGGGTGATCTTCATCGCCACCGCCAATGTGCTGGACACCATTCCGGCTCCGCTTCGCGATCGCATGGAGATCATCGAGATTCCGGGTTATACCGAGGAGGAGAAGCTACACATCGCCCGCAGGTATCTGGTGCCCCGGCAGCTCCGGGAACACGGTCTTCGGGCCTCGCAGCTTCGTTTCACTGATTCGGCCCTGCGGCGGATCATCGTCTACTACACCCGGGAGGCCGGGGTGCGTCAGCTGGAACGCGAGATCGGAGCGGTGTGCCGGGCCGTGGCCCGGGAGGTGGCCGAGGGGAAGACCGCCGGGACCCGGATTTCGGTGCGGAATCTGGAGGAATATCTGGGCCCGCCGAAGTATCTGCCGGAGATAACCGAAAGGGTGCGGGTTCCCGGGGTGGCCGTGGGGCTGGCCTGGACCCCTGCCGGAGGGGAGGTCCTCTTCGTGGAGGCGGCCCGGATGAAGGGATCCCGCAAGTTGATCCTTACCGGCCAGCTCGGGGAGGTCATGCGCGAAAGCGCCGAGGCGGCGTTCACCTATGTGCGATCCCACGCCGAGGAACTGGGGATCGACGAGGAGGTGCTGGCCGGATCCGACTTTCACATCCATGTGCCCTCCGGAGCCATTCCCAAGGACGGCCCCAGTGCCGGAGTAACCATCCTCACGGCCCTGGTGAGTTTGTTGACCGGGCGCACCGTGCGTCCGGAGGTGGCCATGACCGGAGAGATCACCCTCCGGGGCCTGGTGCTTCCGGTGGGAGGGATAAAGGAAAAGGTGCTGGCCGCCAGACGCTACGGATTGAAGGAGGTGATTCTTCCCCGGCGCAACGAAAAGGACCTCCGGGAGATCCCGGAGGAAGCCCGACGGGCCCTCCGGTTTCACCTGGTCTCCCGGGTGGAGGAGATCTTTCCCCTGGTCTTCCCCGGCTGGCCCCGCCGCCCCCACAAAAAATAGGATCCGATCCTATTTTTGAAAAGCCATATTTCTCGTTGATTTGCCTTGTGTGTCGGGGACTTCACCATAAAAAATAGGATCCGATCCTATTTTTCGAGGGCGGGGAGGTGGAGTTGGGCCAGGAGTTTCCGGGCCTCAAAGGCCCCGCGGAGGTTCTCGTGTTTCAGGGCTCCGCGCAGGAAGATTTCGGCCTTGCGCCGGGCCTCCGCCATCACCATTAGACGCATGGTCGGGGTTAGCACCGGATCGCGAAGGATCTTGACCAGCGCCTTCAGGCGCCAGAAGTCCAGGCCCGGAGTGGCGGAGAGTTGTCCCGGATGCCCGCCCCGTTTGATCACCAGGGGTTCGGGAAGGAGGTGTACCGGATACCGGGCCGCAAGTCTCAACCACAGCTCGTAGTCCTCACACACGGGAAACTCCTCGTCGAAGAGGCCTATCTCGTCGAACACCCGGCGTCTCAACATCACCCCCGAGGGGGAAACCACGCACAGCTTCACCGCCCGGTGGAAGAAGTAGCCGTCGGGCTTGCGATGTTTGCGCTGAGGGCGAATTCGACGCCCCCCCTTGATCCACACCTCCTCCGGCTGCACGGCCACCGCCTCGGGATGCCGCCGGAAAAACTCCACCTGACGGGATACCTTTTCCGGAAGCCAGAGGTCGTCACTGTCCAGAAAGGCCACCAGCTCCCCCCGGGAAAGAAGGATCCCCCTGTTGCGGGCCGAGGCCGGACCACCCCGGGCCTTGCGATGATAAATCACCGGATAGGCCGTAATAAGTCGGGGGGTTTCGTCCGTGGAACCGTCGTCCACCACGATGATCTCAAGCGGCCGGTAAGTCTGCGCCAGGACCGAAGCCAGCGCCTCCCGTAAAAACCGGGCCCGATTGTAGGTGGGGATGACCACGGAAACCAACAATTTTTATCAGTTTACCCCTTGATCTCATCCTTACAAGACTTATTTTTCTCTGTGGAAGGCCTTCCAGGACAGATCTCCGGAGATCCTCCAAAATAAAGAAAAGGAGGTGATATTATGGCTCTGAACTGGGCCGTGGAGTGGGATCCCTTCCGTGAGTTCGAACGGTTGCAGGAGGAGCTGGATCGGCTGTTTGAGTGGGTGAGTCCCTTCCGGACGCTTCGGGGCGAGGAGGTCTATCCCCGCCTCAATGTGGGGGAGACCCCGGAGGAGGTGCTGGTTTACATCTTTGCTCCGGGGGTGGACCCCAAATCGGTGGAGCTTTCGCTGGAGGGCAACCTTCTTTCCATTTCCGGGGAACGCCGGGCCGAGGAGGCGCTTGGAGTCGGGGAGGTGAAGCCGGAGCGCTTCGTGCGGCAGGAGAGGTTTTCCGGCAAGTTCTCCCGGGTGATCTCGTTGCCGGAGTCCGTGGATCCGGAACAGGTGGAGGCGGAGTATCGCAACGGTTTGATCGTGGTGCGCATCGGTAAGAAGGCCGAGCGTCGGGCCAGGAAGATCGAGGTGAAGGGAGCCTAAAAAATCCCCGGACAAGGAGGTGATGAGCGATGCCGGAGAGGAAGGATCTCGCCCCCAGAGAGGAAAAAAGGGAGGTGGCTTCCCGCCGGAGGGGTCGGGCCATGGTGCCTCCGGTGGACATCTACGAGACCGACGAGGGATTGATCCTGCTTGCGGACATGCCCGGGGTGAGGGCGGACACGCTGGAGGTGAAGGTGGAGGACAATGTGCTTCACCTGCGGGGAGAGATCGCGGAGACACCGGGCGAGGAGGTGCGCCCGGAGTATGTGGAGGTGCGGGGTCGCGAGTATTATCGGGCCTTCACCCTGGGGCCGGAGTTCGACCGGGATCGGATTGAGGCCACGCTGAAACAGGGCGTGCTCCGGCTCTTCATTCCCAAGTTCGAGTCCGAAAAACCCAAACGCATCGAGATCAAGGTCTCCGGTTAGAGTCGTTCTCGGGGCCCCTCCCGCGCCGGCAAAAGGAGGGGGCCCCTCCTCGAAAAAGTTAGGAGCCGATCCTAATTCCGGGGGGAGAAGAGGGCGCGGATCCTCTCCAGGTCCTCGGGGGTGTCCACCTCCGGACAGTCGTAGCGGGTAATGGTAACGGCGATGGGATATCCGTTTTCGAGCGCCCTCAGCTGCTCCAGCTTTTCCGTCCTCTCCAGATCGCCGGGGGGGAGTTTCACGAAGAGGTCCAGGAACTCCTTGCGGTAGGCGTAGAGGCCTATGTGCCGCAGGTAAAGAGGGGCCTGGCCCGGGGGCCGAAAATAGGGAATGGGGGCCCGGGAGAAGTAAAGGGCCCGGCCCTCCCGGTCGAGCACCACCTTAACCCGATTGGGATCGGCAAGTTCCTCCGGGTTCTCAAAGGGGATGGCCACGGTGGCCATGGGAACCTCGCTCGACAGAAGAAGCGGTCGCACCAGCTCCTCGATGACCTCCGGAGCCAGCAGGGGCTGGTCCCCCTGGATGTTTACCACCAGATCCTCGTCGGACAGGGAAAGAAGCCCCGCGGCTTCGGCGATTCGCTCCGTACCGCAGGTGTGCTCCGGGGAGGTCATGAGGGCCTCTCCCCCGAAACCGCGTACGCACTCCAGGATGCGCTCGTCGTCCGTGGCCACCACCACCCTCTCCAGAATCGGACTCGCACTGGCCCGTTCAAACACATGCTGAATGAGGGGCTTGCCCCAGAGATCCGCCAGAGGTTTTCCGGGAAACCGGGTGGACCCGTATCGGGCCGGAATCAAACCCACGATGCGCATAGCCGCCTCCTTGACTTACCCGATGGGTGATGATTTACTCAAGTTTAAACCGAACCGGGGGAAAGAAAAATGAGGTTTTTGGGACTCTGGATCCTTTTTATGTTTTTTATCTCCGGTTTTGCCCTGGCGAAGGCCCCCAAGAGGGTGGCCGTGATACCCTTCCGGATTCACGCCTCGCAGGATCTATCCTATGTGCGGGACGGCATTCAGGACATGCTCACCACCAGACTCTTCGCCCCCGGCACCGTGGAGACCGTGGATCCGGAGGTGGTGAGAAAGGCCCTTTCGGAGCTCAAAGGCCCCCTTACCCGACGGACCGCTCGCCTTCTGGGAGAAAAACTCGGGGCCGACTATGTCCTTTTCGGGAGCGTGAGTGTCTTCGGGAACACGGTAAGCGTGGATGCGGAGCTTCTTCCCGTCAAGGAAAAAAGGCCCCCTATAACCCTTTACACCGAGGTAAAGGATCTTGGGGAGGTGATCCCTGCCCTGGCTCAATTTGCCAAACGATCGCGGGCCTACATCCTGGGCCGGGAGACGCCCTCGGAGGCCGTGGCCGTGGTGACGACACCGGCTCCCAAATCCGAAACGGCTCCCGCGCCGGCTCGGGCCTCCTCGCCGCCCGAGATCCCTCCCGCGAGGATGCATCCGGAAAAGCTGGTAGAGGCCTCCCCGCCCTCCTCCGCACCGACAACCGGGGTTTCCCCGGCGCCCTCCCGGCCGCGCTCGGGGGTCCCCCCGGTCCACTATGTGGACGAGGATCAGTGGCCGGATTACCCCCCTCCCGAGGAAAGTCTTCCCCCGGTAAGAAAGGAAGCCCGCGCCGTTCCCCCGGTGGCGGCTCCTCCGGCACCGGCCTCACCCCAGAAACCCAAAAAGAAGTCCCTCCTCCGGCGTATCGGTTCCAAGCTCTGGCCCTTCGGAAAGAAGGAAAAGGAGGTGAAACTCAGTCAGGTCCCGCCTCCGCCACCTCCACCGCCTCCACCCCCAGGAACCGGAGCCCAGCCGGCCCCTCAAGGCTATCCGGCTTCGCCGTCTTATCGGCCGTCCCCGTCCTACCGGGCTCCCCAGCCCCCCACGGCCCCTCCGCCCCGGCCTCCGGTGGCTTCGGCACGCCCTCCGGTGGCCTCCCCCCGGGAGGGCAGCCCTCCCTCCGGCGGAACATGGGAATGGTATTGAGAAAAGATCCTATCTCCCGGGTCAGGGCCTGCGGGGAAAGTCTAGTAAAGGGGTAAAGCACCCTTACCCTTTCCCCGAAAGGGGCCCAGAGGACCGGATCCGTGGGACCGAAGAGGGCGAGAACCGGCACTCCCAGGGCCGCGGCCAGATGCGTGAGTCCGGAGTCGTTTCCGAGAAAGGCGGCGGCCCGCGAAAGGGCGTATAGGGCCTCATCCAAGGTGCGGCTTCGAATCACGGAAAAGCCGGAAAATTCTCCGGCGAGATCCTCCTCCGCCGGCCCGAGGATGACCCGCAGGGGAATCTCTCCGAGACGCCTCAGGGCCTCCTTCAGGTCCCCGACGGGATAGCACTTGCTCCGCCCTCCGGAGCCGGGATGCACCAGGAGACACTCCGGTGAACGGGAAAACCCCGGAGGACGAAGGACTCCGGCCCTCTCCAGGGCGAAAGGAGCCTCCCCAACCTCAAGCCACTGGAAGAGGGCCACATGGACGCGCCTCCGCGGGCGCGTGCGGATGATTCTGAGGAAGCTTTTCGGAAAACGAAGGGAGAGGATCTCCCTGGCGAAAGGGCTTTCGCCGAAGAGATAGACGGTGTCCGGCGGGGACCGGTCCCACCCCGGCCCCCAATCGGTGCTGGCGACCTCGTGAACCAGTCCGGCTTCCCTGAGAAGAACTCGGGCCTCGGAGCGGGCGAGAAGCAGGGTCTCCTCCCCTCCGAGGGCGGCTATGGCCAGCCGGGAGAGGAGCAGATCCCCCAGGGCTCCCTCGTGCCAGAGGAGGTTCATCGTCCGGGGCGTCCCACGGTGACGAGGTAAACCGCGGTCTCCTCCACCCCGTCCAGCCCGAAGAGTTCGTTCAACTCGTCGTCCAGGAAGGCCCCCACCGGACAGGCCGCAAGGCCCAGGGCCTCGGCCGCCAGCAGAAGATTCTGAGCGATGTGAGCCGTGTCCAGAAAGAGGTAACGCACCCCCCGGCTGCCGTACTTGGACATGGTGCGGCGCGGTATCACCGACCACACGAAGACCACCGCCGCGGTGGCACAGAAACCCTGCCCCAGGGCGGCCTCCTTGAGGTCGGCCCGGAAGTCCCCCCTGCGGAGTTCCTCGAGCACCCATTCCCTGAGCTCCAGGTGATAGAGTCCGGGCTCGAGTCCCTCTACCCTATGGACGGCCAGATAGGTTTCCACGGGGTAGAGGGCTCCGGCGGAAGGGGCGGTGCGGAGGAGGTAGCGCCCGGCCCGGGCCGTAACGCCGCAGGCCGCCCAGAGAAGCACGCTCAACTCCTCGAGCCTCAAGGGGGTCGGGGCGTAAATCCTTTCGCTTCGCCTCCGGGCCAGGACCTCGAAGAGGTCCGCCCGGGGAGGCCGGGGGCGGGGAAGCCCGTGCCGCCGGGCCCCGGGATAGCGTTTGAAGGGCTCGGCGGGGGCAATCTCCTCCCGGTCCCGAAAGAGATCCCTCAGGGAAAGCTTGGTGCCCTCAAGGAAGGAAAAACCGAGGGATCGGGTGTAGTCAGGCATTCCTGCGCCGCCTTTTCCTCCTCACGGATTTAAGTTCGATTTTAAAGAAGTTCCTTTCCTCGGAAAAGATGTGTTCGGCAAGCTCCCGCAGTTCGGCAAAATAGCTCTTTCGGACGAGTTTTTTCGGGGGCGTTTTTCCCTTTAGAGCGAAATACCGGTAATAAAGAAGCGCCGAGAGCAGAACCACCGTTTCCTCAAAAAGTTCCTTGCAGAACCGGTAGGACCCCAGGATCTCGAGCAACCTCCTTTCCACCTCCCGGGTGGGGCGCTCGGGTTTTTCCGGAGGCAAGAGAAATCCGTTGGTGAGGAGGTAGGGATAGAGGAAAAAGACCAGGGCTCCGGCCTGGGAAAGGGAACCCGTCTTTTTCAGGCCGTCGGCCCGGCGAAGAAGCCGGGAGAGGAAACCCCGGCTCTGAGGATAGTCCACCAGGGTGCGGTGATAGGCGGGAAAGATCTCCCGGAAGAGACCGCTTCGAAACATCAGGTCCAGCCAGGGGCCTGCCCATCCGCCGGTCACATCCTTGAGCCATTCGTCCCGCAGACGAATGGGCGAGGCCAGACGGATCTTTTCCCGGTGACGCAGGATGCCCTCCCAGGTGCGGGGTTCGATCTCGAAACCGGCCCGTGCTGCGTGTCGCACCGCCCGGAGCATCCGCACCGGATCCCGAATGAAACGCACATTGGGCTCCCCTATGACCCGGATGATACCGTTTCTTAGATCCTCCAGCCCCCCCACATAATCGATGATGGTGAAGTCGGCGATGTTGTAAAAGAGGGCGTTAATGGTGAGATCCCGCCGGAAGGCGTCCTCCTCGGGGGTGCCGTAGACCTCTCCCTCCTCGTCCTCCCGTTCCTCCGGCCCCCGGAAGGTGACCACCTCCACGATCTTGCCGCCCCGAAAGTAGACATGCACCAGGCGGAAGCGGCGCCCGATGATCCGGCTGGCCCGGAAGAGCCGCCGAATTTCCTCCGGGCGGGCGTCGGTGCCCACATCGAAGTCCTTGGGAGTGAGCCCCAGGAGGAGATCCCGTACGCTCCCCCCCACGAGATAGGCCAGGAAGCCCGCGTCGTGCAGGCGATAGAGGACCTTAAGGGCCTCCCGGGAGATCATTCGCCGGGAGATGGGATGCTCGGAGCGGGGGACGATGCGGGGCTCCGGAGGAGCGTAACCGGGGAAGAGTTCCAGCTGTTTAGGCATGGGCGGCGTTCTTTCTCCGAGGACGAAAGCTCCGGGGATCTATACCGTACTTCTTGACCTTGTAGTTGAGGACCCGCAGGGTGGTGCCCAGGAGCTGGGCGGCCCGGCTCTGGTTGCCCCCGGTCTCCTTCAGGGCCTCCACGATGAGCTCCCGTTCCACCTTTTCCACGGCCTCGGGAAGGGTGAGCCGGGCCCGCGTGTCCGAACTCCTGGCCGTCTGAAGACTCGGGGGAAGGTGGTAACTGCGAATGACCTCCTCGTCGCAGATGAGAACCGCCCTTTCAATGGCGTTCTCGAGCTCCCGCACATTACCCGGCCAGTGATACTGCATGAGAAGATCGATGGCCGGAGAGGAAAGGCGCTTTATGTTCTTTCCGTAAAGCCGGCAGTACTTCTCCAGAAAGTGCTCGGCGAGCGGTATGATGTCCGTAGGCCTTTCCCGGAGCGGAGGGATGTAAATGGGAAAGACCGAAAGGCGATAGTAAAGATCCTCGCGGAAGAGGCCCTTTTCCACCAGTTCCTCGAGATTGCGGTTGGTGGCCGCGATGATGCGCACATCCACCTTTATGGGTTCGGTGCTTCCCAGGCGGTAAAATTCCTTTTCCTGGATGGCGTGAAGTAGCTTGGCCTGGATGGGGAGACTTAAGTCGCCTATTTCGTCGAGAAAGAGTGTTCCTCCGTGGGCTTTTTCCATAAGACCGATCTTTCGGCCCTGGGCCCCGGTGAAGGCCCCCTTTTCGTAGCCGAAAAGTTCGCTCTCCAGCAGGGTTTCCGGAATGGCCGTACAGGGCACGGAAACGAAGGGGCCGTCGGCCCGGGGGCTATTGTAGTGGATGAGTCGAGCGATGAGCGTTTTCCCCGTGCCGGACTCCCCCCGGAGGAGTACTGTGGCCGGACTTCCCGCCACCCGGTGGATCATCTCGAGCACCTCGTGCATGCGGGAGGAGGTGGCCACGAAATTCTCGAGCTGGTAGCGTCCCTTGAGTTCGTGCTTGAGGCGCAGATTTTCCTCGAGCAACCGGGCCCGTTCCTCCTCCAGGGCCTGGAGCTTGGCCACGGTCTGGGCCAGCAACCCGGCCACGATGATGAGAAACTGGAGATTCTTGGCCAGCTCCACCGCATCGGCGGCCGGCCTATCCACCGAAAGGGTGCCCAGCACCCGCCCCCCGCTCTTTATGGGTACGCAGATGAACGAGAGGTTCTTCTTTTCTTTTTCGTTACGGCTTCGGGTGCGGTTCAGAAAACGCGGATCCTCACTTATCTGGGGCACGATGATGGGCTGGCCGGTGGCCACCACCTCACCGGTGATGCCCTCCCCCGGGCGGTAGCGTCCCCGACGACGGGCTTCTTCGGAAAGGCCGTGGGCCACCTCGATCTGGATCTCCCCGGTGCGGGGATTGAAGATGGTGATGGTGCCCCGCTTGAGGGCGAACCTTTCGGAAAGCACGGCCAGGGTTCGCTCCAGCGCCTCGCGCAGTTCCAGGGTGCTGGCCAGGGTGCTGGCAATCTCGTAAAGGCAGGTCAGCTCCTCGAGACTGTGCTGGGCCATCTTTTCCATTGCTCACCAGACAGATTTTACAATTTTGCCAATTTTAGCCTCAATCCTACGAAGGGGCAATAGGATACCTTGACTTCTGAAGGCCTGAATCGTTAATTTAACGGTATGCCGGAGATCCCGTCATGGTTTGAGGTGCTGCGGGCCCTCTTTCAGAAAACCCCGGAGGAACACCTCCGCGAGTTCACCGAGGAGCTGGGAGAGCTGGTGGGAGAAGCCGAGCGCGAGGGACTCCTTACCCCGGAGGAAAGGGAAATCGTCCTTTCGGTGTTAAGACTTCGTCGGGTGGCCGTGCGAGAGGTTATGATCCCCAGAAAGGAACTGGTGGGCCTTCCCGCCGACGCCCCTCCGGAAGAGATATGGAAAAGAGTGGCCATGGTCCCCCATGATTACTATCCCGTATACGGACGGGATCTCGACGATTTCCTGGGGATAGTCTCTATAAAAGATCTGGTGCGAAGAATAGGAAAAAAATTTTCCCTGCGCGAGTTACTGCATCCGGCTTATGTGATTCCGGAAAGCCTTCGATTGCGTGAGGCCTTAAAAGGATTTCGGGATCGGAGAGCATCCGTGGCCCTGGTGATCGATGAATTTGGAACTCTTTCCGGGATGGTGCGTCTCAGAGATCTGTTGGAGTTTCTCTTTCCGGTTCAGAGGACTCGTTTTCTGCAGGATCCCGAGGGATGGTTTATTCTTAGTCCGGAGACCTCTCTGGAGGAGGTGGAAAGACTCTTCGGGGTGGAATTACCCCGTGGAGATTATGAAACACTGGCCGGTTTAATCCAGGATAAACTAGGAGCGTTACCTCGTTCCTCAGAGCGGGTGGAGGTAGACGGGCTTGAGGTGGAAATCCTCTCCGCGGATGAACGGGCCATCCGGGCCCTCAGAGTCCGGCCGCTTTCCGGAAAAGGAAAAAGTTAGGTTCCTTTTTCCCTTTATCGGTGGACTGATCCTGACCCTTTCCTTTCCCGAAACAGATCTTTATCCCTTGGCTCCGCTGGCTCTAGTTCCTCTTCTGGAGGCTTCCAGGGGAAACGGATTCCTGAGAGCCCTGGGAGGCGGACTCCTTTTCGGGCTCACCCACTTCACCACTCTCCTCTATTGGCTTCCCGAGGTAATGACCCGTTTCGGGGGCTTCTCCTGGCCTGCCGCGGTAGGCCTGCATCTTCTCCTGTGCCTCTATCTGGGTCTGTACCCGGCTCTCGCGGTGGCACTTACGGAAAAAGCCGGTGCTCTCAAAAATCCTTCCCTTTTCGGGGGCCTCGTTTTCGGCACCCTGTGGGTGATTTTTGAATTTCTGCGCGGACTGGGCCCCCTGGGTTTCCCCTGGGAACCCCTGGGGGCAGTCCTGGCTCCCAACCCCTATCTTATCCAGCCGGCCTCCTTTGCCGGAGTTTACGGGCTCTCCTTCTTGGTGGCCTTCTCCGGGTATGCCCTGTGGGGAATCCTGGGTCATGGCCGGAGAGCGCAAAGACTTATACTTTGTGCCAGCACACTCTGGCTTCTGAATGCACTGATCGGTTGGTATCTAATTTCCAAAGGTCCATCCCCTATGCCTATGAAGGTCTGTCTGGTTCAGGGAAATGTTTCCCAGAATATTAAATGGAGCCCGGGGCAGGAACGAAAAAACCTGGAAAAATACCTTGCCCTTTCCCGGAAACTGATTCCCGAACGACCTGATCTTATCGTATGGCCGGAGACGGCCATGACCTTTGTTTTTCCGGTGGATCCTCTGGTGAAGAATCTATTCTCCGGCATCCGAACCCTGGGCATTCCGGTGCTCCTTGGTATACCCAGAGTGGAAGTGCGTTCCGACGGATATGTAATGAAAAACAGCATGGTGCTTGTTTCCTCCTCCGGGAAGGTTCTCGGGATTTACGACAAGGAACATCTGGTCCCCTTCGGGGAATACATTCCCTTTGAGCAATGGCTTCCCTGGCTCAGGCACTTTGCGGTGGCCGCAGGGAACTATGTCCCCGGTCAAGAGTCGGGAGTGCTCAGGATTTCCGGTCATCGGCTGGGGATACTGATCTGTTTCGAGAATGTCTTTCCCGGGCTTTCCAGAAAACGCGTCCGCGCCGGAGCAGACCTTCTGATAGTGGCCACCAACGACGCATGGTTCGGGCGTTCGGCAGCCCTAGCCCAACATTTTTATCAGTCTGTTCTGAGGGCCGTTGAGACCCGTCGGTATGTAATTCAGGTAGGCAATACCGGTCTTTCCGGCCTCATAGATCCTTCCGGTCGAGTATTAACCCTGGGCCCGATCAATCGGGAATGGACGGCCTGTTTCGGACCCCAAAGCCAGCCGAAATCCCCGGCTCGCAGATCAGGATCGTGACAAAATTTGTCCGAATGTTGACAAATTTTGTCACGGGGCTCCCGATATGTCGTTTTTCAAAAAATTTTTTCATCAAGAAACAGGGAATATAGTTTACATTTTCTTTCCGGAGATCCTGGCATAAAATTTGCTTATCCACGACACGAGGACCAAAATAAATTCACTAAGGAGGTGTAACTCATGAAGGACCAAAAGTTGCGCAAACCAAGGAAAGACAGGAAGGAAGCGGGTTTCACTCTGGTGGAGTTGATGATCGTTATCGCGATCATCGCTATTCTGGCGGCGGTGGCCATCAGTCAGTATTCAGCCTATAAGAACAAGGCCAAGGCCAAGGATCTGGTGGGATTTGCCCGGGCCTGTGCCATGGAGATTGTAACGCAGTGTGAGGCGGACTCTAGTTTCAATAACGCCACTCAGCTGGAATCGTGTAACCTTAATAATGGGACCTCGAAGTATCTTTCAAACATAACTATAGATGCTAGTAGTTTTAGCGGGTGTAATGCCACTTTTACCATCACGGCTAGCGGTGATCTTCCCAATGGGGATACCTATCAGGCTCAGTGCACCTATGATGTGAATAATCAGGACATAAGCTGTACGGCTCCCAGGAAGCAGTAGTGAGATCAAAAGGGTTTACCCTGGTTGAGCTTATGATGGTGATGGCCATCCTGGCCATATTGGCTGGGGTGGCCATCACCCAATATGCATCTTACAAAAACAAAACCAAGGCCAAGGATCTGATCACTCTAGCCGGGGCATGTGTGCAAGAAATTTTGGCTCACTGTGTTACGGATGGCAATTTTTCCGATCCTGCCGCATTAGAGAATTGCCGGACCAGGAATGGTACCATGTGGCTCGATACCATATCCTTTACCGCCGACCCTCCCTTTTCCTCTTTTTCCTGTAATCGGACTTTTGCGGTTACCGCCAGTGCTAAAATAAAGGGCACCGACATAACCTATAGAGCTACCTGTATTTATGATGTCTCGAAGGAGGATATCTCGTGTTCCGGTCCCAAAGAAGCTCCTTAGGCTACGAAGGTTTTACTCTTGTAGAGGTATTGATGGTGTTGGCCATATTAGCTATTTTGGCCTCGTTTTCTGTAGCGATTTATCGTCACTACTTTCGTTCGGCTTTCGAGGTGGATCCGGTACAGGTCCTTCTTGCGGCCAAAATGGCCCAGGAGGAATATTACGCCGATCACGACCGCTACGCCTGTCAGATAGAGGAGCTTGCCGGTTTTAACGATGGCACCGCGGACAATAAGTATCAGCTTAATTCCGACAAGGACGCGCGCCGACGCTTTTATATTACCGCTAACTGTACTGATAACGGGACCGGATACATCCTAACTGTAAAGAATGACTCAAACGATCCTAAGTGGCGTATAGAATGGACCCTCTCCTGCAATGCCACCGCCAATGTTGGAGAATGCAAACCCGTCCAGGTAAGCGGATCGAGCACCCTGGGGAACATTTTTTAAAGCCCTGTGAAATTCGGGCAGAACGAGACGGATCCTGAGCAAAGTAGTAAGAGCGGGATAATTTTAACTGGCGCGCCCGGGAGGATTCGAACCCCCAACCATCGGATCCGAAGTCCGACGCTCTATCCAGTTGAGCTACGGGCGCAACCTTAAACAGTTTATAAAAAAACCTCCCAGAGTGAGGAGGCCGGACCGAGCGAAGTTTGCAGTGCGTATGCGGTCTCCTGCCTCGCCGGAACCCGGAGTCACCACGGCATAAATATCCCCTCAACAAGTCCGAAAAAAACAAATCCAGGCATGAGACCACCTTCCGTCATCGCCTCTCCCGGTTCTTTATTAAGAATACCATAAAATCCCGAAAATGTCCTCCCCCTCCAGAAAACAGGATCCGACCTATTTTCTGGATAGGATGGGTTTTGCAAGGGGGCTGATTATGTTAGGTATAGAGAGAAACCTTTCCGGGAAGGAGGTCTCATGAAAAAGGCTGCATTAAGACGCCCAACGCGGATGAGCGAAGAGGAAAAGCAGGCCCTGGTGGCCAAGATTCTGGCCGGAGATCCCTCGGCCTTTACCGAAGATCCGGAGGAGGCCCGGAAGATTGCCCACAGGCTGGGGTGGGTGCGGGCCCCGGAGAGGATGCGCTCCAGGATAGAGGAGCTTCGTGCCTTCGGCGAAGAAATCCGCGAGCAGTTCGAAGAGGTGGTCTGGTGTGGTATGGGGGGATCGAGTCTATTTCCCCTGGCGCTTGCGGAAATCTTCGGCCCCCAGGAGGGATATCCGGGTTTTACTGTGCTGGATACGGATGATCCCGAAACCATAGCGGAGATCGAGGAAACCCTTTCCTGGGAGAAAACCCTCTTTGTTATAGCCAGCAAATCCGGAACCACGGTAGAAACCCTGTCTCATTATCGCTACTTCTGGAAGGCTTTTGAGGATCGAAATATAAAACCCGGGCCCCATTTTGTGGCCCTCACCGATCCGGGCTCACCGCTCGAAAAAGAGGCCCGGGAAAAGGGATTCTTGAGGGTCGTTCATCATCCTCCGGATGTGGGGGGACGATATGCAGCCCTCACGGAGGTGGGGATGCTTCCCGCAGCCCTCCTGGGGCTAGATCTGGAACGGGCTATTTCGGCGGCTGAGGAAATGTTCGAGGCCTCATCACCGGAGATACCCTGGAGTTATAATCTTTCGGCCTGGCTGGCTCAATACATGGTAGAACATTTCATCCACGGCAAGGACAAGCTCACCATCATGGCCGATCCCTTGCTGCGACCTTTCGCCCTATGGATTGAACAGCTGGTGGCCGAGAGTCTAGGTAAAAACTTTCTGGGGATCATTCCCATCGTAGGAGAAAGCCCGGGTTCCCCCACAGTTTACGGGCCGGATCGGTATTTCGTATATCTCGGGCTACGAGGGCGAGAAAACCTTTATCGTCGACTTTTTTCGGATCTGAGAGAGGCTGACTTCGAACTCAAGACCTATTTTCTGGAGGATCGTTACGAAATCTTTGCCGAGTGCGTACGCTGGGAACTGGCCGTGGCTCTAGCCGGGGCCTTTCTGGGGGTAAACCCCTTTGACGAGCCTGATGTGGTGCGTACCAAACGCAAGACCCGGGAGATCCTGGATACCCTTCGGGAGACCGGGGAATTTCCAGTGGAGTTCTATCTGGATGAAGATACCGGGATAGGATTTCTTTATGCCGAAACCGCACGCATCGAGTATCCCCGACTAACGGCCCTGATCAAAAAGTTTTTCCAGGACATGTCTCCCTGGGGATACCTGGCACTTCTGGCCTACCTCCCCCCGGATCCCGAACTTGAGGAAATCTTTCGCGACTTTCGGACCCTAATTAGAGGTCGCCGACAGTGCAGTACGGTCTTCGGGTTCGGTCCTCGCTATCTTCATTCCACCGGTCAGCTTTTTAAGGGGGGAACTATTTCCGGGCGCTTTATTATATTTACCCGCAAAGGTCGTCGGCCGGAACAGGTAATTCCCGGAGAAGGGGTAACCTTCTGGGATCTTCAGTTTGCTCAAGCGTACGGAGACTTTCGAGCTCTGGAGGAAGCCGGACGACCGGTTATCCACATCCATCTCACCGAAGACTATCGGGAAGACCTGCGCAAACTTTATGATATCTTCGAAGAGTGCCTGCGGCTTTAAAAATGCCGGCTTTCCGACGTATCGGTCTGGGATTCTTATTTCTATGCATCCTTATCCTGATCGGGGTAGCCGGCTTCGCCTTTTTTGAACATCGTTCCCTTTTTGAAGCCTTTTATCTAACCCTGATGACCCTTACCACGGTGGGGTATGGAGATATCGTACCCCACACCCCGGCCGGGCGTGTTCTGGCCATCATAGTGGCCTTCGGAGGGGCGGGACTTTTCTTTTACGCGGTGGGAGTGGTAAGTGAAATTGTTCTATCTGAAGTATTTTACAATTTTTTCGGGAGGCGCCAGATGGAGAAGAAACTGGCCTCACTGAAGGATCACTATATTATCTGCGGCTACGGGCGGATCGGAAAACATATCTGTCGTCTTATCGCCAGAGAAGTAGCCTTCGTGGTTATCGAAAACGATCCGAAAGTGATTCGTGATCTCGAGCGGGAGGGATATCTTTTCATTCAGGGTGATGCCACCAACGAAGAAGTACTGCTCAAAGCCGGAATTGAAAAGGCCCGGGGAGTGATAAGCGTCCTTCGCTCCGATGCCGACAATGTGTACATCGTGCTTACCGCCCGCAGTCTCAATCCCCGCATCTTCATCATGGCCCGGGCCGACGAGGAACATGTGGCCAAGCGCCTGAAACAGGCCGGGGCCAATAAAGTCTTTTCTCCATATCTGATAGGCGCCCGGCGTATGGCCCTGGCCATCCTGCGTCCAGCGGTAACGGATTTTCTGGAACTAACCTCTCCGGAAGCCAATCTGGACCTCCAGCTCGAGGAAATGCGTCTTTCTCGAACCTCCCCTTTAGTGGGAAAGGATCTGGTTTCGAGCCGAATCCGGGAGATCTCAGGGGCCATAATCCTGGCAGTAAAAAAGGCCACCGGGGAAATGGTCTTTAACCCCGCCCCCACCTATGTGCTTGAACCGGGGGATACCCTCATAGCCCTGGGAAGAAGAGAAGGACTTTCTCGCCTGGAAAAGCTGGCCTCGGGCGAGCGATAATAATCTATTGAGGAATAGCCTTTTCCAGTTCCGGCCAGATCAGTCGTATAAATTTTGCGAGTGTTTTTTCCGCCTCTGAATAGGAGAGCTGCGGGGAAAGATATAGTTCTATTCTTACCAGAGCTCCATCCGTCCGGTGTCTGGAGAGGGCATCCCACAGGAGATATAATTTGTGTTTCCAGGGACTGATGAGAATTCTTCCGCGTTCGAAATAAAAATATGTAGCCAGCAGTTTATATTCCCCTTTTTTGAGCCACATATATCTTACCACTATTTTTTGATGATTCGATAGATAAAGAAGTCTGTCCTTTATCTTCAGAATGTCCCATCCGCTCCCCAGCAAACATGAATGGGGCGTGTGAGCAGTGTGCCGTGTGGTCTGGTAAGTGTAGTAAGAAATCAAAAGATGAATTTCTCCGGTGGTATTGTTGCAGTGATAAATGCCGTAAAAATAGTCATCCGCCCATAGACTTTTTAGGATGTTAGGAGAGAGGGCTATACTTTCTCCCAGACATCCGTTCAATTTCAAAGGGAAAGCAAGCAGATCCTTTTTAGGAGGAACCCTATCTATTCCAGGCAATTTCCATAGAATTAAACCTACAAAAATATTGAGTACACAAAAAATGACTACTGTTAAGAATAAATCAAACTTAAATCCTCGTTTCGGTTTTGAGGGAATACAAGCAGAAAGAGATTGTTTATCTTTTACAGAAATAGACAAACGATTTTCTAAGGCTCTCAAAAGTAATAACAAAAAAAGAAAACATATCACTGCTAAAACAAAAAATAACCATCCCAAGATAGAATGATAGGGTTCCCGTAGCCATAGCTTCAGACTGTAATTGTAAAAAAGTGCTATTACAGATATTCTAAAAGCATTAAATAAAATTGAAACCGGAAGAACAAAAAAGAATAATACAAGACGAGACAAGAATGTGTTTAATCCATAATAACCTATCAACAAAGATAACAAAATTAAAGGCATGAAATAACGCAATCCACTACAGGCTTCTGCCACTTGAAGTCGAGTTATTCCTATATCTAAAATATTACCCTCGCGAAAAACACTCATATTGAACATTCTTATAATGTGTTCGGCTAGAACAGAAGTAGCCAATTGGAGATTAAAAGTCAATAATCGATTAATGAATGGAGGAAGAGGGATGCTAAAAAATAGAACCAAGAAAGGAAAGATTAAATATTTGCATTTCTTGCCATACAGAACTAAAAATAGAGAAATGATGGCAAGATATAAACCAAAATAAAGAAAAGTTTCTATGGAAGACAATTGACCTATTAACGAGAAAACCGAAGAGACTAATAGTAGAAAAATTCCTGAATAGCTAGGATTAAATTCTGAAAAATCAAAAACTTTTTTCTTTTCCCAGCACATGTATAAGAAAATAAACGGAATCAGAAGACAGTAATTGTTTGATGGCGATTTTATGAGCATCAAAAAATTATAAATTACTTTATGATAAGACAATAAAAGAGAAGAGACAGAAATAAAAATTAACAGATATATTTTCTGCTTGATTCGTTTAGATTCAAATGATTGAAGACTCATTTAAATTTATAAAACCCTTCCAGAATTTTTCTGAAAGTATTTTAGCTAAAATCAGTAGTTCGATCAAACATAAGTCTGTAAATTTTACGATTTTAGTCCATTTTTGGAAGATGGCTGCAAAGTTGCGCTTTCCGGTGGAGGGGGTAAATATCATGTACGAATTATAAAATGGAGGTAAAGGATGATCATTATTCTCAAACCGGAAATAGGTCCTGAAAGTGAAGAATTCAAAAAAATCCGGGAATATCTCTCCCGGTTCGAGGGGATTCGTTTGCATGTGGCCCAGTACGAAGGGGTTACCCGCAAGGTCATTGAAATACATCTCATAGGGGATACCCAGAGGGTCCCCTTGGAGGAGGTTCAGGCCCTCCCCGGGGTGGAGCGGGCCATAAGGGTATCGGCCAAGTATCGCCGGATCGGTCGCCACGGAACCCTTGAGCCCTTCGGTTTCGAGTACCAAGGCCTGCGTTTCGATCAGGACTCCTTCCACATTTTTGCCGGGCTCTGCGCGGTGGATTCCCGGGAAAACGCCGAGGCCATCTTTAAGGCCCTTTCCGAGGCCGGAATAGTTACGGCCCGCATGGGGGCCTACAAGCCCCGCACATCCCCGTACGATTTCCAGGGGCTCGGGAAGGAGTGTCTTCCCTGGCTCTTCGAGCTGGCCGGCAAATACGGTATCCGGGTGATCGCCATGGAGGTGCTTGCCCCGCATCACATCGAAGAGATCCACGAGGCCCTGGAGCAAACCGGACATCCCACCGGGGTGATGCTTCAGATCGGGACCCGTAACGCCCAGAACTTTGAACTGCTGCGGGCCGTGGGAAGTCAGACGGAGTTCCCGGTCCTTTACAAGCGCGGCATGGGACTCTCCCTTGAGGAATCCCTTAACGCCTGTGAATACATCGCCAGCGAGGGAAACCACAGGATCGTCTTCTGCCTGCGGGGGGTGCGCACCCATCTGGGGGACCCGCACCGCAATCTGGTGGACTTCGGGCATGTCCCGGTGGTAAAACGCCTCACCCGGCTTCCGGTGTGCGTGGATCCCTCTCACCCCATAGGTTCCCGGGCGGAGGCCCCGGACGGGATCAGGGACATTTACCATGTTGCGGCTCAGGGAGTAATCGCCGGAGCCAACATGGTCCTGGTGGAGTTTCATCCCCGCCCGGAGGCGGCCCTTTGCGACGGACCGCAGGCCCTCTATCTCGAGGAGCTTCCCCGGTTTCTGGAACACATGCGCATAGCCCGCGAGGCCTATCTCGCCATGAAAAAGCTGGCGGAGAAGTATCGTGGGAAAGTTTGATTTTTTGCGCGTAAAACAATGTCTTTCGTCGAAAGAAGGTTAGCCTATCTCGAAAAAGTCAAACCTTGTTTCGAAGATCCGGAGGCCTGGGCCCGCAGGATACTCGAAGCCGGAGGTTTCGTAATGCCCGTTTTCGGACCGGTAAGATCCCGCCGTCTGGGATTATCTCTGGGGGTGGATCTGGTGCCCTACAAGATATGTTCCATGGATTGTGTGTACTGCGAAGTGGGACGCACCACCACCCTTACCCTGGAGATCAGAGAATACCGCCCCTTTAAGGAGATATCCTCGGCCCTCAGGAGGGCTCTTGAAGAAAAGGAATTCGATGTGGTCACTCTCACCGGGTCCGGGGAGCCCACCCTGAACTCCTGTTTTCCGGAGGTGGTAGAGCTGATAAGGGAGATTACCGAAAAACCCTTAGCCGTCCTTACCAACAGCACCACCCTTAATGTGCCCGGGATCTTCAACGCCCTCTGTGAATCGGACTATGTGCTGGCCTCACTCGATGCCGCGCGCCCCGAGTCCCTGAGGCGGGTAAACCGCCCCGTTCCGGGACTCCATCCGGAAGCCCTCGTGGAGGGTCTTTCCCGGCTGCGTGAGAACATGCGGGGAGAGCTCTGGCTGGAAATTCTCCTGGTGAAGGGGATAAACGACCAGAGGGAAGACATCGAAGCCCTGCGGGCGGCGGTGGAACGCATTCGTCCCCATCGGATTCAGTTGAACACCGTAGCCCGTCCCCCGGCGGAATCCTGGGCGAAACCGCTTTCCGCGGGCGAACTTATGGCCTTATCGCGCGAGCTTGGGGCGGAGGTCATCGCCCCCCGCCGGGTTTGCCGGACCCGGGAGGAAATCCCGGAGGAGACCGAGATACTGGCTTATCTCTCCCGAAGACCGGCTCCGGTGGAGGAACTGGCCGAGGCCTTCGGAATCCCGCCCGAAAAGATAGAAAAGATCCTGAAAGAACTCGTGAGGAGGGATCTATTAAAGGGCCATTTCTTCGGCAGGAGGATCTTTTACCGCATCAATCCAGAGCTATAAGCAGGTAGCGCACATAACGGGGCTCGGGAGGAGAATCCGGTTCGGCAAAGGCGAATTCCTCCTCGAAACGGGAGGTCACGAACCGTAAAAAGTTTTCCGTATGCTCCGGGGCGTAGTAGAGGGTCTGCTGGGCCAGCTGGCGAAAATTCCGGTGCAGGGTCTCCCGTAATTTTCCGGAGAAACGATTTCGTTCTCCGGCCGGGCCCGGCTCGAGCAAGTGTTTGAGTGCCTCCGGCCATTTTTCCACCGGAAGGGCCTCAAACCGGAATTCTCCGAAGCACACCCAGTTGGCCAGGGCGGTAAGGATGAGGGCCGACCAGGTGATGTCCCGCGGCTCCAGAAAATTGGTGCGCCGGGTGGCTATTTCAGCCACCCACAGGGGCGGAGGGCCAAAGGCCCTCTGGATGAGCGGAGCCCAGTAGCCCACCATATCCAGAAGGTCTTCCACATACCTCACCTCGGAAAGCTCCCTGAACCAGCGATATTCCTCGGCCGTGCCCGCCTTCTCCGGCACATAAAACTTCAACCGGTTGGCCTCCCGGGCCGTAACCCCCTTGAGGTAGGAGGCAAAGGGCTCGTCCAGGTGCCTGAGCACCCGGGTATCCAGTCCTTCCTGTGAGGATATCTCCCGGGCCTTTTTGCGGAGGCGCACGATGAGGGTGTGAGCCAGGCGAAAGATGTCTTCGAGAAAGTAATTTTCCAGCACCCGGGCCCCGGCCTCCGGATCCGGTCCGGCCAGGTACTCCAGACCGATGTTGAGATACCCCAGAACCTTGTTCAGGGAGTCCTCCACCTGGGAAATCTCGTCCAGATTGATGTGATCCACCGTCAGCACTTTATTGGTAATCCAGGCCAGTTCCCGTTTGAGACGGTCGAGCTGGGCCGGGTCGGACACCCGGGAAAGGGCCAGGGTGAAGCGTTCCGCGCCCGGCCGGTGAATGACGGGGAGAAAACCCGGCTGAGGTCCTCTTTCCTCCTCCGGTTCGCGGCCGGGAAGATAACGGGGATCCACCTGCCGCAGTCTTCCGTCCGCCAGGGGAGCATAGACCTCCAGGGCGTCGAAGTAGTCGGGAATGCCGTGGTCAGCCAGCCGTCCCCGGCGCCAGCGATAGGCCATCTCCTCCACCTGGGAGGGAAGCTCCCAGATAAGGGCCTCCATGAGGTTGTAATAATAGGTTTCCTCCATATCCCGGACGATCTCCACGATGCGTCGAAAATAAAATTCAAACTTTTTCTTCCGAAATTCGATAAAGTAGGTGTCGTCCAGGGTATAGGGGGGCAGCCAGTCCAGGGCCTCGGTAAGATCGGTATCGTCGGGGCGCTTGACCACCCGGATGAACCTCTGGAGGACCGCCACCAGGAAATCGAAATCCGCCACCCGTAACCACCGGGCCACCGAATCTTCCCCGGCCTCGAAGAGAAGCACCAGCCAGGCCAGAAACCTCTCGTCCACGATGCGGTCCTTGCGCCAGGCATCCAGGTCAAAGATGAGCTGGATCTGTTCGCCCTTGGCATAGGCGAGAAGGTCCACGGCCTCCTCGGTGGAGACCGCCTTCAGGGTAAGAAAGAGTTCCTGAGGGGGAAGGTTCCTTACCAGGCCTTCGGCCAGCGGTGAAAGGGTAATGATCCTCGGGCGAAGGTGCCAGGGGGCGGAGAGAACCAGCTGAAGCTGTTCCCGGAAGGACAACCCGGCCAGAAGCTTTTCCGCTTCCGAGGCCGGCCTGGCCAGGAGTTCCTCGTAAGTTAAGGGTAAGGACGACCTTTCATCCATCCTCGATAACTCCCTCAAAATGTCGGATGTCCGGAATTTTCCCGGAAAAATCCAGGGCGAGAACATCAAAACGCACCCGCCCGACCCTCCCCTTAAAGGAAGATAAGTAACACCGGGCCAGGGTTAAGAGCCTGGTCTTCTTGGCCGGGGTGAGGGCCTCCTCCGGACGCCCTTTACGGCGACTCCGACGGGCCTTGACCTCTACGAAGACCAGGGTGTCGTCTTTCTGAACCACGAGATCGATCTCTCCGAAACGGGTGCGCCAGTTTCGACACAGGATCCGGTAACCCTTAAACCGGAGATATTCCTCGGCCAGTTTCTCGGCCCGCCTCCCGAAGTCCTTAGGGTTTCCGGACCTCGCAAACCGGGCGAAAAGTTCGGCGATGTATCGGACAGGGGCCATAAATACGGAGGGCCTCCAGGTGTTCCCTGGTGCCGTAACCTTTGTGACGGGAAAATCCGTAGGAGGGATACGCAGGACAGAGACTTTCCATGAGACGATCCCGGTGGACCTTGGCCACGATGGACGCCGCCGCAATGGAGGCGCACAGGGCATCGCCGTCCACCACGGCCTTCTGCGGCCCTCCCCAGCCCGGAAGGGTGAAACGCCCGTCCACCAGAAGAAGCTCGGGAGTGAGGGAGAGCCGCGTTACCGCCCGGGCCATGGCCACAAGACTGGCCTGAAGGATCCCCATCGCGTCTATTTCCTCGTGGGAGGCCTCTCCCACCGCCCAGGCCAGGGCCTCACGGGTAATTATTTCGTAAAGGGCCTCCCTTTTTTCCGGACTGAGGGTCTTGGAGTCAGCCAACTCCTCGTGGTCAAACCCCTCCGGGAGGATAACCGCTGCAGCCACCACCGGCCCAGCAAGAGCTCCCCGTCCCACCTCGTCCACACCGGCAATAAAACGGTAACCGGCCCGACGATATCGTTTCTCACGCGCCCAGCGTTCCGCCGAAAGGTTCTCTGGCGGCCAGAGCATACCCTTACAGTCGCTCTTTGATACGGGCGGCCTTCCCATAACGCCCCCTCAGGTAGTACAGCCGGGCCCGGCGTACTTTGCCCCGCCGTACGACCTCTATCTTCTCAATGCGAGGAGAATGCAACGGAAAGGTCCGTTCAACCCCGATCCCGAAGGAGACCTTCCGCACCGTAAAAGTGGCCCCGGTACCGCTTCCCCGTTTCCGAATGACCACTCCCTCAAAGACCTGAATCCGTTCCTTCTCTTCACCTTCCTGGATGCGATAGTGAACACGCACCGTGTCTCCCGGACGAAAGTCCGGCAGATCATTACGCAGGTAGCGCTTTTCCACCTCGTGAATCACCGGAAGCATTCCTGTCAACCTCCCCGATCCGTCCCAATATTCGGGCTGATCTTAAGAGACTAAAGAGGAATCGTCAAGAGGGGAAAGGGGGTATTTTCTTTTTTGATCACTCGGGTTAGACTAAAAATGATGGCTTACGAATGGTTGCCTCCCGGCCGGCGACATCAACCGCTCTGGCCCGGTCGGCTGGTGGAGAAAATTCATCTTCCGAATGGTCTCTGTCTGGAAATCTGGGATTATTCCCGGAAGCTGGCCGGAGATCGCTGGTTGGTGGGCATGTTGGCCCAGGTGGCCGTGGAGCCCGAGCCGGAACGATTCTCCTCCCCGGAGACTTATCAGCGATTCCGTGAGATGACCGAGGGCTTCGTTTACTATCGTTATCGAAAGGAACGCCATTTTGTGGATGAACGGGAACGGGAGAGTCTTTTTCAGAGCCTAAAGGAGAACTTTCTCCGGGCGGCCCTGAATTATCTTTCACATCCGGAATTCCGGGAACGTCTTCTCGAGACTGAAGTACCTCTCTTCGAGAGGCGCCTTCAGTGGGAGGAGGAGATCCGGCGTCGGGATGAGGAAGCTGAAAGGCTGGAAACTTTATGGAAGGATCGTCCCATATAGAGCTCTTTGAGAAAGCCGGTTTCCGGCTTCGAATTCTGTGTCCCGCGAAGGTGGCCCCGTTTCTGCTCCTGATCCCGGGAGGTGAAAGTTCGCCGGAGGTCATAGAAATCCTGGCCCAAAAACTTTTCCTTGAAGATTTTCAGGTGGCTCTGGCCACCTGGCTGGAGGATTACGAGAAGTTCAGAAATGGTCTGCGTGAGTTCCTGAAAAAACGAAATTTTACAGAAATCTGGATCTGGGGGGAGGGGCGGGGAGCTCTTTTTGGGCTGCGCCTGGCTCTGGATCTTCCCGGCGAAGTCAGAGGCCTGATCCTGGATGGATTTCAGCCCGAGGATCGGGAAGAAATTGCTGCACTGCTCCCCGGATTACACAAACCCCATCTCATCCTACATCCCCAGCTTGACGAAAAGCTCCCCTTCACGGAGGTGGAAAGACTGTTTATCTTATCTCCAGCCCACGCCAAAAAACTTCTCCTGGTGCCTGGTATGCGCCGGGGAGAGGTTTTGAGACGAGAAGCGGATCTTTATGTACGGACCATAGCGGAATTTATCAATCCCCGGACCGGACGCTGGCCCCGTAAATTCGGATGTTCTCATTAAGGAGGTGTTGTATGGCCAAAAAGGGCCTCAGATGGCTGACCGAGCGGCAGGAATACCAGAGCACGGATGATCCCTATCTCTCCGATGCTGCCCCCAGTGGAGAAGCCCTTTGCCCCGGGTGCCATGCAGTCTTTCGGGACAAGCGCTGGCTTTTAGACGAAGCCTTTTACCAGGAATACAAGGATACCGATTTTGTTCCCAAGATTCTCTGCCCGGGGTGTCGCAAGGCTGCTGATCGATATGCCATGGGGTATGTCTACCTTTCCGGGAAATTTTTCGAAAAGCATCGAGATGAAATCATGCGTCTTATCCAGAACGAATATGAACGAGCCCGGGAGCACAATCCCCTTCACCAGATCATTACCATGTATGAACAGGACGGCCGTACGGTGATCGAAACCACCACCGATCACCTGGCTCAGCGTCTGGGAAGGGCTGTATACCGGGCCTACAAAGGCAACCTTACCTTTCGCTGGTCTGAGGGGGACAAACTGGTACGAATTTACTGGGAGAGGTAATAACTTGAGGGAGGAGGCCGAAAGGCGTCCGCTTGCGCCGGAGGAGATATCCCGGCTGCGCGAACTTCTCCGGCGCCGGGAAAGAGAGCTTGAGGAGGAGAGTCCGGAGTCGGGGGTGCTGGGGGAAATTCGGGAGGCGCTTTCCCGTATGGCCAGGGGGGAATATGGTCGTTGTGTGGATTGTGGACGCTGGATCCGGTTGAGACGGTTAGAAACTATTCCCTGGGCCAAGCGGTGTCGATCCTGTCAGGAACGCTGGGAAATGCTTGAAGCGGTATAAGGGGAAATGCTGCGTTTGACCCCCAATCGCCTTACCCTCCTCCGGATAGTTCTCCTTCCGCTACCCTGTTTCCTCCTTTTCGGTGGGCCGGAGTCCAAACTAACCGCTTTAGGACTGGGTTCTCTTCTGGGACTCACCGATTATCTGGATGGACGTATGGCCCGTCGGATCGGGTCTTCCAGGCTGGGGGCCCTTCTGGATCCGGTGGCGGATAAAATCTTCGTGGGGGTAACCTACCTTCTCCTCTACCGTCTGGGGTACCTTCCCTATGTACTGGTCTTTCCGCTGCTCCTCCGAGAGATACTTGTTTCCGGACTCCGGGGAATTCAGCCGGAGGGGCTTCGGGTTCGTCGTCTCGCCCGGTTCAAGACCGCCCTTCAGATGGGTGGGGCCGGGATGATCATTCTGGCGGGTTTCCTACCCGTTTTCCCCGGACGGCTTATTATGGAGATGGTGGCCGGAGGCGTACTTATTCTTACCTGGATAAGCGCCTGGCCCTACCTAAGGAGGGGGGTTCCGGCCCTCGGGAGTTTCCCAGGGGGATGGGGAAACTTCTCCCTGACCGTAATCCCTCCCGTAGTCCTGCTCGGTCTTTTCCCCATGAGCGGAACCTTCTGGCCACTGGTGCTGGTGCTTCTTGGGGGAAGCTTCCTTTCAGGACTCTTGCTGAGTTTCCGCCGCCCGGCGAAGGTCCTGAATGGCTGAGGCGTAATCCCCTCTATCGAACACCGCCGAACCGGCCACCAGAATCTCCGCCCCGGCGGCTACCACTTTCCCTGCGGTCTCCGGAGCTATCCCTCCGTCCACCTGTATCTTTACGGGCACTCCGGCTTCGGCAATCATTCGGGAAAGCCTTCTTATTTTCTCGGTGATTTGAGGAATAAATTTCTGGCCCCCGAAACCGGGATTTACACTCATGATCAGGACAAAATCCAGATCCGGCAGGATCCATTCCACCGCCGACAGAGGTGTGGCCGGATTGAGGGCCACCCCGGCCTTTTTACCCAGATCCTTGATCCGGGTGATGGTTCTGTGGAGATGGCGACAGGCCTCGGCATGCACACTGATCCAGTCCGCTCCCGCCCGGGCAAAGTCCTCCAAATACCGATCCGGTTCCTCAATCATGAGGTGCACATCAAAGACAAGCCGGCTTTGAGGACGAAGGGCAGCCACCACCGCCGGTCCGAAGGTGATGTTGGGCACGAAGTGACCGTCCATTACATCGAGGTGCAGGACATCGGCCCCGGCGAGCTCCACGGCTCGCACTTCCCGAGAAAGGTGCGCAAAATTGGCTGAAAGTATCGAGGGAGCGATGAGCACCTTACGAACCATGTGCTTTCCCCCCGGGAAAGATCACCACTTTATCCGGTTTTTCACCTCTTTTGTCAGACGATTTCCGGGATGGGGAGGGGGGGCTATCCGGTCCTTCCGGAGGGCGGGGAAGCCGAAGTTTGTACTGTTCCAATAGGGTCTCCGGGATGGAGGTGCTGTACCAGATCACATTGCGGCGTTGGACCACTATGTGTTCCAGCCCCAGTAGCACCGGCCGCAATCCCCCGGCGTCCACCGTTACCAGCGCCGGCCACTCGAAGTCGAAAAATTCCCGTTTTTCCAGCACAAAATTGAGGCTTTCAAAGCCATGATGAAAACATACCAGCCCCAGAAAAAGACCGGCCGTGGTCTGTATGAGAACCGGATCCTTACGGGTGGCCTTTTCAAGCATGGTAAATTTTATAAAGTGAAAATCATGAATTGTAAATTCCGGAGATTTTTGGGAATTATCCTGGGGCTTCTCCTATGGGCGGGTCCCCTTGCGGCCCGCGATGTCCGGGTGATTCGGGTTATTGACGGGGACACCGTCGTCCTGGCGAGCGGGTACCATCTGCGCTATGCGGGGATTAACGCCCCGGAACTCCATACCCGATTCGGTTCCCCGGAGCCCTTCGCCCGGAAGGCCTTTCTGCGCAACCGACAACTGGTAGAGGGCAAACGATTGCGCTTCGAGCCCGCGGAGCGCCGGAAAGACCGGTACGGACGACTCCTGGGCTACCTCTTTCTTCCGGATGGACGTCTGGTCTCCGAGGTGCTGGTTTCGGAGGGACTGGCCATGGTGTGCTATTATCCCGGGGCTTCTCGGTACTACCGGAAGTTGCTGGCGATTCAGAGAAGAGCTCTTCGAGAGGAACGGGGCCTCTTTGGAACCCTTGATCGGGGTCGAGGACCTTATATAGGTAATATCCGTTCCCGGCGTTTCCATCGAAAGGATTGTCCGGAGGCCCGGCACATCCGGCGACGAAGGATATTCAAATCCCTGAGAGAGGCCTTCTGGGCCGGATACTGTCCGGCCCGGGGTTGCCGACCATGGCCGCCCTGATAAAGTAAGTTTGCCATGAAGGAGCTCGAGGCCCTGCGCCGGGAGATAGACGAACTGGATCGACGATTGCTGGAGATATTACACCGGCGTCTAGAGGTAGCCCGGCGTATAGGAGAAATCAAACGCCGGGAGGGAATCCGGAGTCTGGACCTCTCGCGGGAACGGGAGGTCCTCCGGAGATTGCTCTCAGAAAACCGGGGATACTTCCCCGAGGAATCCCTGCGGGCCATCGTGCTCGAGATTATTAATACCTGCCGGCAGGCCCAGGAACCCAGTCGGGTAGCCTATCTCGGACCGGAGGCCACCTTCAGCCATATGGCCGCTCTGGAATTTTTCGGTCAGAGCACGGAGTTTTTACCGGTGGAATCCGTGTTGGATGTATTTGAAGAGGTGGAAAGCGAGAGAGTCCGTTTCGGAGTGGTCCCGGTGGAAAATTCCATTGAGGGCACGGTTTCCACCACCCTGGACGCCTTCTCCCAGTATCGGGTCAAGGTCTGTGGAGAAGTCTACATCCCCATCACTCACAATCTTCTAAACCAGACCGGACGACGGGAAGACATAAAGAAGGTCCTATCTCATCCCCATGCGCTGGCCCAGTGCCGCCGTTGGTTGCGCAAGAATCTCCCCTCGGTGACGGTGGACGAGGTGGCTTCCACGGCACTGGCGGCCCGCTGGGCTGCGGTGGATCCCTCGGTGGCGGCCATCGCCAGTCCGCTTGCCGCCCGTACCTATCACCTCCAGGTGGTGGCCAAACATATTGAGGATTACAAGGGAAATGTAACCCGGTTCTGGATTATAGGACGCGAACCTCCTCCTCCCACCGGAGAGGACAAGACCTCGCTTTTTTTCAGCGTGTCCGATCGTCCCGGAGCCCTATATCGGGTTCTTAAGGCCTTTGCGGAACGCCATATCAATCTTTCCAAGATCGAAAGTCGCCCGGCCAAGAGCGAACCGTGGCGGTATCTCTTTTTCCTGGACTGTGAAGGGCATGTGGAGGATCCCCGGCTCAAGGAATGTCTGAAGGAAGTGGAAAAATACTGTTTGCATCTGGAATGGCTTGGGTCTTACCCCAGGGGCCATCTATAGAGCGCAGGGGGCGACTTTTGCCCTGCAGGTATCTCCTGGGAGAGGCCTCGGCTTTGGCCGAGGAATTGGTCTTCGAACATTTTCGTCTCGGCCCCCGATTCCTCCGGCGTCTCCAATATGAGGTGCATTTTCTGAAAGAAGACTGGCCCTTCCCCCAAGAGGCCCTGGCGGTTCTCGTCAGGGGAGAAGGCCCTGTAACCAGGTATCTCGATCCTTACTGGATCCTCCTCCCGTATGGTCGCCCCCTTCCCTTCGGAAGGGCTTTTCTCCCGGCTCTCCTGCTTTATATTTTTACTCACGAACTGATACACATGGTAAGATTTTCCTGCTACGAAGCCTCTTACTATATGAAATCAATGGAAAAATGGCGAGAGGAAAGACTGGTCCACCAAAAAACCCGGGAAATTTTAAAAGATCTCTCTTTTTTGCCCGGTCTTTTTGAAACCCTGCATTATTTTGATCTAATCTACGAAGGAGGTGGGAGCGATGCCCATTTACGAATACGAGTGTGAGAACTGCGGACGGCACCTTGAGGTATGGCAGAAGATTACCGAAGATCCTCTTACCGTTTGTGAGGTCTGCGGGGGGAAACTTCGTAAACTCATAAGCCAGAGTTCTTTCATTCTTAAAGGGACGGGGTGGTATGTAACTGATTACGCCAGAAAGGATCAGAAAAAATCCTCCTCCAAAGAGGATTCCGGCGGAAAGACCTCGGAGAAGAAAGAGTCATAAGTGTTTTATGACGAAATTATTTATCTCTTCCTGGCGTTAATCCTGTGGGGAGCCTGGCCCCGTAAGGTCGGGCCCCCGGCTCTCGTGACTGCGTCTATCTTTCTTTTAAAGGATCTCGTGTGGCTTTTGCTGGTTAGACAGAGACTGGCTACCGCTTTGGATGCCCTGGAGTTTGCCGTAAGGCAACGCGCTCTCCTGCGCTGGGCGCTCCTCTTTTTCTTCGTGGATGTGGCGATGCTGGGTCTTCCCTCCCGTCTTCCCCACGAGGTATGGGCCATTTTTCTTTACGGCCAGTATCTCCTCCTCGCCTGGTACATGGCCGGACGCTACGAAAAACGCCAGCACCTCACCGGCCTTTCCCCCGGACGGTACCTCCTCTCGCAGATCCGCTTCTTCTCACCGGCGGTGTTCCCGTGGGTAGCGGCTTCCCTCGGAATAGAACTCATCCAAAGGTGTGTCCCCGGACTCCCGGATTATTTCCTCTGGACCCTGGGACTTATCCTTCTGGGTATCTTTTTCCCATATCTTGCGGTTAAACTCTGGCCCACCCGGTCTTTCCCGACCTCGTCCCTCCGCACCGAAATCGAAGCCTACCTTCGTCGGGTAGGAGTTCGCCTGGGGGACATCCGACTCTGGCTCGCCTTTGAGGGCAAGCTTCTTACTGCAGGTGTTCTGGGGGTGCTCCCTCCTTTCCGGTATCTTTTAATCTCTCCGGGTCTCCTGGCCACCCTTAACGAGGAGGAAATTCTCTCGGTGGTAGCCCATGAAGCCGGACATGTCAAACACCGCCATCTATGGTGGCTCCTTTTTTTCCTGCTGGCCTTTCTTTTTCTCCTCTACTGGGTTCTGGAGTCGGCCTGGTTGCTTTTCATCTCCCTTTTTCCCTATCCGAAACTCTTTGTGAGTTCGGATTTTCATCTGCGGGTCTGGCCGGAGATAATTCTGGCTTTAATCCTGGGAGGGGTGGTGATATTTTATTTTCGCTATTTTATTGGCTATTTTCTTCGCAATTTTGAGCGTCAGGCGGATCTCTTTGCCTTGGAAAGCCTGGGATCGGCCCGGGGGATCATTGCGGCGCTGGAGAAGATAGCGGCTATTTCCGGTTTACAAGAGGCCCCTAGCTGGCATCATTACAGTCTGGCCGAAAGAATCTCTTTCCTTCACGCGGCCTCGGCTGATCCGCTTCTCGTTCAAAAACATCATGTGGCCCTTTCTAGGCGTAAGAGGATCTTTCTCCTCGTTGTTTTTGTCCTCCTGGGCCTCGCGGCACTGGGGGACCACAACTTTCTAAAGGAAAGGGCTCTCCGAAACATGCTGCGGGGGGTGGAGGCCCGGGCGGAGGGGCAACCCGAGGTTCTGCAGGCGCTCGCGGATTATCTCCTCTCTCAGGGGCTGGAAAAGGAAGCCATTTCGGTATACGAGAAGGTCCTTACCGGAGATCCCCGGGATCCCTGGGCCTTAAATAACCTGGCGTGGCTGCTTCTTACCGCAAAGAAGCCTTCTCTGAGGCATCCCCGAAGGGCCCTTGAGCTGGCCCGAGAGGCCGTACGGCTCAAACCCTCCGCGGCCATTCTCGACACCCTGGCCGAGGCCTATTACCAGAACGGTGATCGAAATCAAGCATGTGCTACCGCCCGCAAAGCCCTCTCCCGGGCCAGAAGGGAGAAAAGTCGCCATCTGAATTATTACTTGAAACGGGAAAAAGCCTTCTGCCGTCATGCTTCGGCCTCCCTATGAACGCTACGAAATCCTTTATCTGTACGCCTTTTCGGGCACTCATCCCGACCTTCGGAATTTCTCCGACCCGGACTTCATAGGTTGCTGGGTGGAGGAGGACCTCACGGTGCTTTTTTTCCATCGTGAAAAGTCCGGGCTCCCGGAAATGATTGAGAGGAGATTTGGTCTCATTTTTGAGCTATCGGCCCGGGTTCCCTATCGGGAATGGGGCGAAGGTCGGGACCTTTCTCCTTTTTCTGTGGGGCCTTTTATCTTTGCGCCGGTCTGGAAAAAGATTCCAGGGGCGCTGATCTATGATCCCGGGGTGGTCTTCGGAAGCGGCTCTCATCCCACCACCCGCCTCATGCTCGAGACCCTGTGGGAGGTCTGGTCACAGGAAGGCCCCTTTCACCGGATCTATGATCTGGGATGCGGAAGCGGTCTTCTCACCCTGTTTGCTGCCCGTCTGGGTGCCAGGGTCACCGCGGTGGATCGTAATCCCCTGTGCGTGGAACTTACCCGCCACAATCTGAAGCTGAATGGTCTTGCGGCGGAGGTGATCGAGGGGGATCTCCGGAAGCTTCTTCCCTTCCAGGGGGGGCTGGTTCTGGCCAATCTATACAAAGGCCTGCTTGCGGAACTCCTGGGACTGCCCTCCTTTCTTAAAGCCGATTATTATATCCTTTCCGGCTTTAACACCTCCATGGAAGTGGAGCTCCGGGAGATAATCGCCGGAGGAAGGCTCAAAATCATAGATCGAAGGGAAAGGGAGGGTTGGGTGTGTCTGAGTCTCAAAAAGAAGAAATGATCTTGTGCGTGGATGTGGGAAATACTACCACCGCCTGCGGAATATTCCGCCGGGACGGACTCCTTCTGCGGACCTTCCGTTTCCGTACGCGCACCGATCTCACCCCGGAAGAGCTTCTCCTTTTTATTCGCGGCTTTCTTGATCTTCTGGAGATCCCCGTGCGCGCTGTAAAGGGTGTGGCCTATGCCTCGGTAGTACCTCCCCTGGACAGTGTGTGGGAAGCGGTGGTGCGCCGATGGCTGGTCAAGGAATGGCTGGTGGTTTCCGCCGAAAGCATCCCTATAACGGTGAAACTCCGTTATCCCTCCGAGGTGGGGGCGGATCGACTGGTAAACGCTTATGCAGCCTGGGTCCGGTGGAAACAGGCGGTTATTGTGGTGGACTTTGGCACCGCCACCACCTTTGACTGTGTATCCCCGGAGGGGGAGTACCTGGGAGGAGCCATAGCCCCGGGACTCGAAACTGCCGCCGAGTTCCTCTTCCGGCGTGCAGCCAAGCTTCCCCGCGTGGACCTGAGCCGCCCTCCGGAGGAGATCTTGGGAAGGGACACGGTCTCGGCCATGAAAAGCGGTCTCCTTTACGGTTTTGTGGGCCTTACCGAGGGTCTGGTGGAGAGACTTTCCCGGGAGATGGCCACCTCTCCCATGGTGGTGGCCACCGGTGGACTATCCCGGATCATAGCCCCCCTTTGCCGGGTGATCCGGGAGGTGGTGCCGGAGTTGACCCTGGAGGGACTCTATCTTCTCTATAGGGAGCGAGTGAAAGGTGTTTAACCCCGGTGATCGGGTAATCGTTTTCGCTCCGGCCGGGGCGGTGCGCGAAGCGGATCTGGAAACGGGACTGGATATACTGCGGAAATGGGGGCTTGAACCACGGGTGAGTGAGACCTGTCGAAGCCGGTATCGCTATCTCGCCGGAGACGACAAGCTGCGGGGAGAGGAACTGCGGAGACTTCTTGAGGAAGAAAGGGATTGCGTGCTCTGGGCTGCCCGTGGAGGATTCGGTTCGGCCCGGCTTCTTCCCCGTCTAGAGGATCTCTTTCCGGGCCGCAAGTCGCCGATTCTTCTGGGGTTTAGTGATTTAACCGCGCTTCTCAATTATCTCGTGATCCGGGGCTTTAGAGCCTGGCATGCTCCCACGGTGAGTTTTCTCGGAAAAATGCATCCTGGGGCCCGGGAGGAACTGCGTCGCCTACTTTTCGGAGAAAAGATCCCCCTCCTTTGCGGAATCGCTCTTCGAGAAGGAACAGTTGAGGGACCTCTTTTCGGTGGAAATCTGGCCACCCTTTCGGCCCTTGTGGGCACACCATATTTTCCCGAACTCAGAGGGGCCATCCTTTTTCTTGAGGACACGGGGGAGGCTCTCTATCGTCTGGATCGCTATCTCACTCACCTGGCCCTGGCCGGAATCTTCCAGAAAATAAAGGGCCTGGTACTGGGGGATCTGGGGCACCCTCTGGAGGCCATCTTCCCCATCCTGGAGGAGATCCTTCCCTCTCACCTCCCGGTGGCTGCGGGTTTTCCCCTGGGACACTTGCCCGGGACTCAGGCCTTTCCTCTGGGGGAAAGGGCACGCCTTGAGGTGAGGGGGGGAAGGGCCTTTCTAACTCAGGCGTACGATTAAAGGGATCACATGGAGCTCCTCGTGCACCTCCTCGGTGGGGCCGAGATCCCAGTCCGCCACCCGGAGTCCGTCGGGAAGGAGATCCTCCAGCGCCTTCACCACCCCGGAGAGATTTAGCGCCGGATGACGCTTGAAAACCTCCGGGAGGCCCCAGGTCAGGTTGCAGGCCAGACACTGCCCGGGCCGGGCCTTGAGACGAAGCTCTAGACGTACCACCCGGCGTTCCGGGTCAAAATGTCCCAGGCCGAGCTCCATGTCGTAAGCCGGCTCTTCTCCGAAATAAAAGGCCTCGAAGAACTCCCTAACCTTTTCCGGAGGGAGAAGAGCGCGCACGCGTAATTCATCTATCATCATCTCCCTCCCCAAAAGTTTGATCTAGTAGGAAGTCACCCTTATGTCCGTGAGAAGTACATACCTTCCGGTCTCAATGTCGGCATACCCGGAACCCAATATAAAGTACAGAGCGGAAGGAAGTCGATCAAGGGCCAGGGGATCGGCCCTGTCGGACAAAAGCTTCTTTCCGTCAAAAAAGATGCGTATGGTATCGCCCTTCTTCTGCAGGGCTACTCGATGAGGCCTTCCCACTATGTCCTGGTCAAGCGGGATGGGCTTGTTCATCCACTTAAAAGAGGTGTCTTGAGCGGTGGCTCCTTTGGCCAGGTAAAGGTAAAAAGGGGCATCGAACCGTCCCAGGCGCACAGAAGCCTGTCCGTGGGGAACATAGGTTCCACAATAGAAAGTGTACTCAATGGCCCAGTCTCCGGACCAGCGAAATCTTTGCAAATTTTTATAGAAAACTGTCTCTCCCTTAATCGTGGCCAGCCACTTCTTGCCCTGAAAGGAGACGCACTCCGCGGTCCCCTTAACTATTCTGATGGAGGAGGGGACCTCCGTGCATCGAGAAAAGTCCTCCTGCCATACCACCTTTTTTCCCGGCTCGAACCGGGCCTCCGGTCGTACCAGCCCTCCGGTGGGGGCAGGAGCCACCGAGGAGTCCCGGGGGGCCGAAGTCGCCGCCGGACGGGGAGCCGCCGAGGGATTGTTATATCCCTGGGTGTCCGAACCCCAGCGATAATAATTTTCCGGTACCATCTTGGCGATGGCGTCCACGGCGTTGTAAAGCATCACCCGGATGGCCTTCTCCATGGGGGTGTTCTTGTAGGCCCCCAGAGCCCCGCCCAGGGCTACGGTCCCCAGAATGGTGCCCATTCCACCGCCCACCTTCCAGGAGGTGGCCTTCCCCTCCACACTGGTGGCATTTATGACCCGCCCGGTGCGCACATCCACCAACCGGATGTCCGCGGCAATGTACGCTTCTTTCTTGGAGATCTTGGCCCCCCCGATAAGGGGAATATTGAAAGGCACCACTATACCGCCCCCTCCCACTCCCGAGGCGTTGGGCTCGAAGGCGGTGATGGCTCCGATGACCAGAATGTCCGCCCCCTCCATGAGCCCGGTCTTGGGGCCGGCCCCCTGCCTCACATATCCGGACTGGGCCAGGTTAAGTTCCTCCTGAATGGCCTTCAGTCCCTCTCCCCGTTCGAGCACTATGAAACGACCGGTTCGGAAGAGGGCCGTGGCCAGCATGTCCGCCAGACCATCTCCTATGGCCCCGCTGCACTTGGCGGCCTTGCACCTGAAACTCGCTACCGCTATACGGGCCTTGGGCCCCCTATAGGTGATCACCTCCTGTACCGTTGGCCCGGTACTCTCCACGCGAGTCTGAACCCCGGAGGATACACAGGAGGTCAAAAAAAGAAAAATTCCCAAGCCCAATAAAACCGATACTCTCTTCTGTAAAGCGTCCATAATACCCCCCTGCAAATTCGACATTTGTTTTTTAAATACAAAAAAGAAAAGTCTCTGTCAAGCTTGACGGGGCGGGACTTTTCAACCTATTATAAGTCGGGAGTTTCAAGGGGTGAGGTTTCATAAAAATTGGACGCTACACTTTTTGAAAAACTCCTGAAGCAAGAAAAAAAGGCACTGGTTACGGCCTGGGAAAGTTTTCTCTCTATACAGAAGGAGGGGAAGGTTCCCTATCCATCGATTTACTCTCAAGTCTTCACCAGAAAACAGGGGGAAACTAAAACCGAAGAGCCTGAAATTCTTGAAATTTTTGAAGAAGCCAGACAATTTTTGGACAATATTCTCAAAAAAGTCCGCAAAGAATCGGTCAAGCGTTTCTCTGTAACCTTTAAGACAGAGGAAGTACTCACGCTATACCAATTACGAAAGCGCATAGAAAAACTGGAAAAGGAAATTGCTTTTCTGAAGGAAGAATTGCTTAAGGATCCCCTTACTAATTTCTGGAACCTTCGGGGGCTACAACGCATCTTTGATTATGCAGTAAGGCCACACATTTATAGCGAGGACTACAGTCTTCTGGTCTTTCATCTTCTTTTACCAGAAAAAGAATATGCCGCTTTCACAGACAGAATAATTCTGGCCTGTGCGCATTTTCTAAGAAGTCTTTTTTCTCCTCGTGACTTTTTCTGTCGCCCTTCGGAAAAAACCTTTGCCATCGTATGTGTTGGACAACGGGTGGGCGAGGCCCGCAGATTGATCGAGCTGTTGAGGGAGAAGACCTTCCCCTGCCGCATAAAGGGCCGCCCTCTGGCCGTGCGTTACAAGGTGGGGGGAACAAACATTTTGGGGGCTGACCACCTTCAGGTGGTACTGGAGAGGGCCCTTTCCGCTGCGGAAAAGGGAACCTTCATTCGGGTCTAGCCGTTTCGGTAAAGATCCATTCCAGGAAGGGCCCATGACCTCCGGATACCGGTATTATGAGCACACACGGACAGGAGTAGGAATGGTGCCTGACGATTTCCTCCCGGGCCGGTTCAGCCAGTCTCTGAGTGGTCTTAACGATGAGTACGGCCTCCCGGGAACTTTCGATCTTACCCTCCCACCAGTAAAAGGATCGCATCTCGGGAAAGATGTTCACACAGGCGCAGAGTCTTTTTTCCAGTAGGATTCTTCCCAGTGTCTCGGCCTCCTCGAGTCCCGAAACGGTGACATAAAGGAGCACCACCCCGCTCATGTCTTAACCTCCCTCGGCAAGCTCTTCGCGAAATTTTTGGGTCTCTTCTTTCAGGGGATGCCCCTCCGGGAGCTCGGCCCAGAAGGCTTCCACCAGGGTACGCACCCGCCTCCGGTATCCATTCAGGGGATACCCGTGTCTCTTGAGAAACCGACACAGCCGATTCCAGTTGATCCGGGCTCGCTCCGGTCCTCTATAAAAGGATTTATTCATATTCTCCACCCGCAGGTCCCGCTCAATGATGAGGATATAACGGCGAATTACGGCTTCCCGCAGGGTGGCTTCCTCCTCTACCCGGAGTACCAGTCCGAGTCCCTCGGGAGGAGCCCCGGTAAGATAAAACCAGGCGTTCCAGAAGGCCACCTCCGGAATCTCTCCACCTTCATGTACTATGAGCTCGGCTTCCTCAAGCACCTCCGTTCTTATCATGTCCGTCCCGCAAGTTTTCTAATTTCCTCAAGAGGGGGAAGGTCCTGGAGACTTTTGAGACCGAAGAATTCCAAAAAATAATTCGTGGTTCCGTAAAGAAGAGGACGTCCGGGAACCTCCTTGCGTCCCACCACCCGGACAAATCCCGTCTCCAGCAGAAAGCGGAGCGGCCCAGAGGAGTCCACACCCCGGGCGGCCTCTATCTCGGCCCGGGTCACCGGTTGCCGATAGGCCACCACCGCGAGGGTCTCCAGGGCAGCGGGAGATAACCGTCGGGGTTTGGGCCGAAGATAGATTCGCACATATTCAGCCACCTCCGGAGCCGTCTCCAGTCTCCAACCTCCGGCTACCTCCCGAATACGCATCCCCCGCCCCCGGTAAGACTCACTCAGCTCCCGGAGGATCTCTTCGAGTTCCGACTCGGAGATCCCTGGGAAAACCTCCCGCAAATCCCTAACCCGCACCGTACGCCCTGCCGCAAGAAGAATGGCCTCGATCGCCTTTGCCAGGAGCCCCCGATCCATCACTATTCCAGAAATCCCTTGTCCCGCAGGAATTCCTCGGTGAGATCCCGGGTGTAATAGGGTCGGAGGAAATTCTCTACATATTTGGCCAGAAGATCAGCCTCCAGGTTCACCCTGTCGCCGGGTTTGCGGAACCCCATGGTGGTGACTCGGGCCGTGTGCGGAATAATAGCCAGCTCGAACACGGGGCCCTCCACACGGTTTACCGTTAGACTCACCCCGTCTACCGCCACCGACCCCTTCTCCACCAGATAGCGGACCACATTTTCCGGGGCCCGAATACGCAAAAAAAGAAATTCACCGGTCTCCTCCCGGCTCAGGACTTCCCCTACTCCGTCCACATGTCCGGTCACTAGGTGCCCTCCCAGACGATCCCCCAGGCGCAGGGCCCTTTCCAGGTTGACCCGTTCACCGGATCGCAGATGCCCCAGGGTGGTCCGACGCAGGGTCTCGGGGGAGATCACAACCTCAAAAAAAGGTGGAGAGAGCGCCGCAACCGTAAGACAGGCCCCGTTCACGGCAATGCTGTCCCCCACCCGGGTATCCTCAAGGGGGAAGGGAGCCTCTATTCGCAAAACAAGTCCCCCTTTTTGGGCCCTGGCCTCCCGGACCACCCCGAGTCCTTCCACAAGACCGGTAAACATCTAACCCAGATCGTGCGTGCCCAGAACCACTTTGGCCCCGGTCTTATCCTGAATCATCTTGACCAGCTCGTCTATGTCGTGATTCTTACAGGCCGGTCTGGCCTTAACCAGACAATTGGTGAGGTGAACCACCTCGAACCCGGTCTTCTCCTTGGCCATGGCAATGTTCGCCACCAGAGAGCGTCCCGGACAGCGACACTTTAGAAATCCCATTACCTTCACCTCGTCCGGATACTCGGCGAAGGGCCCCTTTTTCTCCGCCGCGGAGGAAAGACACTTCCAATCCGCGACGCAGGAATGAGAGGTATCGGCATAGGATCCACAGGCCACGATAAGCACCTTGGGCATTGCACACCTCCTTGATTGTATTCTGTTTGATCTTAAAACTAATCGGTGGAACGCCTCAGGGCAAGAAAACCCCATTCCTCCCGACGGTGTTCCTCCACAACCATGAGGCCGATCTCCCGAAAGGATTTCGCCATCTCCGGGATCTCCTTACCCAGGAATCCGGAAATAAAGAGCAGCCCTCCGGGGGCGAGTCTTTTCCTAAGGCTATAACGCAGACGGTGAAGCTCCCAGGTCGAGAGGTTGGCCAGCACCAGATCGAAGACCCCGTGGAGATCATCCAGGATTCCCGGAAAGATCTCCACTTTTACCCGGTTAAGCAGAACATTATGACGGGTGGCCTCCCGAGCCATAGGGTCGATGTCTAGCGCTACCACCCGATGGGCTCCCAGCTTGGCCGCGGCGATGGCCAGGATTCCCGTTCCGCAGCCCACATCAAGGACCCTTTTCGGGATCCCCTTCCGGAAGGAGAGGTTATCCAGGGCCCGGAGCATCAGGGCTGTGGTGGGATGGTGTCCGGTTCCGAAGGCCTGCCCGGGATCCAGGACAATCTCTATTTTTCCCTCGGACAGATCCAGACTCTCCCACGGCGGACGCACCCATAGGCGTGCCGAGACCTGAAACGCCCGGAAATGTTCCTGCCAGGTTCGAGCCCAGTCCTCCGCCGGGACCTCCGTAATCGAGATCACCTCAAGCCCCCGACGACGGCAATCTCTCCGAAAGGGTTCCACCTCCTCGGCGGAGTTCAGGTAGAACTCGGCCCGTACCCCGGAGGAGCATTCCTTAAACAGAAATCCTCCCCAGCGTTCGGCAAGCTCCGGGAGTTCCTTTTCAAGGACTCCGAAGCTGCCGCCGACCTCCACCCGAAGATAGGTTTGAGGTTTACCCCTGTCCATGGTAGAGATAGGCTAATAAATACTTACGCTGTTTCAAGGAGACGCAAAGATGAAGAAAGCAATTCCGTTACTTTTAATACTCGGTGCCCTTATCACCGGCAAGCTTCTGGCAGCCCTTCCTCCGGAAATAAAGTCAGATCTTTCTCCCCTCTCGGCTCTGGTGATCGGGGTTGACGGGAATCGGGTCATTCTGGACAAGGGACGGATCCAGGGAGTCAGGCTGGGCGATCTTTTTACCATCTATCGTAAGGGACAACCGGTGGTCCATCCGGAGACCAAAAAAGTGCTCGGATACCTGAAAAAACCGGTGGCCCTGGCCGAGGTTGTGCAGGTGGAGGAGAACTTTGCCACCGCTCGCATCCTCTCCCGATCCGGGGAATTTCCCGTACCCACTCCGGCCATCCGTTACGGAGACATCAAGATCCTGCTGGTGGCTCAGAACCGGCGCCTTGCCGAAAAATACCTGCCGGAACTGGAGAGTGTTCTTTCCCGCAGCCGGATTCTTTATGAACCTCAAAGGACTCTGGGGGCCCTTTCTCCGCAGGATCTTTCCCGGGAAGGGGTGAACCTGGTGCTTTACCTTGAGGAAGGGGCTTTACGCCTTTACAGTCCGCGGTTAAATCTTCTCCGGGTTTACACCCTTCCGGAGGTGGCCCCTTCTCCTGCAAGGACCACCTTGCCATCGGCAGCTCCCTCCTCTCAGATGGTTCCTTCCCCGCTGACCGCCAGCCCTTACCGAAAATCCGCGCCTTCCGTTACCACCCCCGTCCAGCCCGTGAGTCGTCCTGAGATCCTGCCGCAGGCTCCCCCTTCCGCGCAGTCTGCTCCATCCCGGTATCCCTATACCACTCTGGGATATACCCGACCCCAGGTGCCGCGTTTCCGGCGGGTGGGACGGCTTCCGCAGGTGGTGGCTGACTTTGAGATCGGAGATCTGAACGGAGACGGAATTCCCGAAGTGGTCTACCTCACCCCCAAGGCCCTTTATGTGGCCCGTTATCAGGGAGCACTTCTGGCCCAATATCGCTTCAGGGGCTTCGGGAAGGTGCTCAATTTCTCCCTAGGTCCCCGGGGCTGGATCGCCCTCAACATCTATCAGGAAGGCGAGGGGCTACGGAGTGAGCTTCTCCATTTTACCGACGGGGCCCTCAAGCCTGAAATAAAGGGGATTAACCTGATTCTTTCTTTTGTGGATTTCAACGGTGATGGTCGTAACGATACCCTCCTCGGTCAGACCTTTGATGAGGAGAACTTTTTCGGCCCCAGGGTATATGTTCTGTCCCGGAAGGGGAACAAGATCACCTACCGTGAGCCGCTCACGGTTCCAACGGGATTCCGGCTCATCGGAGCCGCTTTCGCCGATCTCGATGGGGATGGATATCTTGAAACCATCTTTATTAACCGGGGACACAAGCTGGCCGTTTACCGATATACCCAAAAACTCTGGGTCTCCACCCAAAAAGTCGGGGGGAGTTTATACGGAATCAAGGTCCGCGTAGGGCCTTATCGGCAGACTTATATGGAAACCATTCCGGCCGAGGTAAACTTTCTGGTACGCGACCTCAACGGAGACGGGCGTCCGGAGGTCCTTCTGGTGGCCAATCATAGCGCTCATCACGATCTCCTTCCGGGGTTCCCGGCCTACACTTCGGGAGAGGTGATGGTGCTCTCTTACTCCACCACCGGGTTCGAACTCCGTCCCTTCTCCGGAGGATTTGAAGGGCCCCTCCAGGGACTCGGCATAGTGGATTCGGAACTTCTGGTAGTGCTAACCAAAGGGAACCCCTTTACCCAAGAAGGGGAATCCTACCTTCTGGCTTTACCTTTGCCGACTCAATCCTATCGAAGAAGCCTAGGATATGGTAGATAATCAATTTCCGGGCAACCGTTCTTGTGAGGGTTAAATATTTCTAAAGTATGCTGGCGGAACTCCGGCTGAAAAACCTCCTCCTCATCGAGGAGGCCTCGCTTTCCTTTGCCCCGGGGTTTACGGTCTTTACGGGAGAGACCGGGGCCGGGAAGTCCCTGCTGGTAAAGGCCCTTCGGCTGGTCCTCGGAGAGCGGGGGAGTCCCGATTATGTGCGGCCCGGGGCACGGGAGGCGGTGGTGGAGGCCTTCCTGGTCTCTCCGGAGCTTCCGGAAAGACTTTCCGCTCTGGGGTTTGATCCGGCCGAGGAGGTCCTGATCCGGCGGGTGCTGGCCCCGGAACGGTCCCGGGCCTTCGTAAACGGCACCCCGGTGCCCCTGCGAATGCTCTCCGAGCTCACCCGGGGGCTGGTCATTCTCACCGGACAGCACGAGTTCCGGGCCCTTCTCTCTCCGGAGTACCGTCTCCGGGTGCTGGACACCTTTGCCGGTCTTGAGGAGCAGCGGAAGGCCTATGCCGATCTTTACCGGAAATGGCGTGGGGTCCACGAGGAGAGGACGCGACTGGAGGGGGAGCTCCTCCGGGCGGCCCGGGAACGCGACTTTCTGGAGTTTCAGATCCGGGAGATCGAGGAGGCCGACCTCAGCCCCGGTGAGGACGAAGCCCTCCTGCGGGAAAGGGAAATCCTCCGGAACCTTACCCGTCTAAAGACGGGACTTTTCGAGGGGAGCCGGGCCCTGGAGGAGGCCTCCGAGGCTCTCTCAAGGGCCCTTTCCTCCCTGAGGGATCTCTCCCGAATAGAGGGCGAGCTGGCCCCCCTTCTTGCCCGGCTCGAGGAGGTTTATTACGAATTGCTCGAGGCCTCCCGGGAGCTTTCCGGACGGCTCGCCGATCTTCCCGAGGACGACGCCCGGCTGGAGGAGGTGGAGGCCCGGCTGAGCCGGATCGAGAACCTCAAGCGCAAGTACGGAGCCACGGTGGAGGAAATCCTTTCCACCCTGGAGGAACTCCGGAGGCGCCGGGAGGGACTTGAAGTGGGGGAGGAGCGTCTCGGCGAACTCAGGTCCCGGGAAAAGGAGCTCGCCGAAAGAGTCCTTTCCTCGGCCCTGGAGATCTCTTCCGCCAGACATTCCGCGGCCCGCCGCCTTTCCCGGGCCATGAACCGGGAGCTGGAGGCCCTGGCGCTTTCCGGAGCGGAATTCCGGGTGGAGGTGGAAACCCCCGCGGCCCGACCGGAAAACCTCACCCCTTTCGGGCTGGATCGGGTGCGTTTCCTGGTGCGCACCAATCCCGGCACCCCGGCCAGACCCCTGGAAAAAGTGGTCTCCGGCGGAGAACTATCGCGGATCTTTCTGGCCCTTAAGAGCCTTCTGGCCGAAAGGGATCGAGCGGCCTGCCTGGTCTTCGACGAGGTGGACGCCGGAATCGGAGGGATGGTGGCGGTGCGGGTGGGAGAAAAGTTGAAAGAACTTGCCCGGAGGGAGCAGGTCCTCTGCATCACCCACCTTCCCCAGATCGCCCGTCTCGCCGATCACCACTTTGCCGTGGAAAAGGAGGTGGTGGACGGGCTGACCTACACCCGGGTAAGGGTCCTCGGTCCGGAGGAAAGGGAGAGGGAACTTCGGCGCATGATGGGGGAGGCCGATGGCTAGAGCGCGGGCGCTTCTTCTCTTCTCCGGCGGGCTCGACAGTATGCTGGCCGGAAAGGTCCTTCAGGCCCAGGGCATCGAGGTGCTGGCCGTGCGTTTCGTTACCCCGTTTTTTCACTGGAAGTGGCGGGGACGGGAGGAGGAGTTCGATCGGGTGCTCCGGGAAAAGTACGGTTTCCGGGGGCTCGTCCGGGATATCAGCAACGAGTATCTGGCCATGCTCCGGGATCCCCCTCACGGCTACGGCTCCGCGGCCAATCCCTGCATAGACTGCAAGATCCTCATGCTGCGAAAGGCCCGGGAAATGATGCCCGAGGTGGGGGCGGACTTCCTGGCCACCGGCGAGGTGGTGGGTCAGAGACCCATGAGCCAGCGTCGGAACATCATGCGTCACATCGAAAAGGAGGCCGGGGTTAGCGGCATCCTCCTGCGCCCCCTGTGTGCCCGGAGACTTCCTCCCACCGAACCGGAGAAGAGGGGTTTAGTGGATCGGGAAAAGCTCTACGACTTTTGCGGTAGGGGACGAAAACCTCAGATGCGGCTTGCCGAGGCCTTCGGGATTCGGGACTATCCCACTCCGGCGGGAGGATGCGTGCTCACGGACCCCATCATCGGGGAAAGGCTCCTGCGGCTTCTGGAACTTCGCGGTGGACTTTCCGTGCGTGAGGCCGAGCTGGCCCTGCTGGGTCGTCACTTTATAGAGGAGGGAATGTGGCTGGTGGTGGGGCGTCGGGAGGCCGAAAACAGGAAACTCCGGGAGTTAGCCCGTCCGGGGGACCGGCTTTTCCGGTTGCGCGGGGTCCCCGGGCCCACCGGTCTTCTGGTGGAGGGACGGGGAGACCCGGACAGGGTGAGGGAGATCCTCAAGCGTTATACCCCCCGGGCCCGGAATCTCGAAGCCGTGGAACTGGAGGAACTTTCCCCGTGAAGGGGCCGGTGGTGCTCCTTACGGACTTCGGCCTGCGGGATCACTATGTGGGGGTGATGAAGGGAGTGATTCTTTCCCGGGTTCCGGAGGCGGTGCTGGTGGATCTCACTCACGAGATACCTCCCCAGAATGTACGGGCCGCCGCCTACGAACTGGCGGTTTCCTGGTCCTATTTCCCGGAAGGCTCCGTCTTTCTCTGCGTGGTGGATCCGGGGGTGGGCACCGCCCGCCGGGCCCTCGCCGCCGTGATCGAAGGTCGGTTTTTCGTGGGACCGGACAACGGACTCCTCACCCTGGTACTGCGACGGCACGGAGCCTTTGAGATCAGGGCGGTGGAGGCGGAGCGGTTTTCCCTCCCCGGAGCCAGCACCACCTTTCACGGCCGGGACCTATTCGCCCCGGTGGCGGCGGAGATCCTGCGCGGACGCCCTCTGAGGGATTTCGGTCCCCGGATCGAGGATCCCGTCCTGCTTCCCTTCCCAGAACCGGAACCTGTGCCCGGGGGATGGAGGGCCCGGGTTTTGCGGGTGGACCGTTTCGGAAACCTGATCCTTAACCTCTCGGTGCGGGAACTTCCCTTCGGGTCCTTCCGGGTGGAGGTGGAGGGACGCCGGGTGCCTCTGGCGAGGACCTACGCCGAGGTGCCCGAGGGGGAGCCTCTGGCTCTCATCGGAAGCGACGGTTTTCTGGAGATCGCGGTAAATCGCGGATCAGCCGCCGAACTCTTCGGAGAGGATCCCGAGATCCTGGTCCTTAAAGAATGACCGATTCCCTTACGCGCCCTCCTCACCCATCTCAATCCGGTTTTTTACGGTTCAGAGTTCCTCCCGGGAGGTGATTTCTCCGGCGGTAAGGATCGTCGGAAGATTATGCGCTCGATGCCTCGTTCCCGAATCACCCGGGAATACATACACCCGATACCGAGGGCCTCAGCACCTTTTTTACAGGTCGTTAGGCCTTTGAGGGTATTTTTGATGATGTGATAGCGGTTTATATACTTTCACGATCTACCCCTCCTTTTAGAAGTGTTCGAGCCCGTGGTTATACCCAACTTTGACACCCCGGGCAAAAAAATTCTCTTGTATCAACGGTTTTCGGGCACACTACCTCCACGTTCCACAACACCTTCTTCCTCTCCTGCCTCCAGCACCCTTCCCGGCACCCTCATACCCACCGCCCTGAACGCCTCATACGCCCTCCCCTCAAGCTCCGTCCTCACCAAATACTTCTTCCCGTCAACCGCAACCTCCACCGCCTTGAGCCTCTCAAGATCCCTCATCACCTCCCTGTAAGACCCCTTACATCCCGCCTCCTTAAGCCTCCTCATCATCACCACCTCCAGCACAAAGGCCAAAAAGCAAACCATTATGTGGCCCCGTATCCGCTTCTCTGTCCAGTGATAAATAGGCCTCAGCTCCAAACCACTCTTGATCTCCCGAAAAGCCCTCTCCACCCTCCAAAGATCCCTATACGCCAGCGCCGCCTCCTCCACCCCAAGCTCCGTATTCGTCTCAAGCACATACTTCCCATCATACCGCGCCTCCTCCTCCAATACCTCCCGATCTATCGTAACCTCCGCCCCCTTCACCTTCAAATATCGACGATAACCCCTATTCCCTATAAGCCCCTTAAGACCACCCGCCTTAAGCTTCTCCTCAAGCTTCCTTACCACCTCCTCCCTCGCAGCCCTCTCCCTCTCCGCCTCCTCCGGATTAAAACAAACCAGGTAACGCCTGCCTTCATGCCAGACCTCTTTTACCCTCAAATTCCCTTTCACCTTCCGGAAACGGCCCCCTCTACCCAAAACCTCCTTCATGGCCCTAAGCTTCCGCATCCTCACCCCCACCAAATACTCAAGCCCCAAAGCCTCGATCTCCTCCAAAATCTTCCGGCTCACCATCCCACGGTCAGCCACCAAAATCACCCGCCTCACCCGAAACCGACCCCGCAACTCCTTAAGCACCGCCCAAAATGTCTCTACATCCGCCGTAGCCCCGGGAAACACCTCGTGCCCTATCGGCATCCCCTCCCGCGTCATAAGTAAACCCAATATCACCTGCACACGGTCCGGCCTCCGGTCCTTCGAATATCCATACTCGCAAAACCCCTCCGCCCCTCTCCCCTCAAAATACGCGCTCGTCGTGTCCCAAAACACCAAATCAAGCTCCAGACTGAAAAGATCCTTTATCCTCTCGAAAAGCTCTACCTCAATCTCGTCCTTATGATCGGCCAAAAAATCAAGAGCCCGGTAAAAATGATGAAGCTCAAGCCTCTCAAACTCCGGCCGATATACCGTCTCCTTCCATCGGCTAACCCCAAGCTTCGAGGCCGGGTCACAGAGCCTGTTCAAAACCATGGCAAAAACCGCTTCTTCCACATCTATGGAAATTTCCGTCCCAGAAAGAAGCTTCCTCAGAATCCTATCAAGCTTAAGATCTTCCCATAGCCTTCTAAAGATCAACGCCGGACCGAAATCCTTGGCCCATTTGGCCTCAAGGGATCGGGCACAAGCCTCTATCCATTGCCTCCGGGAAAACCTGGCCAGCCCTTCTATCAGCTTGTCCAGTTGACCCTCCTTAAGTTTTTCCAGCCGTCCCAGGTTGGCTACGATCCTCTGGCGTACTTTTCCGTTAACCCGCTTGCCCTCAACGATATAGAGGTAGGTCCTGGTGGAGCCGTCTTTGTTTTTGAAGGTTTTGGTGCGGATATACATAGCACTAAAATAGTAGCATGATTTTCTTGTTTGTCAAGATGTAATTTTGTAGGCATAGCACAACATTTGAAGGCTAAGAGGATGAGTCGTAGGTGGAAGGAGGGAATTAGAGGGGCATTTAGGGGTTATTTCGGGCCGAAAATGCTCACTTGAGATTCCCCAGCCCCTTCCGACTGTCAAACTTGGGTTATACTAGGAGGGGGGTGACATTTTAGGTTTGCAATTAAGGGTGACAAAATCGCTCTGCAATAACCCAAGAAGCAATTCGCCCCCTTGACAATGTGAAGGGAGCCTAATAATTTTTAAAATCGGATTTGGTTCCCCGGTAGCTCAATCGGCAGAGCGGCGGGCTGTTAACCCGTAGGTTGCAGGTTCGAGTCCTGCCCGGGGAGCCAAATGATACGCTCAGTAAAACTCTCCCCTGAGGAAATAGGTCCGATATCCCATAATTCGAGTTTGATCTTAGTCGCTTCTTGGCCGTCCCGGACTTCTTTTCCGTAATAGACGATGCGCTTTATTAGAAGGTGTAGGAGATCGTATTTCTCCTGGGGCGTGAGGTGTTCAAAGACCTCTTTGAAGTACTTGAAATTGGCTTTGAGACTTTCGGCATTTAAATAGTTGTTCTCCACCTCGTTAATTTTGAATTCCAGAAGCTCGATTTCCTTTTTCAATCCGTCTCGTTCTTCTCCAAGTTCCTTTAGTTTCTGGAGTATAAAAGCGAAACGGGGGTCCGTTTCTTCCAACCCCTCAAGAAGGTTCATCATTTTGCGAGCGCTACCTTCTACTTCCTGTAGTCTTTTTGCCAAGGCCTGTTTTTTCTTTTTTAAACGCTCCCCCTCCTCCCTTTCCTCCCGAATAGCCTCCTCCACCACCTCGTCCACAAACTCCGGGCTTTCAGCAAGGAATTGAAGTTTTTTTACGATCAGATCTTCAAGTGCTTTGGCATTTACGGCCCCTATAGGGCATTTACCTTTGCTGGGGTCGTTATTCACCAGGCACCGATAGTAGTAATATTTTCGGCCCTTTGAGTAAGCAAAAGAGGGGGCCATGGCACACCCACAATGTCCACAGTAAACTAGCCCCTTTAAGAGGAATTTTTCGGTACCGGCCCTGAAACCGGTGTTCGATGCACGATTCTGGTCAAGCATTTCCTGCACGTAATATTACTGGGAGCACTTTTTATGTGACACTCAGACCTCATGATTCCAAGGTTTTAGAGGCTGAAAATGTCACCTATTTGATAACCCCATTAATAGTAAAAAGTCCCAGCCTTTAGCAGTGATACACGCATTTAAATAAATTTCTAAGTTTTTTTGGCGGGTAAAATTAGCTTCTATTAGTCCTCTTTCTTTTAAACTTTTGAAATGAAAGCTAAGTTCTTCAGGTGTTTTGCACCAAGCAAGGGCTATAAATTCTGGCGACCTCACATCAATCCATTCGCCAGGATAATTTGTTCTTCGTTCTAAGGCTTGCATCAAAAGGAGCTGTTTTTCACTTACACTTGGCACAGTTAAAGAGCTTTTTAATCTTTTAAAATCATAATCTGTTAGTTTTGGAGTTTTAGCTCTTTCATTTTGTTCTCTGATCCATGAAGAAATAAGAAAAAGTGTCTTTTCTTCATAATATAATTCCGCTAATAAGGATCCGGATATAAAAAATTTTCCGCACCTTTGACAATCAAAGCACTCATAATCTCCACTTGTTGTGTATTCTTTTATATCGTAACCCTTACATATAGGACATACTTTCTTTTGTGTCATATGATATTTCTTATTTTAGTTTGTCGTTTCTTTAATCTTTTCATTATTTTAAGATTATTTTACTGATAGTTGAGAAATCTTTAATGAAATTCAATTTTTATTGTCTATCTTAATTTTATATCTCAACTATGATGAATTTGTCAATTGCTAGATATAGATAATTACTTAAAAATATCTTGCAGTAATTCTTCAGAAAGTCCAGTAGAAGAACAAAAAAACTTTGCCAAGTCTCTAGTTAATTTTTTAGTAATATCAGAAAAATTAGAATCAATATATTTAATTCCATTGACGTTATTGCCTTGATAAAGTACTTTCTCAAAAAGAACAAGTTGTAAATAACGCAATATTTGGCTAGAATCTTTTGGTTTATTTAAAAGTCTAAAAGCAATATCAAATAAATTTGGTAAATAGTCTGGATCTAATTGTAAGGTAGGAACTTCAAACAATTGTCCCTGTTTGCACATCTTTTGTAAAAGTTTATTGATATAATCGACTATAGTTTCCCGTCTTTTCATTTCATCATAGCCACCATAAAAGTATGATCTAAGCTCTAATTCTGGATTTTCTGGATTGATGTGAAAAACATATGAACTCATTTGAAGAATAGATAAACTAAACAAAGTTAATAAATCAACAGCGAGTGCTTTGTGGAATTTGTCTTTAGGGTTAAATTTCCCGGCATATTTTGTAGTATATATAAGAAGTCTAGAAATATTTTGATAAGGCGAATTCATCCAAAAGTAATGTTTTCTAAAAAGTAATAAAAATTCTAAATCTTTTGAGATTTGAGAAATATTTCGTTCAAAATATAGCCAACATTCTGGATTAGAGAAGTTCAGATATTTAGTATTTGTATCTAAAACTCTTTTTTCTAAATTTAGCAGATTATCTTGGTTAAGGATAGTTATACCTAGTTTTTGTGCCACAATTCGTTGATTTTCTGGTATGGATTGATTAGTTCCTAAGCATAAATAACCTTTTTTAGTTCCAAAAAAATCCATCACGCCTTTTAACCAAAAAATCCGTTGGATTGGACTTTTTATAATTTTTTTATTTGTTGTGCAATCTGCTACAATATAGTCTATAATCATGTCAGAAAATACTCTTATTCCTAAAACATCTATGTCTGTCAATTCAGTTGGTTTTCTTGTTTGAGAGCTATATTCTGCAAGTTTAATTTCAATGCGTGTGTAACAATTTAAAGACCAAAGAATATTATTAATACGAACTTTTAATTCAAAATCCTTATCCATTTTTATCTCCCTTTCAAGCTGTTTATATTAAATTAGTCATTTATGTTCTTAAAATATCCATTACGTTACAAATAATGCTATCGATTTCCTCTTGCACCATACTTGAAATTTTAGGTGTTCTTTTCATCTTGGGTAAGGTCCTTAATGCTTCTTCATAAGAACCAGGATAAAACAGAATTTTTCGTATTTCTTCTGATAGTCCTTTTTCTTCGATTTTTTCTCCAATTTTCAATAGATCTTTAGCAAGTTTTACAGCTTTTATATTTTCTTCTGTATCAATAAGTTCGAAATAATATCTATCTTTATGAAATCTATCTCGATATATTTTGCCTATACCTCTGCTTACAAGAATTCCATATTGTTGTTTTATCTCAGTATGACTTCCTATTTTATGAGGGGGCTCAAGTAATTTGTTTATAATTGCTTCTGGATATTTTATTTTTGTAATCGATCCAAAATGTTGTCCATATCTAATACACGCTAAGATAGCCATTGCTTTTTCAAAAATAATCTTTTCTTCTAATGAGATCCCAATAGATGGTATAAATCCAAAAAATTTTTCACCTTTAAATGAACGCACTTTTGGAGCGAGAATTATTCCCCTTTTTATAGCTTCTATAATTATCTTTCTTTCGTCATTTAATTCTTGATTGACGCTTATAGAAATATTTATTGGGAATCCTTGATATTCTTTAATCATTTGAAGAACTTTATGAATATTTTCTGCACCAAAAGTTCTAATAAGCTTGTATAGCTCAGCAATTTTTTCAGGATTTTCTATCCAATATTGAGGAGAATACAATACTTTTTCTCCTGTTTCTCTTGATTGATACTCTTGTATTAACCCTCCGCTTTTCCCTATACTTAAAACCATTTCATATAATTTATCTTCCCCCAATTCTTCTTTTATCTTTTCTTCAGGTAGTGGAGATATAGCTAATGTATCGCAAATTTTTATGGTAGCCTCTTCAACTTCTGAATGAGGAATATTTTTAAAATATTCTCCAGCTAATGAATAAATATCACTAAAATATGGCACACTTTCTTCTATCTTCTTTATTTGGGTGCCGATTTTTTCAATTCTAGCCCATTCAAGTTCCTGAAGGACGTTGAGCACATTAGGTAACACTAAAGAGTCGATTCCAAATTGACTTGCAATATATTCTAATCTTTTATAATCGCTTATTACATCTGATCCACGAATATGAATTGCTAAACGTTCAGCCATTCCTATTAATCGAACATTTTTAGTCTCTGCAGCTAACGCTCCTAAATCCACATCTTGGAGACCTGTTTGAATATCTTGTGCTCTCAATCCTACTTTTAGAGGTTCAAATGTCCATCTCATACTAAAACTCCTATTTTTTAATATCAAATATGCTTCAGGTTCTCCCACGCCTCCAATACGAGGCGTTTGGTGCGGTATTCGCCGAATTGCCTAATTTCTTTTTCTTCCAGAACTCTAAAAGTCTCACCTGGGAAATCTGGGCCAAAAACATCTTGAGGGTCGAGGGTGTAGCGGAGTTCTTCCTCGGTGAGGCCGTAGAGTTTGGCGAAAAGCGCGTCGAGTTCGGCGCGCAGGCGGGCGCGGCGCTCTTCGTTCCACTTGAAGGGTGGAAGGGGGCAAGCATCCTGGTTAGGGTTGTCAGGATTAAGGGAATAAATGATCTCAAGCCACTCGGGTGGGGTTGCGTTTCCATGGCCTCCGGTTTCGCGGGCGTTTTCTTCCCATTGCTTGCGGATGGCGGCGCGGAGTTCCTGGTCGGCTTCTGCCCAGATGTCATCGGCAAAGGGCTTCATGTCCCAAGCGGTGTAGACTAGCTCCATAATTCGGGGAATGGCGAATAGCAAGTGGCGAGTGGTGTAGGTTTCGGGAGGAAGGACGGGGAGTTGTTTGACATAGTGGAAAGTGAAATTAGTTCCTCCAACTTTTTGTCTTGTTACATAATCAAAAACCATTGAGGATAAATTCGCTAAAAGACAAGGGGAGAATTTGATTTTTTCTACAAATAGTAAAGGGGTACTATGACCTACTCCGGATAGAGGGATGAGACTGAAAATAGCGGTGCGTTCGTTTGTAGCGCTGGTAATATTTCTAAAACTCAATAACCAATTATAAATCCATCTCCAAAGAAGACCTTCTTGAGAATCGTAGCGAACAAGTCGTTGCTTAACTTCTAAGAAAGATACCCAATACCAAGGTTGGATAACATAACAAGCATTTTGGTATTTAGATAATGGGGTTTGTGGTAAAACCCTATATCCTCTTTCTTCGCTTCGCGTTTCGTATGATCCGAATCTATGATCATAAAAATCGACAAATTTGGCTTCATACAGAGGCAAATAAACATCGCCGTTTGCTTTCACAAAGATATTCCCCTTGAGCTCGTATCCCGCGGCGAAAAGCTCCTTGCGGGTGCGGAAGAGGTGGCTGTCGTTAGACATATCAAACATGCGTAAGAACCGCACGCCCCAAGGATTTTCGCCGGTCTTTTCGTTCACCAGCACCGGGACGCGACGGTAGATCTTTTTCGTAAGTTCGGCGTCGTAGCTGGTGCGGAAGATAGGGGTGGTGCGGGTGTTGGGATTTATACAGGCGATGTCCTCAGCTGTGAGGGTGAAGCGGCGTTGCTTGTCCTTCAAGTGCTCCACACGGGTGGCGAAAAAGACGAATTCTGGCGAATGGCGAGTGGCGAATGACGAACGGTAAAGAGTGAGTAAAGAAAATTTATAGGAGCGATGGACTGCGGGGAAGATACCTTCCCGGTTTTCAAAGTCGTAAAGGCTGGCAAGAAAGCCGTTTTCCATAAGGTGGCTAAAGAATTGTTTGTTTGTGTCGTCAGTAGCGATGCCGGTGGGAACGATGATTCCGGCGCGGCCCTCGGGGCATGTGAGCCGCAGGGCCAGCTCGGCAAAGACGCTGTAGGTGTTGATGTCGCCTCTCGCAGTTAAAGGGAACCTTCCCGAAGCCCGGAGAAAAAGGCTTGTAGCGTCGGCGTTGCGCTTTGCTTCGAGGAACTCTCTGTAAAGCGCTGGATTTTCTTCTTTGAGCTTTTTGATCAATTTCTGGCGGGCGGCGCGGTTTGCGGCATTGGCTATCTCCGGCGCACGGACGACGAAAAATTCCTTCTCTTGGAGCTTGATTTTCTCCCACGGCGGATTACCCAAAACCACATCGAAACCGCCCCGAGCAAAGACTTCCGGGAACTCAAGCGGCCAGTGGAAGAAGCGGAGAGCTTCTCTCTCGGCTAGGGCGTCCGCCTGCCCGATAAGCCTTCCGTCGGCAGCCTTGGGGCGCTCAAGATAACGGAAGAGCTCCTCCGAGGTGGGAACGAAGGCCTGAGTTTCGGCGGTCTTCGGCATGAAGAAGGCCGCGGTCCAGAGGTTGCAGGCCCGTTCCAGGATCCACCACTCCTCGCTTCTCGTTATTTCGCGGTAGCGCTCGGCTTTGGCCTTAAGTTCCTCAAGCGTTCGATCCGGAAGGTCCTCAAGCTCCTGGAATCTCCGGCTTAACTCCTCAAGCTTTTTAAGTGGATTGAAAAGGGAAGATCCTCCAAAGTGCGTTCGTGCCCGTTTGTTTTTCTTGGCGAGCTCGCGGCAGACTTTACGGTCGTCTCCCTCAAGGGGCTTGAAAGCCTCATCCGGGATGCCTTTCTCAAGGACTTTGAAATCAAAAACTCCCACCAGAGAATCACCGCACTTTATACGGTGGTCAAGAAAGGTAAGGGGCTCTCCCCGGCAGGCACCCTCAAGCCAGAGGGCCACCTTGCAAAGGTCAACCGCAAGGGGATTCTTGTCTACCCCGTAGAGGCAGTGCTGAATGACCTCGCGCGTAGCGTGGCGCACCTCGTCAACCGAGGGGTGCTCCTCGCCGGTGCGCACACGGGCCAGCTCGAACCCGAGCCTCCTTGCCGCCGCCAGCAGAAAATGTCCCGATCCACAGGCGGGATCGCAAACCTTGAGATCGAGGATAGCGCGTTCTTTTTCTTCGCGAGTTGAAGCCTTTTTAAGGCGTTCTTCAAGGACTGGTTCAAGGGCGCTTTTGATGAGCTCCTGCACTAGGGCCGGAGGGGTGTAATAGGAACCTGTTGATTTGCGCTCTGTTCCGGGAATCAGGTCAAACTTTATGTTCAACGTTTTCAGTTTTTCTCGCAGGTCTTCCTCGGTGTAGATACCAGATTCCTCTTCCATATCTCGCATGGCGGATATCAAAGAAAATTCTGACCACTTAGAAATTTCTTCGTGAACTTCAACAAACACCGGCTGGTAGTCAAGGAGGCTCTCGTAAACGCTTCCCAGTTCCTCTACATCAAGGGCCGCGTAATTTACGCGAATCTTGCGGCCGTCCTGCTCGAAATAGGAAAGGTGGTTCAGGGCTTTCAAAAAATCGGCGTTTGAGAGTTTGTAATCCTTAAAGAAGAAATTTTCCCATTGGAAAAGGCCTCCATTCAGTACCGTGAGGCCGAGTTTTTCGCCGTCTTTGGTGGAAAGCAGATAGAAAAGGCGCTTTACGCCTTCCCACAGATCGTGGAAACCGGGGTTTAGCACCTCGGGCTCGGCACTCATGGCCCGAAGCCGGGAAAGTCCATAGTAGTTATCGTAAATCTCCCGGAGTTTAAGGTCTTCCGGCTGGATAAGATCGCGCTCCTCCGCCACCATGATGAAGAGCAGGCGGTAGATGAGCTGAAGGAGCTCGCGATAAAAGTAAGAGGGGCTGATTTCCCCTCGGGCTATTTTTTCCCGCAACTCCTGGTTTTCGGGATGAGAAAGAAAGCCGTTTCCCAGGATTTTGAGGGCCTCCTCCACACTGTCGCGCAGACGGTCGCGGATACGGGCACCCTGTTCAAGACTTTCCTGATGGTATTTTTCGAGCCAGCATTCATGGGCCGTGGCAAGATCCTTTGGCAGGCGGCTCCGGTGTGCCAGGCGGAAAAAGAGAAGAAAGGCCGGGAAGTCTTCGCTTTCAAAGATGTGCTCAAGGTCAAACTCGATGTAGGAGTGGCGGGTAAGTTTGTTGCTTGCCCTAACCAGCCGAAAGCGAAGACCGTTGGTTACTACACCCCAAAGGTGGTCAGTGAGATTGAGATACTCCTGAACCGTGGCCTGGGGAGACAATTTCAGCCTTTGGGGACGTCGGTCAAGATCCTGGCGAAAACCCACGATGTGAACCGGGGGAGACGCTGGAGATTCATCTGCCCTATGAGAAATGGGAAAAAGCCTTCCGGAGACTTCCTCGGCCTTTTTGACAAATACCGGATTGTAACCAAGGAGGGTTAAAAGGGGCACCATCCATAGGTTTCTGGTGACGGTTGTGCCCAGATCATCGGAGGAGATATTTTCTCTCTTTCGGCGAAACTTGCGCCAGTAATCGCGGGCGTCGTTCCAGATAGAAGCAGTTTCTTCGATAAACCGCTTGAGGCCGAAATCTTTGGCACTCTGTCCCGGTGCCTCGCCGTTTCGGATTTTCTCGAGTATTTCTGGATTTAAAAGTCCGCCCTCAACGCGCAAACTGGCCATTTTTTCTTTCAAAGAAAGAGAACTTTAATGAAGTTTTCAGCTTTTTTGAAATCTTTATCCATTGTCACTATTTGCAAATCGTATTCTTTACAGAGGGCTACTTGATAAGAATCGTCATAATCTAAATCGTAGGTATTACTTATTACAAGAAGGTCTTTTCGTTTTTCTAGGGGAAGGCTAATTATGCGAATTTTAGAAAGAATATCTTCAACGAATGCAACGAAACTTTCTTTTTGGTTATAACGAAATAGTATAACTCCTATAGAATGTAAAGAAAAATCGCTTATATAGGATTTGCTTCCGTTTTCTTTTATAAAATGCTTACATATATCTTTCTTTTCTTGAGATAACGCTATTTCTAGGAAAATGTTAGTGTCTAGCAAAAACATGCTACCACCATTCCAAAGCTTTATGTTGTAATTCCACAGACGAATATTTTTCTTTTATGTGTTTCAAACAACCTTCCCAACGAAATTCAAAATCTTTTTCTTTATTTGTAGGGGTTAAGTATTTTTTTTCCAAAAATTCTAAATAATCCAGCACTTCTTTTTGTAAATCTAAAGGTAATTTTTCAATGCGTTTTAATAATTCTTTGGCCATCATGTTTTGCTCCTCCTTAGTGTATTTTAGGTTTCGGAAAAAGCACATAAAGCCCCAAGAGGTCTGCCGGAGGGATAAACCTAACTTTTATGCGGCGCTCACCGGCTCGACGGAGACGATTTATATTTTCTTCCACTTCGGAAGCCCTTTGCTCCAGGAAAGATTCAATTTCAGGCTTTAAGATTTCAAACTCTTCCAGAGCCTTACGAAAGGCTTCTCTTTTGTGTTCGGGAAGGACTTCGCCCGCGGGTTCGGCCCAGTAAAGGAGTTCCCGAGCCTCGTCTTCGTTGAGAGATGGAGAATAAATAACCAACTCTTCTATAAGTTTATTGCGGGCTTGATAGCGGACCCGTAGAAGGTAAAGAACCGTGCGTCGGGAAACGGCTTCGGTGCGGATAACTGCGGCCCGGGCAGCCGGCAAATAGCGAGTGGTGAGTGGCGAGTGGCGAGTGGAAAGGGCTTGTCCTAAAATGTAAGAAGATAGGGCCTCCACTATCATATGGTTTCTGCCAATAAAAACTGCTCCCTCAGGCGGCGGAAAATGAAACGATATCTTTAGGCGGGCGTCTTCAAGGCCGGTGCGAACACGGACTTCGGGCGGAAGAGTACTTAAGTGTAAAAGATAAACACCCTCTTTCTCTTTTCGGATATCCCCTCCGAGAGCTTCCACAGCTTCAAGGACAAAGCGTTCAACATCTTTTTGAGTCCCCAAGCGCTTTGCCACTTCGGCAAGCTCTCTCGCCACTTCATCCTGGAGTTTGATGGCCCTCTGGGCGAAGATGCTTCGGCTTTTCTTTTCGCGACTTGCGGCTTCGTCCCAAAGACGAGTTACCTGGTTGATGTCCGGTTCTTCGAAAAGACTGTACTGTCGAAATTTGTGCCCGCTTTTTAAAAAGAGAGATTCGATTAAAGCTTCCATGACTTTGGCGTGATCCTGTGGAAGAGGTACTAGAATACCCAAGCTCTTGTGGATTTCTCTGGCTTTGCGTAGAAGGACCTCAAGTACTGCGCCGTCCACCGGATTGTCCTGACCATAGACGAGAAATGTTTTGACTACTGGATGAGGCTGACCAAAGCGATCCACCCGGCCTTCACGTTGCTCAAGACGATTAGGATTCCAGGGAAGATCGTAATGAATGACGGCATTAAAATGTTCCTGAAGATTTATACCTTCACTGAGGCAGTCCGTAGCTACCAAAACCCGCTTGGGGTAGCGGGAAAGTTCCTCTACTTTCAAGCGGCGTTCGTCTTCGGTAATACGTCCGGTAATAGCAGAAATGCCAAGATCAGAAAAAGATTTTTCAAGCTCGTGGCGCAGGCCTTTAGCCACATACTCCGCCGTGGTGATGTAGCGGCAGTAAATAACAGGTGAAAACCCTTCCTCAAGAAGACTCCTAACTGTAGCGACAACTTTTCGGAATTTTTCATCCTCCTCATAAGATAAAGACCTAGCTTTTTTAAGGAATTCTCTTAACCGTCTAATTTCATGGGATTGGAAAGAGGCTTCCTCGGTTTCTAACTGGTGTTCAATAACGGCTTGAGGATTGGTGTCGTCAGCCACCTCTTTTGTAAGGGGATCGTACACTAAAGGGGAAAAAAGGGTTTCTTCTTCGGTCTCATCGAGAGCGTAGTCTTCCTGGGATTCAGAAGTCTTTTTGAGTTTGGTCCGGAGCCTGGTTTCAAAAGCGGCCACGGCCGAGGCCGGGCTTGACATGACCGAACGCAGTAGGGCCAAGGCGGCCCAAAACCGGAGCCTGCGTCGTCTAGGAATTTCGGCCTGCTTTGCGGTCCTTACCAACTCATGGGCAAACTCGTATACCTCGTCAAAAAGCTCACGGTAGGCAGGGCTTAAGGTGTAAGGAAGATCAAAAGACTTTCTTTCTGGGAAGGGAGTATCTGCGCCAAGCCATTCTTTTACATCTTTTCGGGTGCGCTGGATGAAGTGACGGGCTAAGCGTTCGCGCTCCCTCCGGCGCTCTTCTTGGCTTAGGCCGTCTAAATCAAGGGTTTCAAAGTCGGGATTCAAAAAACCAATCAGAGACCTAAAAGATTCTTCGATACCGCTGTGAGGGGTGGCGGTTAACAGTACAAGATGACGGCCTGGATCTTCGGCAAGAGCTTTGACCAACTCATAGCGTAGATGTTGATCCCGACTTCCGGCCTGTGGCGGCCGAGCACAGATGTGGACCTCATCAACTACTACTAATTCAGGAGCATATTTCAGTAAAATGGAACGCCAACGCTCACCCTTGAGGTAGTCAATGCTAGCTACGAGATAGGGATAATAATTAAAAATGGTTGCATCTCCTGGAGTTTTTCTTTCAAGTATAGCCATAGTTTTGGGAGAAATAACTTCTGCTGGCAAAGCAAATTTCTCTCGCAGTTCATAAGCCCACTGATCTGCCAAATACGGAGGGCAGAGCACAATAAAGCGATTTATCTCTCCGCGCTCGATTAACTCCTTGAGGATAAGACCAGCCTCGATGGTTTTACCTACGCCTACATCGTCGGCAATAAGAATGCGCACGGGTTCAAGGCGAAGAGCCATTATCAAGGGCACCAACTGGTAGGGACGGGGGTCAAAATTGAGTTTGCCTGCGGACTGAAGAGAAGTAATGCCGTATCGAAGAGAAAGGCGTAAAGCCTCAGCTAGAAGTCGGGCTCTGGCAAAATTCCCTAAGTCCTTTTCGTCCGGCAGGGGGAAAGAAGCAGATTTAATATCCTCAAGATAAGCCAGTGGTTTATAGATGGCCCAGGTTTCGGATTCCTGCCCCACCAAAGGCTTTAAGTGCACAAGGTCTTTCGTTACGCTGGAGATGACCCACTCACGCCCCCGACAATGGACAATAGCTCCCGGCGAGAACTCAAACATCTTCCCTTAAAATGCTATCTAGATTTGGTATTTTAGACAAGAGCAAAAAAGCTGAGGGGGGACCAATGGATGCCTTTCAGCTCTGTAAAAGCCTTATTTCCGACTACAGTGAATATGTTAGCGGTTTTCTGAATATCAGGGACGAACGACTGAGAGATTATGTGGATAGATTTTTGAGCCGTGGTTCTCTCTGGCCCGAGGCGAGAGTTCAGCTTAATCCTGCTTATGAAAAAGGGGCTACGGTAGAAGATCTGGTCCGCGAAGGCCTTCTTCATCCTGACTGTGCCCAAATTTTAAGAACCAAAGAAGGGAAACCTTTTCATCTTTATCGGCACCAGGAAGAAGCCATAATAAAAGCAGCCAAGGGAGAATCCTATGTTCTTACTACCGGAACGGGTTCAGGAAAGAGCCTTTGTTTTTTTATTCCTATTGTGGATTATGTCCTGAAAAACGACCCTCAAGACAAAAGGGTGAGGGCCATCATTGTTTATCCGATGAACGCCCTAATCAATTCTCAGCTTGAAGGCTTTAAAAACCTTCTTTCAAATCTACCCGAATGCCCTGTAACCGTAGCCCGCTATACCGGCCAGGAAGATGCTCAAACCAGAGAACGCCTTCAAAAAAATCCACCCCACATTTTGCTTACCAATTATGTCATGCTGGAACTCATGCTTGCTCGGCATCACGAGCAAGTTTTTGTGGATCAGAATTATGCTCGCATTAAATTTTTGGTATTTGACGAACTTCATACCTATACCGGGCGCCAGGGAGCAGATGTCGCCTTATTGATTCGCCGATTGGCGGAAAGAACCGGAAATCAAGATCTAATTTTAATAGGTACAAGCGCCACCCTGGCCACAGAAGGAGACCGTTTCCATCGCAAAGAAGTAGTGGCCCAGGTAGCCTCAAATTTCTTCGGAAGAAGGATACCGCCAGAAAATGTAATTGATGAAACTCTGAAAAGAGTCACCTGTGGCCATTTTTCGAAAGAGAGTCTAAGAGAAGCTCTGGCTTCTCCGCCTCCTTCGGAAGATATTTCTCTGGACGAGTTTTTGAGGCATCCGGTTGCGGCTTGGATTGAGGATACTTTTGGTCTTACGGAAAAAGACGGATATTTAATGCGCAGAGAGCCCATTACCCTTTCCGAAGGCGCGAAAAAGCTGGCCGAAGAAACCGGTGTATCTGAAGGAACGGCCGTTAAGTACCTTCAGCACATGTTTAATCTCGGGAGTCGCTTAAAACTTCCCGATGGCACCACAGTTTTCCCTTTCAAACTTCACCAATTTGTGGCGCAGGGTGAAAACATTTTGGCTACCTTAGAAAAGCCTTCAACTAGATTTTTTACCGCCGAGATCAAAAATTTTGCTCCCGATGTGGAAGGTCTTAAGCGCCCTCTTTTTCCACTGGTTTTTTGCCGAGAGTGCGGACAGGAATATTACCAAGTGGTTTGGGATACTCAAGAAAACCAGTTTTTACCTCTGGAAGAAACCCTGGAAGAAGAAGCTGAGGAGATTCAAGCCGGTTATTTGGTTATCGAAGAGGAACCGGACACCGTCTGGAACGAAGCTTCCCTTGAGGAACTACCGGATACCTGGAAAACGCCAAAAGGAAGAATTAGTAAAAAGTACGAAGATCATGTCCCCCGGAGGGTATGGGTTACTCCCGATGGGAAAATTTCCTTTGAAGAGACCGAAGATTCCGCTCCTGGTTGGTTTGTGAGATATCCTTTTCTTTTTTGTCTCAATTGTGGAATAGTTTATACCCGCAAGGAAAGAGAATTTAAAAAGTTGGCCCGTTTTTCTTCCGAAGGGAGGAGTACAGCCACCACACTTCTCAGCGTCTCAACTATAGTCCATCTACGCAAGCAGGGAATTTCACAAGAGGCTTGTAAACTTCTTTCTTTTACTGACAATCGGCAAGATGCCTCTCTTCAGGCGGGACATTTTAATGATTTTGTTCAAGTGGCTCTGATAAGGTCTGGCGTTTACCGTGCCCTAGAAGAAGCGCGAGAGCTCACTCACGAGAACATAGCCTTTGCTGTATATGAAGCCCTCAATCTACCCCAGGAGATGTACGCCAAAGAACCGGCAGAACCAGGAACTCCGGGATTTGAGCGCAAACGGAAGGCCTTTATCCGGTTGCTTGAATATCGGATTTTAGAGGACCTGAGGCGAGGGTGGCGGGTAGTTCAGCCCAATCTTGAGCAGGTCGGTTTGCTGAAAATAGAGTATCACGGCCTGAGAGAAATTTGCCATAAAGACAGTCTCTTTCAGGCTCATCCACTTTTGGCTAAGGCTACCCCTGAGAAGCGCTTCTTTGTGGTGAAGAACTTTCTGGACTTTATGCGGCAGGCCCTAGCCATAGATGCTCATGTTCTTACTCCCGAAGCCCAGGAAAGCCTTCTTAGGGAGGTGCGCCAAGAAATCAAAGAGCCTTGGAATTTTGCTGACGATGAGATTTTACGGAGAGCTTCGTGGTTTGTGATTGATCCCTATCATGAGAGAAGAGAAAACGAATGGAGCCTTTCGGCAAGAAGCAAGCTAGGAAGATTCCTAAGATCACCTGAAACCTGGGACGGACTTTTAACCAAACCGCTTTCGGAAGAGGAGTATCAGGAGGAGTTTTTACCGGCGTTCGTAGATCTTCTTATTGGCTGTGGATTCGTAAGGAAGAGACCGGACGGAAAAGCCATTCAGGTTCAGGTGGGATCAATCGTCTGGCAAAAAGGCACGGGAGAAATTCCGGTCCCGGATCCGATTCGTTCTAAATGGCTCAAAGGGGCCGACATCGACAAACTTCTACGCCGAGCCCATCCCTTCTTTGTGAGACTTTATAAAGAACTTGCTTCAGAATTTAAAAACCTTCAGGCTGCCGAACATACTGGACAGATTGGCAAGGAAGTTCGTGAAAAAAGAGAGAAGCTTTTCAGGAAAGGGGAGGTTCCGGTACTTTATTGTTCCCCTACCATGGAGCTTGGGATTGATATTGCGGATTTAAATGTGGTTCACATGCGAAATGTTCCGCCCTCTCCGGCCAATTATGCCCAGCGAAGCGGACGAGCAGGAAGAGGGGGACAGCCTGCGGTAGTCATTACTTATTGTGCAGCTAAAAGTCCGCATGACCAGTACTTCTTCCATCGTCCAGTAAAGATGATTGCCGGAGCAGTGACGCCACCACGGTTTGATCTTTCAAATGAAGACATGCTTAGAGAACATCTACATGCTATTTGGCTGGCAAAGACTGGACTCAATTTGGGGCATAGTATACGTGAGATACTAGATTTAGAGTTTTCAGGATATCCCCTGCATGAAGACATCAAAAAGACCATTTCTGATCCTCGCTACATTGAAGCTGCTTTTGAGGAAGCTAAAAGACTGATTGAAAGAGAAAAAAGACTAAATAATGAAGAAGAAAAATTCTTCCCCGATGAAAAGTGGATTAAAGAGACTTTGGAAAGGGCTCCCGAATTATTTGATAAGGCCTTTGATAGGTGGCGAACTCTTTACCATCTTGCTGAAGAGCAGATACGAAAAGCTCAAGATGAGATCTTAAAGCTACTTATGATTAAAGGGAATCGCAAAGAAATGCAGGAAAGGCGCCAAAAAGCAGAGAGGATGCAAAGGGAGGCTTTAAGACAGATAGAGCTCCTTCTTAATCAAGCTGAAAATACCGAATCAGATTTTTATCCTTATCGTTATCTCGCCTGTGAAGGATTTTTGCCGGGTTACAATTTTCCGAGGCTACCCATAAGAGCCTATCTTTCTGTGGGGGAACAGGGAGAATTCATCACAAGACCAAGATTTTTGGCTATTCGGGAGTTTGCCCCTTTCAATCTGATCTATCATGAGGGACAGATATTTATGGTTGATAGAGTCCAGATGCCGTTAAGCCAAATTCATTCACGCCTTAAAAGTGTGAGACTATGTAAACAATGTGGGTATATTCATGAAATTCAGGAAATTGATTGTTGTGAAAATTGTGGTGTCTCTTTAAATGCTGAAACCTCAATAACTACTGACAGCCTGTTCGATCTTCCAGATGTTGTGGCTATCAAATGCCGTAGAATCACCTGTGATGAGGAAGAGCGGGTAAGACTTGGTTATAAAATAGATACCTTTTTCCGTTATTCAGTCGGTAAATCGGGGATTCGAAAAAGAGGCTATAAAGTAATGGTTGGCCGAGAAGAACTTTTTCGAGCTACCTTCGGGCCTTCGGCTACTCTTTGGCTCGTCAATCAAGGATGGCTCCAAAGTAAAACTCCCCGGGGATTTTTGTTGGACTTCGAGAGCGGGAAATGGCTTAAAGATTCAAAGGAAAGTGATCTTTCCCCTGAAAGGGTCAAACGTGTTTTACCTTTTACAAAAGATACCAAAAACATTCTACTAATTCAGCCTATCGCACCTGAACATAGAGAAGACGCCATTCTGGCTTCCTTTCAGGCGGCCATGCTCTCTGCTATAGAAACATATTTTCAACTTGCGGAGGGTGAAATTTCAGCGACTAGACTGGGAGAAGGAGAACAAAAGGGCATTCTTTTCTGGGAAGCCAGTGAAGGAAGCCTTGGAGTGTTAAGAAGACTTGTAGATGAACCCGACATTTTCCGTAAGTTAGCCCACTTAGCTTTGGAAATTTGCCATTTTTCTCCTGAAGGAGATGATCTGGAACCAAAAGATTCTGAAGAACGTTGTACCAGAGCGTGCTATCGGTGTCTTCTTTCTTATCAGAATCAGCCGGATCATTTGATTTTAGACAGGTTTTTGGTTAGGGATTTGCTCTTGAAACTTAGAGAAGCGGATTTGGTAGCCCAAGATTTTTCTAGTAGAGAAGAACAATACCACTTTCTTTTAAAGCAAATTGATCCTCGTTCTTCCTTGGAGAAACGCTTTTTAGAGTATTTGTACAAAACCGGTAGGAAGCTTCCCGATGAAGCTCAGAAATTAATTATAGATGAAAATTTAGGTCTTAAAGCCTGTCCTGATTTTTATTACAGAGCTGGCAATGTATGTATTTTCTGTGATGGCTCAGTTCATGACGAAAAGAGAATTCAGGAAAGGGATTATGAACAGCGAAAATTGTTAGAAGAAGCTGGATACCTGGTGATTTCTATAAAGTATGATGAGGATCTGGAAGACCAGATAAACCGGTATCCTAATGTATTTGGTGCATTAGCTCAGACTTAATCTGACAGTGAGGCCTTCCCAAAGGGGGGTGGTCCGGGCTACCCTCCAGGGAGCTCCACCCAAAACTCAAAACAAGGAGGAGTAGCCATGACCACCCAAGAGAAGCTTATCAAGAACAAGCTAGGTTTGCTAGAGTTGGCGGCGTACTTGAAAAACGTATCCGAGGCCTGCCGAGTCATGGGCTTCAGCCGGGACACCTTCTACCGGATCAAGAAAGCCTATGAGTAAGGCGGGATAGAGGCTCTTTACGAGAAGAGCCGCCGGAAACCCAACCTCAAGAACCGGGTTTCGAAGGAGGTAGAGCGGGCGGTAGTGGAGCTGGCCCTGGAGGATCCCTCTTTAGGGCAGAAGAGGGTAAGTGATGAACTGAGGAAACGAGGGATATTTGTATCACCGGCAGGGGTAAGGAGCATTTGGTTAAGGCATGGGCTTGAGCGATTTGAAAAGAGGCTCAAGGCCTTGGAGGAGCGGGTAGCCAGGACGGGGGAGGTTCTTACGGAAAGGCAGCTTCAAGCGCTTGAGAAGGCCAGGGAGGAGAAGGTAGCCCAGGGGGAGATAGAGACCGAGCACGTGGGCTATCTAGGAGCCCAGGACACTTACTATGTGGGGACCATCAAAGGGGTGGGCCGAATCTACCAGCAGACCTTTATAGACACCTATTCCAAGGTGGCTTTTGCCAAGCTTTACACCAGCAAGCATCCCATCAATAGTGCGGACTTACTGAACGATCGGGTGATACCGTTTTTTGAAGAGCACGGGATATCGGTATTGAGGATACTGACGGATCGGGGAACGGAGTTTTGTGGACGTATAGACCGGCACGAGTACGAGCTCTTTTTGGCCTTAAACGACATAGAGCACACGAAGACCAAGGCCAAGAATCCGCAGACCAACGGGATATGCGAGAGGTTTCATCGGACGATCAGGAGGAGTTTTACTCGATAGCGTTGAGGAGGAAGCTTTATCGGAGTTTGGAGGAGCTTCAGGAGGACTTGGATTTGTGGATAGAGAGGTACAACCGGCAGAGGCCGCATCAGGGGAAGTACTGTGAAGGCAAGACGCCGATGGAGACGTTTTTGGGAAATGTGCCCTTGGCAAAGGAAAAGATGCATTCTAATGTGGAGGCAGGATTTGGGTTCTGACCGAGCCTGACAGGTGGAGCCTCTGGAGGGGCCAACTGTCAGATCAAGTCTAAACTTTTACAATTTGGTCTCTAAATATTTATACTAATTGATAAGTCTCGAAAACTAAATTAATTGAATGTGAGTTTTTGTAGTCGCCTCCTGGTAGCGCCCATTCAATCTTCTTCCTTGGAAAATAAGCTATATTGCTTTAATGTTATACTTTTTTAATATTTTCGATTTTCTGTTTTTTGTATCTTTTGGAAGGTATGGTAGGCAATTCGAACAAAGGTATTTGTTCTGAGGGCACTTGTGCTCTTCGTTCGATTTTGCTATTCTCTTTCTTGACTGATGAGGCTATAGTGAATTCGAAGCTCAAGTTAGGGGGTGTATACTGTACAAAACGGGTTCCTCGAAGCAGTCCACCGGGGCCATGGCGGCTTTGTACCAGGGTTTGTTCTTATCTTCTTCTGTGACGGGTCGGAAGCCTTCTCTTTCGAGAAGTTCGATTATCAGTTCGACCTCTGTTTTTCTTCTTCGAGCCATTTCAGGTACCTCTCTATGTAAAATCGGACCCCTCCTTTGTCTGATCTTTTCACCTTACCACACTGTACAAATTTCGGGGTCCACTTCACAGGATGCTGGTCGCCAGGCTTGAGGAAATCGAGGGCCGGGTCGGCCCGGGAGGAAAAGTGTATCTCACGCTTGAGGAGGCGGAGAAGCTCACCTCCATCCCGGCGGAGACCCTGAAAAAGAAGATATACGCGCAGGAGCTTCCTGCCTACAAACCGGGAAAACAGCTTCTCGTAAGGTGGTCGGACTTAAGAGCCTTCATCGAGAGGCATCCGGTGAACCGGAATGCTTTTACCGAACCGGAGAGGACGCTAACCGGAAGGAGAGCTTCACGGGGGAGGCCTCCCGTCAGGTATTATCCGAAGTGATGTCTAATCCAGTTTAGGGGAACTAAGGGGTAGGGGTACCGGTCTTTATGTGGTATTTAATTCCCTGTTTTTCACAAAATTCGATCACTCTTTCGCTCATTTTTCGATAAAATTCTTCATATTTGTGATAGGCATTTGAGCTCACGTTATAGTTTAGCTTTCCGAAAATTATCCGGTCCACAAAATCAATTTGTTGAAGCAACTTTTCTATCTGTGAACTTTCAGGATCAATATTTGGAGTGGGGTAGGGCTCGATCGAGACCCAGGTTTTAAAGCCCGCCCTGGCCAGTTTTTTCAGTGACTCGATGCGCATCTTGTATGGAGCGGAATAAGGCTCAAAGTTTTCTTTAAATTTCGAATTAAGAGAAATCAAAGTAATTCCATATTCATTGTCTTTGGAGAGATCCCTAACTTCCTCTGGGTAATACCCTTTGGTAAGAGTAGTAACTCTGATCCCTTTTTCGTTCAAAAACCGGATGATTTTGAGGGTCATATCCACAAAGGTTTGGGCGAGTTTTCCTTCACGGTGGTCGAACATGAAAGGATCGGTCATGAAGGAGAGATGTACGCACTCTATCTCGCGCCCATACTTGAGCCATTCCCGATAGAGCAGATCCATAGCATTGAGAACCAGCCTGGGGCGTATCCAATCCTCATAAGAACGCACCCATCCGAATCTCCTGGCCATCATGAAGGCGTAGCAGGGGAAACGGCATCCATGCATGCATCCTAGGAAGTGGTTTATGGTCCAGTCGGAATATTCCACCTTCGTGCGATAAAGAAGCGACTTCCGGTATATCCCTTCTTGTGGAGTAGTGTTGCCGTTATCTGCCTCGACAGAAAAAAGGTTTTTTTTGTAAATCTCCGGGCCCCAGATGGAAGGATGTTGCCGTTGCTTCATCCTGGCATAAACATCTTTAACGATTTGGGTGATGCTTCCTTTACGAGAGGCAAAGATGAGGTAATAGATTACGTCCCTTTTGTGCGGGTAGGGCATGTCGTAAGCTACCACTTTCATTCCCGGAAAGTTTTTTTCTACGAAAAATCTGAGCATTTCGAGGCTGTCTTTGGGAATAACATTCACATCGGCCCCCATGAACTCTTCGAGAGTCTTTAAGGTTTTGAGTTCCTTGATCGCCACATTTTCTTTATTCTTAACCCTTTCGGCAAACCCTCTTACTCTCTGCACCCCTTCCAGGATGAAGTTGAACATTATGTCCTTGCGATTGGGAAGCCCAAGAAGAGTTCTAAGCGTGTCTACTTTTATCTGAAGTCCGTAAGGATCGATGAAAATAAAAAGAGGGTTTCCCAGGGTTTTATGCTTGTCGGGGATGCTGGCGCAAACTTCATGAATGACCTCGTTGCAGTCCCCCTGAATGATCTGTATTCGGCAGAGGTCCCTTAGCTCCGGGTATCTTCCGAGAAACTGATGCGTTAAAGTTTGGAGAACACCAGCGTTGCTAGCTCTTTTCTCCACGAGAATGAGATGGACGCGGGTTCTTTTTTTAAATTTTCCCTGCCGATGAAATTGGGCGAAACAATTAAGGAATATTATCGGAGATCCCGGCCAGTAGGTGATTTGATCAGAGGTTTTCAGCGAGTATATTCCTCTTCCGGCAAAGAGATCGATGTAATACCAGTCTCGGTTAATCCAATTCTGGTTGTTCCATATTTTTAGCCAGATGTCATAATATTGAGCGAGGATTTGCAGTTTGGTTTGGGTGTGGATGCGTCCGGTAAGATCCCATTTTTCATCATAGAGGGAAGCAAGATCGATATCACTCCACGAGAGATCGGCCCAATAAGGTCTTGCTTCGGATCTTCCGCTCATTTGGCTAAACGCATATCTTAAAAATTCGAAAATCTCAAGCGGAAATTTGAGATTTACTTCCCCTCCCTCATATACGGCAGGGCGTCCTCGAAGATGGTGGGATTTGCGGGATGGCTGTAGTGTAGCAGCATGTCCACGGAGGAATGGCCGGTGCGTGCCATGGCCTCGACCGGAGAGGCTCCCGCCAGGATCTGGAGATGTGTGGCGTAGGTGTGTCTGGCGTCGTGGAAGCGGACGCCCGAAAGTCCGCACCTGCGGAATACTCTTGCGGCGGCCGAGGTTATGGAGTCGTGGTGGATGGGAGGAAGTATTCTTCCCTTCGGGATTTCACCTCTTTCGAGCAATTTTTCCTTCAGTCTCACGAGTTCACGATAGAGTCTTTCCCCCAGGCCCACGAACCTGGGTTTACCTGTTTTGGTTTTCTTTACGAAGACAAGTCGTCTTTCCCAGTCGATCCATTCCCACTGGAGGGAAAGTATTTCCGACCTTCTCAGTCCGCATCCGAAGGCAAAAAGAAAGATCAGATACATCCATCCGTAAAGGAGTCTGGATTTCCTGGCTTCGGCGAGGACCATTTCCACCTCCTGAGGGGAGAGCACCCGGGGCTGGAAGGGTTTGTGGTTTTTCAACGGTTTGACGGCGGAGAAGGGATTGCTCGGAAGGAGACCGAGGGATACGGCTCTTTCTGCGATCCTTTTGAGATCTCTCAGGTGTTTGTTTACGGTATTCGGGGAGTAGCCTTTCTCGAGAAGAACTCTTTTAAGGATTTCGGCGTCTGAGGGTTTTAGGGAGGCAAGGGGTGTAGAGAGCCCCAGGATACGGAGAATGTTGCGGGATCTTATTCCCCTGGCCTGACGTTCTCCCCGGGATAGATGTTTGCTTTCGGCGAGGTAATCCGAGACGGCCTCCTTCAGGGTGTAGCCCGGAAGCCCGGTATCGAACACGGACATAAGGGCCTGGAGATCCGGTCTTGAGAGAAGCCCCGCGCCCTGCCACTGTTTCACTTCTTCGGGGGTGTAGTTCGCAAATCTGGTCATTTCCTCGAGCATTTCGGCTCTGGCAAGAAGGGCTCTGGCTTCCTTTTTGGTGTGGCAGAGACGGGAGCGTTCAACCTTTCTTCCGTCGGGGTAGGTGATCTTATACCGGACCCGGAAGCGACGCTTATAGGGGTGGCGGGAGAGGGTGGCCATGGGCCGGACCTCCTTTTACCGTATTTTTACCGTGTGATAGCATAAAACGACCCGGAACGACGCAGATCGGTCCGGAAAACGGAGGTCCGGGAGTGTTGAAATTACGGAAATTTGTAGAGGGCGCGGCGGGATTCGAACCCACGACCTCTGGCTCCGGAGGCCAACGCTCTATCCAACTGAGCTACGCGCCCGTCGTTTACACAGAAAATTTTAAAAGCCCCGCCGGTTCTGTCAACTATTCGTCCTCGAGTCGGGCGGTTTTATACCTTTTGACCAGGTGGGGAATGAGCCCCCCGTCGCGCAGCAACTCCCGCATGAAGGGCGGAAGGGGTTTCACCCGGTAAACCCGATCCTTGGTCAGGTTCCGAATCTCCCCGGCTTCGGCGTCCACCTCCACCTCGTCGCCCTCGTCTATGTCCCGACTGGCCTCGGGACTTTCCAGAATGAGAAGTCCGGTGTTAAAGGCGTTGCGGTAGAAGATGCGGGCGAAACTTTCCGCGATCACGCAGGAGATTCCCGCCGCCTTTATGGCCACCGGGGCGTGTTCCCGGGAGGACCCGCAGCCGAAGTTCCTTCCGGCCACGATGAGGTCCCCGGGCCGGACCTTTTTCACGAAGTCCGGGTCAGCGTCCTCCATGCAGTGTCGGGCCAGTTCCTCCGGATCGGTGGTGTTGAGATACCGGGCCGGGATGATCACATCGGTGTCCACATTGTCCCCGAACTTGAAAGCGCGCCCCTTTATCCGCGTCATGATTTACCCCTCCTTAAGGCCCAGCTCTTCGGGGCTTCCTATCCGTCCCAGAACCGCCGAGGCCGCGGCCACCGCCGGCCCGGCGAGATAAACCTCACTTTCCGGATGTCCCATGCGCCCCACGAAGTTCCGGTTGGTGGTGGCTACGGCCCGCTCCCCCCTGGCCAGAATCCCCATGTGCCCTCCCAGACACGGACCGCAGGTGGGCGGAGACACGATGGCCCCGGCCTCGAGGAAGGTTCTTATGTAGCCCCGGCGAAGGGCTTCGCGATAGATCCCCGGGGTGGCCGGAATGATGATGGTCCGTACATTGGGGTTTACCTTCCGTCCCCGAAGGATCCTTGCGGCCACGGCCAGGTCTTCCAAACGCCCGTTGGTGCAGGATCCGATCACCACCTGATCAATGGGGATTTCCGGGATGTCGGTGATCGGTTTTACATTGGAAGGCAAATGCGGAAAGGCCACCTGTAGCTCAATGCGGGAACAGTCGTATTCCCGAACCTCCCGATAGCGGGCCCTGCGATCACTCCGGTACACGCGCGGTGTCCTCCGGCTGCGCCTCCTTACATAATTGAGGGTCTTGCGGTCGGGCTCGATCAGTCCCACCTTGCCCCCGGCCTCGATGGCCATGTTGGCCATGGTGAGGCGTTCGGAAAGGGAGAGTCTGCGCACAACCTCCCCCGTAAATTCCATGGCCATGTAGAGGGCCCCGTCCACCCCGATGTCGCCTATGGTGTGGAGAATTAGATCTTTACCACTGACCCAGGGTTTGAGCCGCCCCCGATAAACGAAACGAATGGTCTCCGGGACCTTGAACCAGGTCTTTCCCGTGATCCAGGTGGCGGCCAGATCCGTGGAGCCCACTCCGGTGGCAAAGGCCCCCAGGGCCCCGTAGGTGCAGGTGTGGCTATCGGCCCCGATCACTACATCGCCCGGGACCACCAACCCCAGTTCCGGGAGGAGGGCGTGTTCTATGCCGCAGGCTCCCCCCTCGTAATAGTGCCGGATTCCGAAACGCCGGGCGAATTCCCGACACATGCGCACCTGTTCGGCACTCTTGATGTCCTTGTTCGGGGTAAAATGGTCCATAACCAGGACGATACGCTCCGGGTCGAAGACCCGGTTTATTCCGGTTTCGTCAAAGATTTTGATGGCGAGCGGTGCGGTGATGTCGTTGGCCAGCGTGAGATCCACCGGGACCTCCACCAGTTCCCCGGGCTCCACCGCCTCGAGTCCGGCTCGATCAGCCAGAATCTTTTCCGCCATGGTCATGGGTCTTTTCATTGCGGCCTCCGTCCCGCAAACATGGACTTTTTAAATACTACCAAAAGGAGGGCTCGGCAAGGTGGAAAGGCTGATACGAGCCGCGCGGGACTTCGCCTGGTTGCTGGATCGAGGCTATCCGGAGCGGGCGGCCTTAAAACTGGTAGGCGATCGTTATGATCTCAACACCGGGGAAAGGGAGCTCGTCCTGCGAGGTACGGTGCCCCGCGAGGTGGCCCGCTGCAGACGGGAAAAACGGGTGCGTCCCGGTGAGCTCGTCGGGGCTTCCGTGGCCGTGGACGGCTACAATGTACTCGCCACCCTGGCGCACGCCCTGCGGAGACGCCCCCTGGTGCTGGCCCGGGATGGTTTCGTGCGGGACGCAGAGAGAGCCGGCCCCCGTCTTTGCCTGAGCCCGGAACTCCCCCGCCTGGAAGCCCTGCTTCTGGGATTTCTTCGCCGTTATAGACCGGCCTTTTTGGGCTTTTACCTGGACGCCCCCGTCTCCGGTTCCGGGGAACTGGCAGCAAGGCTCCGTCGCAGTCTCCTGGAACCCCTGGGGATCCCCGGAGAGGTGCTGGCCCTCCGGGATGCGGAAACCAGGGTGCTTGAGGCCGCGGTGGTCTGTACCGCCGACGGGGCCCTGGTGGACCGGGCCCGGCGGGTGTTTGATCTTGCCGGCCACCTCATCGTGCGAACCCTCCGGCACCCGCTGCTGCGTCCGTTCCCGTGATTGAAAGGAGACGGCCCGGCGGTATAATGGGATAGCCTTTGCCGGAGGAGGGGTTTTTATGGCCGGTCATTCTCACTGGGCTCAGATCAAACGCAAAAAGGCGGCCCAGGACGCCAAACGGGGGCGTCTTTTCACCAAGATCACCCGCGAGATCATGGTGGCGGCGCGGCTCGGAGGCGGGGATCCGGACTCCAACCCCCGCCTGCGGGCGGCCATAGCCGCGGCCAAGGCCGCCAACATGCCCAAGGAGAACATCGAGCGGGCCATCCGTAAAGGACTGGGCCTGGAGGAGGGAACCCGTTACGAGGAGGCCACCTTTGAGGGCTACGGCCCCGGGGGTGTGGCGGTCTTCATTGAAAGCGTCACCGACAACCGTCGTCGCACCGTATCGGAGCTCCGGCACATCTTCAGTAAGTGCGGGGGAAACCTCGCCGAGCCCGGGGCGGTGTCCTGGATTTTTGAAAAGAAGGGCCTCATCGTGATCCCGAGGAACGGACTTTCCGAGGATCAGGTCCTGGAGGCAGCCCTTGAGGCCGGAGCCGAGGATGTGCGCGTCTACGAAGGGGAGTTCGAGATCATCACCGCTCCCGAGGACTTCGAGGAGGTTAAGGCCGGGGTGGAGAAGGCGGGGATGAAGCCCTCCTCGGCCCGGATTACCCTGGTGCCCAAGAGCACGGTGCGCATAGAGGACGAGAAAACCGCTCAGCAGATGCTCCGCCTCATGGAAATGCTGGAGGACCACGACGATGTCCAGCGCGTTTACGCCAACTTCGACATCCCGGAGGCCATTATGGAAAAACTCTCCGGGAGTTAATGGTGCGCGTGCTCGGGGTGGATCCCGGTTCCCGGATTACCGGTTACGGAGTGGTGGAAAGCGGTCCACCGCCCCGGGCTATCGCCTGGGGGGAACTCCGTCTTCCCGAGCGGGAGGGGTTGCCCCGACGACTCCACACGCTCTACCAGGGTCTTTCGGCGCTTCTGGACAGATTCGCTCCGGAAGCTCTGGCCCTGGAGGAGGTGATTCCGGAGCGTTTCCCCCGGGCGGCCCTCACCCTGGGTCAGGCCCAGGGAGTGGTTCTGCTCCTGGCGGCCCGGGCCGATCTTCCCGTCTTCACCTACCATCCTGCGGTTATTAAACAGGCCCTTACCGGGAACGGTAGGGCACCGAAGCACCAGGTGGCTTACATGGTAAGAGCCCTCCTCGCGCTCAATGGGGAAACCTCTCCGGATGCCGCCGATGCCCTGGCCGTGGCTCTTACCCACATCCTGAGGGAAGAAGGGTGCTTTCAGAAATTCGTGGGCGAGTGATACGCAAAATTCCGGGCAAGGTGTGGCTTGAGGTCGGAGCCCTGGTATTTGAGGTTACCGTACCTTTCACCCTTACCGAAAAACTTCCCGCCCCCGGGCAGGTGCTTCGACTTCCGATCTGTCTATGGATCCAGGAGGGCGTTCCGGAACTTTTTGGCTTTGCTGACGAGGAGTCCCGGGATACCTTCCGGCTCCTGGCTTCTCTTTCCGGGGTGGGACCGCGTCTGGCCCTGAACATACTGGCCCTTTTTCGCCCGGAAGAACTGGAGGAAGCGGTGCGAAGTGAGGATGTGGAGGCGCTCTCCCGGGTGCCGGGCATAGGTCCTAGACGGGCCGAGAAACTTTGTGTGGAACTTCGTGGGCGACTCGCTCTCAGGAAGAAAGACCGGCCGCGCCCTCCGCTTTACGAGGAGGCCCTTCGTATCCTTCGACACCTGGGGTTCCCCGTTACCGAGGCCGAGAAGGCCCTCTCGGAGGTCTATACCGGCGAGGAGGATCTGGACGCCCTGCTACGGGAGGCCCTGAAACGCCTCTCTCCAGTTTAAATCCTGCGGGCGGCCGGTTTGGGTTATAATTGCTTCTGAGCATACCATGGATCGGTTGCGTCCCCGGACCCTTGCGGAATACATCGGCCAGGAGGCCGTAAAGAGGGAGCTTTCCGTCTATCTTTCCGCGGCCCGATCCCGCGGAGAGGCCCTGGATCACATGCTTCTCACCGGATTTCCCGGGCTGGGGAAGACCACCCTGGCCCAGGTGGTGGCCAACGAGCTCTCCGTAAACCTCAAAATCACCTCCGGGGCGGCGCTGGAAAGACCGGGAGACCTCGCCGCCATCCTCACCACGCTGGAGGACCGGGACATCCTCTTCATAGACGAGATCCACCGCCTCCCCCGGGCCTGCGAGGAGGTCCTTTATCCGGCGATGGAGGACTTCGCCCTGGATTTCGTGGTGGGAAAAGGGCCGGGGGCCCGGGCGGTGCGGCTCAAACTCCCCCGGTTTACCCTCATCGGGGCCACCACCCGTCCCGGTCTCCTATCCGCCCCCCTGCGGGATCGGTTCGGCATCGTCTTCAAGCTGGACTTTTACGACGAGGAGGCCCTCACCCTCATCGTGAAGCGCTCGGCCGGGATCCTGGGGCTTTCCATTACCGAGGAGGCCGCCCGGCTTATCGCCTCCCGGTCCCGGGGCACTCCCCGCATCGCCAATCGCCTTCTCCGCCGGGTCAGGGACTTCGCCCAGGTCCACGGCTGCAATGAGATTACCTCCCGCGTGGCCGAGGAGGCCCTTTCCCTGATGGATCTCGATCCCCTGGGACTTTCCCCCCTGGATCGCCGAATCCTTGAAACCATCCTTGAAAAGTTCGACGGGGGGCCGGTGGGGCTCTCCACCCTGGCCACCGCCCTCTGCGAGGATCCTCAGACCCTGGAGGATCTTCACGAACCCTATCTGATTCGCTGCGGGCTTCTGCGCCGTACCAGAAAGGGACGGGTGCTTACCGAACGGGCCTACGCCTATTTAAAAGCCCGGCGAAATGCGCTACCTTTTTAAGGGATGGGTCGTCTCACTGCCGCGGACATCCGGGCCCGGAAGGGCGGAGAGCCGCTGGTGGCTCTCACCGCCTACGACTTTCTTTCCGCCAGGCTGGCGGAAGAGGCCGGAGTGGAACTGCTCCTGGTGGGGGATTCCGCGGCCATGGTGATCCTGGGACACGAGGATACCCTGCCCATCACCATGGAAGAAATGCTGGTGTTCTCCCGGGCAGTGGCGCGGGGGGCCCGGCGGGCCCTTATCGTGGGAGACATGCCCTTCCTCTCCTATCAGACCGGCCCAGGGGAGGCCATCCGCAACGCGGGGCGTTTCCTGAAAGAAGGAGGGTGCCAGGCGGTAAAGATCGAGGGTGGTGAGGAGGTGGCCGAGATAGTGGCGGCGGTGGTTCGGGCCGGGATCCCGGTCCTGGGACACATCGGGCTCACTCCTCAGCGGGCCTCTGCACTCGGAGGATATCGGGTGCAGGGACGAGACCTGGACTCCGCCCGCAAGCTTATGCGAGACGCCGAAGCCCTGGTGGAGGCCGGAATCTTTGCTCTGGTCCTGGAATGCGTGCCTGCGGAGTTGGCCCGTCGTCTCACCGAAAGGGTCCCGGTGCCCACCATCGGCATAGGAGCCGGCCCCCACACCGACGGCCAGATCCTGGTCTTTCACGATGTAGTGGGCCTCTGGCCCCGTTTCAGACCACGATTCGTACGGGCTTACGGCAACGCAGCCGACGAAATCCTCCGGGCCGTGCGCGCTTATACGCAGGAGGTGAAAATGCGGCGCTTCCCCGGCCCGGAAGAAAGCTTCGGGATCTCTCAGGAGGTCCTAGAGGCCCTGAAGCTCTAACTCCTCCTGATCGTGAATCCCCAGAAGCTTGATGCGAAAGATGACATTCTTGCCGGCCAGAGGGGGATTCAGGTCCAGAACGATTTTTTGATCATCCACCGCGGTGACCAGAGCCGGAAACTGCATCTCCCCCTGGGGGGTGTCCACGATGAGATTGAGCATCATGCCCACCTGGGGCTCCGTTTCAAGGGAGATGGCCTCCCGGGGAATCTCCCGCACCAGGTTCTCGTCCCTCTCCCCGAAGGCCTTGTCCGGGGAAAGAAGCACCTCCTTCTCCTCACCCTCGGCCATACCCACCACGGCCTCGGACAACCCGGGGATGATTTCCGGAGAACCCACCTGGAAGTAGAAAGGTTCCCCTTCCGGGGTCTGTTCGAAGATCTCCCCGTTTTCCAGCATACCCACGCAATAAATACTTACCACATCTCCTACCTTGGCCCTGCGCATAAAATACTCCTTTTAACTGAAATTCCGACCGGGAGAAGAGTCTCCTCCACCCCCGTCGTTGAATCCATTTTACCATAGATAGAAAAAGATCAACACCTAGGACGAACGGCCCGATTCCGGGGCTGGGCCAGGAAAAAAAGGGCCAGAGCCGGAAGGCCATCGGAGAAACGCACCGCCTGGGGAGCGGAAAGAAGGCTCTTCACCGCTTCGATGTGGAGACGGTGCCCGGAGAGTTCGGCCTGAATCTCGCCGCGAAGGGCCCAGCCGGCCACGAAAAGATCCCCCAGAAGGTCGAGGGCTTTGTGCCGCACGAATTCGTCACGGGCCCGCAATTTACCATTGATCACCCCTTTATCGTCCAGCACCAGAGCGTTCTCCAGGCTCCCCCCGCGAAGAAGACCCTTCTCGCGCCGGCGCAGGAGATCCTCCTTGAAGCCGAAGGTCCGGGCAAAGGCCACCTCCTTCTGGTAGGAAAGAGGATTGACCCGCAGGGATAGTTCCTGTTCCCCGATAAGGGGATGATCAAAGGCAATGCGCACCGATATGCGCAGTTCATCGGCCGGGCGAAATAGAACGCGCCCCACCCCGTTGCGCACCTCGAAGGGACGCAAAACCTCCACGAAACGCTTGGCCGCGGGTTGCAACCGCAGACCGCAGGCCAGAATCTCGCGCACAAACACCTCCGCCGAGCCGTCAAAAAGCGGTATCTCCGGTCCCCATACCCGCACGATCACATTGTCGATGCCCAGGCCGTGGAGGGCCGAAAGGAGGTGTTCCACCAGGTACACGCTGTTTTTCCCGTCAGAAATCACCGTGGCCCCTTCGGTGCCCAGGACATTTTCCGGACGCAACGCAATGCGCGGCGCTCCGGGAAGATCCTCCCGCACAAAGACTACCCCGGCGTCCGCTTCCGCCGGCTCAAGCCACACCCTTACGGTCTTCCCGGAAAATACTCCCTCCCCTTCCAGAACTACACTTGCCGCAAGCGTCTGCTGAAACTTCTGCATCCCTCCTCCGGACCCGGATGGTCTTTATCTCATTATGATAACAAAAACCGTGCCACAAAGCCCGGGGGGCGGAGATCCCCTCCCGGCCCCGAAACGACCCTTCCCGGAGTGGGATCAGGGTCGGGATGATGTTCACTTCGAGAGACAGTGTGCCCTAAAAGTACGGAAACTCCAGGCGTCGCAGAAGGCGTTCTTCCTTCCTCCAGCCCTTGAGCACCTTGACCCAGAGGTCAAGATACACCCTCTTTCCGAAGATGAACTCTAGTTCCTCCCGGGCGAGCGTTCCGATCTTTTTAAGCATCTGTCCGCCCTTCCCTATCACGATGCCCTTCTGCGAATCCTTTTCCACATATATGGTAGCCTGAATGACCAGCAGATTCTTTCCCGGATCCTCCCGGAATTCCTCCACCACCACCGCGGTGGAGTAGGGAATCTCCTGCCGGGTGAGCATGAAGAGTTTTTCCCGGATGATTTCCGCGGCGAGCACCCTTTCCGGCTGGTCGGTCACCATTTCCGACGGATAGTAGGGCGGCCCCTCCGGAAGGAGGGCCACGATCTCCTGGAGCAGATCCGGAAGACCGTCCCGCTCCAGGGCCGAGACCGGCACGATAGCCCGGAAGGGATAGATGCGCGAGAAGTAGTCGATCATGGGGAGGAGCTCAGCCTTTTTGACCAGGTCGATCTTGTTCAGGGCCAGCACCGCGGGTTTGTTGACCCGGCGCAGAATCTCCAGGATCTTCTCTTCCGCCTCTGGTCGGCGTTCGGAGGCATCCACCACCCACAGAACCCCGTCAACCTCCTCAATGGCTCGCACGGCCTGCTCCACCATGAGACGATTAAAGAGGTCCCGGGCCTGGTGAATACCCGGCGTGTCCACGAAGACCACCTGATAGTCCGGCCCGGTAAGGATGCCCCGGACCTGAAAACGCGTGGTCTGGGGCTTGGGGGTGGCTATGGCCACTTTGGTGCCCAGGAGCTGGTTCATGAGAGTGGATTTTCCCACATTGGGGAGCCCCACTATGGCCACGAACCCGGAACGAAAAGATCTCTCCTTATCTCCCTTAGCCTCACTCACTATCTTTCTCCGCGGGATCAATTTTTTACCCAAAATAATGCCAAAACGCCGTCCGTGCAAAACCGAACCTGGTCCACCAGAGGAGATGAGGACTAGAAACGATAGAGGTGGAGGTTTCCGTAGCGGTCGCAGGCGGCCCGGAATCCGGGAGGGAGGTAAACGGTGGCGAAGTCGCTCACCACCAGGGCGGGTCCGGAAAATTCCGCCTCCACCGGCAGCTCCTCCCAGAGGTAGACCGGGCTCCGGAGCCGGCGTCCCTTCCCCACCAGGAGGCCGGTATGCTCCACGGGGCGAAGCCCTTCTCCTCCCCGGAAGGGAGGCAGCTCCGGAACGGGGCGGCACACCGTGGCCGAGAGCCGTACCGCGGTGGCCTCGAGGGGCTTTTCCGGGAGCCGGAACCCGTAAAGTCTTTCGTGTTCCCGATGAAAGGCCTCCTCGAAGTCCGGACCGAAGGGCACGGTTATTTCGAAGGACTGGCCGCGATAGCGCAGGTCCACGAACTCCCGGAAGGAGAGGTCCCCCTCGGGAAAGCCCAGACGCCGGATCTCCTCCCGGGCCTTCTCCCGGAGGGCGGCGAGTCTTGCCGCCAGAAACTCCCGGGAGACGGGATCCCGGGAGGGACGCAGGCCGGCGGTGAAGTCGAAGCGCGGCTCGGCGGTGAGTATTCCCAGGGCCGAAAGGACTCCCGAAAGTCTGGGGACCAGCACCCGGGGGATGGCCAGCCGTTCGGTGAGCTCCGCGGCGTGAAGGGCCCCGGCTCCGCCGAAGGCCACCAGGACGAATTCCCGGGGATCGTAGCCCCGCTCAAGGGAGACCCTGCGCAGGGCGGTTTCCATGTTGGTGTTGGTGATCTCGATGATGGCCCTGGCGAGGGCCTCGGGGGAGAGCCCCCGTGGGGCTCCGGTCTCGGCAAGCGCCCGGGTGGCCCGCTCCGGGTGAAGGGGCATGCGCCCGCCCAGGAACCGGTGCGGAAGAAGGCGACCGGCCAGCACATGGGCGTCGGTTACGGTGGGTCGGGTGCCTCCCCGTCCGTAGCAGGCCGGCCCGGGGTCCGCACCGGCGCTCTGCGGCCCCACCCTGAGCGCCCCGCCCGCGTCAAACCAGGCCAGCGACCCACCCCCGGCCCCGATGGTGTGAATGTCGATGAGGGGAAGGGCCACCGGGTGTCCCTCGATCTCGTACTCCCGGGTGTAGGTGGGGGCTCCGTCGCAGAGAGAGACATCCGTGGAGGTCCCGCCCATGTCGAGGGTGATAATCCTCTCGAACCCGACCTTTCGGGCCACGGCGAGCGCCCCCATTACCCCTCCGGCCGGCCCGGAAAGGAGGGTCGTCACCGCCCGGGCCTCCACGGCCTCCGCCGGCATGAGCCCACCGTTGGACTGCATGATGAAGATGCGGCTTTCGGGAAGAGCCGCGGCGAGGTTCCTCACATAGCGGCCCATCACCGGGGCCAGATAGGCATTGAGCAGGGTGGTGGAGGTGCGCTCGAACTCCCGGAACTCCGGCCGCACCTCCGAGGAAAGGGAGATGTGAAGCCCCAGATCCGCAAGGACCCGGGCCACGCGACGCTCGTGTTCCGGAAACGCGTAAGCGTGCAGGAAACATACCGCTACCGCCTCCGGACGCCTGTTCTTCACCCAGGTCCGCACCCGCTCCAGTTCCTCCCCGGTGAGGGGGACTTCCACCGTGCCGTCGGCGAGCACCCGCTCCCGCACTCCCAGCACCAGGCTCCTGGCCACCACCGGCCGGGGTTTTTCCACCATGAAGTCGTAAAGAGCCGGCCGGGCCTGGCGCCCGATAAAGACGACATCCTCGAAACCGCGGGTGGTGAGAAGGGCCACGCGAGCCCCCCGGCGGGTGAGAAAGGCGTTGGTGCCCACGGTGGTGCCGTGAAGGACCTCCGCCACGGGCTCACCGGTGCGTTCGGCCAGCTCGGAAAGCCCCCGAAGGATGGCCCGGGAGGGATCCTCCGGAGTGGAGGGCACCTTGTGGGTTAAAAGGACACCCTCCGCCTCGGCCACGAAGTCGGTGAAGGTTCCCCCGGTGTCAACCGCAACGCGCACTTCAGCTACCGGAAACCTTACTTCGATGACGCTCCAGTCTTGAAAGGAGAAAGGCCTCGGCCCCCAGGAGAAGTATGCCTATCACCAGTAAAAGACCTATCTCCATTTTCAATCCTCCGGATAGAGCATCCAGCCCAAAAAGAAGGATATCAGTCCTACCAGCAGAATAAAACCCAAAAGCTCCACGGTCAAATGTTGAGAGAGCACCGCACCGATCACTCCTGCGCCGAAGCTGTATTTGGAAACATCAAAAAAGACCCGAGCGGCCTCTTTTTGTTTCTCTCGTGCTCTATCCCTCAAGTTCCACCCTCTCTACCTCGCCGCTTTCGGTGTCGTAGAGGACGAAGGTGGGGGCTCCCTCCTTGCCCAGGATCTCGCCGGGATTGATCACCAGGGTCCGGCCCACCCGAAGGACCTTGTAAACATGCGTGTGCCCGCAGAGGACCAGGTCGTAGTCCCCGGTGGCGGCAAACCCCCGGGCCAGCTCCGGATAGTGGACCATGGCTATGGAGAGTCCGCCTTCCTCGAGGAAGGCGAATTCTCCGTGAAAGTGCACATTCTCGAAGCGGGCCACCTGTTTTTCGAGAAGGTGCGGGTCCCCCCGGTTGTTGCCCAGGATCAGGTGCACCGGCCCCGGAAACTCGGCCAGCACCGGGACCATGAAGGGGGAGATGAGGTCGCCGCAGTGGAAACACACCCGGGCCCCGGCCTCCCGGGCCCGCGAGATGGCCCGGCGCAGGTTGGGGATGTGGTCGTGGCTGTCGCTCAGGATGGCCAGTTTCACCGGATCACCTCCCGCCTCGGAGTGGTGAAAGGAGTATTTCCCGCGAGCCCGAAAGCGTCAAGAGGCGGACCGGAGGCGTTTTTTGAGTTCCACCAGCACGAAAAGCAGGATTCCTCCTCCCAGGATGGGTCCCCAGGCCACGGGAGGGAGCGGAGCCACCCGGAAGATGCGGTCCAGAAAGGGAAGGTAGGTGAAGAGCGCCTGAAGAATCACTATCACCGCCAGCCCGGGCAGAAGGGCCGGATTTCCGGAAACAAGCCGGCGCGGGTCCCAGGGGGCCCGTCCCAAGAATCGGGTGTTGAGTAGATAAAAGGCTTCCATGAAGACCAGCAGGTTCACGGCTACGGCGCGGGCCTCGGCCAGCGTTCCCCGGGCTTTCCACCAGGAAAATCCCGCCCAGGTGATTCCCGCCATGAGCACCGAGACCAGAAGGATCTGAACGAGTAACCCCCGATCCAGCAGGGGGGCGTCCGGGGGACGAGGAGGACGGGCCATGACCACCTCCTCCGCGGGCTCGAAGGCCAGGGTTACCGCCAGGGCCACGGTGGTCACCAGGTTGATCCAGAGGATGTGCAGAGGAAGCACCGGAAGCGCCGAGGCCAGAAGCAGGCTCCCCAGGAGAAGGAGACATTCTCCCCCGTTGGTGGGGAGGATGAAGAGCAGGGTCTTCCTGAGGTTGTCGAAGACGGTGCGACCTTCCTCCACCGCGGCCACCAGGGTGGCGAAGTTGTCGTCGAGAAGGACCATGTCCGCGGCCTCCTTGGCCACCTCGGTGCCGCTCCCCATGGCCACGCCTATGTGTGCGGCCCTGAGCGCCGGAGCATCGTTCACCCCGTCCCCGGTCATGGCCACGATCTCTCCCCGCGCCTTGAAGGCCTCGATGAGACGAAGCTTGGTCTCCGGGGTGGCCCGGGCCACGAGATCCGTCCCGGAAAGAAGGGCGTAAGCCTCCTCCGGGGCGAGACGAGTGATCTCCTCCCCGGTGACGGCTTTTCCCGAAAGCCCCACCCGGTGGCCTATGGCTTCGGCGGTGAGGGGATGATCCCCGGTGACCATCTTGACCCTTATGCCTGCGGAAAGGCAGGTTCGGATCGCCTCCGCGGCCTCGGGCCGGGGAGGATCCCGGAAGCCCAGGAGTCCCAGGGGCTCAAACCCTTTTTCGGGAAGGTCCCCCAGGCTCTCATCCCGGGTTTCTCTGCGGGCAAAGGCGATGAGACGGAGTCCGTCGGCGGCGAGTTCGGTTAGAACCCCCTCCAGCGGGGAGGCGGCCTCGCAGCGGGCCAGGACGATTTCCGGAGCCCCCTTGAGGAGGATCCAGCGCCGTCCTTCCTTTTCCACCAACAGAACGGAATACTTGCGCGAGGAGTCAAAGGGTTTCTTGTCCAACACTCTATAGCCGGTGCTCCACTCCCCGCCCAGGGGGAGGCTCTCCCGGATGGCCTCGTCCAGAGGATGGCCTTCCTCCAGGGTGAGGGCCACGCTCTCGAGGAGGGGATCCGGAGGCGCGAGCCGCTCCGGGGAGCGGACCTCTCCCCCGGGCCGAACCACCACCTCGAGCACCAGCTGGTTCCGGGTCAGGGTGCCGGTCTTGTCCGTGAAGATCACGGTGGTGCTGCCTAGGGTCTCCACCGCCGGAAGGTAACGCACCACGGCCTTCTTACGGGCCATGCGTTTCACCCCCATGGCCAGGGCCACGGTGAGGATCACCGGAAGGCCCTCCGGGATGGCCGAGACCGCGAGCGCCACCGCGGCCATGAAGGATTCCTCCAGGGGAAACTTCCGGAGGTAGCCCACCCCGAAGGTGAGACCGGCCAGGATCACTATGGCCACGCTTACCACCCGGGTGAATCCCTCCAGCTTCCGGGCGAGAGGGGTCTTGGGCAGACGCACCTCCCCCATGAGGCGGGCTATCTTGCCGAATTCGGTGTGGGCCCCGGTGGCTACCACCACGGCCCGGCCCTCGCCGTTCACCACCAGAGTTCCGGAAAAAACCATGTTTTTGCGTTCCGCCAGGGGAGCTCCTTCCGGAACCTCCCCGGGGGCCTTTTCCACCGGGAGACTTTCTCCGGTGAGCACGGATTCGTCCACCAGAAGCCCCCGGGCCTCCAGCAACCGGGCGTCCGCCGGGATCTTCATCCCCGCCCGGAGAATCAGCACATCCCCGGGGACCAGCTCCTCGGCCGGAATGCTCTGCACCCGGCCCTCCCTGACCACCAGGGCCCTGGGGCTAAGATACTCTTTAAGGCCTTCCAGGGTGCGTTCGGCCTTGTATTCCTGGAAGAAACCGATCAGGGCGTTGATGAAGACCACGGCCAGAATCACCGCCGCATCCACCGCCTCTCCCACGAAGTAGGAAACCACGCCGGCCACGATCAGGGCGTAGATGAAGAGGGAGCGGAACTGCGCCAGGAGGATCTTAAGGGGGGATCGCCCGGGAAGCGCCGGCAGAAGATTGGGACCGTAACGGGCCCGAAGCCGACGAACCTCCTCCCCGGAAAGACCCCGCACGGGATCCGTCTTTTCCATACCCGGATCTTACCAGACCTCGGGATCGATTTGAATGTGTCTGAGCCAACGGCTTGCTATAAGTTGAAATCTCGTGCTACTTTAGGTAGTTAAAGGGGGCCCTCCCATGAGCACCGCGGTCCTTACCCTGGAAGGCGGCTATCAGCTCAGAACTTCCCCGGACGGAATGGAGGCCTGGCTGGAGCCTCCTCCGTCCCCTGCGGAGTATCCTTCCCTCAGGGAAAAGCTGAAAGAAGTGGGGCTTACCGGCCTCCTGGATCCTCCCGTCCGGGAAGACGGGCGTCTGATCGTGGCCCGCGGGCGGCCTCCGGAGCCCGGGGAGGACGGCAAGATCGAGTTTCTGGTGGACTTCTCCCGGGGACCGCGGGAGATCTCCCCCCACCGGGTGGACTGGCGCGAGGTTAACGCCCTAGTCTCGGTGCCCGCGGGAACGGTGGTGGCCCGCATCACTCCCCCCACGCCGGGCATTCCCGGGCTCACGGTGTGGGGCGAGCCCGTTCCGGCCCAGCCGGGCCGAAAGATCCGGATACGGGAAGAACTCCCTTCCACGGATCAGGATCTCGCAGCCGTGGAGGATCTCATCAAGACCGAAGAAAAAGGAGGACAGGTGGACCTGACCCTGGGCCCCGGACTGATCTACGATAGCCGCGAGGGCACCATCGTGGCCCGGGAAGGGGGGTTCCTGGAGTTGCGGGGGAAGCACCTGCGACTGTATCCGGTCTATACCCTGGGGGGAGATGTGGACTGGACTACGGGAAACATCCGGTTTTATGGTAAAAAGTTAACAATCAAAGGCACGGTGCGAAGGGGTTTCCTGGTGGAAAGTGCCGGGGACCTGGAGATCCACGGCAATGTGGAGGACGGAGTCAGGATCCAGACCGGCGGGTCTCTGATCGTTCAGGGAATCGTGAAGGGGGAACGCATCGAGGTCCATGCTGAACGCGAGGCCTTCCTCAACATCGTGGAGTATGCCTCGGTAAAAGTCCGGGGAAACCTCACCGTGAGCGGGTATCTGCTTCAGGCCCGGGTGATCGTTGGGGGGATGCTTTCGGTGATGGGAAAGGAGGGTATTCTGGGGGGAGAGGTCTTCGTGGAGGGCTCGGCGGTGGTGAGTGTGCTGGGCAGCCCTGCCTTCGTAAAGACCCTGATCAAGGTGGGCTACAATTACGAGGTGGCCGAGGAGGTAAAAAAACTGGAGGAGGAATTTTCCAGGCTGGACGAGGTCACCGACCGCATGAAAGAGGCCCTGGTTCAGGGGATAAGATTGGCCCGGGCCGGGCGCCTGACCCCGGAAAAGAGGGTTATAGTGGAAAAACTCTATCAGGTGCTCAAAAAAAGAATCCTGGAGATGGCGGACATCAAAGAGAGGATCAAGGCCCTGGAGACCCGGCTTGATAAGGGGGACTTTGCCTTCCTACAGGTTACCATGCGGGCCTATCCCAATGTGGTGGTGGGTATAGGGAAAAATGCCATTCTGCTAAAAAAAGAACATGGCCCCGGAATCTTTCGACTGGAGGGTGCCAAAATAGCCTTCAGGGGGCAAAATTGAAAAATAAACCTTCCTCACAATTGAAACACCTCCGGAAAGCCCTTGAGAAAGTAGTTAAAGAAATCTCGGAACTCTTTGAAAAGGAAGTATCCTTCGAGAAAAGACTCAAAGACCGGAAGGATCCTTCCCGGATGGATTCTCTTTACATAGAACTGGTAATTTTGGACTTCCTGCAAAAAAAAGCCCTTCTCATAAAAGAGGCCCTCAAGTGCAAGGATTTCTCCGAACATCTGGAACTTGATCCTCAAAAATGTGCGGTGGGGAAGTTCCTTTCCTCCTTCTGTCCCTTGACGGAGGTGGGCAGGTATCTGGTGGAGGAAATCCGAGGGGTGCACGAGAAGCTTCACGAGGAGGCCCGTCGGCTGGCCGAAGAGATCCGCACCCGGAATCCCGACTGTGAGGATATTCGAAAGATCCTGCAGGAACGGCTCTTTCCCCTCTTCAACGAACTCCTGGAATTGCTAATAGATCTCTCCAATCATCTCGAAAAAGGAGAACCCGAGAACTGATCCTCCCGGCCGGGTGTGCGGAGACCATGGCGATTTTTGTCGGTTCCGGGGCCCTTAACCTGGACCTCTTCTACGAGGTGTCCGAGCTGGCGGAGCTTTCCTTTCCGGGGGTGGAGTTTCGTCCCGGGGGAGAGGCCGCCGGCGACCGGGAGACCCTCTACGCCCTGCGGGATTATCTGGAGGCCCGGGGAAGGTTCGTAGCGGCCCTGGGAGGGGGGTCCGCGGCCAACACGGTGTGGGCGCTTTCCCGTTTCGGCTTTAAAACCGCCTTCATCGGGGCCGCCGGCCGCGACGAGGAGGGCGAGCGCGCGCTCGCCGAGCTTGCGGAAGAGGGCGTGGACCTTTCCCGGGTGGTGATCTCCGGCACCACCGGCATGGCCCTCATCGTGCTCGATCGGAGGAGGGATCGCTTCATCTTCGTTTCCCCCGGGACGGCCGAAAAGGCCCTGGCGGAGTTCGATCCCCCCCTCAAAAAGGGTGAGTGGCTGCACCTGAGCTCCCTGATCACCGGGGAAGGTCTGGCCTTCCACCGGCGTCTGATCCGGAGGGCTTTCGGGCCGACGAGCCTTGACCCCGGTGAAATCTACGCCGCCCGCGGTTTCAAAACCCTGAGACCCCTCCTCGAAAGGACCTCTCTCCTTTTCATTACCGAGGCCGAACTCGACACCCTGGGCCTTCCTCCGGAAAGACTCCTGGCCACGGGACCGGAGTTGATCTTCGTAAAACGAGGCCCCCGGGGGGTTACGGTTTTTAGCAGGAGGAACGGGGCTTTCAGTCTTCCGGCGGAAAGCCCCCCACGGGTGGTGGACAACACCGGGGCCGGAGACTTCTTCAACGCCGGCGTGCTTGCGGGTCTGGCCCGGGGGCTTTCCCCGGAGGCGGCGGCCCGCCTGGGAGTCACGGTGGCCGCGGTGAGCCTTCGCGACTACGGCCGCCGGGGTTGTCCGTCCCGGAAGGAGTTTTTAAACTGGCTTGGCGAACTCTTCGCCGGAGATAAGAGAAATGGAACTTCCCGGAGGTACGGATAAGGTTCTCGCCGCGCTTTCGGCCGGGGCCCTCTTTGCCGACCTTTACTTCGAAAACACCCGGGCCCTGCGCATAGTCCTCGAAGGGGAAAAGATCGAGGAGCTTTCCGCCGGAGAGGACGCCGGGGTGGGCCTGCGTCGCATCGAGGGGGACTTCGAGACCCGTTACGCCTTCTCCAACGACTTTTCCACCGGCACCCTGCTGGCCCTGGCCAGAAGACTCGGCGGTCGGGAAGCCCGTTCGGTCCAGGATCCAGGCCCGAGAGCCTCCGGGCAGCTTCCGGTAAAGGTGGTCCCGGAAGAGGTGGACCTTTCTCGTAAGATAGCCCTGGTGAAGCGGGCCGGAGAGGTGGCCCGCAGACTTTCCCCGGAGATCCGTCAGGTGCGGGTGCTCTACCAGGAGACCGAAAAGCGCCTGGCCATGCTCGATTCCGAAGGAGGGTGGGTGGAGGAGACCCGGGTTTACACCCTCTTTGCGGTCCAGGTGGTGGCCGAGAGGGAGGGCCTCCTTCAGCAGGGTTATGAACCGGTTGGAGGTACGATGGGGTTTGAGCTTTTCGAGGAGCACCCCCCGGAGGAGGTGGCCCGGCGGGCGGCCGAGAGGGCCCTTCTCATGCTCTCGGCCCGCAGGGCCCCCGGAGGGCGCATGCCGGTGGTGCTTTCCTCCGAGGCGGGAGGCACCATGATCCACGAGGCCGTGGGGCACGGTCTTGAGGCCGACCACGCCGAGGAGGGCTTCTCGGTCTACGCCGGTCGCCTGGGAGAACGGGTGGCCTCGCCCCTCATCACCGTAATCGACGATCCCACCCTCCCGGGAAAGCGAGGATCCTATCTCTTCGACGACGAAGGGGTTCCGGCCGAAAAGGTAATCCTCATCGAAAATGGGGTGCTCAAAAACTTCCTCTACGATCGGGCCACGGCCCTCAAGTTCGGGAAGACCCCCAACGGCCACGGGCGCCGGGAGTCTTACCGGTATCGTCCCATTCCCCGCATGGCCAACACCTACATCGCCCCCGGTCCCCACGACCCCGGGGAGATCGTCCGCAGCGTGGATCGGGGACTCCTCGTGAAAAAGATGGGCGGAGGAGAGGTCAATCCCGTGACCGGGGATTTCGTTTTCGAGGTCACCGAGGGCTACCTCATCGAGGACGGAGAGGTGGGAGAACCGGTGAGGGGGGCCACCCTGGTGGGCAACGGCCCGGAGGTTCTCAGGATCATCGACATGGTGGGCCGGGACCTCGGCTTCGGTATCGGCACCTGCGGTAAGGACGGCCAGGGCGTCCCCGTCTCCGACGCCCAGCCCACCCTCCGCATCCCCGAGCTCATCGTGGGCGGCGAGGTGAAGTAACCCCCGAGTTCAATGTATTCCTCCGGGGTCTTAACCCGGCAGGCATTGACTGCCCGTCCTCCAGCCATGAAAACAAAAATATTTTCCGGACACGATTAAAGTCCCGAAAATTTCTTTTTCTTCCACAGGACATACAGGAAGACGACCACCAAAGAAAAAACTATCATCCCTCCACTGACTTGATGAAGGAATTTGTGAAGCATGGACTCATTTTTTCCCACCACATATCCACAGATGGCCAGCACGGTTACCCAGAGGCCGGCTCCCAGGAGTGTGAAAACCGAAAACAGCCAGGGGTTCATGCGTCCGAGTCCTGCGGGAAGGCTTATGTACTGCCTTATGCCCGGAAGAAGTCTACCTATAAAGGTGGAAACATGCCCGTGACGATCAAAAAAGTCTTCCACTTTGTACAGAGTAAATTCAGAAAGAAAAAGATATTTTCCGTAACGACGCAAAAACGCTTCCAAGGCCGGTCGGCCCAGTTTGAGAGCCAGAAGGTAATTAAACCAGGCCCCGGCAAGACTTCCCGCGACTCCAGCCCCGATAATCCCGTAAAGGTCCATCTCACCCCGGGATGCAAGATAGGCTGCCGGAGGGATGACCACCTCGCTGGGGAAAGGAAAAAAAGACGATTCCAGCGCCATCAAAAGGAATATTCCCGGATACCCTAACCGACCAACGGTATCAAGCAAAAAGCTTATCAGCTCTTCCATTCAGACTACTTCGGAGGGGCGCACGGCCCCTCTCTGGATCTAAGCTCAGCCGAATCCGAAACCGTGCCCACCGGTTCCGCAGGAACCGAATCCGAAGCCTCCCCCGCCCCCGATGCCGCACGCAAAGGTGGAAAATTCCCTTCGCACCCGATAACTCCCACACCGGGGGCAACGGGTTTCTCTTTCATCACGAGAGCTAAAACAAAGCTTCTCGAAACGCTCGCCACAATTCTCACACCGAAATTCGTAGATGGGCATTTCTGCTCACCTCCCGATTTGACCTCTCGATCTGTTAAATTTAAATCCTTTCGCACAAAAGTAAACTCCTTCTTAAAGATCTATTCCCCCCTCCGCAATAGAAACCTATTGTGCGGCCTCGTCATTTTTGTCCAGTAGCTGGAGGGCCCTGCGAGCGGCTTCCTGAGCGGCCTCTTTTTTGGACCTTCCTCGCCCTCTGGCCAGGACCCGACCGTTCACCACTACCTCCACCTCGAAACAGGGAGCGTGCGGAGGCCCCTCTTCGGCCACCACTCGATATATCGGAGTCTCCCGGAAGCGGGCCTGAGTCAATTCCTGGAGCCGGGAGCGATAGTCCGTCTCAAGTCCCCTTTCGGCCTGGGCCACGAGCCTTCCGAACAGTTGCTTCAGACAATCGAAAGCCCTTCCGTAGCCCCCGTCGAGATACACGGCCCCGATCACCGCCTCGAGCGCTCCGGCCAGGATGGAGGCCTTGTGCTGTCCGCCGGAGCGTTCCTCTCCCCGGCTGACCAGGACGAAATCCGGGAGCCCCAGCCGCTCGGCCAACCGGGCCAGCCTCTCTTCCCGGATCAGCCAGGCCCGCATCCGCGAAAGATCCCCCTCGGCCCGATCGGGGAAGCGTTCGTAGAGGAGGTGCGAGATCACCGCCGAAAGCACCGCGTCTCCCAGAAACTCCAGGCGCTCGTTGTCCGCAAAGGGACCGAGCCGCTTTTCAGCGGCGTAGGAGCGATGGGTCAGGGCCCTCACCAGGAGCCCCGGATCCCGGAAACGGAACCCCAGCCGTTCCTCGAGAATCCCCAGACGCCGGTAGAGTTCCTTCATCGGGCCACCAGAAAGGCCCGGGGAAATTCCCGCCGCAGGGCCGCGGCCCTCCTCCGGGCCTCGGAGAGATCGTAGGCCAGAAATACCCTCACCCGGTAAAAGGTGCCCTCCGGGGCCTCGAATGGTTCGATAAGCACGGACCGAAAACGCCGGGAAAGACGCTCTCTCAAACGCACCGCATTGGCATAATTCTTAAAAGACCCCACCTGAAGGTAAAATTCCCCCCGACGCAGGGAGGGGAGGCGGGTGAACACGATCCCCCTCGGGCCCGGGCGCCCCTCGGCCAGGGCCACCACCCGCACCCGGGCCACCCCCTTCTCCACCATACCCAGGGCCCGGGCCGCGGCGTAGGAGAGGTCGATGATCCGGCCCGGCACGAAAGGTCCCCGGTCGTTGATGCGCACCACCACCCTCCGGCCGTTTTCCAGATTGGTCACCAGCACATAGGTGCCGAGGGGAAGAAGGCGATGCGCCGCGGTGAAAGCGTACATGTTGTAGATTTCACCGCTTGCGGTGCGGCGTCCGTGAAATCCCGGACCGTACCAGGAGGCCAGCCCCTCCTCCACATAACCCGCCGCCGAGGGAAGGGGATAGTAGGTGCGTCCGTTGACGGTGTAGGGTTTCTGAGAAGCGGGAAGGGGCGGCCCCTTCCCCCCCAGAGGCACATGCACGATCTTCACTGTGTGTCTCGGCCCCCCGCACGAAGAAAGAAAAACTAAAAGCAGCGCTGCGACCAGACTCCGACCAAAAAACATACCCTTCCTTTAGAGAGGGGATTATACTACAATTTCCCCGTGTCCTACATAGAAAAATTACCGGGGCTCTTCGAGGGGCTGGGGCTGGCCGCTCTTTCCGCCGGGGCTATGCCCATCCTGATGGGAATATGGCCGGGACGGGGGCTTTACCTCTTCCTGGCGGGTCTGATTTACCTCCATTACCTGCGCCGCTACCGGAGGTCCGGGCGCATGGGCCTGTGGGTGCGCTTTCACCTCCTGGAGGTGATCCTGGCTCAGGTGGCCGGAGCCGTAGCCGGAGCCCTGACCCTCGTCCTCACCCTGTTTTTTATGGGAGGAAGGGACTACGGCGTGCCCATGCTGGCCGGTTTCGTCTTCGGCCTCCTGGTGCTGGTCCTTTTCCCGCCCCTTTTCGTGGGGGCCCACCTGCCTCTTCTGTGGGTGGTGCGGCGTTTCTTCTTTAGGGAGATGTCCCTACGGGAAGCCTGGCGACTGACCATGCTGGGCCTCATCCTCTATGTGCCTCTGCTTGCCGCGGGCAAAGGCCTCGTTTCCCTTTACGCACGGACCGCCTATCGCTCCTCCCCGGAGGTCCTATCCGGCCCGGCCGTGGTACTTTATAGGTGGTCCCTTCCCTACAACGAAACCGCCTACTTCGCCTTCCTCGACGGAGAATTCCTCCACGGGAGAAGAGTCGTCTCCGCGGAGTTGCGCTACGGTGAGGGCGGGAGGGACTTCTTCTGGACCGAGGAACTGGAACGGGGCTTTCTGGTGTGGAGGGCTCCGATGCGGAAAGCGCCCGATTCCGGGGCCCTGCTGCGCCTGGCCACCGAGGAGTCCGTCCCCTTCGTGGGAACCCGGCCCGGCCCTTTCTACGAGCTTCCGGTAAAGGGCGTGGAACCCCTTCATCCCTTCGTGATCCACGATCTACACTGGGAGAGGGGAGGAAACCCCGCCCTGGTGCTGGAGTTCGAGGGTCGTCTTCCCGTGCGGCTCACGGAGGTCTGCTTCAATTTCGGGGGACACCTGGTTCTCAGGGCCGGATCCGGACTCAACTATCGCGACCTTCGCCTCAAGGCCGCCTCGGCCCACTACCTCGTCCGGGGGAAGGAGGAGTATTACTGTTACGAGCCCCTGAGGTCTCCGGAGCCCTCTCCCGGGAGACGGAGCCGGGTGCGCTTTCCCATGCCCCGGGAGGACTTCCGGGACATGCAGGAGCGGGGGCTCCTGGGGACGGGACGGGCCCCTGTCGAGGTGAGGGGGCTCGTGAGGGGGGAGCTCACCCTAGGGGGTGCTCTTCAGGGACAGGCGGTGGAAGAGGCCTTCCAGATCCGGGTGCCCTTTCCCGACGGACGATGAGGGACCTTCGGGAGATCAAGCAGCGTCTGCGGGAGGAGGTGTGGCGGCGGCTCACGGAGGCCGGGGTGGCCCGTTTCCCCGGGGCCTACGGGAGGATTCCCAACTTCGCGGGGGCCGAGGCCGCGGCCAAAAGGGCCCTTGCCCTGGAAGAGGTGAAAAGGGCCCGGGTGGTCTTCGTCAATCCGGACAGTCCCCAGTATCCCCTGCGGGCGGAACTCCTTTCGGCCGGAAAGATCCTGGTCGTGGCCGCCCCCGGTCTCCGGGGCGAGAAACCCTTCATCCTGCTACATCCCGAAAGGCTCCGCCCGCACCCTCTCCGGGTGGCCACCCTCAAGGGAGCCTTCCGCTACGGGGAAAGACTCTCCCTTGCGGAGGTCCCCCCTCTCGACCTTTTCGTCACCGGATGCGTGGCGGTGAGCCCCCGGGGGGAAAGACTGGGTAAAGGGGGAGGATTTGCCGACCGGGAGCACGCCCTCCTGCTTGAGGCCGGAAAGATAACCCCCGAAACGCCGATCCTCACCACCGTGCACGAGCTCCAGATCCTTTCCGAAATCCCCCGGGAGCCCCACGACCTCTCGGTGGACCTGATCGTGACCCCGGAGAGGGTGGTACGCGTTTCACGTGAAACATGAGCTTGTTTCCTAAGGAGTGGAAGGCTAAAATGTTTTCGACATGAAAAATTGTTTTGATCCCCGCGTACTGGATCTCCTTCCCGACGGGGTGATGGTGCTGGATGCCGAGGGGAGGATTCTTTACGCCAATTCCGCCATGGCCGAGATCCTGCGAAAGCCCCTTCCGGAGATCCTGGGGGGATACTGCTACAAACTCGTTCACGGCACGGAGACCCGGCCCTCCTTCTGCGTTCAGATGCGCATGGAGGCAGAAATGCGGCCCATCGTGGAGGAATTTTACGAGCCCCACCTGGGGACCTGGCTCTGGGTATATGCGGCCCCGGTAAAGAACGAAAAGGGATGTTGCGTGGCCTGTTTTCATCTCACCCGGAATATTTCCAGGGAGGAAAAGGGATTTGTTGGTAATTATCTCTTTGCCAGGATTGTGGAAACCCTTCCCGGTTTTTTCTACCTTTCGGATCGAAACTATCGCATTCTTGCGGCCAATCGTCGGTTCAAGGAATGGGTGGGGAAGGATCCCACGGGCAGACTCTGTTATGAGGTGATCTACGGGCGGAAAGTTCCCTGCGACTGGTGCCGGCAGGATGAGGTCTTTGAGGAGGGAAAGGCCCTTCAATGGGAGGCCCGCAATCCCCGGGATCACCGCTGGTATCTGGCGGTCAATTCCCCCTTTGACTCTCCCTCCGGAGAGCGCTTCAAGATCGGCCTGATCTTTGACATCCACGAACGAAAGATCCTGGAAGAAAAGCTTTTTCGCCTCTTCGAGGACAATCCCGCCGGTCTCGCGGTGACGGATTTCGAGGGACGCATCCTTATGGTCAATCGGGCCCTGAGGGCGCTGATGGGTATTGAGGAAAAAGCTCTTCAGGGAAAAACCGTCTGGGAATATTACCTCCAGCCCGAGGATCGTCATCATTTCATGAAAACCCTGAAGAGAAAAGGAGAAATTTCCGGATACGAACTTCAGCTGCGGGATCACCGGGGACGGATTCGGACCGTTTTGGTTTCGGCCAGGGTCTTCGGCGAGGGCGAACACCGGGAGATCTGGAGCACGGTCCAGGACATCACCGCCCTCAAGGAGGCCGAGGCGGCCCTGGCCGAAAGCGAGGCCCGTTTCCGGACCCTGGCGGAAAACGCCCCGCTGGCGGTAATCCTCATGGACGATGTCGGACGCATAACCTACTTCAACCCCATGGCCGAGAGGATCTTCGGCTGGATGGAGCGCGAGGTGCTGGGGAAGGAGCTTCATTTAGTTCTGGCCCCGCCCAAGTATCATCAGCGCTACCGGGAGGCCTTTGCCCGGGTGCGGGCCACGGGAAAGAGCCGTCTCTTCGGAAAACGCCTGGAGTTCGAGGCCCTCCGCAAGGACGGCTCCGTTTTTCCGGCCGAGGTGTTCTTCTCTATCATAGAGGTGAGGGGGCGGCGCCTTTACCTCGGTCTGGTTCAGGACATAAGCGAACGGAAACGCCTGGAGGAGGAACGCCTCAAGCTGGAAAAACACCGGGCTCTGGAGCTTCTCGCCGGCGGGGTGGCCCACGACTTCAACAACCTTCTCACCTCCATCCTGGGGAATCTGGATCTTCTCGAGCGTCTGGTGGAAAACGGAAAGGCACGGGAGATCATCGAGCGCAGTCGAAAGGTGGCCCGGGAGGCCCGGGATCTGGCCCGGGATCTACTGATATTCTCCAAGGGGGACATTCCCATTCCCAAGGAGGTGGTGATCCGGGACTTCCTCAAGGATCTGGTGCGCTTCCTTACCCATGGATCCCCGGTGCGGGTGCACTTTGAGATCCCTCCGGGGCTCCCCCCGATAAAAATCGACAGTTCACACTTCGCGCAGATGGTCCAGAATCTCGTGTTGAACGCCCTTGAGGCCATGCCCGAGGGAGGGGATCTTTTCATCCAGGCCGAAGCCGTGGAAGAGCGAGTAATTCTTACCGTAAGGGATACCGGGCCGGGAATTCCCCCGGAGATACTTCCCCAAATCTTTGAGCCGGGTTTTACCACCAAGAGGGCCGGCTCCGGACTGGGATTGGCCGTGGTAAAAAGCATCGTGGAAAGGTACGGGGGAAGCATTGAGGTCTTCTCCCCTCCCGGCGAAGGAGCCATGTTTCGCATTGTTCTCCCGGCGAGCAAGACGGAGCCCCTGGTCAGGCTTTCCCGGGAATTTCCTTCTTTCAAGGGAAAGGAGAAATTCTCCGGGCGTGTTCTGGTGATGGACGACGAGGAACCTATAAGGACCCTCCTTTTCGAGGCCCTGAGTCATCTGGGTGTGGAGGTGGAGACCGCGGCCTCCGGGGAGGAGGCCCTTCACAAGTACCGCAGGGCTCTTGAGGAGGGGAAACCCTTTGACCTTCTTATCCTGGATCTAACCGTACCCGGGGGCAAGGGGGCCATCTGGGTGGCCGAGCGTCTCAGGGAGGAAACCGGCCCCCGTCCCCGTCTTGTCCTTTCCACGGGATATGCCCTGGAGGTTTTCAGGGACAGGGATCTGGCGGCTCCCTTTGATGATGTATTGAAAAAGCCCTATACCCTGGAGGAGCTCTCCAATCTTCTCCGCAAACACCTCGCCTCATGATCTTGGCGCTCACCAATCAGAAGGGAGGAGTGGGTAAGACCACCCTGGCGATAAATCTCTCCGCGGCCCTTGCGGAAAAAGGTCTTTCGGTGCTCCTGGTGGACCTGGATCCCCAGGCCAACGCCTCAAGCGGTCTGGGCGTAAGGGTTTCGGCCTCAAGAAGCCTCTACGCGGCCCTTGCCGGAAAGCGTCCTCCCGGAGACCTGATAATTTCTACCCCTTACGGAGTCTCGCTTCTGCCCTCCTCGGTGGACCTTGCCGGGGGTGAGGTGGAGTTGCTGGATCTTCCGGACCGGGAGTTTCTTTTACGAAACATCCTTGCGGATCTCTCCCCCCGCTACGACTTCGTTATCCTGGATTGTCCCCCTTCCTTGGGTATTCTGACGGTGAACGCCCTCTGTGCGGCCGAGGGGGTGGTCATTCCCCTTCAGTGCGAGTACTATGCCCTGGAGGGGTTGTCCCTTCTGGTGAGGACCCTGCGGCGGGTGCGGGAGGGACTTAATTCGGGGCTTTTTCTTTTCGGGATCGTCCTCACCATGTACGACGGACGAAACCGGCTCTCCCGGGAGGTGGCCGAGGAGGTGCGGCGACACTTTCGCTGGACGGTCTTTGAGACCCTCATCCCTCGCACCGTGCGCTTGAGTGAGGCCCCCAGCCATGGTAAGCCCATAACGGCCTACGAGCCCCGGGGACGGGCGGCGGAGGCCTTCCGGAGACTGGCCGAGGAGGTGGCAAGGCGTGCCCGGCAAAAAGGTCAAGCGATTGGGTAGGGGGCTTGCGGCGCTTCTGCCCGAGGCGGAGGGGGAACTCCGGATGGTATCTCCGGACGCCATAGTGCCCTCCCCCTTTCAGCCCCGCAGGAAGTTTTCCGAGGAGGAGCTGGCCCGGCTGGCGGATTCCATCCGGGAGAAGGGGGTCCTTCAGCCCCTTCTGGTGCGGGAGATCGCCCCCGGGACTTACGAGCTGGTGGCCGGGGAGAGACGCCTGCGGGCGGCTAAAATGGCCGGTCTTTCCGAGGTTCCGGTTCTGGTCAAGGCCCTTTCCGACGAGGAGGCCCTTTCCGTGGCCCTCATCGAGAACCTGCAGCGGGAGGACCTCAATCCTCTGGAGGAGGCGGAGGGTTACCGGCGCCTAATGGAGGAGTTCGGGTTCACCCAGGAAGAGATCGCCCGGCGGGTGGGAAAGGATCGTTCCACCGTGGCCAACGCCCTGAGGCTCCTCAGGCTGCCGGAGGAGATCCGGGAGGATCTGTGGGAGGGACGCCTCAGCGCCGGACACGCCCGGGCCCTCCTCGCCCTCGAGGATCGGGAACTCATGCTCACGGCCCGGGAGGAGATCCTCCGCCGGGGCCTTTCGGTGCGGGAGACCGAAAGACTGGTCAAACGCCTTCGGGAGGGTTCTCCCTCCCGAAGGCGCCCCGCGCCGGATCCGGATCTCGAGGCCCTGGCTCGGGAGCTTTCCGAGATCTGCGGCGGCAGAGTTCGGGTGGAAATGGGTCGCCGCGGACCACGCTTTCGCCTCGAATTTGACGATCTTTCGACTGCGGAACGTTTTATATCCGATTTGCGTAAATTGAAGGAATTATAAGGGACGCGATTTTACCTTATTTTCCTCCCAATAAAACTCCACCGGTCCCGGGATTTCCTCCTTTATCCGGTACTCGTATCGGCCTATGGCTATAATTACCCCGGGATACACCTTCTCCAGAACCCGCAGGGTGTATTTCAGCTGCGCTTGAAGGATGTTCTCTTTCTCCTTCAATTTTTCTTGAAGATCGGCCTGAGCAAGCATTTTTTCTCCGAAAACCTTCTGAAGCTTGGCCAGGATTTTGGCCTTCTTGGGGGTGAGTTTTCCCTCCTTTTTTAACTTCAGACCCAGAGCTATTGCTTTACGGAGTTTCTCGGTGACCTCATCAAGAAGGACCAATTCGGAACGAAGCCCATCGATTTCCTCAAGGATTCGAGGTGGACTCCCTACGCCTATTCGGGTGGGTACATAAGAGTCGTTCCCGGCCACCTTTAAGATCGCATCCTCCCCCACCGTGATTTCTCCGGCAGCCACAAGACCGCGCCCCTCCATCACCTCCAGATGCTTTCCCACCTTGAGTCGGGCCTGCAGGACATAGTCCCGCACGGTGAGATCGCCTTCCACCTCCACCCTGGCGTACTCCACGCTTCCCAGAACGGCGTTTCCGGAGACCCGCACCACCGTACCGGCCCCGTGCACCAGACCTCCCACCGAAAGATTTCCTTCTATCTCTATCTCGGCTTCGTCCTCGACTCCGCCCTGTATTTCCACTTCTCCTTTGGCCAGGACCTTGAAGCCCCGCCGCACGGATCCGGTTACAGTGAGTTTTTCGCCGTAAAAACGCACATTCCCGGAGTCCCAGTCCACATCCCCTTCCAGGGTATAGGTGGGTTCCACGGCAAGTTTGCCCTGTTTTTCCACCAGACACCCGTCACGCTCGGCGATAAGAACCTGGTTTCCTTCATCAGGCCGGAGACCTTCTCCGTAGTTGAATTCCACATCCTTTACCGGTGGAGGGGTAAGGACCTCGCCCCAGACATTGTATCCGGGCTGACCGGGCTGGGGAGGGATGCGGCGCAGCACCGGGGTTCCGGCCTGTACGGATACCACCAGGTTCATCTCCCGGAGATCGACCCGATATTTGTCGATCTTTCGCGGGCCGTGGGAGAGGTCCACCAGGAATTCCAGACGCCCGTCCTGCCCGGGCACAGGGGGTTTCCCCCGGGCCACGATCACCCATCCATCCGGGGTCGGTTCCGGGTGTTCGAGAAGGCCGGAAAGGCCCAGTTCGGAAAGGCTCTGACGGAGCTTTGGCCATTCCTTTTCTTCAGGCATCCCTCCCTCGAGCCAGGCCTCCATTTCGTCGGGGGAGACCCGGAGTACATAGCGGTCGTTCAGGGGATAGCCCTTCTTTCTGGCCTCTTCCCGGACTCCCACGGTCAGTTCTTCCTCCAGGACTTTTCCTCCCCCCGAACGAGGCGCCGGAGGTTTTCCCGGTGCTTTATCCAGATGAGAAGGCTCATCAGGACGGTCATGAGGAAGTAGGCCGGTTCAGGGGAAAGAAGGCGCACCAGGAAGGGAGCCGCCGCGGCGGCGGAAAGAGAGCCCACAGATACATAACCCGAGAGGGCCACGGCGATCACGAAAAGAGGAATTAGGAGGGCTAAGGCCTTGGGACAGACCACGAGCAGCACTCCCGCGGCGCTGGCCACGCCCTTTCCACCCCGAAAACGGAGGTAAACCGGAAAAAGGTGCCCCAGGAAGGCGGCAAACCCGGCAGCCGCTATCCCCCAGGAGGCCCCCGGCATGCCCGCTAGCCACTTCTTGGCCAGCCAGACCGGAAAGACGGCTTTGCCCAGATCCAGAACCAGGGTGAGGAATCCCCATCGCTTACCCAGAAGGCGGGCCACATTGGTGGCTCCGGGATTCCCCGACCCAGCCCGGCGGGGATCCACCCCGAAGGGACGGCAGACCAGAAGGGCAAAAGGTACGGATCCCAATAAATAAGCCCCCGCTATTAAAGGTGAGGACCAGTAAATCAAATTGCTCATTAGAAGGAGACCCGCACCTTGAATAATTTCAAAAAAATTCTGGGATAAGGTTATCAATTTTAGGCCAGACAATCAAGGGCAGAGCCCGAAATGGAGGGCTCTTCGAGGGAGTATCCTCCCCCTTTTCAGAACTCAGAAGAAAACACAAAATTCATAGTTTAAGGTCAAAAAGCAATAATGGAGAGGATTTAAAAGTTAAGTGACGATACAAAATCAATCCGAATCTCATAAAAAAGTGGAAATTTTTAAATACTACTTGACATGCCAGAAACTTATAGGATACTCTTACATTAAACAAGATAAGAAACTATGAATACCTGAAAAAGAGGTTATTATCTTGAGATTGCGAGAAATAAAGTTCACCCCTTCATGGGGAAGACTGGCAAGAGGGGAGATCAGAGCAAATAAAAACAACAAAAGGAGGGGATTATGAGGTTATCAAGGAGGGACTTTCTGGCCACATCGGGATTGATGATGGGGGTAATGGCGGCGGGGAAGCTCTTTGAGGGAAAGGCCTGGGCCTATCCTTACGGATCCGAGTTCGAATATGCGGAACTCGATCCGGATGAGGTGGCCTGGGAGGCGTACCGGCACTACTTCAAGAAGTGGTGTTGTTCCACGGTGCTTGAGGGGCTGGTGAGTCAGTTGCGGAAGACGGTAGGCGGGCCCTGGAACGATTTCCCCGTGGACGCCTATCGCTGGGCGCACGGAGGTCTGGCCGGATGGGGGGCACTTTGCGGTACTCTAACAGGGGCGGGAATCGTGATCGGTCTGGTCACCAAGGATACGGATACCGCCGAGGCCATGGTGAACGACATTGCCTTCTTCTATTCGTATACTCCTCTTCCTAAGTACGAACCGCGCAAGATTCTCAAGGCCGAGATCCAGAACATGAGCGTGGCGGGGACTCCGGTGTGTCACATCTCCGTGGGGCGCTGGATGGCCGCCGAGGGCGTGGCCTTCCTTACCGACGAGCGGGCGGAAAGGTGTGCCCGCCTTTCGGCGGATATAGCCCGTCAGGCGGCGCTTTACCTCAACGAGTGGTTGCGGAACGGCAAGAAGTACAAGCCGCGCAACAGGATGCTTTACAACCTTCTGCACAACGGCATAACCTCTCAGAACAACTGCATGGACTGTCACGGCCAGAATGTACCGAACCCCGAGGAGACCTACGCGACCCTTAAAAAGTAAATTTAAGTAAGTTACATCATTAAAAACTAATTAAGGGGGATCTTTTGGGGGTCCCCCTTAATTATTGAATGTTAGAGACGATTAAACCCCAAAAAAATCTTTTTGGATCAGATTTAGAAAAAAAATTTATAAAAATGTGCTCAATTATTTAATTTATTCCATTTGACAGGGAATAAGGTTTTTGCTAAAGAGGTGGAGAAAGGTTTCCCCGTTCCGGCGGGAAAAAATTAGCAGGGAGGGGTTTTATGGGTGCTCTTAAACGGACCTATGAAAATCTCTGTGCCAAACACTGGTCCCCCATGATGGGGGGGATACTGCTGGCTTTTCTGGTGGTGGTATTGGAGGCATGGTATCGTCCGTGGGGAATTGTGGGGGGGCTTCGGAACTGGGCGGACTGGTTTTTTTATCACATAGGGCTTTATGATGAACCGCCGGCTTTACATCCCTTGTGGTCTTCCACCTCTTCCATTCTGGACATAGGTCTCATCTGGGGGGCTTTTATCTCCGCGGCTCTGGGGCGGGAGTTTGCCATTCGAATTCCCCCGCCCATCGAATTCGTTAAGGCTGTGGTGGCCGGGATCCTCATGGGCATAGGGGCTTCTCTCGCCATGGGCTGTAATGTGGGGGGCTTTTACATGGCGGTGAACAATCTCGCCGCTAACGGTTTCATCATGCTCATCGGTCTTATTTTCGGGGTCATCCTGGCCATAAAGTATCTCTACTGGGAGCTCGAGCACTTTCCGAGTTCCGGGGGTTTTGAAATAGGTTTTCAGAAGATTGATCCCTTTCTGGGGGTAATCGCTCTGGCGGGACTTCTTGTGGCGACCCGGGCCTATTTCGGAAGTGAGCTCGATCGGGGAGAAGTGATGGGCGGCTGTCTCATTCTGGCCGCGGGTATCGGTTATGTGATGCACCGGAGTCGTTTCTGCATGGTGAACGCCCTGCGGGAGCCTTTCATGACGGGTAATGCAGAAATGGGCAGGGCCCTCACGGTGAGTATTATTCTTTCGGCCATAGGGATTGCCATTCTCAAGTACAACGGCGTGCGCCCGGAAAGCGCCTATGTGACCCCCACCTTCATTCAGGGGGCCCTTATCGGAGGTTTCATCTTCGGCTTCGGGATGACCGTGGCCGGAGGGTGCGGTTCCGGGAGCCTGTGGCGAGTGGGCGAGGGGCAGGTCAAGCTTATGATTGTGGCTACCGTTTTTGGTCTTAGCAACTCGATTGTACGGCATATCTTCGCTGAATACGATGTTATTGAGAATGGCTATCTTGGCAAGGCTGTTTTTATGCCTGATTATCTTGGATATGCCGGGACCATCCTTCTTATTGCTTTGATAGTGCTGGTATGGTATATCGTGATCGACTGGAATGAGGAAAGCAACAGGCTGGTTCTTGAAATGTAGTGAAAAGGTTTGGAAAAGCGTCTTAAAAAAATAAAATACTTGAAAGGAGGTAGAACATGGGAGTCAATCTGGATGAAATCAAACCGGACATGACCATCGATTGTAAGGGGCTTTCCTGTCCTATGCCACTTCTTAAGACCAAGAAGGCCATTCAGAAGCTTCAGCCCGGGCAGATCCTCGAGGTTCTCGGCACCGACCCCGGTTCCAAGAACGACATCCCGGGCTGGTGCGAGCGGGCCGGACACGAGTATCTCGGGGTAAAAGAGGACGCCGGTTTTATGCGCTTTTACATCAAGAAAGGGCAGTAAAAGTTAATTCCATTTAAGGAGGGGAGCAATGGGTAAGGATCCTGATAAGCTGGGTATATTTGTAACCACGCCTCAGTACATGCCTCATCTGGTTAAGATTGTGGAGGCCGCTCAGCGTGCCGGTAAAAAGGTAAAAGTGTTTTTCACCTTTAAGGCCATCCATCTCACGAAACAGCCCGACTTCCCGAAACTGGTTCAGATGATCCCCGAGGACGACCTCGCCATTTGCGCGGACAGCTACACCTGCGAAGGCTTCGATGTGGAAACGGATGTTCCCGGTGGGATGTCCCCCAAGCAGATGCGCACCCAGGCCTTTCACGGAGCGATCCTGGAAGAATGCGGTAAGTATTTGGTGCTCTAAAAAATTATTCACAAGGAGGGGTGAAAATGTCTCTCAAGATATACTTTTTGATCGCCAATCGGCAGTATATCACCGATGGAATTCGTTCCACCCTGGGACAGGCGGTGGAAAACCACTACTCTCATGCTTGTGTTTTCTACAACAAGATGCCCCGTCTCACCGAGTATGTAAAGGAAAACATTGAGTGGATTAGGGACATGGAAGGTGATGTGTTTGCGGTGGTGGACACCATGGATGAGGAGGCCAAAAAGTACAATGTAGAGGAGGCTGGACTCACTCCTATAACTCTGGAAGAGCTGGCTCAACGGTTGAAGGAAGCCGATGTTATCATTGGCTACGGGCTTCCCAAACAGAAACACGGTCCGCCTCCGGCCTGTGCGGACTAGGCTAAGGTTTTAAAACCTCAATCTCGAAGGCAGGAGGGGAAACAATGAAAATTCTTCATGTATACAGGAACGAACCCAACGAGGAAGTTCAAAAGTTGGTGTCCATCCTCAACGAGGGTAACGAGGCCATGGAGTTCAAGCTTTACGAGGCCAAGGACGACGCCGACTACGATCGGCTCATCCAGATGATCTGGGAGGCCGACAAGACCATAAGCTGGTGGTAGTTCGGGTTTCGGGAGAATTTGTCCCTAGGGCTCCGGGCGTCCTCAGGGCGCCCGGAGTTTTTTTATGAAACCCCAAATTCTTCTGGAGAGCCTTCCAGACCGAATTCTAGCACGGGCGAGGTCCCTGCTAGAAAGGGGAGCTATAGCCCACCTCGAAAGAGGGGAGAGCGAGCTCCTCGCCTCCGTTCAGGGCACCACCCCCGAACCTTACGAGGTCCGCATCCGGTTTTCCCGGGAGGACATAACCGACTGGAGCTGCACCTGCCCCTACGAAGGGGAGGTGTGCAAGCATGTGGCGGCGGTGGTGCTTAAGGTCTTCGGTCCCGGGAAGATCCGGCCCGGACGCCGGCGTAAAACCAAAGTGGAGCTGGCCAGGGAGATTCTCACAAAACTCAACGCCGAGGAACTCCGGGAATTCGTGGGTGAACTGGCGGAGCGGGAAAAGGCGGTCCGGGACGCCCTTCTGGCCCGTTTTTCCGCCTATGCCGATCCGGGCACCCGCAGCCTGGAGGCAAAGTACAACTTCATCTTCCGGGCCATTCTCCAGGGCTATAAGAGACAAGGGTTCGTCCACTACTGGGAGACCCTGGAGTTCGGACAGAGGGTGAGCGAGCTCGTGGAGTCGGGCCGGAAGCTCGTGGCGGAGGGAAAAACGGAGGAGGCCTTAGCCCTGGCGAAAGCCGTGCTCCAGGGCTGGATCAAGGCACTGGACGCGATGGATGACTCCGGGGGAAGTACCGGAGTGGTGCTCGCTGAAGTGCTCGATCTGATGGTGCAGATCTACCGAGCCGGGCGCACGGAGGTCTTCGAGTTCCTCCTGGAAGAAGCCCGGAAGGATCGATATCGACAGTGGGGAATAGATCTCAACCTGGCCGAGGCCCTGGTGGAAATGGCCGAGACCCGTTCGCAGGCCAAAAAACTGCGGGACTTTCTCGACCCTCATCCTTACGGCCAAGAAATCCTGGCTCGCCTCCTGGCTCGTTTCTTCCCCGAGGAATACGAAGAGTTCGTGTGGAAGGAGGAAAACCTCCTCCAGGTCTGGAAATTCCATCTGGAGCGGCTGGAAGGGGAAAAACGCCTGGAGGCGATCCTGCCTTACCTAGAGCACCTCCTTTCCTCTAAGGCTTTTCCTTCTCGCCTTAAGGCCGAAGTCCTGTGGAGAAAGGCCCGGGTTCTGCGGCTTCTCGGGCGCAACGAGGAGGCCCTTTCGGTGCTCGAGACCCTCTTCAAGAGGGAACCCTCCCTGGAGGTGGTGCGCGAAATACAGGATCTTGCCTCCCCTGAAAGGTGGCGAAAGATAAGGCCGGGGTTGGAAGGGCGCCTCCGCAAGGACGAGCTCTTCCGTTTTCTCGTGGAAGAGGAGGAGTGGGAGAGGGCGCTCGCCCTGCTTGAGAAGGAGGGCTGTCAGATCCTTTCCACCTCCTCGACCCTTGAGCGGTTGAGAGATCTTCTCCTGAGGTTTCCCGAGGGGCTCCGGGAAAGGGCCCTGAGGAAGGTGCTCGAGATTTCGGTGGACTTTTTCGAAGAGCCGGGCTCCAGGGATCGGTACCGGTATCACCTTTCCGTTATCCGTCCGGTTCTGGAGCGTCTGGAGCCGGAGGAGATACGGGATTTTCTGGACGGCCTGGTGAAGAGATATCCCCGCCGGCGGGCCCTGCGGGAGGAGGCGGAGGCCCTCGGGAGGAAGCTCATTCCCTGATCACCTCATAGAGTCCCGGAAGGTGGCGATAGCGTTCGGCGAAGTCCAGGCCGTAGCCCACCAGGAATCCCGAGGGGATCTCGAAGGCCTTGAAGTGAATGGGGACTTCCACCTTCCGGCGCTCGCTCTTGTCCACGAAACAGCACACCCGCACCGAGGCCGGTTCGTGAAGCCTCAGGTGTTCCAGGAGATAGGCCAGGGTGTAGCCGGTGTCCACGATGTCCTCCACCACCAGGACATGTTTTCCCCGCAGGCTGAGTTCCACATCTTTGGTAATCTGGACCTCTCCCGCGGAGGTGTCCGAGAAACCGTAGCTCTTAAGCCTCACGAAGTCCACCTCCACCCGGGATAGATCCAGGGCCCGCACGAGGTCCGCCAGGAACACGAAGGCCCCCTTGAGTATTCCTATCAGAACCACCTCCTGATCTCTATAGTAACTACTGATTTCCCGTCCAAGTTTCTGAACCCTTTTGGCAATTACTTCAGGGGACAGAAGAAGCTTCAACCTTTCCATACTTACCCCCTTCGGAAATTCTCCTTTCGAAACTTTAAGTGTCCCCTCAGGCCCTGAAAAATACCGGTAAGGGAAGAGGTCCCCGCCGTCCCTCCTGAAGCCAGGATTTTAGAAGCATTTTGTGTTTGTACATGGCCATGTCAGCCCTGTGAAGACAGCTTTCCAGGCTGTCGGAGGCGAGAATATCCGTAGCTCCACAGGCCAGATACTTTTTTAGACCGTGTATCTCCACCGGCGGGGAAGACAACTTTAAAAGCATTGAGGGAACCTCCTCAAGGGTGGGTACGGCCAGAAGAAATACAAATTCGTCTCCCCCCAACCGTACGGGAACATCCTTCCCCTTGGCCCATTCCCGCAATCGTCGAGCAACTTTTAGGAGTATTTTATCACCGGCACGATGTCCGTAGAGGTCGTTAACCTCTCGAAAATCGCAGATATCCAAAAATACGGCCAGGTATGTCTCCTTGCCCTGGGTAATCCGTCTAAGAATTTCTGGAAAGAATACCCTTAAGGCGCGACGATTCCATAGCTTGGTGAGATCATCCCGAAGAAGCTCTTCCTTAAGATAATCCACCTCGTTTTCGATTTCAAATAGTCGCTGAGCCAGTGCTTCGATTTCGCCCAGGCGTCCCTTGCGGGCTACAACCTCCCTGAGGTCCGCCTGCGAGAGTAGCCAGGAAATAATCTCCCGGGTCTCCCGAAGAACGGTTAGAAGAGCTGCTTTCTTTTTCTCCGGGGACAAAAGCTCCGCCCGGCGAAATTCTTCGGTATATCGGGGAGGGAGAGGTAAAGAAAAATTTCGAAAAGGAGTAAGAAAAGCTACCCAACAGGTTCTAAGTCTTTCTTCCTCCTTCTCCAGGAATCTGGTCCAGAGGTCCATGCCTATTTCTATTATTATGAATATCCTCTCTTGCCAAGCCTGCACTTAAAGATTAAAAAATTCAACATGTTTCCGGAGATCCATCCCCCGGAGAAAAGGTTTAAGGAGCTGGCCGCAGAGGCCAACCTCATTCCGGTCTACACCGAGCTTCTGGTGGATCTGGAGACCCCCATATCCCTCTTCTACAAGGCCTTTTCCGGCCACTACGGTTTTCTTCTGGAGAGCCTCGAGGGCGGGGAAAAGTGGGCCCGCTACAGCTTCATCGGGCTCAATCCCTTTCTCATCTTCCGGGCCAAGGGGCGTCGGGTCACCCTTCTCGATCGGCACGGAGAGACCACTCGAGAAGTGGAGGACCCCCTTCTGGCCTTAAGGGAGGTCCTTTGCCGTTTCAGGGCCGCGGAGGTGCCGGAGCTTCCCCGCTTTTTCGGGGGGGCGGTGGGATTCCTTTCCTACGATGTAGTGCGTTTCATCGAGAGGCTTCCGGATCTTTCCCCCGACCCCATGGGGTTTTCCGACCTTCACTTCATGTTTCCGGAGATCCTCCTGGCCTACGATCGGCTGCGGCATGTGCTTCAGGTGATTTACAACGCCCGGGTGGAACCGGGTGTGCAGCCCGAGGCCCTTTACGAGCGGGCCCGGGCCGAAATCGCGGCCACGGTGGCCCGCGTCCGTGCCCCCCTCATCTACCCGGCGGCCACCCCGGACCGGGAGACCGTGGAGCTCCGGCCGGAAATCGAAAAGGAACGATTTCTGGAGATGGTTCGCCGGGCCAAGGACTACATCGCCGCCGGGGATGTGATCCAGGTGGTGCTTTCCCAGCGTTTCTCGGGCCGCTCCCATCTTCCGCCCTTCGCCCTTTACCGGGCCCTGCGCAAGATCAACCCCTCGCCCTACCTCTTTTTCCTGAGGCTGGCGGACGAGACCCTCATCGGCTCCTCTCCGGAGATCCTGGTGCGGGTGGAGGGCCGACGGGTGGAGACCCGTCCCATCGCCGGGACCCGCCCCCGGGGACGCACCGAGACCGAGGATCTGGCGCTGGCCGAGGACCTGGTGAACGATCCCAAGGAGCGGGCCGAGCACCTCATGCTGGTGGACCTGGGCCGGAACGACCTGGGTCGGGTCTGCACTTACGGAAGCGTCGAGGTGTACGAACTGATGGTGATCGAGCGCTACTCCCATGTGATGCACCTGGTCTCGGGAGTGAGAGGCGAACTCGCCCCGGGCAGGGACATGTTCGATGTCTTCCGGGCGGCCTTTCCCGCGGGAACCGTTTCCGGAGCCCCCAAGATCCGGGCCATGGAGATCATCGAGGAGCTCGAGCCGGAAAAACGTGGCCCCTATGCCGGGGCGGTGGGCTACTTCGGTTTTTCCGGGAATATGGACCTCTGCATCACTATCCGGACCCTCTTTCAGAAGGGCGACCGGCTCTATCTTCAGGCCGGAGCCGGGATTGTGGCCGACTCCGATCCCGAACGGGAGTACGAGGAGACCCTCAACAAGGCCCGGGGCATGATGAAGGCCTTAGAAATGGTCAAGAAGGGGGTGGTCTGAGCCGTGCGGCTTCTCGTCATAGACAACTACGACTCCTTTACCTACAACCTGGTACAGCTCCTGGGGGTGATGTTCGACAAGCTCTTTCCCGGAGGCGAGATCCTGGTCTTCCGCAACGACGAGATCGATCTCGAGCGGGCCGAGGCCCTTGAGCCCACGCACATCCTCATCTCCCCGGGGCCCTGCGATCCTCCCAAGGCCGGTATTTCCGTGCCCCTGATCCGGCACTTCGCCGGACGCGTCCCCATCCTGGGGGTGTGCCTGGGACACCAGTGTATCGGGGAGGCCTTCGGGGGGCGCATAGTGCGGGCCCGGAGACTCATGCACGGAAAGACCTCCGAAATCACCCACGACGGAAGAGGCGTTTTCGCCGGACTTCCGAATCCCTTCGAGGCCATGCGCTATCACTCGCTGGCCATCGAGGAGGCGAGCCTTCCGGACTGTCTCGAGGTCACGGCCCGGGCCGAAGACGGCGAGATCATGGGCGTGAGACACCGGGAGTACCCCGTGGAAGGGGTCCAGTTCCATCCCGAATCCATAGGGACCTCCCTTTCCGCCTGGCGGAGGCTGAACCGCCCCCCGCGGGACTGGGACTTCACCGGGAACGACCTTCCCGAGGGGGTCCTTCTCCTCCGGAACTTCCTGAACTTTCCGCAAAAAGCTTGAGACGCACCTTCTTGTATTCCTTCAGGGTGCGGAGGGAGGGGAAGTCCCCCGGAGTTTTTAGAGTTCTTCCTCCTCGAGGCCCGCTATTTTCATGAAATGTTTCAGAAGACCCTTCTTGAGAGGTTTGTTTCCATGTATGGGTACCGAAATTCTGGCCGGATACCCCTCTTTCATGTAAATGTGATGACTTCCCTTCATCCTGACCAGCTTCCAGCCCTTTTTCTCCAGGAGGCGGGCGAATTCCTTTCCGCTTACGATTTTCAAACGGCGATTTCCAGGACCGTAGTCTCTCCGGCGGGTTCAGGGATGGAAACGGACGGGGCTTCCACTTCAAGCCACCCTTCTATGGCCTCATAGAGGTTTTGAAGTAGTTCTTCGAAAGTTTCGCCCTGGGTGGCACATCCGGGCAGAGCCGGAACCTCGGCCCAGTATCCTCCTTCCTCGGCTTTGTGAATTACCACTTTAAGTTTCATACCATTTAAATATCTCTTTTCTCTCCGGATCGCAAGCCCGGAGGAAGCCGGAGATCAGCTCACAAACAGCTTGAGACGCACCTTTTTGTATTCCTTCAGGGTGCGGAGGGCCAGGTATTCGGGGATTCCGTGGGTTTCGGCGAGCCGACGCACCCGATCCTTAAGGCCCTGCCGGGCGTGGATCATGGTGTAGAGGTTGTAGGGCCAGTCCGGATAGCTCACCCTTTCGTAGCAGTGAGTTACGCCGGGCTCCCGGGCCAGGGCCTCGCCCACCTTCACTATTTTCTCCTCCGGCACCCGCCAGGCCACCATCACATTTTCCCGGAAACCGGCACGCCGATGGCGCACCAGCCCGGCAAACCGGCGCATAACCCCCCGCGCAAGCATCTCCCGGATCCAGGAAAGGAGCTCCTCCTCGGAAAGCCCCACCCTTTCGGCCACCTCCCGGAAAGGCCTGGGCACCAGGGGCAAAGGCTCCTGAACCGCCCGGACCAGCCGGACGGTCTCCGCGTCGGGCGGCAAAATCTCCCGCACGGTCTCGAAGCTCCCGTTCCCGGCGGTGCCCTCCTCGAGATCAAAGATCACGGCTATACGGAACACCCGTTTTATGGGAAGAAGCAGGAGGCGGACGGCTCCGGCCCCGCGGGCCAGACCCTGCACCTCGTCCTCCAGAGAGGTTCCCGGAGGCACGGCAATGGTGAACCAGAAGTTGAAACGATGGTCGCGAAGGTAGTTGTGGCTTACTCCGGGGTGAGCGTTTATAATCCCGGCCGCCCGGGCGCAAAGATCCTCCGGCACCTCGAAGGCCACCAGGCTGGTCCGATACCCCAGGGCCGGGGGATTGAAGATGCCCCCGATCTGGCGCAGGATGCCTTCCCGGGAGAGCCGCCCCAGGCGTTCTATTACCTCTTCCTCGGGAAGCCCCAGCCTTCGCCCCACCTCGGCGTAGGGCCTGGAGACCAGCGGAAAATCCCTCTGTATAATATTTAGAAGCTTGCGATTCCGCTCGTCCATGTCTTAAAGTAGAGGTTAAAGGAGAGAGCGCAAAATGGCAAGCAGGGTCTATTTTGTGGATCTCCATTTAAAGAAAAAGACCACGCTTCTGGACAAGGTGTCGGCGTTGCTCGAGGCGGTGGGGGTTTCCGGGCGTTTCAGGAAGGGGGCTCTGGTGGCGGTGAAGCTCCACTTCGGTGAGGCCGGGAACCTGGCTCACCTTCGGCCCCAGTGGGTGCGCCGGGTGGTGGAGGAGCTCCGCCGGGCGGGGGCCAGACCCTTTCTCACCGACACCAACACCCTTTATCGAGGAAGTCGTTCGGATGCGGTGGTGCACCTCGAGACGGCCATCCGGAACGGCTTCGACTTCGCCGTGGTGGGCGCCCCGATCGTGATCGCCGACGGTCTGCGGGGCAACACCTACGAACGGGTGGAGATGGACCTTCCGGTGCTCAAGGAGTTCTATGTGGCCAAGGAGATTGCCCGGGCCGACGGTCTGGTGGTGCTCACCCACTTCAAGGGGCACGAGCTTTCGGCCTTCGGAGGGGCGATCAAGAATGTGGGCATGGGGTGTGCGGCCCGGAAGGGAAAGCTCGAGCAGCACTCCACCGTGGCCCCCAAAATAGACAAGAAGCGCTGCGTGGCCTGCGGGACCTGTGCGGAGTTCTGTCCGGTGGGGGCCCCGGAGCCGGCCAAAGGGGTGAAGAAACCCCGCTACCGCATAAACGAGAAACGCTGTATCGGCTGCGGGGAATGTATCGCGGTTTGCCCTCAAGAGGCCATCAGGGTCCAGTGGAACGAGAAGGCCGAACTTTTCATGCGCAAGATGGCCGAATACGCCGCAGCGGTGCTCCGGGACAAAAAGGGACGGACGGTCTTCCTGAACTTCGTGCTTCAGGTCTCCCCGGCCTGCGACTGTTATCCCTTTAACGACTATCCCCTGGTGCGGGACCTCGGGATCCTGGCCTCGGAGGATCCGGTGGCCATAGACCAGGCCTCGGTGGACCTGGTGAACCGGGAGGCGGGACTTCCCGGATCAAAGACCGAGGCGGCGGGGCCCGGAGAGGACAAGTTCCGGGCCCTTTATCCCGGGCTCAACTGGGAGATCACCCTGGAGCACGCCGAAAGGATCGGCCTGGGAACCAGAGAATACGAGCTGATAAGGCTTGAGGTCTGAGGAATGAGGCTTTCGGAGCACTATCGCCGGGTCATCAGGGAGACGGCGGAAAAAATCTTCGGCCCCGGAACGGAAGTCTATCTTTTCGGAAGCCGGGTGGACGACAGCCGGCGGGGAGGGGACATAGATCTATACATCGTTCCCGGGGAAAGGACGGAACTTTTCGAAAAAAAGGGGCGTTTCCTGGCCCGACTGTGGAGCCTTCTGGGGGAACAGAAGATCGATGTGGTGATAGCTAAAGATCCCGAACGGCCCATAGAAAAGATAGCCCGCAGGGAAGGGATAAGACTGTGAACGGCCTGCGGCTGAAGTTTCAGAAAAAGCGGGAAGAGGTTAGAAAACACCTCGGAGTCCTGGAGAGGGCCTTTCGGGCTCTGCACGAAAAGCTGGGGCCTTCCTTCAATGAGGAGACGATGGAAAGGGCGCGGGAGGATCCGATTCTTCTTCCTTATCTGGATCAAGTCGCCTACCGTTTTTCCAGACTTCAGGATAGTCTGGGGGATCTCCTTCGCCTCTATCTTTTGATCAAGGGGGAGAGCGTGGAAAATTTACCCATGCTGGATCTGGTTAATCTGGCGGAAAAGCGGGGTCTTTCCGTTAACGGGGAGAGGTGGTGGCACCTTCGGCGACTGCGAAACATCCTGGTCCACGAGTATCCGGAGGAGGACGAAGAGGTGGCCCGGGCTTTGAGAGAGATAGAGTCCGAACTTTCCGGGGTGAGAAAACTTCTTGCGGAGATGGAGGATGGGCTTTCGACCCTTTGAGATCCTGAGGGAGAGGGTGGCCAGGGACCGTCTTCCGGCGGGGCCGGAGCGGCCCCTCTGTGAGGAGGATCCGGAGGAATTTTTCCGGAAGGTTCGGCCCCTTGAGGATCGGAATTTCTTCTGGGCCCCGTGTCCGCGGTCTCCCCGGAGGGAGGAGGAAAGGGACTGGCCTCCGGAACCCCTTCGGGTGCGGGTGTGGCAGACCTCGGAATATATGGAGGGGCGGGCTCCGGGGGTGACTAAAGAGCTCCTGCGCCGTCTTCGCGAGGGACGCATCGCCTACAGCCGGGTGCTCGACCTCCACGGGTTAACCGTGGCCGAGGCGGAGGTGGTCTTCCACCGGTTTTTGCGGGAATGTCTCTTTCGCGGGGATCGGTGCGTGCTGGTGGTTCACGGCCGGGGGCTTTCCTCGCCCCGGGGTCCGGTGTTAAAAGAGAAGGTGAGGTTCTGGCTTGAGCGCGGGCCTTTAAGACGCCACATACTGGCCTACGCCAGCGCCCGACCCTGTGACGGTGGTCCGGGGGCCACCTATGTGTTGCTTACCCGGAAGGGGTGGAGGAAGAAATGAAGGCTCCGGCCCACGGACGGAACAAGGTTCTGGTGCACGGGCTTCCGGGCTCGGGCAAGACCACCCTGATCGAGAGGGTAGCGGGCGGGATCCCGGGTCCGAAGAGGGGGTTCGTCACCCGGGAGGTGCGGGAGGGGGGGCGCCGGATAGGGTTCAAGATCCACACCCTAGACGGACGGGAGGCCTGGCTGGCCAAAAAAGGCCGGGGCTGGCCCCAGGTGGGAAAGTACAAGGTCTTCCTTGAAACCTTTGAAAAACTGGCCCTTTCGGCTCTCGCCCCGGCCGAGCCCGACACCCTCTATGTGGTGGACGAGATCGGCAAGATGGAGATCTTCTCCGAGGCCTTTCGCGAGCGTATCCGGGAGCTTCTTTCCGGGCCGGATCCCGTTCTGGCCTCGGTGGGCTACGGGCAGATCCCCTTCCTGGAGGAGATTTTCAGGCTCAAAGGCCCCGTCTTCTGCGAGATTACCCCGGACAATCGGGATTACCTGGTGGAGAGAATAACCGTGGAATTCGAACGCCCCGGGCGTCTTATCGTGTTCGAGGGGATAGACGGCTCCGGCAAGAGCACCCTGGCCCGGGAGGTTTACCGGGCCCTCAGGAAGGAGGGGCTTCCCGTGCTGCTTACCCGGGAGCCCTCCGAGGGAGAATGGGGGCGCAAGGTCAGGGAACATCTGGCCAAGGGAACCCCGCTCTCCCCGCAGGCCTACGCCGAGCTCTTCCTCCGTGACCGGAGAGAGCACGCGGAAAAGGTCCTCACCCCTTCGCTTAAGGCTGGAAAGGTCGTTCTCTGTGATCGCTACTATCCGTCCACCCTGGCCTATCAGGGAAGCGAAGGGCTGGAGGTGGAGGAACTCCTTCGCCGCAACGAGACCGTGGCCCCGGTACCGGATCTGGTGGTGTTCGTGGATGTGCCGGTGGAGGTGGCCTTGGAACGGGTGCGGCAGAGGAAAAAGATCCGAGAGCTTTTCGAGACCCGGGAAAAACTCACGAACATCAGGAAACTGTACCTGGAGATCCTTCCGCGTTTCCGGCACCTGTGCCTTCCCGGGGACAAACCGGTGGCGGAACTCTGTGAGGAGGTCCTGAATGCCCTACCCCATCCGGATCACCATTGAGGACCTGGTCCTTCGGGCCGAGCTTTTCGAGACCGAATGTGGCCGCCGGATCTACGAGAGCCTTCCGCTTGAGGCGGAGATTCAGGAATGGGGGGACGAATTCTACTTCAGGGTACCGGTGGACTGCGAGCCCGACGAAACCTACACCCTGGAGGTCAGGGTCGGAGACATAGGCTACTGGCCTCCGGGACGGGCCCTGGCCATCTTCTTCGGCCCCACCCCGGCCTCTACCGGCCCGGATCCGGTCCCGGCCAGCGAGGTCAACCTGGTGGGCCGTCTCCTCGACGATCCCTCTCACCTTAAAAAAGTAAAAGGCGCCCGTCTCCTTCGCCTCGAGCCCGTTTAATCCTCTCCTCGGCCTTGACTCCGGATTTTTGTTTGAATTAAAATTCAACTTATGAACACCCGTTCAAAAAGAAAAATCTGGCGCGAGGAGGTTAAAAGGGAGATCCTTGCGGCTGCGCTTTCGGTCTTCTCGGAAAGGGGCTTTCATCGAGCCAAAATGACTGAAATTGCCGAAAGGGCCGGAGTGGCGGTGGGGACCCTTTATCAGTATTTCCCGAGCAAAAAGGCCCTTTACGAAACCCTTCTTTTTGAGGCCGCCTCAAGGATACACGAAAGGGTAATAAAGGTTCTTTCCCGGGAGGGCCCTCCGGAGGAAATTTTAATGAAGTTCCTGGAAGTAAAGCTGGAGACCCTTCGCGAAAACGAAACTCTGCTCAAGCTTCACCTTCGGGAACTCTGGGAGGCGAGATTCCGCGGGGTGCATACGGAAAAGATCCGGGCCCTTTTTGAGGACTATCTGGAAAGACTGGCCGGAATACTCAAAAAGTTACCCTCTCCTCTTTCCAAGAATCCTAGATTTTATGCCGCTTTAGTGGACGGAGTGATCGCCACCGCGGTGGTGGAGGCCCTGGAGGGAAGAATCCCTTTCCCCGGCCCGAAGGATCTGTGGGAAGTTCTCAGTCAGGCCCTTATCCCCGGGGAGAGAGCCCATGAATAGCAAACACCGGAGACTGGCGTTATTTATCCTTCTCGCCATTTTTCTTGCCCTCCTGGTCTTCCTGGCCAGGTTCCTCTGGCATCGTCACCTCTACGCCGTAACCAACGCCGTTTTCGTGGAGACCGACGCCCTGGTGTTTACCTCCTTCGATCAGGTGAACGGACGGATCGTAAAACTTTACCGCCGGGAGGGGGACAGGGTGCGGAAGGGCGAGCCGCTGGCCGAGATCGACAACTCCACCTATGCCCTGCGGGTAAGGGAGCTTGAGGCCGGCCTTTCGGCGTTGAGGGAGCGGGCGCGGGCCCTTTCCATCGAGATAAAGAGACTCCGTAGGGAGATCACCCTCCGGGAGGCCCGGGCGGAAAACGAAATCCGGAGGATCGAGGCCGAAAGAAGGGCCCTGATAGGCGAACGGAAAGCCCTGCGGGAGGAACTGGCCCAGGCCGAACGGGATTTCCGGAGATTTTCCAGACTCTACCGGGAGAATCTAATTCCCCGTCACCGGCTGGAGGAAGCGGAGTTGCGTTTTCGAACCCTGCGGGCCAGGGAGGAGGCGCTTTCGGCCCGGGTGGAGTCCCTTTCCGCGGCCCTTGAGGCCGCCCGGAAGGAAAAACGCCTGGTGCAGAACAGCCGCAAACTCGTGCGGGAGAAAGAAAAGGAGCTCTCGGCTCTCAGGGCCCGGATCGAGGCCCGCGAACAGGCCCTCGCCGAGGCCCGTCTTCTCCTGGCCCGCTGCCGGCTCACCAGTCCGGTTTCCGGCTACATCGCCAAGCGCTTCCACGCCGAAGGCGATGTGGTGGGCCCCGGAGAACCGGTTTACGCGGTGGTGGATTTTTCTAAACTGTATGTCCTGGTTCTTCTTGAGGAAACCAAGCTTCGGGGCGTAAAACCCGGCTGTGAGGCCAGAATAAAAATAGACGCCTACCCCGACCGGGTGTACCGGGGGGTGGTAACGGCCGTTCTTCCGGCCACCGCCGCCAAATTCGCCCTGGTGCCCCGGGACATCTCCGCGGGAGAGTTTACCAAGGTGGCCCAGAGGGTTCCGGTCAAGATCCGAATCACCCAGGGAGATCTCTCCCTCCTTCGGGTGGGACTCGGGGGAGAGGTGGAGATCCGCAGGAAGTTCTGATGGCCGAGGCCCCGGTCTCCCAGAGCTTCTACTATCCCGTCTCCCGCTTCGACCGGGCGCTGATCACCTTCATCGTCATGATCGGTTTTTTTATGGCCATTCTGGATACCACCATCGTGGACATCGTGGTGCCCAAGATGATGGGTCCGCTTTCCACGGACCTTTACGGCATCCAGTGGGTGGTCACCGCCTACATGACCGCGGCCGCGGCCGGTCTCATCTTCGTGGTCTCGCTCGCCCCGAAGATCGGCTACGCCTGGACCTTTCTCTCCGGGCTCACCCTCTTCACCTTTTCCTCGGCCATGTGCGGAATGAGCGGAAGCCTCCCCTCCATGGTCTTCTGGCGGGTTTGTCAGGGGCTGGGGGAGGCCTTCATCGCCGCCTCCGCCCAGACCATACTCCTTGCGGTCTATCCCCCGGAGCGGCAAGGGCTCGCCATGGGCATCTTCGGGCTGGGGGTAAGCTTCGCCCCGGCCCTGGGGCCGACCCTGGGAGGTTTCCTCACCGATCACCTCTCCTGGCGCTGGGTCTTCTACATCAACCTCCCGGTGGGTCTCCTGAACCTCACCGCCGGGCTATTCTTCCTTCCCCGGGACCTGGGACGCACCGGACGCTTCGAATTCAACCTGAGAAGCTACCTCTTCCTGACCTCCTTCACGGTTTCCCTCCTGGTTCTCCTCTCCAAGGGACAGCAGCTCGGCTGGTTCCAGTCCCGCACCATAGGGCTCCTTGCCTTCGTGTCGGCTCTCTCGCTGACCGCCTATCTGGCCAGCGAGCTCCTCTCCCGCCGCCCGCTTCTCGACCTCTCCATCTACCTGATCCCCACCTTCGGGCTCACCATGGCCTATCACTTTTTCGTACTGGGATTCTCCATGTATCAGGTCTTCTACCTCCTTCCGCTTTACTACGAGAACCTGAAGGGCCTCACCACCTTTCAGGCCGGAGTCCACATGCTGGCCTTTGCCAGTTTCATCGGTCTTTTTTCCGTTATCTCGGGGAGCCTTAGCGATCGGGTGCGTCCTCAGTACATCCTGGTGGTCAGTTTTCTGCTCTATTCCGTGGCCTCCCTCTTTCTCCTTCCCCGGCTCAATTACTACACCCCCGCCCTCACCGCGGCCCTTTACACCATCCCCGTGGGCATGGCCATCGGGACCTTTTTCCCGCCGCTTACCCGGATCACCCTTTCCGGGCTCGGTCCCCGCACCGGCCTGGGGGTGGTGCTTCTCCACTACCAGAGGTTCATCGGGGGCTCCTTCGGCACCGCCATCGCCACCAACACCCTCACCTACCGCACCGACTTCCACTTTCAGGAGATGACCGCCCTCCAAAACCCCGTGCTGGTGAAAAAAATGCTGGCGAAGGGACGGCACTTTCTGGACCTTTTTTTCCCCTCCTCCACGGCCCTACACAAGGCCAAGGCCCTTCTTTTCAAGGTGGAGACCCTTTACGCCGCAAGTTACGCCTTTCAGGACACCTTCCGCCGCACCTACTACTGGGCCCTCCTGGGAGCGTTCTTCCTCTTCCTCCTCTTTTTACGGGAATGGCACCACAAATGGGTCCTGAGGAGGAGGTAAAAAATGAGGCGGATCTGGTGGATTTTTTTCGTTCTTATTCTTTCAAGTCCCGGTTTTTCGGCCGGGGACCGGGTTTTCACCCTTGAGGAATGTCTGAGGCTTGCTCTTTCCCGGTATCCGGCCTTAAAGGCCGCTCTGGCCCGGAAGCGGGCCGCAGAGGAGAGGGAAAGGGCCGCTTTTCGGGAACACCTCCCGAAACTCTACGCCGGTTACGAATATCGCCGTTATCGGGATCAGGAGACCTTCAAGACCCCCTTCGGGACCTATCCCCTCAGGGGACGGGAGGAGGCCTTTTTTGCCGTAACGGTAAAGCTTCCCGTGTTTCACGGGCTGGCCATCTCCACCCGGCACGCTCTCCGCAGGCTTGCGATTAAAGTCTCCGAGGTGGAGGAGGCCCGGGTAAGACAGGAGCTCATCTTCCGGGTAAAAGAGGCCTACTTCCGTCTGGTTCAGGCGGAACGCGAGATCGAGCTTGCCCGCAAATCCCTCGAAAGACGCAGGGCTCACCTCAGGGATGTTCGGGGATTCTTCCGGGAGGGGTTGGTGGCGGAAAATCAGGTCCTTCAGGCCGAGGCCGAGACCCGGGAGGCCGAGTATCGACTCCTTTCGGCCGAAAACCGGTTAAAGGTGGCCCGGGCCCGTTTGAATATGTTGCTTCAGCGGCCCCTCACCGCTCCACTGAGGGTGGAGCCCCGGTTTCCCGGGAGACCCGTCAGGGAATCCTACGAGAAGCTGCTCAGGCTGGCTCTCCGGAATCGGCCGGAGGTCAAGGCGGCGCTTCTGGCCGTAAGATCCAAGCGGGAGGAGCTCAAGCTGGTCCGGAGCCGTTACTTCCCCTGGGTGGATCTGGAGGCGCAGTACTACAAACGGGGGGATACCCTGGACCTTTCGGAAAACCCTTACGGAGATCGGGAAAACGCCTGGGTGGGTCTTTCCCTGAACTGGGAGTTGTGGGACTGGGGGATCCGGGGCAGGGAGATGGCGGCGGTCCGGGCCGAGATCCTGGCTCGCAGAGAGGCGCTGCGGGAGATAGAGGATCGGGTGCGGCTCGAGGTGCGGGAGGCCTATCTGGATCTGGAAGCCGCCCGGAAGAAGGTGAGCGTAGCCCGGGCGGCCCTTTCCGCGGCCCGGGAGAACTTTCGACTGGTAAAGGCCCGTTTCCGGGAGGGACTCGCGGACACCACCGATGTGATTGACGCCGAAACCCTGCTTACCCGGGCCCGGTCCGAGGAGATCGCCGCCCGGGCCGACTTCGAGATCGCCCGGGCCCGCCTGGCCTACGCCGTGGGGCTGACGGAGCTTCCCTGACGGCGTTCCACGGTGATCACGGTGTGCACATTGCCCCTGGGATTAAAGTCCCCCACCACGCGAAGCTCCCTGGGCTCGAGAAGTTTCCAGAGAGCGTCGAAGATCTCGTTGGTGGCGGCCTCGTGCGAGATGTAACGCCCCCGGAACTTGTTCAGCCAGAGCTTAAGGGAGCGGAGCTCCACGATTTTTTTATCCGGTATGTAGGAAATCTTGATGGTGGCGAAGTCCGGATAGCCCGAACGAGGGCACAGACAGGTAAACTCCGGAAAGGTGATGTCTATACGATAGTCCCGGTCGGGATAGGGATTGGGCCAGGCCTCAAGCTCGGCCTCCTCAATAGCCCTCTCGCCGTAGCGTTTTTCCTCGTTCATGGTCCACTTTAAGCAAATAATTTCTCTAAAACTTCTTTTATAATCTCACAGATCTCTTTTACACTCAAGGGCTCGATTTTCTTGTGCTCTTCAGGATTTTCAAGAGGATGCTCATGCCATCCTCTCATATTGTCGAAATCTACCCCCCAAACCCTTACTTCATTTTTAATCAATGCAAAACATCTTGTTTTTGTTTGAGAATTGTAGTAAATCTGCAGAAAATAGTTTTCTTTAAAAGTAATTCTTGCTTTTAATATGAAAACTTCAGTTTTTAAATCAATATCTTTTACATAAGGAAGCTCCACGACACACTCAATAAGCTCATTTGCAAGACTGATTACATCCATGAATTTTTAATCTCCATATAGTATTTCTTGAGACTTTCTGCTTCTTCCCACTCCCAGAAATCTTTTTCTACTTCATAACTGTACTCTGACTTGGTCTTTTTTCTGAAGCTTTCGAAATCCATGCCCCATTTTTCTTCAAAATATTTGATGGTTTCGTTCAGGTATTTTAGTTTCAAGTCAATGTAGTCGCGAAATATCTTGCTGAAAGCAGCTTCAATATCCGCAGTCTTTGTAGTTTCTATCAAAAATTTGCACAGCCTGGGAGATATAGTTAGCATTTTTTGCCTCCGCTCTTCAAAAATTCTCATCAATTTTAATTTCCGGTAAAGTTTAAATATACACTACAAACGATATATGGGGGAGGGTGCGGCCCTCCCGTTCCTGATTCCCGGCCATCCGTGGGGACGGGCCCGGATTTCCGGGCAAGTCCGGCTTCCCTCAAAAAATTTTTAAGTTTGTGCTATAGAAAGGACATGAAACGGTGGGTCGGGTTGTTGATTCTGATAATTCTCGTCTCCTGCGGGCGCAAGGGGCCTCCGCTTCCTCCGGAGGCGGTCCGTCCGGAGGTTCCCCGGGATTTCAGGCTCACCCTTCATCCCCTTTTTGCGGAGCTTTCGGTAAGGGTTCCGGTGGAGGACATCCGGGGAGAGGCCCTTCGCCGAATTAAGGCCTTTGAGATAGAGAGGGTGATGCGGCGTCCGGGGGGGGAGGGACCGGAACTCCGGAAGGTTTTACGGGTCCCCTTCGGGGGCTCCCCGGCCCGGAGCCCCCGATTTTACTGGCGGGATCGGGATCTACATCCGGGATGGTGCTATCGCTACCGCGTGCGGGCGGTAAAGGGATGGCGATCGGTAAGCCCCTGGACCCCGGCCCGGAAATTCTGCTGGTCCACCCCGCCCCGCACGCCGGAGGGCTTCGAGGTCCACCGGATTCTTCCTCACACCGTCTTTCTTTCCTGGTGGCCCTCCCGCACGGATCTCCACGGTCTCCCCCTCCCCGGGCCGGTGCTTTACCGGATACGGCGCCGCTCCGCCGGAGAAGAGATCACCTTCCCGCCCCTCCGGGCCACCTCCTTTTTCGATTCCTCGGCCCGGGCGGGAACCCGGTATTGCTACTCCGTGGAGCCTCTTTTATCATACTACGGCACCCTGGTTCCGGGGTTCCGGACGCCGGAAATCTGCATTATCCCCTGAGCGAGGAGGGCTTATGCACCATTTCGTTTATCGGCAAGGGGAGCTTTTCGCCGAAGAGGTGCCGGTGAGCCGGATCGCCGAGGAGGTGGGTACGCCGGTCTACATCTACTCCGCCGCCACCCTCAGGCGCCACTATCGCGTCTTCGACGAGGCCTTCTCCGACCTGCCGCATCTGGTCTGCTATTCGGTCAAGGCCAATTCCAATCTGGCGGTCCTGAGGTTGCTCGCCCGGGAGGGTGCCGGGGCGGACATCGTCTCCGGAGGGGAACTCTTTCGGGCCCTCCGGGCCGGGATTCCCCCGGAAAGGATCGTTTTCTCCGGGGTGGGGAAGACCGAACGGGAAATGGAGGAGGCCCTCTCGGCCGGGATCCTCATGTTCAATGTGGAAAGCCTGGGGGAACTGGAGGCCCTCTCCCGGGTGGCCCGCCGGCTCGGAAGACCCGCCCCCTTCAGCATCCGGGTAAATCCGGATGTGGATCCCCGCACCCACCCCTACATTTCCACCGGGCTCAAGAAGAACAAGTTCGGACTGCCCGAGGAGGTGGCCTATCGGGCCTACCTCCGGGCGAAGGAGGACCCCTATCTCCGTCCGGTGGGGGTGGACTGCCACATAGGTTCCCAGCTCACGGAGCTTTCCCCCTTCGTGGAGGCCCTGAGGAGGCTTAAAGGGCTCTACCTGCGTCTTCGGGAGGAGGGCTTTGAGGAACTCCGGTATCTGGATCTCGGAGGGGGGCTCGGCATTGTTTACGGGGAGGAGGAGCCTCCGCCCCCGGCGGCCTACGCCGAGGCCATTAAGCGCGAGTTCCGGGATCTGGACGCCGTTCTCGTTCTTGAGCCCGGACGGGTGATCGCCGGAAACGCCGGCATCCTGGTGACCCGCGTGCTCTATGTAAAGACCAACCCGCCCTCGGGGGAATCCTCCGAGGGGCGCACCTTCGTGATCGTGGACGCCGGCATGAACGACCTCATCCGTCCCACCCTTTACCAGGCCTACCACCGGATCTCGCCGGTGAGGGAAAGGCCCGGAATCGAGAGTATCAGGGCCGATGTGGTGGGCCCCATCTGTGAGAGCGGGGATTTCCTGGCCCGGGAGAGGCGTTTGCCCCCGGTATCCCCTGGGGATCTCCTGTGTGTCTTCAGTGCCGGGGCCTACGGCTTCGTGATGGCCTCCAACTACAACTCCCGTCCCCGGGCCGCGGAGGTCCTGGTGGACGGAGAACGCTATTTCGTGGTAAGGAAAAGGGAGGACTATGAGGACCTGGTGCGCCTGGAAGAAATCCCCGACGAACTTTAGGTATGCAGGAGGGAGACCATGAGGATCCTGGTAATAGGAGGGGGCGGTCGCGAGCACGCCCTTTGCTGGAAGCTGGCTCAGAGTCCGCGGGTGGAGAGGGTTTACTGCGCTCCGGGCAACGCCGGTATAGCCATGGAGGAGAAGTGTGAGTGCGTATCCATTGACCCCTTCGATTTCGAGGCTCTGGCCCGGTTTGCCGAGGAAAAGGGGGTGGCTTTCACGGTGGTGGGTCCCGAGGACCCCCTGGCCCGGGGCGTTGCGGATTATTTCGAGGAACGGGGGCTTCGGGTTTTCGGGCCCTCGGCGGCCGCGGCCCGGATCGAGGCCAGCAAGGTCTTCACCAAGGAGTTGCTGGCCCGGCACGGAATTCCCACCGCGTCCTTTGAGGTCTTCGACGATCCCGGAGCCGCCAGGCGTTACATAGAAAAGAAAGGGGCTCCCATCGTGGTCAAGGCCGACGGACTGGCCGCGGGCAAAGGAGTGGTCGTGGCCCGCACGGTGGAGGAGGCCCTCTCCGCCGTGGATCGGATCATGGTGGAAAAGGTCTTCGGGGAGGCCGGAAACCGCGTGATCATCGAGGAGTGTCTCACCGGCGAGGAGGCCTCCTTCATGGTCATCACCGACGGCGAGACCGTGCTTCCTCTCCCCACCTCCCAGGATCACAAACCCCTTCTCGACGGAGATCGGGGGCCGAACACCGGGGGCATGGGAGCCTATTCTCCGGCTCCGGTGGTCACCCCGGAGCTCGCGGAGGAGATCCTGGAGACCATCATGAAGCCCACCATTCGGGCCCTGGCCAGGGAGGGACTTCCCTACCGGGGGGTCCTTTACGGAGGGTTAATGATAAGTAACGGGCGGCCCTATGTGCTCGAGTTCAACTGTCGCTTCGGCGACCCGGAGGCCCAGCCGGTCCTCATGCGACTTGAGACCGATCTCGTGGAACTCATCGAGGCCGCCTTTGAGGGAAGGCTTGCGGAGGTGGAGGTGCGGGAGAGGCCCGAGGCCGCGGTCTGCGTGGTGCTGGCCTCCGGAGGTTATCCCGGAAAGTACGAAAAGGGGAAGGAGATCCGGGGGATCTCCGAGGCGGAGGCCCTTCCCGGGGTCAAGGTCTTTCACGCCGGAACCGCCCTTCGCGACGGCCGGCTCGTTACCGCCGGCGGAAGGGTACTGGGGGTGACGGCCCTCGGACCGGACATTCCCTCGGCCATCCGCCGGGCCTACGAGGCCGTGGAGAAGATCCGCTTCGAGAACATGCACTATCGCCGGGACATCGGGGCCAAGGCCTTAAAACACCTCCGTCAACCCCTGGTGGGGATCCTGGTGGGTAGCAAGAGCGATCTTCCCCAGGTGGAGGCCGCGGAGAGGGTCCTGCGGGAGTTCGGGATCCCCTACGAGGTGGAGGTGGCTTCGGCGCATCGGCAGCCGGATAGGGTGAGACGGTATGCGGAGGAAGCCGAGAAACGAGGGCTCAGGGTGATCATCGCCGGGGCGGGGCTTGCGGCCCATCTGCCGGGGGTCATAGCGGCCCACACCACCCTCCCGGTGATAGGGGTTCCGGTTCCGGCCGGGCCGCTGAAGGGTATGGACGCCCTGCTTTCCATCGTGCAGATGCCCCGGGGGGTGCCGGTGGCCGCGGTGGGCATCGGCAACATGGCCAACGCCGCCCTTCTCGCCGTGGAGATCCTGGCCGTTGCCGATCCGGATCTCCGGGAGAGGCTCAGAAGGTATCGGGAAAGGCTCGCTCAGGGATGAGGATCCTCCGGGCCGAAGAGGAAGAGGCCTTAAGCGAGGCCCTCCGGGTGCTTTCGGAGGGCGGGGTGGTGGCCCTTCCCACGGAGACCTTTTACGGTCTTGCGGTGGATCCCTTTTCGGAGCTTGCGGTGAAACGCCTTTACGAGGTCAAGCGGCGCCGGCGGGACAAGCCCGTGCTCCTACTTGTCGGGGATGCCGGCGAGGTGGAAAGGTTTGCGGCCGAGGTCCCGGAGGCGGCCAGGGAGTTGATGGCCAGGTTCTGGCCGGGTCCCCTCACGCTGGTCTTTCGGGCCCGGCCGGAGGTGCCTCCTTGGGTGACCGCGGAGACCGGCACCGTGGCCCTCAGGGTCTCCTCGCATCCCCTGGCCCGGGAGATACCCCGTCTTTTCGGGACCGCCGTCACCGGAACCAGCGCCAACCTTTCCGAGGAACCCCCGGCCCGCACCGCCGAGGAGGTGGCCCATTACTTCCCGGACATAGATCTCGTGCTCGACGGCGGCCCCACTCCGGGACGAAAACCCTCCACCCTGGTCTCGGTGGTCTCCGGCAAACCCGAGCTCCTGCGACCGGGCGAGATCCCCTGGGAAACCATTGAAAAGGTGTTAGAATCTTAACCATGAAGATCGCCTTTTGTGGCAAGGGCGGGGTGGGCAAAAGCACGATTGCGGCCCTGTTGTGTGCGGGGCTGCGGGAGGAGGGTTATCAGGTCCTGGCCATCGACGCCGATCCCAGCCCGCACCTGGGTCGGCTCCTGGGTTTTGAGGATTCGGAGAAGCTGACCCCCCTTTCCGAGATGCGGGATCTTCTGGCCGAGCGGGCCCAGAAGCAGGGCCCCTATTACACCCTGAATCCCCGCATCGAAGACCTCCCCGAAAGGTTCATGCTCACCCGGGACGGGCTTCGACTCATGGTGCTGGGGGCCATTAGGGAGGCCGGTGGGGGCTGTGCCTGCCCGGAACAGACCGTCCTGCGCCGTCTTCTCTCTCACCTGATCCTTACCGCCCGGGAGGCCGTGGTGGTGGACATGGAGGCCGGGGTGGAACACTTCGGCCGGGCCACGGTGGTGCCCATGGACTTCATCCTGGTGGTCACCCAGCCCTACCGGGGAAGCCTCGAGACCGCAAGACAGATCCTGCGCCTGGCCCGGGAGCTCAGGATGGAACGGGTTTTCGTGGTGGGGAATGCCGTGCGCAACGAGGAGGACGAGGCCTTCATCGCCGAAAGCCTCGGGGTGAAGCCGGTAATTTCCTTTCCCGAGGACGAAGAAGTCCTGCGGGCCGAAAGACAGGGGCGCAGTCTTCTCGAGGTGAGGGGGCCGTGCCGGGAGAGGGCCCGCGAACTGGTGAGATACCTCAAGACTCATGGAGCTTAAGGACATCCAGAGTCTTTACGACCCCCGCGAGATCCCCATCGACAAGGTAGGTATCAAGGGGATCCGCTATCCGGTTTCGGTGCTGGACCGACGCCGCGGGGTTCAGCACACCGTGGCCGAGGTCAACATGTTCGTGGATCTGCCCCGGGAGTTCAAGGGCACCCACATGAGCCGTTTCATCGAGGTTCTCAACGAATTCCGGGAGGAGATTCACATCAAAAACATTCCCTTTATCCTGGAGCGCATGCGGGAGAAGCTTTCCGCCCGGGCCGCCCATCTGGAGATCTCCTTCCCCTACTTTCTCAAGAAGGAGGCCCCGGTCACCGGCTCCCCCTCCCTCATGGAGTATCAGTGTCTTATCGCCGGGGCCAAGACGGAGGATCGGCTGGACATCGTTCTGGGGGTGAAGGTGCCGGTGATGACGGTGTGCCCCTGCTCCCAGGCCATAAGCGAGATCGGGGCCCACAATCAGAGGGGAGAGGTGACCCTCCGCGTGCGTTTTCGGCGCTTCGTGTGGATCGAGGACCTCATCGAGATCGTGGAGGAGTCGGCCTCAAGTCCGGTCTATCCCCTCCTCAAGAGGCCGGACGAGAAGCATGTCACCGAGACCGCCCATCGCCGTCCCCGGTTCGTGGAGGATGTAGTGCGGGAGGTGGCACGGCGACTGCTGGAGCACCCCGAGATTACCTGGTTCGCGGTCTCGGCGGAGAACTTCGAATCCATCCACGCCCACAACGCCTACGCCTACATCGAGAGACACCGCGGGACCATACGCATACAGGCTGAATAAGCCTTTCAGCTTCTTCGGTGGCTCAACTCGGGGGGATATAGCCCCAGATTTCAAAACGCTCAAGACGGGTTCGGCGTACCTCGCGAATCAATTCCCGCACATGATCCAGGTTTTCCGATACCAGGGCGGTCAGTTCCGGATCGAGGGCGTGGCCGGAGAGCTTCTGGAGTACCTTTCGGGCCTCTCGGAGGGACATACCGGCACGGTATGGACGATCCTCGAGAATGGCCGTGGTCACATCCGCCACCGCCATAACCCGGGCCCCCAGGGAGAGGTCTCCGGCGGAGAGCCTTGCCGGATAACCCCTGCCGTCGAGCCTCTCGTGATGGGAGGAGGCCCAGGCGTTGATGGTCTCGAAGTGGGGAATCCTCTCCAGGATACGGTAGGTGATGAAGGGATGGGCCTTCATCACGGCCCACTCCTCCTCGGTAAGGCGCCCGGGCTTGTTGAGGATGCTATCCGGTACGGCGAGCTTTCCCAGATCGTGAAGATAACCGGCCACCCGCAGCGAACTCAAAAGATAGGGGGAAAACCCCAGGGCCTCGCCCAGCCAGGTGGCCACCTCCGCCACCCCGGCGGAGTGGACCCGGGTGAAGGGACTCTTCAGGTCCACCACCAGGGAAAACAGGGCCGCCAGGGACTCCATCTCCCCGCAGGGAAGGTAGGTGGAGTGCTCCACCTGGAAGACGAGCTCGGTCTCTTTTTCGAACCGCTCCAGGCGGAGCCAGAAAAGCTCGGCCTCGGACACCCTGCGCAGGGCCTCGAGGACCTCCGGGGCGAACCGGGCTGATAGAGTTCTGACCTCCCCCGTAATCTCCGAAGTGTGAAGTAACAAAGGGGACCTTCCTCGCAGTCTGGTCTCCAGGGTGTCGGCCAGGTGGAGGATATTCCCCCCGAGGGCCACCCACGGATCCTCCACTTCGTCTCGAAGCGTCTCCCAGGGGGTGTGGTGGTGGAGGATGAACTCCGCGGCCCGACGCAGGTAGGGGAATTCCCGCAGCATGAGGTAGCCGATCCGGGTGTGTTTTTCCAGGATCCGGGAATCCTCCTCCAGGGCCCGGGTGCGCTCCTCCGCGGTGAAAAGACCTATGTCGTGGAGGGCCCCGGCCACCACCAGGGACTCAAGCTCTCTTCCCCGGAAGCCCAGCTCCCGCCCCACCATGCGGGAGATGTAGGAGACCCGCAGCTGGTGGTTCACCAGGTGAGGGTCCGCACTGTCCAGGGCCTCGGAAAGGGCGAAGACCACGCTCTCGAGGGGGATGAGGGGATAGTTGGGCATAGTCGTTCACTCCAGACGCGCCAGCGCCCTCTTCAGGCGTTCCGCGGCCTCGGCCAGGGTCTCCATCCCCTGGGCGAACGAAAGCCTGAGGAACCGGTCGTCGCCGAAGGCCACTCCCGGCACCGTGGCCACCCGGCCCTCCTCCAGCAGGTATTCGGCCAGGCTCACGGAATCCCGAATTTCCCCGCCGATCGGGGACCTCCGGCCATAAAACACGGAAAAATCCGCAAAAAGATAAAAGGTCCCCTGAGGGCGCACGGATTTCACCCCCGGAATCTCTGAAAGGGCCCGGTGGAGGAAGGCGGCCCTTTCGGCGAAGGCCCGCTTCATCTCCTCCACGCAGTCCTGCGGGCCGGTAAGCGCAGCCACCGCGGCCTTCTGGGCGAAGGCCGTGGCGTTGGAGGTGCTCTGTCCCTGGAGCTTGGCCGCAGCCCGGATGACCTCCTCCGGCCCCACCGCCCAGCCGATGCGCCAGCCGGTCATGGCGTAGGCCTTGGAAACCCCGTTGACCAGGATGACCCTTTCCCGGAGGTCCGGAGCCACGGAGAGGATGTTCTCCGGGCCCTGACCGTCGAAACGCAAACGGTCGTATATGTCGTCGCTTATCACCCACAGGTCGTGGTTCCGGACTATCTCCGCCACCGCGGAAAGGAACTCGCGCGAGTACACGCAACCGGTGGGGTTTGAGGGGCTGTTCAGGATGATGCCCCGGGTGCGGGGGGAGATCCGGGTCCGGATCTCCTCGGGATCCGGCTCGAAGTTTCGCTCCGCCTCGGAGGGCACGATCACCGGCACCCCGCCGGCCAGTTCCACGATGGGAGGGTAGGACACCCAGTAAGGAGACAGAACGAGCACCTCGTCTCCCGGGTCGAGCAGGGCCTGGGCCAGGTTGAAAAGGGCCTGCTTGGCCCCGCAGGTGACGAGGACCTCCTCGGGCCGGTACGCGAATCCGTAGTCCTCCTTCAGGCGGAAGCAGACCGCCTCGCGCAGCTCCGGAAGCCCCACCGCGGGAAGATAGCGGGTAAATCCCTCGTCCAGGGCCCGCTTGGCCGCCTCCCTGATGTGGGGAGGGGTGTCAAAGTCGGGCTCCCCGGCGGAAAGGTTGATCACATCCACCCCCCGGGCCCTGAGGGCCTTGGCCTTGGCGTCCACGGCGAGCGTGGCCGAGGGTTTGAGCCGTCTGATCCTCTCCGAAAGCTTCATCGGCGCACTCCTCTGGGGGCATAATCCTTCGCTCTTCCCTTTTTACCGTAATAGACCTCCTTAAGGAAGAGCCCCTGCGGAGGAGCCGGAGGCGGGGCTACGGAGCGATCCCGGGCCTCGAGGATCCGCTGAAAGTCCTCGGGGGTAAGGCGGCCCCGACCCACCTCCACCAGGGCCCCCACGATGTTCCGCACCATGTAGCGCATAAACCCCCGCCCGGTGATCTCGAAACGGATCACATGCGCCATGCCCACGGCGCGTTTGAGCGTGGCCTCGTAAACCGTGCGTACCGTGCTCTTGAGGTCCGTCCCGGATTTTCGGAAACTGGCAAAGTCCTTCTCCCCGATGATGAGGGGAAGACAGGCCCGCATGGCCTCGAGATCCAGAGGCTCAGGTACCCACCAGGAGTAAAGCCTCAGGAGGGGATTGCGCACCGGGTGATTGTAGATCTGGTAGAAGTAGGTCTTGCGCAGGGCGTCGTGCTGAGCGTGAAAGCGGAAGTCCACCTCCTCCACCCGGATCACGGAGATGTCCCTGGGCAGAAGGGCGTTCAGGGCCCGGAAAAGGGTTTCGAGGTCCCTTTTGGAGGTGGTGTGAAAGTGGGCCACCTGCCCCAGGGCGTGTACGCCGGCGTCGGTGCGTCCGGCGGCCCGGAGCTTCACCCTGTGCCCCACGATCTGGCGCAGGGTGTCCTCCAGCACGCCCTGAATGGTGGGCCCCTGCTTCTGCCGTTGCCAGCCCAAATAGTTGGTCCCGTCGTAGGCGATGATGAGCTTAATGTTGCGCATCTCTTACGGGAAGACCGGGGCTCGCGGAAGGCCCAGGTCCTCGGGCCATCCCTGCACGAGGTTAAGGTTCTGCAGGGCCTGGCCGCTGGCTCCCTTGACCAGGTTGTCGATCACCGAAAGGAGGACGAGGCGCCCGGTGCGGTGATCCAGGCGGAGACCGATGCGACAGAGGTTGGTGCCCCGCACCTCGGCCACCCGGGGCACCCTCCCCGGCGGCAGGACCTCCACGAAGGGACTTTCCGCGTAAAAGTCCCGCAGGGCTTCGTGAATCTCCCCTTCACCGGTGCGGGGATACGCATATATCGTGGCGAAGATCCCCCGCTGCATGGGGGTGAGGTGAGGGGTAAAGAGCACGCGGACCTCGCTTCCGGCGGCCCGGGTTAGCTCGGCCTCCATCTCCGGGGTGTGTCGATGGGCGGCCACCCTGTAGGCCCGGAAGTCCTCGTTCACCTCACAGAAGGAGAGGGAGACCTCGGCCTTGCGGCCCGCTCCGGAGACCCCGCTCTTGGCGTCGATGAGGATGTCCCGGGGCTCCACCAGCCCCTCCCGCACAAGGGGCACCAGCGGCAAAAGCGCCGCGGTGGGATAACAGCCGGGATTGGCCACGAGACGGGCCCTCCGAATCTCCTCCCGGTGAATCTCCGAAAGACCGTAAACCGCCTCGGAAAGGAGCCCGGGGAAACGGTGCGGGGTCTCGTACCAGCGCTGATAGACCTCCGGATCCGGAATTCGAAAGTCCGCCGAAAGGTCAATGACCTTAATGCCCCGGGAAAGGAGCTCCGCCGCCATTTCCTGGGCCGTCCCGTGAGGCACGCACAGGAAGGCCACCTCGGCCTCCGCAGCCAGGTGATCCGGGTCCGGAGAAGTGATGCGCACCTCGTACGGAAGGGGAGAGAAGCCCCAGTATTCGGAGAGGGTCTTTCCGGCCTCACGGCGGGAGGTGGCCACCGTGACCCGAATCTCCGGGTGGCCGGCGGCAAGCCTCAGTAGTTCAAGCCCCGTATACCCCGTGGCCCCCACCACGGCCACCCGCACCACGGTCACCACCTCCGGGGAAAAGACGGGTTACCGCTTGGAGTACTGCTGCCCGCGACGGGCCCCGCGCAGACCGTACTTCTTCCGTTCCTTGACCCGGGCATCCCGGGTGAGCAGCCCCGCCTTCTTGAGCGGGGGACGAAAGTCGGGATGATACTCGAGGAGGGCCTTGGCAATGCCGTGACGGATGGCCTCGGCCTGGGCGTTTTTACCCCCGCCCTTGACCGTGCAGTAGACATCGAACTTGCCCTCGGTCCCGGTGAGCCGGAAGGGCTGCTCCACTATGTAACGGGCCACCAGGTGATCGTAAAAGTACTCGTCAAAGTCCTTCTTGTTCACGACGATGCGCCCGCTTCCCGGGGTGAGCCACACCCGGGCGATGGCGGTCTTTCTCTTTCCCGTGGCGTAATATCTCTCCTGGGATTCAGCCATGTTCGTTCACCTCCTAAAGGTCAAGCGGCCTGGGATTCTGGGCCTTATGGGGATGTTCGGGACCGGCATAGACCTTGAGTTTCCTGAGGAGCTTGCGCCCCAGCCGGTTCTTGGGAAGCATCCGCTTCACCGCCAGCCGGATTAGCTCCTCGGGTTTTTCCTGAAGCATCTGCCGGGCCGTGCGCAACTTAAGCCCGCCCATGTAGCCCGAGTGCCGCCAGTAGACCTTCTGATCCCACTTCTTTCCGGTGAGACGCACCTTGTCGGCGTTCACCACCACGATGAAGTCCCCCACATCCACATGAGGGGCGAAATAGGGACGATGTTTACCCCGGAGACGCTTGGCGATCTCCGAGGCCAGACGCCCGAGCACCTTTCCCGAGGCGTCCACCACATACCACTCGCGCTCGACCTCTTCCTTCCTGGGCATGGGTGTCTGCGGCGTAAAGATGTCCATCCTGTCAACCCCTTTCCCCGAAATTCCGGACCCTTAACTAAAAAACACTCCCCCCTTTTTGTCAAGAAGGAGCCTCTGGCCTTTTCACGATACAATAATTAACATTAGAGCCATGATCAACTTTTCGCTGGAACCAACCTGCGAGAAGTATTTGGTCGGTATTCCCGCCGGGGTCTATCTCCTGGAGGCTCGCCGGGAGGGAGACGAACTCCTTCCGGTAAGGGTCCTCTTCGCCAGTCCCAGATTGAGAGAGATTCTGGGACCCGCCGCACCGGAAAACATGTGGGATCCGGAGCACATCCATCCGGAGGATCGGGCTTCCTTCCTGGAGGACGCCCGGTCTCTTCTGGAGACTCCGGGGGAGAGCTGGCGTCTCTTCCGGTTTCGGAAGGAAGACGGGGGCTTTCTCTGGATCAAAGAAGGGATCGCCGTGCTGGAGAAAGAATCCGACCGCTGGCTCCTCCTGGGGCTCTGGGTGGATCTTACGGAAGAGAAGACGGGGACGGGCACCTTCGCCCTGGACTCCGTGTTCTGGCAGAGCCTTTTCGGAAAGGCTCCGGTGGGATTGATCGTGTACGACCTGGAGGACGGTCGCATCCTCCACGCCAATCCCTACACCCTTCGGGTGCTGGGCTACACCCTGAATGAACTCCGGGAGAAACGGGTGTGGGAGGTGGTGCATCCGCGTTTCCATTGGGAGATCCGAGAAAACCTGGCCCGCCGGATTCGGGGTGAGATATCGTCTCATACCTACAGGGACCTTGTCCTGGTTACCAAGGATGGAAGGGAACGGGTCATCAACCTCGTCACCGATAGTCTCGAATGGGAGGGACGGCGGGTGGGCGTGGGGCTGGGAGTGGACACCACCCCCCAGCGTCTCCTGGAGCGACGGTTAATTGAGGTGGCCTTCTTCGACACCCTTACCGGACTCCCCAACCGGCACCTTTTCCTGGAAAAACTCCGGGCCCTCACCCTGCGAGGGGCCCGTCGGAGGGAACAGCTCCTGGTGGCCGTTATCGACCTGGTAGACTTCCGCGAGGTGAACGCCACCTTCGGATACGAGGCCGGAAATCGCATCCTCTCCGAGGTGGCCCGCCGGCTTCAGGAGGGACTCCGCCGGGACGATGTCAAAAGCCGCTTCTTTGCGGACAAGTTCGGGATCATTTTTACCGACATTCGGGGTACCTACAGCCTGCAGGTGGTTCTGAACAAGGTGCAGCGCCTACTGCAGAAGCCCTTCCGGATCGAGGGGCAGGATCTCATCCTTTCGGTGCGGATCGGGGGAGCCCTGTTTCCCCGGGACGGGGAGAGCCCCGAGGATCTTCTCAGCAAGGCCGAGGCCGCTCTAAAACGGGCCAAGGAAAACGACGAGACCGTGGCCCTCTATTCCCCGGAGATCGAGAAGCACCTTTCCGAGGAGGCCTTTCTGCGCACGGCCATGGTGGAGGGGCTCAAACGGGGGGAATTTTTCCCCGTTTATCAACCCATCGTGAGGCTTTCGGACCGAGGCCTGGTCGGGGCCGAGGCCCTGATCCGCTGGAGACATCCCCAGCTGGGGCTCCTTTCCCCGATCAAGTTCATCGGCCTGGCCGAAAAGACCGGGTTCATAAACGAACTGGGGGAGTTCGTCCTTCACCGGGCCCTGACCGATCTCGCTCCCCTGGTGAAACGAAAGGGACTATTCCTGTGCCTTAACTTCTCCGCCCGGCAGTTCCGCGAGGCTTCGCTCCCCCAAAGGATAGAAAAAGTCCTCTCCGAGACGGGGTTTCCTCCGGAGAGGTTTCACCTGGAGATCACCGAGACCACGGCCATGGAGAAGGCGGAAAGGACGCTGGCCATCCTGGAAAAACTCCGTCACCTGGGTATAAAGATCGTGCTCGACGACTTCGGTATGGGGTACTCCTCCATGCGGTACCTGGTGGAATTCGAGGTGGACAAGATCAAGATCGACCGTTTTTTCGTGAGCAACATGCTCAGGGAGGACAAGACCCGCTTCGTGGTCCGGACCATCGTGGGGCTGGCCCGCAATGTGGGGGCCCGGTGCCTGGCCGAGGGGATCGAGAGGGAGGAGGAACTTCGGCTTCTCAGGGAGATGGGCTGTGAGGAGGGGCAGGGGTTTCTCTTCTCTCCGCCCCTGGGGCTGGAGGAATTTATGGAGTTCGCGGAAAGATGCGCGCGGTAATCCAGCGGGTAAAGGAAGCGACGGTGCGGGTGGAGGGAAAGGAGGTGGCCCGGATCGGACGGGGTTTTCTGGTTCTCGTGGGGGTGGAGAAGGGCGACGGACCGGGGGACCTCGACTGGATGGCCGGAAAGATCGCGGGGCTTCGCCTTTTCGAGGACGAGGCCGGCAGGATGAACCACGATCTCTCGCAGGTGGGGGGCGAGGTGCTTCTCGTCTCCAACTTTACCCTGTGCGGGGACTGTCGAAAGGGAAAACGCCCGTCCTTTGATCCCGCGGAACGCCCGGAAAGGGCCCGCGAGCTCTGCGAGGCCTTAGTAAAGGCCCTCTCCCAAAAGGGGCTTTCCGTGAAGACCGGGGTCTTCGGAGCCTACATGCAGGTGGAACTGATAAACGACGGACCGGTCACGGTAATCCTGGACTCCCGCAAGAGGCTGTGAAGGACTACCTTCGGGTCAAAATCCGCACGGCGCATCCCGGGAGGGTGCTGGAGAGACTCCGGGCGGCGGGTCTGTCTCCCCTTGCCGAGACCTTCTTCCCGGATACCGGGCTTCTGGTGCTGGGCTATCCGGCGGAGGGAGTCCACGAACGCCTGCGAGCGCTGGCCCGGACCCTTCCCGGGGTGGAGATCGAGGAAACGGAACTGGCCGAAAGCCCCCGCCCGGTACCCAGGCGGTTCCGGGTGGGACCCTTTCACTTCTTTTCCCCTCTCGGGGTGGAGAGACCGGAGCCGGGAGAGATCTACCTCCGGGCGGACCTCTCCTTCGGAAGCGGAAGTCACCCCACCACGGTGCTGTGCCTGAGGGCCCTTTCGATCCTGTGCGAAGACGGCCCACCCGGACGGGTGCTGGATCTGGGGTGCGGAAGCGGTATTCTGGCCCTGGCCGCGGCCCGGCTCGGAGCCAAACGGGTGCTGGCGGTGGACATAGATCCCCGGGCCTGCCGGGAGGCCCTGCACAATGTGAAAACGAACGGGCTTTCCGGGCGCATCCTCGTGATACGGGGAAGCGCGGAGGTGGCCCGGAGGGGAAGGTTCGATCTGGTGCTGGCCAACCTGACCATCGGGACCATTCTGGCCCTGGCGCCGGAGATACGAAAGGCCCTGCGGCCGGGAGGCCGGGCCGTTCTTTCGGGGTTTTCCGAGGCTCAGGCCCCCGAGGTGCTCCGCCGACTCACCGGAGCCCGGGTCTTCTCCCGCCTAACCCTTGAGGGCTGGCTGGCCCTGGTTCTCGGCTTCTAGCCCGGTCCGGCCGTGCCAGAAGACCGCAAGCGTGAAGGCAATCTTGCCCTGGGTGAGAAGAGCCAGCACCGGAAAGAGCTC